>CAJTQA010000001.1 GCA_910578455.1 uncultured Dorea sp.
TGCCCGTATGATTCTCACTGCCATTTACCAGATGCTGTCTACTGGTGAGGAGTGGAATCCTTGTGATCTTTACAAAGTTGATATGCCTGCTCCCTTAATTGAAAAACAAAAAACTAAGGCTATCAAACAGGCTAAGAAACTTTTACTGCGTGAAGGTATTATTTCCGAATCGCAATTAGTTTCTTAAATTTTCAAGCTAAAACGTATGTTCTTTTTTGGAAACTATCCTGGGATAGTTTGTTTCAGTGCGCCATTTATTGGCTTCCCTCTACTTTCTTTCACACTATTACCTTCTTTCTGCCCTATAGGTCTTTTATAATTTTAACTGCTTTTTTATTTACGACGGTGGGAGAGTGACCAACTACCACTTCGGCAACGCTCATATATAACCCCCCCCGTACCGCCTTATTTTTGCTACCTTTTCATGTGTTTCTATTTATCCAAATGAATAGTGTCAGCACGCAAAACCTTTGATTTTCAAGCATTTATCATGTTGAATTTATTATATTTTCTGTGTTTGCCATTCATTTTTCCATGATTTTTATATAATATCGCCTTAATCTCCCAATCGTGGCAACTCCGATGAAGATGTTACATTCACACTTCTATCCAACTGTGAAAGTTTATCTAAATCTTGTTGTGCTGTATCTTCTGTCATATCTCCCAGATGTGGAAGTTCACTAGCTGATAATACACGCTTTACAGTGCTTATTGGCTCCATTGTTACAGTGTCAGAATATCCAGCCCAATTTTTGAGGTAAAATATACTGTTGGCAGGATTTATTTTTCCCGTCATGCTTAACTGTTCTAAAAAGCCTATAATGAACTGTTTAGCAGCATTGCATATATCAGCCCATTCTTGGCTTTTTCCTCCCCCTCCGTTGCACCACACCCACAAACTTTGTCTTGATATACCACCCAACGCAAGACAAAGCGTTTCAATCCCCGGTCTAAATCCTTTAGTGGCACAAAAATCAAAATATTGGTCTATTCGTTCTCTCAACTCCGTTTCTGTTTCTGGTTTCCCCCTTTGTGACAATTCCTTTAAATTATCAACTGTTGCCCTGCATACTTCTGGCGGCAGTTCGTTTAGCTGATTACTTGGAAAATTGCTGTTTTTGTTTGCCATGTGTTCATTCCTCCATTCTTCAAGAAATCATGTTTTTTTCTTTAAATGTCAACTCGTTATACTTGGTTGGTTTACAATAGTCTTTATCAACTGCTTTAATACTTCCAACTCACTATCAGACAAGCACAATCCCTTTAATGGTGTCCGCTCCCCTGTTTCATCAACAGACCAACGTCTAAGGTCATATTGTGCTTTGCGTCCGTTCCATTCAATAACATTTAATTCTGTGGTAATCTTCCCATCTGATAATGTGCCAATATGTTTTACAATGTTATAATTCATCTTCAATTCCCTCCAAATCATTAAAACTCATCTGTCCTTTATCCTTTTGCAAATATTCCCTAGCAGATTTTAAAGCTCGAAAAGTATTAATTGCTCTTGCCCTTAAAACCGCCACAAACTCTTGCACCTCCGCATCATCTTTAGGAAGATAGTAACCACCTTGTGTACTTGATAAAATAATCTGCCCTGCATTCCGGCTTTTTGCTATATCTGTTTGCAAACTCCGGCTATCACTAAAACCCATGATAACCGCCAACTCATTTGTAGATATGGCATTTTCTTTACCGATTGGTAAAATTGTTGTATAATCTGTTGCTTTTGCGTTCATAAAATTAAACCTCACTTTCTGAAATTCGAGACCGCTTGTGACATATCCCTTTGTTTTCTCTGTTTTTTAGAGAGAAAATCGGAAAAAGAAAAAGCATTAAAAAGTGGTATAGATATGGTAATATGTTTAATTCAGTATCAATACTGTTACCAGTTATACCTATCAAAATTAGGTACAGTGATATTATTTTTGCTACCACATAAACAAATGATTTCTTGATAGTGGTAACAAAATAAATACCTGTTTCCTCTTTAAGTGGTAACAGATTTGATATAGCCAAATTAAATCTCTCTCCACTTTGATGATAATTTGTATATACTTTTTGTCCGTGTGGTTTTTCCATTTTCCACGGTCTCAATAAATCCGTTGTCTATCAGTAATTTCTTGTCTTTGTAAAACTGATTTACATTCTTATACAGCTGATAGGTCTTGATGAACATAGCCTTGTTGAAATAGAAACATTCCTGCTCCCTGTCGGGGATGGTTTTCTGTCCATAATATTGAAGTTTCATATAGACATACAAAACTCTTGCATTATTTGTTAGGTTGCTCCATGCTCTTGATTGAATCATAGAGGCATAAATATTGGCAGACACATCCCCGGCTTTTCCACTTTCAAAGGCTTTAGGCACATACTTTTTCTTTCTAGCCATGTCTGCCCTGCCTTTCTTTAATTAGTCTCTATATTCACCGCTTAAATACACCCTCGGAGACCTTGCTTCAAATGCTACTGTTAAATCCTGCCTTGCCCCGTTTCCTACATTAAAACTGATTGTAAAAAACTGCTCTGTATCATCTGTAAATCCTGCTGATACAACATCCTTAAAAGATACTTTTCTCAACTGTTTTTTGCTTCGTAATGGTTTCAATATAATTCTGCTCATGCTTTACCTCTCTTTTCTGTTCTAAGCCTTGTATTTGCCATATTTAGGCACTTCCCCTTGATAATGGAACCAATTAACCACTCCATAGATTAAATGCCTAAAATCGGCTCATAACGCTTTTTAATAGTTGCTGATTGCTTTATCCATTGCAGGAACATCAATTCTTACTGCCCGTCCTATCCGGCGTACTGCTCCATTATCTTCGGCAATCTTTAATAAAAGATTTCTTGATAATTTATAGCGTTCTCTTGCTTGATTGACAGTTGCTAGCTTGCTAATATCATCAGAATAACTTGCTTTATTCATCTACCTTACCTCCTGTTTATGTTAGAAATCCTTGTGCACTCGTTTTTCCTTGTTTATCTTGCAATTTCATTGTAAATCATGTATTATGAATTTGTACTTCATTTCTATAACATTTATAGAGGATTTTAAGTATGAATAATGAATTTAAAATTCACACAGAACATTTTAAAGAACGTCTAACTATAAACAGACTTTCCCTATTTGATATTTTTAAAAAAATGTACCCCGAAAAAGCAAAAGCATATATCACACCAACAGATCAAAATAATGCCGTAAGAAAAATAAGGAATTGGCAAGACGGATATGCAATGCCAAAAACATTGAATGAAATGCTTGCACTATGTGAATTACTTAATTGTGATGTGGATTATTTAATCGGCAAACAGGAATATGCCCGTAAGGATAACTTAAATGCTATGCAAAAAACTGGTTTAGAGGAAATCACCATTGAAGAAATTTCCGAACTTAGTATCTCTGAAAAACATATTATAGACGCTATGTTTAGCCGAACTAATATATCATTCAGTTTTATAGGCTTGATAAAGAAAATGTTATTCTATTCACATCCACAAGTTAAAAATAATTCGCATATCACCCTTGATAAAGAACTAACAAGCAAAGATGATGATTACTCTAATTTGGAAAAAAGTATAAATACTTCTGAAATACTGGAAATACTGTCTTATAGATTGGGAATCGAAATGAATGAGATTATAAAAACTTTAAGTAATGATAAGGAACTCTCTGATGAAATTCTACTTGATTATAAAAACAAATATTTCTCTCCGCATAGAAAAGTTTTGCCGGTAGAAGAACTACCAAAATTCAATGCTGATGGGAAAATAGAAACAGTTTGGGCAATCGGATTTATAGAAAATAAGATATTAGACAGATTAACTGAACGTGAAGAAATTGGTAATCATTTTGATTACCATATCAAGTGGTTGCATAATGTATCTGATTTTTCCACAATGATGAAAGAAAAACGTTTGAGCATGTCTAAGGATGATTATCGGGTATGGTTAAATGAAATCGAAAGGAAAACTCGATAAAACAATAAACTCTTTTTATCATCTGCCTAAGTCACTATTGTCTTTGCCCCTGCTCTATGGTAGAATACTCCACAAGGACAACCGTGTTGCAGGGTGGGCTGACCTCTCATTTTTACAGAATGGGGGTGATGCCTATGAAAAATCATTTTGATTTTAAGGATTTAATGACCTTTGGTCTTTTCCTTTTGGCATTGCTTACATTCGTTTTTACGTTTTGTAAGTAACCATACATAGAAAAACCACCCCTAAACTTTGACCGAGTACGGGGTGGATTTTTCTATTTCGCATTTTTGGTCAACCCACCTTGTGGGCGGTTGTTCCTTTTATATGTCTAATATAACATGCCTCTCCTATTTTTTCAAGAAGAAAATCTTTTCCATTACAATTCCATGTTCATGGAAAAATCATGGAAATATACATCTTACACATTTTAATCACATTCAAGAAACACTGTATTTATCAGCATTTCAAGACTTTTTACTTATCAAGACTTTTCATCGTCGGGAACTTTCGGGTAACCGAACCCATCAGCCTTTATCCAACTCCGACAGTCGCCGTAAACCAATATTTTGTCATTCCATCATTGTCCATATAAGTCCGTCACGAAATTGATTTTGATGTATTAATTGTGGTCAAGTCTAAAAATCCCGTTTCTGACGGATTTCCACGAACATTGATGGAGACTTATTTAACATGCGTCAAAAGCAAAGCTAAAGACACATCGTTACTACCTATTATACTATAATTTTTCCCTGGAGATTAGCCATAATCTCCTGCTTTTTCTCATCCGTTGCTTCTGCGTAAATGTCCATCGTAGTGGTAATGTCTGAATGTCCCATCACCGATTGGATCACCTTGAGATTGCTCTCGTTCTCACAGAGTCTTGTACAGAAGGTATGCCTTAAGCTGTGTGCGGAAAAGTTTGGAATGAGCACCGGCTCTCTCTTCTCTTCCTTAGCCTTTTGGATTTCCTCTGCGTTGTAACTATCTGTGATTCCGTGAATCGCACGATTAACACTTGAAGCTGAAAGAACACTGCCACCGGTAGTCAGAAATACAAAGTTGGTATAACCATCAATTGTCTCTGAGCGATATCCCATACACTTCTGCATCTCATATTCCTGAAGGAAAGCATCAAATACTTCATCAATCATTGGAATTGTTCTCGTTCCTGCCTTCGTCTTCGGAGTCTGAATATGCTTCGTGCAAGTTCCATCATCATAAGGACGTTCACTGAGATTGTGATTCACACTAATGGTTCGACTCTCAAAGTTCAAATCTTCCCATCTAAGTCCCAAGCACTCTCCAATACGCATTCCTGTACCAAGCAGAATCATAATGACGGGAACCCATCCATGATACTCTCTGCTATTTTGCATGTAACCGGTAAATGCTCTCTGCTGCGGAATCGTTAATGCTCTTCTTGGTTCCTTATCCCATACGTGGCTCTTCTTAATCTCTGCCATAACACCATCTGATGGATTTGTTCTTAGCAGGCCATCCCTTACAGCCATCTGCAAAGTTGGATGAATCTGAGTATGAACATTATCCAGCGTGTAAGCCTTCATTTCCTTATTCATAATCAGATCATAATAGAACTTCTTCACATCCGTGTACTTAATGTCTGCTATCTTCCTTCTACCAAACTTCGGCCTTACAAAGTGATCATACATATACTTGTAATTTGCTCTTGTAGTAGGTTTCAAATCGACCTTAAGTGAAATGTATTTATCATACAGCTGATTAAGAGTAATCTTCTCTGGAGCATGTGTATCAATGCCATCCTCCATGTCACGGATGATCTTTCTCTCTTTTTTTCGTAGTTCCGCCAAATCCTTGGCATATACTACATGACGCTCTCCATACTTGTCTGTATAAGAATAGGAATAGCGCCCATCTGTTCTTTGACATTCGCCGGTACGAAGCACATACCCACGTTTGTCTTTTCTTGAATTAGCCATTCTGTCACCTCACTTCCAGTGAGAAACAGCCTGCCTATTTGCCCTGATCAGCTTCTGCCTGACGTTCCAGTTCTTCGAAGCCTTTCATAAGCACCTGCGCTTTATTCAGTTGGAACTTCTCACAGTAGGCTTCCAGTCTTGCCAACTGCTCATCAGAGAAGCGTACTGAAATCTTGTGACTTCTCGAATCTTCGAGCTTTGGTCTTCCTGTTCTTGCCATCTGTTCAAAACCTCCATCTGTATTTATCATTATACTTTTTGACCGTCAATATTTCAAGTACTTTTTGAAAAAGTTTCAGAGCACTGCAGGCTGTCCTCACAATCCTACTCGTCTCTAAAATTTTCCATGTACTCATCAATCACTTCGGTATTAACCAGTACAATGCGCTTCACATGATAAACTGCATTTGCTTCCTTTGCTAGCTCCTGGAAAGAATGAAGTCCCATTGAGTAAAGCTTTGCTCCCTCATCATATCTGACGAACTTCTTCTTACCATATTTAAGTAAATTCTCTAATTCCGGTACATCTGCTCTGCTGTAAGCCATAATCGCTTCCTCCTAAAAATTGAATATTCAGAGGAAACGCACTGTCCATTTCGTAGCAGGTATTCCCTCCTACTCTTCAAAGGACAGTTGGTACTTCAATTATCAGAATAAAATGCAAAAAAATCATGGAGATAGCAAATAAAGTCAACAGAACCTATCATGCTAACGTTTATCACATTTTTTGAATTCCAAATACAAACAACTTACTTTTGAGACAACACATAGTCTGCTAAACTATCCGCCACCTTTTTCACGGTATTATTTGGTGTACTCTCATGCACACTTCCCGATTCATCCTGACAAATGATTATTCCATCAATAGCAAGATACTCCTTAAACTCTCCCGAAAATTTTAACCCTATTTTCTGTTCTGCTCCTTCAATTTCTTCTCTAGTAGCTGCATCTGTAGAACAATTATTTAGTGATTTTCTTACAGGAAAAAATTGAGTACTAAAGCCACCTATAAAATTAAGTGTGAGTATCCATAATTCAATTAAGAATACCAAAGGTCACATCGAGCTACAACCTTTGGCATTATCTATTACTTTATATTATTTGCACTTAAAAACTCATCAAAGGAACTGTAAACCTTTTTATAATTAGGAGAAAAATCCTCAGACCCTTCAAAGCTCCAAACCGCTATTTGAGGATTCTTATTCTCATAGCATAGACATAACAACTTATCCCCAGACAATCTAGCAAACGGAATTAAATCTGGGCCAACTGAATCCTCGTCAAACACCATAAATTCATCGTATTTTGTAATCACAACATCAATATCATCCGTAGCGTTTGGTGATTCAGCTATTGCAGGAACAATACAAAGAAATTTTTCCAGAGCAATACCTGTTTCAATAGTAATCCTCTCATCTGGAATAACTCCATTATTATCAAGCATAAATATCTTAAAACTCTCTGGAAGAACTACCTTCCACTTCTTTTCTCTGGCATTTATGATATCTCTTGTGATATTCTCACTTGCCATAGCAATCGGACTGTATCCAACCAGACCATCAAAGCCAAGTCCCGGAATATGAAGCACATCCGATGGATCCAGAATCACATTGCTTCCTTCCATCGTCGGTGCATCCTCAGAACTCTTTTGATACTGATAATAGAGCCTGCCCTTTGCATCCCTGTCTACCGTCATTCGATTCGGCATTAACGGATACAAGGCAACCACCTCGCCTTTACCATTTCTGATAATCTGACAATAACCATTTCCCCACAAAAGCAAATGTGTCATCAAAGTCTCTCTGAACACAAAGCTTGTCATCTCAGGATTCGGTTCATCATGAAGCAGATGATAAAGCGGATGCTCTCTCATATAAATCGCATCAGGAATCCAAGCAACAGTTGAACTAACCCACATATTGCAGCGAAGCCACTTAAATGTAATTTCATCAGCCGGATTCTGCTTTGCTTCTCTATATGCATCTCTCAATCTCTCAACATCAACTGTATATCCAAGAGAAGGATTTACCTTATACCAGTTTGCTTCATCCTCCCAATCCTCATCATCCTTAAGACCATAAACCACAGGATAAAAAGTCGGATCCACACGCCGACCTTCTAAAATATCCACTGCTTTAGTATGAAGCTCATATGCAATGGAATGTCTGTCATTTCCAGCAGTCGTGATAATGAAGTGAAGCGGATTCTGTCTCGCATCTGATGAACCTTTGGTAAGTACATCGTATAATTGGCGATTCGGCTGAGTATGAATTTCATCAAATACCAAGCCACTTACTGAAAATCCATGCTTCCCACCAACCTCTGCGGACAGTACCTGGTAATAACCGGCATTGCCATAGTTGACAATTCGCTTTGTAGCTCCCATCAATTTAGAACGCTTCATCAGCGCAGGCGACATCTCAACCATCTGCTTTGCTACATCAAATACTATAGAAGCCTGCTGCCTATCTGCAGCTGCGCCATATACCTCTGCTGAAGGTTCGTTATCTGCATACAATAAATAAAGAGCGATAGCTGCTGCCAATTCACTCTTACCTACTTTCTTACATATTTCTACAAATGCAGTACGGAACTGTCTGTTCCCATCAGGTTTTACAATTCCGAAAATATCTCGTATCAATTGCTCCTGCCAGGGCAATAACCAGAATGGTGTTCCAGCCCACTTACCTTTTGTATGGCAGAGATTCTCAATAAAAGTAACCGCCCTATCTGCTTTCTTCTTATCATAATGAGAAGTCGGAAGCATAAACTGAGAAGGCTTATAATTCTTCAGCTTTGGATATCCCTTTGGTCTTGGTTCCTTTGCCATTAAGCATCACCCCCAAGTAAAGCCTCCATCTCATCCTCTGGTTCCTTACCCTTAGCATTACCAGCCACAATACGTGATCTGGATGACGGCGTGAGTCCAAACTCAGATGCTGCCTGCAGCATCAACTTCTGATTTGTATTTGCAATACCAACCCAAGGTGTCTGTTGCTGATATCCTTTATCAGTCTCAAAGGTAGAACCCTCCGAAGTAATATGCTTCTGTGCTTCCTTCCATCTGGCATAAGACTGACAATATGCAGCAAATGCCGCCATATCCACTTCTGTAAGAACCCCCATCTGATTCATCAAATCTGCCAGACGCTCCCACTCTTTCTTAGCCTCAGGCATTAACCATTCCGGACAGTTAGGCATTCCCTTTGCCGGAATTGGCTCTTTCGTATTCAATTTTCTCTTTCCAGGATTACCTTCCAGCTTCTTTATCGCTGTAGGCTTTGGCTTTCTTCCTGCCATGGTCATACCCCCTTCCATCATTATTTCGACTTGACCTGTACTTGACCTGTACTTGCACAGTACACGCGGGCAAGTTATCATATTCTATTTTTATGCATTATAAAAGCGCCTGCATTTCTACAAGCGCTCCATTTACATCATGTTTTATTTACAATTACAAATATCCAATTGATTCTTTGCATGCTTCACACATGTTCTCCAAAGTTTCATTCCAAAATAATCCACAAGAAATTCCGGGAAAGCACTGATAATAAACACTTTATTATTGCCTGCTAAAGCCTGTTCACACATAAAGATATCATGTGGATTTGCTTCATCTAAATACTGTTCATAAGAAATAACTTCCGCATTTCCTAACAAGCATGATATTCTCATTGAAAAGACATCAATGATTTCTTTCCATACATCTATATTGTAATCTCTAAAATGCAGATTCAGTGAATTTCTCGAAGATATATTCTTATATTCAGCAAGATCACTAATTTCTACAAAGCAATTATCTTCATTTCCGCATTTACCTGCTTCAAAATCTCGCAATGCTTCAACCATCGGATAACTGATATATAGCTTTCCATTCTCAGTTTCATTGTCAAAGCTTTCAAGCATCTGGTTTATCACATCAACGTCATCTGACTTTCCCAAGTTTGTCTGATGTGCATCATAATCAAAGAAAAGAAACACCTCCGAAAAATCATCCCTTGATAATCCTTCCAATTGTTCTCTGATTTTCTTATTACTTTCCCTTAAGACCTCAATAATATCTGTGTCGAAATCATCCGCCTTGAGTTTCTTCCAAAGCATATAGATATTTTCTCCGGCCGGAAGCGTAATAATTTTAAAATTTCCATGCTTAAAGAACACCTTTGAAATATTATCAATAACCTGTGGTTCTCTGGCCTCTCCTTCAACTATAAACGCCTTATAGTCTTTATCTGCCATTAAACGCACCTGCCTTATACATTTTCTGAAGATTATGAGCCTGACGAAGTTCCTTTTCTGTCAGCTCTGAAATTGCTTTTATGCTATTATTCTCAAGAAGGAAATAGCAATCCGGTCTGAGTAAATCATTGCTCATAAGGTCGGTATTGTGTGTAGTGGTGAATACCTGCACACCTGTAATTCTTCTAAGTCTTTTTTGAACTGACTCTGATAGTTCATAATGGTAAAATGCATCAAACTCATCAATGAAGACAAATGATGCTTTTTCCATTCGGATATACCAATAATAAAATAACGCAAGTGATCTGGTTCCTGTTGAAGCAATCTTGAAGAAGTCAGCATCTTTATTGTCGAAATGACAATATATAGCCTTTCTTCCATCGACCTCGCATCCATATAATTCATAATCGATATCATTTTCTTTTAAGAATTCCTGGAAATCCTTAACCTTGCCACTATTAACGATTCCTTCTGCAATGCTCTCTGATCCGTTCATAAAGCCTTCATATCCACGGCTATCAAGCGAATAGAATAAAAGCATCCTCTCGACAAAATCAATAAACTTCTTAAATACCTGATTCTGAACATTATCTGAAAGAATTGAATTACTATTTACATATTTCACTCTCGAAATCGGGCTTTCATTTCTTATTGATGCATTCAAAGTATCTGATCCCTCAAGCAAAGTAAATCCATCTCTTGTCAGGAAGTCAAAGAAAATGACTTCTTTTCCATCAATAGACAAACTTTCATTCTTTAAGGAATTCACATCCATTTTGCTATACTTATATACAACTTCATGTCCGTCGAACACGAAGGTGAACTCAAACTCTGCAAAAGATTTCCTTCCACTCATATTCAGATAAAAGTCATAGCTTCCCAGGAGTTTTTGCTTTTCAGTCAGATGTGTAATGATATCAAAGATAGCCAAACCAAGATTCGACTTTCCACAACTGTTGATACCATAAATAATTCCCTTCGTTATGCAGCCATTCTCTATTATTTCAGAATTAAAGCTGTAATTACTGGGTGTTCCTATATCTAATGTGATTTTATCCTTAAATCCTTTGAAATTTTCGACACTAAATTTCTTTAACATGATAATCACCTTCCATTTCTTTTTCTTTATTATATGATTATCTGCAAAAAAATTCAAGTCTATCCGTATTTTTTTTACGGCTATTTCGAATTTTTATTTCGAATATTAACCCCCCATCTTCCATTTCGCGATTTTGCACAGAAGAGGGGGCGCCGGTCTTGGAGCCTAAGGGCTGTAGAGATTCAAATACCCCCTACCCTCGCTTTCAAAACTTGTATTCCACATATCTATCTTCCGTCATAGTCTTTACATTATGATGATGCTCACATAAAGGCTGCCAGTTCCCACGATCCCAGAAAAGTTTCCGGTCTCCACGGTGAGGTTTGATATGATCCACGACTGTAGCCATAGTGATATGACCTTCTTCATAACACTTCACACAGAATGGATTGCTTTCTAAGAACTTTCTTCTCTCACGTTGCCACTTGGAACCATACCCACGCTCGCTTGCATATGCTCTGTCATTCTTATGTAATTGCTTGTGCTCATCACAATACATCTGACTGTACGGAATAAGTGCTGCACAGCCAGGATGTTTACACGGCACGTTACTTCTATAAGGCATGTGCTCACTTCCTTCCACTCGAAAACAAGTTTTCTCGTTGTCGCGGCATTCGTCAACTGTCTGCTCATGCAAGCATGGCAGCCACTTTCCTCATTGCTCGCGCAAAAAAGCCCTGGGAGAATTTCTTCTCTCAAGGCCTCGTATCATTTTTTCTTTCGTCATTATAATACTATCATAAGAACTATATGACATGCCATTTTCCTTGATGTATTCGTACAGATATTGCTGCACCTTCTGGTCCATGTATGAAATATCTACCGCAGTAACAAGCGGCATTTTCTTGGTATCAACCATCTCCAAAAGTTCTGGGATAAGATCCGTAAGGCGAATAAATCTATATACTTGATTTTTACTCTCACCGACCTCCTTAGCTAATTCTTCATCAGCTCGGAAATTCGTACCAACTTGGGGCGAATTTTTATCCGGTCTCCCGGCCTTTCGTTTTGTAGCCTCATATCGCATCTTATAAGCAAATGCCTTCTCGCTCGGCAATATCTCTTCTCTCTGTGAATTCGCTTCAACCATAACAATCGTGGCATCATCATCAGTAAGTTCTCTAATGATTGCAGGAATAGTAGCAAGTCCGGCTCGTTCAGCAGCATGCATTCTTCTATGTCCTGAAATCATCTCATAACCACCATCATCTGTAGGTCTTACGAGCACCGGCGTAAGTACGCCATTCTGCCTGATACTGTTGACCAAATCATCCATCTTTGCATCATCAACTACCTTAAAAGGATGATTCTGAAAAGGCTGAATTCTATTGATATCAATCTCCAAACTTGACTCTTCACCAGCGCACCCAAGAAGTTCGTCCACACTGACCATTTTGATTTTTTGACCTGGTCGTAATTTCTTTTCTGCCATTATCCGAGCACCTCCTTTGTCAAATCCGCAAATGCATTTGCTACCTTGCCACCAGGACAATGCTTATAAACGCTCACGCCTTCAGCACTTGGTTCTGCCGCCTTCACCGAGAATGGAATAGTAGTCTTAAAAATTCCCACTTTGGAGCCATATCCGCTGCGAATCATTTCTGCAATATCCTTTGCGTAATTCGTTCTGAAATCGGTCATCGTCATTACAATTCCGCGGATTCTGAGCTTGCGGTTAAGATGTTTCTTAACCTTGATAATCGTTGCCATCAGCTGTTCCAAACCTTTGACCGGAAGATAACTTGCACTACAAGGAATGATTACTTCATCTGCTGCAGCAAGTGCATTGATAGTCATCATGCCAAGTGAGGGCATACAATCCACAAGCACCACATCGTACTGGTCTCTAATCATTTCGATGTACAATTTCAAAATTACTTCTCGGCTCATAGCATTTACCAGTGCAACTTCAAGACCTGATAATTCAATATTTGCAGGAAGAACATCTACTCCCTCTGCGTGATGTAAGATTCCATCCATAGGATCTATATCCACATCATTCATCACTTCTATCATTACTGTTGCCAAAGTTCTGTTAATATCATCCGGCTCCACATATCCAAGACTTGCTGTAAGACTGCCCTGTGGATCAGCATCAATCAGAAGAACTTTTTTACCCTCTCTTGCCAGTCCTACACCAAGATTTACCGCTACTGTTGTCTTTCCTACACCGCCCTTTTGGTTGGTGATGGCTATTACTTTGCCCATTTTTCTGCACCTCCACTTAATCGAATTCTTCCTGAAACGCTTCCATAAACTCATCAAACTTCTGAATATTCACAAGTACCCTGCGGTTGATTTTGTATGTTGCCTTAGCATCCTTGGCCATCTGTCTGAAAGTGTTCTTCCCTATTGAATATAGTGCTGCACCTTCATCCAGGCTGACATATTTCTTACCGTGTCCTCTTGTAAGATTCTCAAGCTGTTCTACTGTTAATTCTTTTCTCTTCTTCGCCATCGCTACCTCCTCACCAGATTGACTCTCTCAGCAACATCTGGATTTTCTTTTAGGTATTCCTCGATAATATCCACATCAATTACTGTGGTTCTTCGAAGCGGAAGATTCGCCCCTGCTTCCTTTGCCAGACGGACAAAAGAATAATAAGGGATGTGGTACATTGTTGCCCCCTCAGTGTATGTCACTAAGTGACGGCCTCTTTCTTCCAGATATCTTTCAAGATCCGGAAATCCTTCATTCTTTACTGCCATGTTTGTCTCCTTTGATTTTCTTAGATTTGCACAGGTTTTCTAGGACGCAACGCACAAAAAGGCACTTCATCACTGGTATTTCTACCAATAACGAAGTGCCTTTATATGCACGTTTCTCAAGGCTGTTCCTCAAGAAATATCTATTCACTTTGCTTTTGTAATCCGTGCTTATCCATTGAGAAATCTCGGATTATTACATGCTAAATCATTGGAATCCAACGTCCGCCATCAGGATTGTAACACGTTTGAGTCCTATGTTAAAACCCTTGTGGAGGTCGGCTTTCATTGCCTATCTGTCGGATTAGTCCCTATTAGGGATGCTTTTCATTGTGGGGAACAGGAGCACGTCGCGGATTGCCGCCGAATCTGTCAGCAGCATGCACATCCGGTCAATCCCGAACCCAATTCCGCCTGTAGGCGGCATGCCGATCTCCAGTGCGTTAAGGAAGTCTTCATCCGTCGTGTTCGCCTCCTCATCCCCCTGTGCCAAAAGCTCTTCCTGCGCCTTAAAACGCTCCCTCTGGTCGATAGGATCATTAAGCTCTGAGTAGGCATTCGCCATCTCCCAGCCGTTCATGAAGAACTCAAAGCGCTCCACGTACTCCGGATCGTTCGGTTTCTTTTTTGTAAGCGGAGATATCTCGATCGGGTGATCCATAACGAAAGTCGGCTGAATCAGGTGCTCCTCTGCAAACTCCTCAAAGAACAGGCTTAAGATGTCTCCCTTTTTATGTCTTTCTTCATATTCTATATGGAACTTGTCCGCAAGCTCCCTCGCCTGCTCAAGAGTCTCCACGTCGTTCCAGTCAACATCCGCATATTTCTTCACGGCATCCACCATCGTAATGCGCTCAAACGGCTTTCCGAGATCCATCTCCACATCGTTATAGACGATGGTCGTCGTGCCGAGGACTTCCTGCGCCACATGGCGGTACAGGCTTTCGGTAAGATCCATCATGCCGTTATAATCCGTGTACGCCTGATAGAGCTCCATCAGCGTGAACTCCGGATTGTGCCTTGTATCAAGGCCCTCGTTGCGGAACACCCGGCCAATCTCATACACCCGCTCAAGGCCGCCTACGATAAGACGTTTCAGGTAAAGCTCCAGCGAGATTCGCAGCTTAAAGTCTTCATCCAGCGCATTGAAATGCGTCTCAAAAGGCCTTGCCGCCGCTCCTCCGGCATTGCTTACAAGCATCGGCGTCTCCACCTCTAAAAATCCCTGTCCGTCCAGATATCTTCTGATGGCGCTGATAATCTTAGAGCGCTTGATAAAAGTATCTCTGGATTCCATATTCATGATCAGATCCACATATCTCTGTCTGTAACGCATGTCTGTATTCGTCAGCCCGTGATACTTCTCCGGCAATATCTGGAGGCTCTTGGAGAGCAGCTTCACGGCAGACGCATGGATGGATATCTCGCCTGTCTTCGTCTTAAACACTTCTCCCTCAAGACCTACGATGTCTCCGATATCCAATTTCTTAAAGTCCTTGTACTCCTCTTCACCGATGCTGTCTCTTGCCACATAGGACTGAATGTTCCCTGTCTGGTCCAGGACATTGCAGAAAGATGCTTTCCCCATCACCCGTTTCTGCATGACGCGCCCCGCTAAAGTAACCTTCTGCCCCTCCAGCTCCTCATAACGCTCCAATATATCCGACGCATGGTGCGTCACATCATATTTTGTAATGACAAATGGATTCTTTCCACTTGCCTGCAGCTCTGAAAGTTTCTCCCGGCGCACCTTCCTAAGCTGGTTCATGTCTGGCTCTTTTTTGTTGTTCTGCTGATTATTCTGCGTGTTTTTTTGCTGTTCTGCCACTTTTCTCTCTCCTTTCCGATTCTCTGTAAAGTCGAATGAAACCCCTCTGATGACGAGGGGTTCTTTTTTATCTCCATATGCCTGATTATAGAACTGTCAGAGGCTTCTCTGTCCGCTGGGCGTACTATACTGTACGGTCAATTGCAAGGATCTTGTATTCCATGACCCCTGCCTGCGTCTCTACCTCTACGACATCGTTCACCATCTTGCCCATCAAAGCCTGTCCCACCGGCGATTCATTGGAAATCTTTCCTGCCAGGCTGTTGGCTTCTGTGGAGCCGACAATCTTAAATTCCATCTCTTCATCAAACGTGATGTCAAATACCTTTACTGTGCATCCTACATTAATCTTATCGTAGTCAACTTCATCTTCAACTACTACTTCCGCATTCTTAAGGATGCTCTCCAGCTCTTCAATACGCGCCTCGATATCACGCTGCTCGTCCTTTGCCGCGTCATACTCTGCGTTCTCGGACAGGTCTCCCTGTTCTCTGGCCTCTTTAATCTTCTGGGCAACCTCTTTACGTTTTACCACTTTTAAATTCTCAAGTTCATCCTCCAGCGCCTTAAGGCCTGCATAAGTAAGTAATTTTTTCTTCGTTTCCATCTCGTCCAGCTCCTTTTCTTTCATCGCCGTACATGAATCCACCTTTCATAATACGAGCAAATTCTGCGAAAAAAATTGCCGTAACAATTCTCTTCAAAATCGTTACGCATTATGTAAATAAAGATATTTTCACAATTTCAATATTATACATAATGCCTTTCGCAATGTCAACAATTTCCGGGCAGAAATCATGTTTCCTGCCGCTAATGGCACATTGCCGTTAATCCAGTATATGCAATATCGCATTTTTTATTATCATCTCATTATAATAAAGGCTCCGGCAGCTTTTCATACAATAATTCCTCAAGCTCCCCATAGCTTTCCACACGGTTGATCTCATCCCTCATCCTTGCGGCTCCCTTTAATCCTTTCGTGTACCACGCCACATGCTTTCTCATCTCCCGTATGCCAAGGTAATCCCCTTTGAACTCCATCTGAAGCCTTGCATGCCTGAGCATCATATCACGTATCTGTGCCGGCGCCGGGCGCCCTTTCATCACTCCTGTGCGCTCATACTCCTGCAGCTCGGAAAAAATCCATGGGTTTCCCTGTGCGCCTCTTCCGATCATCACTCCGTCGCAGCCTGTCTCTCTCCTCATCCTCAGCGCGCTTTCCCCGTCAGTCACATCGCCGTTTCCAATAACAGGTATAGACACCGCCTCCTTTACCCTGCGGATAATATCCCAGTCGGCCTTTCCCGAATAATACTGCTCCCTGGTCCTCCCATGGACCGCCACCGCGGCAGCTCCCGCCTCCTCGGCAATCCGGGCGATTTCCACCGCGTTTGCATGATTCTCGTCAAAGCCTTTCCGTATCTTGACTGTCACCGGCTTTTTTATGGCCCGCACTGTCTGATATATGATTTCATGCACCAGCCCGGGGCGTTTCATGAGGGCGGAGCCTTCCCCGTTCTTTACCACCTTCGGCACCGGGCATCCCATATTTATGTCCAGCACCTGAAACGGCAGCTCTTCAATCTCATGGGCCATCCTGCTTATGATGTCAGGATCAGAGCCGAAAAGCTGCAGCGATACCGGATATTCTTCCGGATGAATGCCAAGAAGCGTCTTTGTATTTTTATTTTTGTACTGGAGCGCCTTTGCGCTGATCATTTCCATGCAAAGAAGACCCGCCCCCTGCTCTTTGCAGAGCAGCCGGAACGGGAGGTCTGTAACGCCCGCCATAGGCGCCAGTATATAGGGGTTATCCAGTGTCAGGTTCCCGATTGTAAGCGACATATTTATGACCTCTTATTTTTTTCGTAAATAATCCTGAGACCTTTCAGCGTAAGCTGCGGGTCATAGATATCTATGGCCTCCGTCTCTTTCGCGATGATATTTCCAAGCCCGCCGCTGGCAACTACTTTAGCATCCGCATATCCCGACTCCAGGCGGATTCTGTTTACGATATATTCCACCTGCCCGATCTGCCCGAAGACAATTCCTGCCTGCATGCTGGATACCGTCTCTTTCGCCAGTATGGACGGCGGTTTTTTAATCTCAATGGCGGGAAGCATCGCCGCCTGCCCCCACATGGCCTGGGCGGAAGTCCGGATTCCAGGCGCGATGACCGCTCCCTCAAACGTGGCGTCCGGGCCTACGATATCATAAGTTGTGGCAGTTCCAAAATCTATCACGATGACCGGCCCGCCGTACAGTGTGTAAGCCGCCACCGCATCCACGATACGGTCCGCTCCTACCTGCTTTGGATTTTCGGTCATGATCTTTATCCCCGTCTTAATCCCTGCCGACACCACAACCGGCTTAATGCCGAAGTATTTGATCATTGCGCTGCCAAGAGAATGCATAATATCCGGCACGACAGACGCGACAATCGCCGCGCTGATGTCTGAGCTTGTGATTCCCTGTCTCTCGATCAGCTCTTTCAGCATAATCCCGTACTCATCTGATGTCCTGGGAAGTTTCGTCGTCATCCTGAACGTGCCGAGCAGCTCTTCTCCCCGAAACACTCCCAGTGTTATATTTGTATTTCCGGCATCGATTACTAAAAGCATAGGTTCCTCCCCTCTTCACATTCCTCTCCCAGAAAGAAGATTTTATAATAAAGCTGCAGCGATTCCAGCAAATCCTGTTTCTCACGCTGTATCTGCCTGATCTTAAGCTGGCTCCCGATATCGTCGAACATCGGGTCAAATTCTTCGGATGTGACCTCAAGGCAAAGCCCGCCGTCCTCATCATACACCAGAGTCAAGATGCCGCCCACGTCGTTTACATACAGCACGCACAATATCTTAAGCTCATCCTTAATGCGCTCAGGCAGCGCATCAAAATCCGGGTTCAGATAGTATTTTTCTTCATAAGAATTCGCCCCGCACAATACAACCCTATCCTCGTACATAACTCCTCCTACACATAACCATAGATTCCACGCACAGACACCTCCCCGGAAAAGACATGTCTTTCTTTCCCATCGGAAAGCGTCACGATCAGTTCTCCTTCATCGCTGATTCCCTTCGCCCGGGCCTCATACTCGTTCCCCGGTTCCAGCACCCTCACGTCTCTTCCTAGGTTTACAAGCAGCCTGTCATACCTTGCCCGCAGCTGCGACAGGTCGCCTGCCTCCAAAAACAGTTCATAATTTTTCTCAAATGCTTTCAGCACCGCCGCGATGATCTCCGCCCTCCCAAAAGTCCTGCCGCCCGCAATCCTCAGGGATGTCGCTTTACCTTCCAGCCCCTCCGGGAAAGACTCCTGGTTCACATTGATCCCCACGCCTATCACAACGTAATTGATATACTCTATCTCCGTCACCATCTCTGTCAGTATTCCGCAGATTTTCTTTCCGTCTGCCACGATATCATTGGGCCATTTTATCTTTGCGTCAACACCCGTTGTCTCTTTTATCCCCTCTGCCGCGCTAAGCCCCATCACCAATGTCAGCATCGGCGCCTTTGCCGGCCGGATATCCGGGCGCAGGAGGATTGACATATATATACTGCTGCCCCCCGGCGAATCCCACGCACGGCCCCGTCTTCCTTTTCCCGCGCTCTGCCGTTCCGCCGCAAAGAGCATTCCGTGGACACCATCCTTTTCTCCGGCATCCCTGGCGCGGTTATTGGTAGAATCCGTTTCCTTATAGCAGACTGTCCGCCGTCCGGCCCATTCTGTCTGAAGGACGCTTAAAATCTCCGCCTCAGAGATGACGTCCGGGCAAGACTTCAGCCGGTATCCGCGATTTCTTACTGCCTCGATCTCGTATCCCTCTTCCTTTAGCTGCTCCATCACCTTCCAGACAGCCGTCCTTGACACCCGGAACTTATCGCAGAGCTGCTGCCCGGAAATATAGTCCCTGCTGTTTTTAAGCACTGCTAATATCTCGTTTTTCATAATGCCCCGCTATACCGTTGCAGCCATAACCGCCTTGATCGTATGCATGCGGTTCTCCGCCTCGTCAAACACTTTGGACTGTTCTGATTCGAACACTTCATCCGTCACTTCCATATCGGATATTCCGTACTTTTCATAAATCTCTTTTCCGATCTTTGTCTTAAGGTCATGGAACGCCGGCAGGCAATGAAGGAAGATTGCTTTCTCCCCTGCATTTTCCATCACTTTTTTGGTGACTTTATATGGAGTAAGGTCGCGGATCCTTTCTTCCCACACTTCATCAGGCTCTCCCATGGACACCCACACGTCCGTATATATAACGTCGGCATCCTTTGTTCCTGCGCCCACGTCCTCCGTCAGCGTGACCGTACCGCCGCTTTCCCGGGCATACCCTTCGCAGATCTCTACAAGCTCCCTGTCCGGGAAATACTTCTCTGACGTACACGCCGTAAAATGCATGCCCATCTTCGCGCAGGCAATCATCAGGGAATTCCCCATATTATATCTTGCGTCGCCCATATAGACAAGCTTTATCCCTTCAACTCTTCCAAAATGCTCCCGTATGGTCAGAAGATCCGCCAGCATCTGGGTCGGATGGTACTCATTGGTCAGTCCGTTCCAGACCGGCACTTTTGAATATTTTGCAAGCTCCTCCACAATCTCCTGCCCGTACCCCCGGTACTCGATGCCGTCGAACATCCCCGCCAGCACACGAGCCGTATCCTCGATGCTCTCCTTTTTTCCGATCTGGGATCCGCTTGGGTCAAGGTAAGTCGTTCCCATGCCCATGTCATGGGCGGCGACCTCAAAAGAACATCTCGTCCGGGTGCTTGTCTTCTCAAAAATAAGCGCCACGTTTTTCCCGCGCCAGTCATCCACCTGTATTCCCTTTTTCTTCTTGTCCTTCAGTTCTTCCGCCAAGTCCAGAAGATATGTAATCTCTTCTTTTGTATAATCCTTTAATGTCAGAAAATCCCTTCCTTTTAAGTCCATCTCTTTTCTCCCTTTTCCTTCCGTCATATGCATATTCTTTCCTTGCATTATTCCATGCAATCATGAAAGCTCCCGGCCTAAAAAACCGGGAGCCATACATTTTCTTACAACTCCTGCTGCTCTTCTTTTCCTCCGACTTCCACAACTGATTTTACCAGCCCGGCGATACTCTGGATCTCGGAAGGTATGATGATCTTCGTAGCTTTCCCGTCTGCAGCCCGCTCAAATGCCTCCAGGCTCTTCATCGTAAGGACTGCCTCATCAGCTCCCGCATCCTTCAGGAAACGGATTCCGTCCGCATTGGCCTGCTGCACTTTCAGGATGGCTTCCGCCTCACCTTCTGCCTGACGGATCATCGCCTCTTTCTGAGCCTCTGCCCGAAGGATCGCAGCCTGTTTTTCTGCCTCTGCATCCAGAATCGCCGACTCTTTGTTACCTTCCGCCACAAGGATTGTGGACTTCTTCTCACCCTCTGCCCGAAGAATCGCCTCACGTCTTTCACGCTCTGCTTTCATCTGTTTTTCCATGGCATCCTGTATTGCCGCCGGAGGTATGATGTTCTTAAGCTCCACACGGTTTACCTTGATTCCCCAAGGGTCTGTAGCTACGTCAAGGGATGCCCTCATCTTGGTGTTGATCGTCTCCCTTGATGTGAGCGTCTGGTCAAGCTCTAAATCGCCGATGATATTACGCAGCGTGGTGGCGGTCAGGTTTTCAATCGCCATAATAGGATTAGCAACGCCGTAACAGAACATCTTCGGATCTGTAATCTGATAAAATACAACCGTATCTATCCGCATCGTTACGTTATCCTTTGTGATAACCGGCTGCGGTGCAAAGTCGACAACCTGTTCTTTCAAATCTACTTTTCTCGCCACTCTGTCAAGTACCGGCATCTTAAAATGCAGCCCTGTACCCCATGTAGTCTGATAAGCGCCCAGCCTTTCTATGACCAGCGCCTGCGCCTGCCTTACAATCCTGATGCATGATGTCAGGATTACAAGCAGGACGATCACAACAATTACCCAAAATAATCCTAAAAAAACTCCTAATATGCTGCCCATGTCCTAATCCTCCTTTTTGCTTACAATCAGTTTAACTCCCTGAATCCCTTCAACTTCCACTATCGTATCTCTCCCGATCTTCCCGTCCGGCTCATCTGTCTTCGCTGACCATTCCTGCCCACCGACCGAAACCCTTCCCACAGCTTTCAGCGTGTCGATGTCCTCCAGGACCAGCGCCTTCTCTCCGATAAGCCGCTCTGCATTCGTCTTCTGCCTTTCCTGGTTAAAATACCTCACTGCAATCGGCCGTGTCAGCACCAGCAGCAGGACAGATACCACCAGAAACACGATTACCTGGACCGCAAGCCCAAAACCTATGAATCCCGCAAGGAAAGCAGCCAGCGCACCGCCCGCAAACCAGATAGTCGTAAGCCCCATAGTGATGATCTCAACGATTAGCAATGCTACGAATAGTACCAGCCAATATACTGTCTGCATAGTCATCCCTCTTTTCTTACAAGTAACAGTATTCCTTTTTTCTTATTTTACTATACTTTTCTCAGGAAAGCAATGTTTAACGCCTCTGCCGCGCCGTTTCAAACATAAGGACGGATGCCGCCACCGCTGCATTCAGCGACTCCACCTGCCCGCACATGGGAATCTTCACAAACTGATCCGCGCACCCTGCAATCTCTTTCCTCAGCCCGTTCCCCTCATTCCCTATAAGAACCGCGCTGCTCCCCCGGTAATCTGCCTTGTCGTAAGCACATGCTCCTTCAAGATGCGCCGCATAGCACTTAATCTTCTTTTCTTTAAGTTTCCGGATGCTCCCGGCAAGATCATCCGAATACGCAAACGGAACACGGAACACGGAACCCATGGTAGACCGTATCGTCTTTGGGTTATAGATATCCACACAGTCCCGGCTCATGAGGATCCCCGTCACGCCCGCGGCTTCCGCAGCCCTTACGATAGTGCCGAGATTTCCCGGATCCTGAAGATTGTCAAGAACGAGAACAAACGGATTGTCTCCGCCGGACACGCACTCTTCGCCGCTGTCTGCCTGACGCGCCACGCAGAGGATTCCCTGCGGTGTTTTTGTATCTGCCACATATTCAAATACGGTATCCGCAAGTATTTCCATAGAAACACCAGAATTTCTTTTCTTCTTTTCTATCAGGCTCTTTTCTCTATCATAAAATGCCTGCGTCACATATACTTCCAGAAGCGCTCCGTCTGGAACCTCCCGGAACATCCGGAGGCCCTCAACAAGAAAAACTTTCTCAGCGTCTCTTAATTTCCGTTTTCTTTTGAGGCTCACCAGGCGCTTTATTTTTATATTTGACGTGCTAGTAATCATATCGGCTCCTTTACACCTTAAAACGGTATCCCACGCCCCATATCGTCTCGATATACTGCGGGTTGGACGTGTCCATCTCTACCTTTTCGCGTATTTTTTTAATATGCACCGTAACTGTCGCTATGTCGCCGATAGATTCCATATCCCAGATTTCCCGGAATAGCTCCTCTTTCGTATACACATGGTTGGGATGGCTTGCAAGAAATGTCAGGAGATCGAATTCTTTCGTGGTAAATGGTTTCTCCTCGCCATTGATCCAGACTCTTCTCGCCGTTGTGTCAATCTTAAGCCCCCGAATCTCAAGCACTTTATTCTTCTCCACTGCGCTCCCCGTCAGCCGGTCATATCTGGCGAGATGCGCTTTCACCCTCGCCACCAGCTCGCTGGGGCTGAACGGCTTTGTCATGTAATCATCCGCTCCAAGCCCAAGCCCCCGGATCTTGTCTATATCGTCCTTTTTGGCGGAAACCATTATGATCGGGGTATTCTTTTCTTCCCGTATCTGCCTGCATATATCAAATCCATCCACTCCCGGCAGCATAAGATCCAGGATAAACAGGTCATAATTCTCCTTCAGCGCTTTCAACAGCCCGTTCTGCCCGTCATTTGCCACCTCGACCTTAAACCCGCTCAGCTCTAGATAATCTTTCTCAAGATCTGCAATCGCTTCTTCATCTTCAACAATCAATATCTTGCTCATTCATCGGCACCTCCTGATATTTTCTGAGCACAAAGTACATCGTAGTACCTGTGTCTTCCCTGCTCGTCGCCCAGATCTTCCCTCCATGCTCCTCGATAATCTTCTTTACGATAGAAAGCCCTATGCCGCTGCCTCCTTTTGAAGAATTGCGGGATGCATCCGACCGGTAAAAACGGTCAAAAATATTCGGAAGGTCTTTTGCGGCAATACCTTTTCCGTTGTCCTCAAGCTCCACCTGTATAAAATCCCCCACGTCCTTCACTCTTAGGTTGATCTTCGCCTTCGGCTTATCCATATATTTGAGCGAATTATTGACGATATTGTGGACTACCCTTTTAATCTGTTCCGCGTCTGCGATTATCCTGACCCCTTCATCCGCATAATTGAAAAATCCAAATTCCACATTTTTTGACTCCAGCTCAAGAGACAGATCTTCCGCACAGTCGCTGAAATACTCATTCACCGAGACAATATTGAAATTATACGGAATCCTGTTGGTATCGATCTTAGAGTAAAAGGTCAGCTCATTGATAAGCGTATCCATCTCGTTTGCCTTGCTATAGATTGTACGGATATACCTCTCCATCTTCTCCGGCGTGTCTGCCACCCCGTCCATGATACCCTCCGCATAACCTTTGATAGCCGTAACAGGAGTTTTGAGGTCATGGGAGATATTGCTGATAAGCTCCTTGTTTTCTCTGTCAAACTCGACTTTTTCCTCCGCGCTGTCTTTAAGCCGCTTTCTCATATCTTCAAGATCCCGGCAGAGCTGCCCAAGCTCGTCGTCACATTCCGGCGACATCTCGAAATCAAGATTCCCTTCCTTGATATTTTCCGCCGCCGCCCGCATCTTCTTCAGCGGCCCCATGACTCCGCGGTATATCCATACAACCAGCAGGCAGGCGCTTAATGTCAGCACGATAATGATGCCGACAAGCATGTCAACAAAAAACTCCTCCACTTCCGGGATTACATTGCTGACATCCGTGACGATGAACGCGCTGCCCTCGGCTCCCTCCGGATAGCGGAAGTCAATCTGCTTTACAAGAGCCTGCACTTCACCGCCAAAATATACCCCGTTCTCCGAAGTCTGCTCTGCCCCTTCATATGGGGGAAGCTGCCCGATCACATGCTCCGCCTCATCCGAGTCCGCCCCGATAAAGATGATTGTATCATTCTTCCTCACGAGAAGATAGGTCTTTTTATGATTCAATGTCTTATTAAATTCTTTCAGGTATGTGGCATCCTCCATCTGGCGGGGATTTTCCTTCACCATCTGCTTAAGCTCCCGGAAAGGCCCCTCTGTAAGCCTTGCAAACACTTCCATGGAATTTGACAGAGACTCCACTGTAGTTCCGCTGATCCCGTAAGTTTTATCAATAGCTCCCAGCTGCAGCTTGATAAATACGCAGACCATCGTCACGGACAGGATGACCGGCATGACCGTAATCGTCAGAAACGCAACCACCAGCCGATTTTTAAACTTCATAATATAAGCTCCTCCCAAACCTAAGGATTTAACTTACAAAAAAGTATAGCACGAAAATGGGCGCTTCACACCAAAGCGCCCATAAACATTTATTAAATTTCTATAAAACCAGCCCCTTTAAGCCAAATAACCCTTCAGCACTTCAGCCTTATCCACGTTCTCCCACGGCAGTGATACATCCGTGCGCCCAAAATGCCCGTAAGCAGCCGTCTGCTTATAAATCGGCCTTCTAAGGTCAAGCATCTTGATGATTCCCGCCGGCCTTAAGTCAAAGTTCTCCCGGATAATCTCTACCAGCTTTTCATCGGCAACTTTTCCTGTTCCAAAAGTGTCCACCATAACGGAAGTCGGATTTGCAACGCCGATGGCATAGGAAAGCTGGATCTCGCACTTGTCCGCAAGTCCCGCCGCCACAATATTTTTCGCCACATAACGGGCCGCATACGCCGCAGAACGGTCAACCTTCGTGCAGTCTTTTCCGGAAAATGCGCCGCCGCCGTGGCGCGCCATCCCGCCGTATGTATCCACGATAATCTTACGTCCTGTAAGCCCGCTGTCTCCGTGAGGGCCGCCGATTACAAAGCGTCCGGTAGGATTGATGAAGAACTTCGTGTTCTCGTCCACCATCCCCTCCGGAATCACCGCGTCAAACACATATTTCTTAATGTCCTCATGGATCTGCTCCTGGGTCACGTCCGGGTCATGCTGCGTCGAAAGCACTACCGCATCCAGCCGTTTCGGGGTGCCGTTCTCGTCATACTCTACCGTAACCTGCGTCTTTCCGTCCGGCCTTAAATACTTCAGCGTTCCGTCTTTGCGGATCTCCGTAAGCTTAATTGCCAGTTTATGCGCCAGGGAAATCGGATACGGCATAAGCTCCGGCGTCTCGTTGGACGCATAGCCGAACATCATGCCCTGGTCGCCGGCGCCGATTGCCGCGATCTCCTCTTCGGACATCTTATTTTCCTTTGCCTCAAGCGCCTTGTCAACACCCATGGCAATATCGCTGGACTGCTCGTCAATGGCCGTGATGACTCCGCAGGTCTCCGCGTCAAAACCGTATTTCCCACGGGTATACCCGATCTCTTTAATCGTGTCGCGCACGATTTTCTGGATATCCACATAGGCTTTTGTCGTAATCTCGCCCATCACAAGCACAAGGCCTGTCGTCGTGCTTGTCTCGCAGGCTACCCGGCTCATGGGATCCTGCGCCATAAGCGCATCCAGTATCGCATCGGAAATCTGGTCGCACATCTTATCCGGATGCCCCTCTGTTACAGATTCTGAAGTAAATAATCTTTTTTCCATTTTTTTCTCCTTTCCTACTGAAAGAGATGCTCCACGCATCCCCTCCGCATCCTTTCTCTTAAAGAAATTGGTTACAGGAAAGCTCTTGCCCGCTTAAAAAACAGTCCGCAAAAAGCGGACTGTTTTATATTCTCATAAACCAATCCTCTTATTGTTCGATCACTCGCTCAGGTTGGCACCTTCCCGCATCCGGGGGTTGCCGCAGCTTCACAGATCCTTTGTATCTCCACTGCTCTGAATAAGAGAAAGTTTGCAATATTTCGTTTTACAAATAAAACTTTACTAGGTTTCACTGAGAATGTCAATATATATTTTTAAAACTTCCCTTCGGAGCCTTCTGCTTTAAAAGATATGCTGTCGCAGAATTTCTTCACCGCCAGCGTCTCTGTTCCGACCCGAAGATCTGTGCAGATCCTATCAGCGATATACTGCATCGGCGCGATTAACGCAAGCACTGCCGTTTCTTCAGACATATCCGGCTCGTCCACGCATATCACATATCTTCCCGTGAGCCTCCTGTCATTGGTGACAGCAACGATCCGGTCTGTGAGGGCGGGCAGTTTCTCCCGGACTTCCGCCGCCCGGTCTTCCATCCTGCTCCCCTTTGGAATGACCATAAATACTGTCGTATCTTTGTTCACTGAGTAATCCGGCCCATGCAGGAACTCCTCCAGTTCAAACGCGATGGGTGCCGCCCCAAATGTTTCTAAAAACTTAAGCGTGCCTTCCTTTGCGATTGCCAGCCCCGGCCCATATCCGGTAAAGATGGTGCGGTAAATGCTCCTGCAGAAAGATTTATTTGCATCATAAAAAGTTTCTGCTGCTTTCATAAATTTCTCATATGCTGCAATTGCCGTCTTAAACTGGCGCACGTAATCGTCATACTGTTTTTTATTCACCTTACCTTTTGCCAATGCAAGTTCAAGAAAGTGAATCATCAAAGACAGGCTGCTTACCGTAAAGCCTTTTGCCACAAAATAATCTCCCGGCACATTTCCATAAGTATATGTATTCTTGACCGCTTTCGCCATAGGCGAATCAAGATAATTACAGAAAGCCACGCAATCACCGCCTTTTCCTGCAAGCTCCGCAGCCGCCGCGTTGGTATTTGTGCTGTACCCGCTTTGCGACAGAAAGACTGCCAGCACATCCTTCCCTGCCTGCTCGATCTCATAATACATAAAAGTCGCCGGAGTCATGACAGACACTGGAACATTCATTATTTTCTGCACAAAATACCTGACATTTTCCGCTATGTTAGAAGAGCTCCCGCTGGCAACTATTATATATCTTTTGTGCTCTTTTCCTTTCAGGTTTTCTACAAATCCCGCTGCCAGCCCTTTGCAGTCTTTCAGCAGATTCCCCGCAACTTCCGGCACATCCCTCATATAGTCATGCATTGTTTTCTTCATACTTTTCACTCCCTTTTCATCATCCTTACACTGTTCTTCGTAGCGGCCAGAAGATTTTCGGCAATTTCTCCTGCCGGGGCATCCAGATTATTTACCGCCTCGACCAAAGCGCTTGCATTTGCCCCGCCAACAGAATATATCCCTTCATGTTTCCTCTGCAGAAGCACGCTTTTCATAAACGGAGTCGCTCCTGCCATGTCGCACGCAAAGATTATTTCTTCCGCGGATGACGCAATCTCTTCAAAACGAGCCTCCAGCCCTGCGTCATCCCCCTCAAAGTCAACATACTCCACTGCCGGATTTTCCCCGCATATAAATTCCAGCAAAGACTTCATGCCGCTTGCATATTTCCCATGCCCCGCAATTACGATTTTTTTCATCATCATCCTCCCTACACGATTCCAAGATACGATAGCGCAACCGCCGCTACAGATGTGCCGAGTATCAGAGATGTCGGCTTAAATCCCTTTTTCAGCAGCCAGTAGATTAAAAACGCAAATCCCGCGCTGAGGATATTGGGAAATATCGCGTCAAACAAATCCGTCTGCAGAGATATCGTGGCATCAGCCGAAAGTTTTATCTCTGGCAGCAGGGAAATGCTAATATAAGAGGCAATCAGGCCGCCCACCACCGTAATTCCGAGGATGGACGCAGCTTTCGCAAAAGCCTCCATCTTTTCGTTCAGTTTTGACACAGCCGCGATGCCTGCCCTGTAGCCTGCCGTTACAATGGGAATCCTGAGTATATACAGCAGAATCCATGTCAGGAGATAAAGTATCGGCCCAAGCACGCTGCCCTGTTTTGCCATGGAGCCAAAGACTCCTGCTGCCAGAGGAATCACCGTATACCAGATAACAGAGTCGCCAATTCCCGCCAGCGGCCCAAACAAAGCGTTTCTGACACCCGCAATCATTTCCCTGGGCGCATGTTTTTCCTCCAGCGACAATACGAGCCCCAGAAGAAATGAGCCTGCGTGAACCTGTGTGTTCAGGATATTGGAATTGTCCGTAAGCGCCTCCCTCAGCCCCTCCTCATCATCACCGTATATTTTCTTTAACTCGGGCGCTATCGCCGCCCCAAATCCAGCGCCCATCATTGTCTGGTAATTATATGTTCCGGACAGGATCCCTGAACGGAACGCTACTTTTGTAAAATCTTTATTTGTCAGTATGTTTTTTCCTGTCTCTTCCTTATATTCCTTCATCTCCGCCACCTCCTGCGTATGTTTCCCCCGTCTCTGCCGCCCGGCTCTTCGTTCCCTGGTAGTATAAGAGCGCCAGTGCCGCCCCAATAAGCGCCGTTGGGAGGATATTTCCAAAATCAATAAAACAAGTTATGACAAATCCCAGTATCAGGTACGGAAGATATTCTTTCCTGAAGATGATCGTGAGCAGGATCCCAAATCCTATCGCCGGAAGCAGGCCCCCTGCCACGCTCAGCCCATGGGTAAGCGGTTCCGGGAAATGCTCTACAATAACCCCGATCACATCCTGGCCGAAATACGTACAGATAAATATTACAATCCCATACATCAGGCCAATGATGGCATATCCCATAAGCTGGTAAGAAATCATCTTTTTTATGTTGCAGCTTGCCGCGATTTTCTTTGTCTTCTCAACAAAAATAGAATACGCCATCCTCTGAAGTATCAGAAGATACTGCATCAGGTAGCCTACCGTAAATGCCAGGCCAAACGCCGCCGTCACCTCAATGCCCTGCGTCACCGTAATGACAACCGTCATAATGGCGACAGATATCGCATCCGGAATAGCCGTTCCCCCAACCGGCACAATCCCGATAAAAGAAAGCTCTACCAGCCCTCCTGCAATCAGGCCTGTGTGCAAGTCTCCGCATGCAAGCCCTGTCAGCGTACATACGATAAGCGGCCTGCATATATAAATTGTTTCTGAAAACCGTTCTGTTCCTGCTAAAAATGCGATAAACGCAATGAGCAGGCACACTCCTAATGTAAGTTCCATGGTTTTTCCTCCTATCCGCGGTACGGTGTTTTGGGCTTGCTTGGCAATTCCTGAATAAAGACCTCCGCACCTGTCTCCTGTATTTTTTTCAGATCTTCTACATCCCTGTCATCCATATAGATATACTTTGTGATTTTTCTCTTTCCTTCCGCAGCATGCATGTTCCCGATATTCACTTTTCCAACCGGCACGTTCCCTTCTGCCAGCCTCCTGGCATCTTCCGGGGTTTTTACGATAATAAAGATTTTCTGAGCCGGGGCTGCTTTCCAGATAACATCTATCGTCTTCTGGACAGAGAAGAAACGAATGCCGTTCCCAAAGTTTGCCGCTGTCATCTTCATTACTTCCTGCTGCAGCTCATCCGATGCTACGTCGTCATTCGCCACAATGATCAGGTTCGCTCCCAGAGCATTTACCCAGGTTCCGCCCACCTGCCCGTGCAGCAGCCTGTTATCAATCCGCATCAGAAGTATATTTGGTTTTTTCTCCATATGCATCCTCCTACAATAGTCTTTCTACATGTTCCCGCAGCTTTTCCGCTGCCGTATCTTCATCAATGCCTTCTACTTCAAATCTGACTGTCTGCCCCTGTGTAACGTCCAGAAGCATCGCCGTTATGATATCCCTCAGATCTGCCTGGCCATTGGCATTGGATATCCTGATGCTGCTCCTGCACGACTTTGCAAATACAGACAACTGCTGCGCCGGCCTCGCATGCAGGCCCAGCGTTTCTTTTACTTCATAGTCAAATGTCTTCAATCCCTTTCCTCCTTTTCCCTCATCTTTTTATAAACAAGCATAACGCAGCGCTACATTACGCCTATCTAGCCTTATTCAATCCAGCGAACGCACTTTTTCTTTCAGCTCCAAAACACAGGATGCAGATACGGACAGCTCATCCACGCCGCTTTGGACAAACCACTCCGTAAGTTTTTCCTCTCCCGCAAGCTCCCCGCATATGCCTACCCAGATTCCTGCCCTTTTCGCCGCCTTGACTGACATCTCCACAAGCATCAGGAGCGCGGGATGGTATCTGTCGTAAGTTCCTTCAAGCTTTGGATTCATACGGTCCACTGCCAGTGTAAACTGCATCAGGTCATTTGTTCCGATGCTGAAAAAATCAACCTCCGCTGCCAATTTGTCGCTGATAAGCGCCGCCGCCGGAGTCTCAATCATTATCCCTGTCTCAAAAGGCGCGCTCCCTACTTCCCGTCTCACCTCATCCAAAAGTTTCTTACATCTTTTCACCTCACTGACATCCGTAATCATGGGAAACATAATCGCCAGATTTCCGTATTTTGATGCCCTTAGCAGCGCTCTGAGCTGCGTTTTGAATAAATCAGTCCGATCAAGGCATATGCGGATTCCCCTGTACCCCATGGCCGGATTCTCCTCATGATCCAGGCAAAAATAGCCTGCCGCTTTATCTGCGCCGATATCCACGGTCCGTATTACCACTTTTTTCCCTTCCATCTCTGACAAAATGCGTCTATACGTTTCAAACAGCTGCTCTTCCGTCGGATATGCATCTGAACGCATATATATAAACTCGCTTCGCAGCAGGCCAATCCCATCCGCCCCGTTCTCTGCCACGGTTTTAATCTCTTCCTCTCCCGCCGCATTTGCGTAAATCTTTATCTCTCTTCCGGATTTCGTACAGGCAGGCTTATTCAGCAAAGCTTTTAATCCCTCTTTCCTTTTTCTGTCTGCCGCTGCCTTTCGTTCATAGGTTCTTATCATCTCACCGTCCGGATTGATGTAAACAACTCCCTCATCGCCGTCCAGAATCACCGTTTCGCCGCCTGGCTCATCGAATATCCTAGCATCCACCCCTGTGACCGTAGGGATTCCCAGCATCCTTGCCATAATCGCCATATGGGAATACGTGGTGCTTTTCTGTGCGATAATTCCAAGAACTTTTTCCGGATTAAGCTCCGCCGTCTCGCTTGGCGACAAATCTGTGCATACGATGACCGAAGGCTCCTCCAGCTCCATGCCCGCCTCTGTTCCTGACAAGATATTTTCTACCCTGTCAAATACGTCTCTGACATCCTTTGCCCTCTCTCTCATGTATTCACTGTCAAGCCCAAGGAACCTCTGCACATATTCGCCGCACACTTTTTTTGAGGCCTCAAGCGCATCCTTGCCTTCCTCTATATAGCTTTTCACTGTATTGAGCAGATTCTCGTTTTCCAAAAAAGAAATCTGAATCTCTAAAAACCCCGCGTCTTCCTGCCCCTTTAGCTTTTCGCTCAAAGCTGCCTGCGCTTTTCTAAGCTGTGCCGCAGCAGCGTCCTTTGCTGCTAAAAATTCCTTCCAGCCCTTCTTTTTTGCACTGTCCGGCACTGTATTCCCTTTTTTCCGATCCACGAGCCTTGCCTTCCCGTACGCCACCCCTCCGTTAATTGGGTTTCCTGCCACTATTTTCATCCCTTTTTCTCCTTTACATTGTAATCAACCGGATATGAATCAGAAGGTAAAGCTCTTCTTCATCCGAAAGCTCAAAATCATATGTTTTCTTTATATATTCCCGGATTTTCTTTCCGCACCTATATTCCCTGCGATATTGGCTTTCCAGGAAATCCTTGTTTGTAGGCTGATGGTTCTTCTGCTCCCTGTTCAGCACAAAGCTTGCGATATACCTCAGGTGCGCCACGCAGCTTTCATACCTCACCCCTTCATGGTGAACCTCCCCCGGAAAGCACCTCTCTACAATTCCAAGCATACGGCTGATAAGGCCTACCATCTGCAGCGCCATTTCCAGGGAACCTCCGTACTCTGCGCTGACCACAAAAAGCGCGATATAGGATGCAAACTTTTCCGTAGTCCGGATTCCCAGTATCTGAAACATTTCTTCCTGTGCAAACGCTCCGATCATGTACTCAACCTTAAAATACTGGTTCATGACTTTCGCGTCATAAGGTATCTCCGGCAGTCCTGTAAATTCCTTGTCAACATAACTATTAATAAACTGCGTCATGGACAGATAGATATCTTTGTCCAGGGAATTGTTCAGAATTCGTTTCGCATACCGCACAACATTATCGGCCACGTCCACCTGCTCTATCGGCGTGTGCATAAGGATTTCTTTAAAACGGTTAAATTCCTTGCCGCTTTCTCTTTTGAAGATTTTTTCTATGCGGCTTAAATCAATGGACTCTCCTTTTTTCCTCCCAAAGCCAATTCCCCTTCCCATTAGGATTACTTCCTGATTTTTTTCGTCTTTTGCCGATATGATGTTATTGTTAATGATTTTTTCTATCTTCATATGTCTCCCCTGTCAAATCTCCCAAGACACGTCTCAATCTCATCTAATGAATCAATTATGACATCCGCCTCCTTCTGGCAGACTGGAAGTTCTGATTCCCTTCTGGCAACTACATATATTCCCGCCGCCTTTCCTGCTGCGATTCCATATTCAGAATCCTCGACAACGATACATTCCTCCGCTGTGCAATTCAAAGCCCCAAGCACTGACAGATAAATTTCAGGATTTGGTTTGCTCTCTTCAAATTCCTCGCCGCTTACGATAAGGTCAAAATAATCTCCCAATTCTGTCTGGTGCATCACTTTCTCGATTGTTTCCGTTGGCGAAGATGATGCCAGCGCTAGTATTAACCCTTTTTCACTCAAATTATGTAATACTGTTTCCGCCTGCGGAACCATTATCTCGCGATAATTAATACTATGCTTTTTCTGGCTTTCCCTGAAACGTTCCAGCACTTCCGCCGGACTGATTGGACATGGCCATGCATCTGCCATAATACATCCGGTTTTCAAATAAGAAGAACCCACAAGTTTCCTCCGAGTCTCCTCTGTTAAAGTCGCACCGTTTTGGAGAAGAAATTCTTCCGCCCATTTTGCGTATACTTTTTCAGAGTCAATAAGTACGCCGTCCATATCAAATATCACTACTTTTTTCATCTTCCTGCCTCTTTTAAATCCTGTAAAACAAAAAAACCAAACGCATGTAAAACATGCATTTGGTTTAGCCCTTTTGGTAACTATCCATAAAATTTCCCGATTCAATTAATACTTATTATACATAGTTCCAAAAGAAAGTCAAGCATAATCATATAAATTCCATAAATTTCCAGATACCCTATCCCACAATCCGGTAATATTCCCTGGCTGTGACCCCAAACACTGCCGCATAAAATACCGCGAACACCACAACCGTCGCCACCGTGCACGTTAAAAACAATGACACATTGACCATATTTAAAGCTACCAGAAGTTTCGTGATTACTTTAAACGCTACCGCGATATGGAGCACCGCCGCCGCCAAAGGCAGGAAGAATACCATCAGCACCTGGCTGCGGATAGACTGTCTTACCTCCTTCTTGCTCATGCCCACTTTCTGCATAATCTGGTATCGTTCTCTGTCGTCATGCCCCTCCGATATCTGTTTATAATAAATGATCAGAACCGTCGCAATCAAAAACATGAATCCCAGATAAAGCCCGATGAAAAACAGACCGCCGTACAAAAGGTAAAATGACTCCCGCTCAATCTCACGACCGTCGCAGTATGAACTCCCCACTTCCTCCTTCACCCGATTCTTAATCACTGTCTCTGTTTTCCTCACGTCCTTATCCGCACCCTCCAGGTCAAAGCATACCTTATACTCAACCTTTATCTCATCAAGCTGCGGGTTCTCATCTTTCAGCCTTTCATAAGCCAGATTCAGCAATTCCTGGATCTTTTCTTCATCCTTCACGATAATATACTTGCATCCTATAACTCTCGATTCATTCTTCTCCTCCAGCAAAAATGTCTCAAGCTCCTCCTGAATCTTGTAGGAAACACCCTCAATCCGCAGCGTGCCTCCCATCTTCTCCGCCTTGCTGTCCGGATTATAAATAAGCACCTCATCATCGCCAAGGCTTACGTTCCGCCCTTCAAGCGCATTGTAATCCTCCAGGGGAATCATCTTCAGCTCCAATATGTCCTCATTTCCGCTGTATACGTCCTCGTCTTCTGCAATTTTAAATTCATTTCCTTCTTTTAAAACCGCTATACCGCCGCAATGGTACTCCATCCTGTCCTTTACCGAGACGCCTCCTCTCTTCGCCTCCTCTTCAATGATGCCGCGGACATTCTCCTTCGTCTCACTGTCCGGGTAAAAGGAAGTCACCTCAAACTCTCTCGGAAACCTGGTCGTTAAAATATCGTCCATCCCCATATACATGCATATAGTCGTGGAAATCATCACCAGCACCATCGTACTTAAGATGCAGATATTCGCAAGCCCCACTGCATTCTGTTTCATGCGGTAGATCATGCCTGATACCGCTGTAAAATATTTTGACTGATAGTAAAAACTCTTTTTCTTTTTCAGCATCTTCAGCAGCGCTACGCTGCCCGCCACAAACAACGCATAAGTTCCAAGGATCACACATATGACCGCCACAAAAAATAACTGGATCGCCTTCAGCGGAGACTCTGTTACCAGCGCTACATAATAGCCGTAGCCAGTCAGGAGGACGCCTGCTGCCGCAAGAAGCCATTTCGTTTTCGGTTCCCGCTCGCCCTCGTTGCCGCCCCGGAGAAGTTCCACCGGATTCGCCAGCTTAACCTGCCAGAGGTTGTATATGAGCGTCAGCCCGAAGATTGCGACAAACAGAGTCAAAGTATGAACTACTGCCGCCCCTGACACGGCAAAATCCATATTCACGTCATAGTGCAGTATTTTAAGCAGCATCAGCCACATCAGCTTTCCCAAAAGGATTCCTCCGGCAATCCCCGCCCCGATGCTTACAGATGACGTTATCAGCGTTTCCACAAAAAACATCTTGGCAATATGAGCCTTTCCCATGCCCAGTATATTGTACATGCCTACTTCCTTTTTCCTGCGTTTCATCAAAAAGCTGTTCGTATAAAACAGGAAGATGACAGAAAACACCATAACTACCTCAACCGCATAGGAAAGTATCAGCCGCACATTCTCCCACCCCACGCTGCTATTTCTTGAAAGCTCATCCAGCATATAGTACATCATGGCCATAAGCATTGCCGTAAAGATATAAGGGATATATGTCTTTCGGTTATTCTTAAGATTCGTGACCGCAAGCCTTGAATAGATAGAGCTACTCATTCTTTCCACCTCCCGTTGCAAGCACCGTCAGCGTATCGGAAATCTTCTGGTACATCTGCTCATTGGAAAGATTCCCCCTGTATAGCTGATGGAACACCTCGCCATCCTTGATGAACAGGATTCTGTCCGCACTGCTCGCTGCCTTCACGCTGTGAGTCACCATAAGGATTGTCTGCCCGTCCTCATGAATCCTCGCAAACAGCCTCATAAGCTCATCTGCCGCTTTCGAGTCTAGCGCTCCCGTTGGCTCATCCGCCAGGATAAGCTGCGGTTTCGTAATCAAAGCCCTCGCTACTGCCGCCCTCTGTTTCTGCCCGCCGGACACCTCATAAGGATACTTTTCCAGAAGGCGCTCAATGCCGAGCGTTCCCGCAATCGGCGCAAGCCACTTCTCCATCTCGTCATACTTCTTTCCAGACAATACCAGCGGAAGAAAGATATTGTCCTTGAGAGAAAACGTGTCCAGAAGATTAAAGTCCTGAAACACGAACCCCAGATTCTGCCTCCTGAACGCCGCCAGTTCCTTCTCCTTCACATTTGCCAGGTCGCGCCCCTTAAGAAACACCTTGCCGCCGCTGGGCTTATCAAGCGCCGCCAGTATATTAAGGAGCGTTGTCTTTCCCGAGCCGGACTCCCCCATGATCGCCACGTACTCCCTCGGCTCCACAGAAAAGTTCACATCTTTAAGAGCCTCCACCTGATTGCCCCCAAAACGGGCCGTATATATTTTCTTCACATTTTTCACATCCAACAGTGCCATATGTTTTCCTTCCTTTCAAATTTATTTGCTGATTTTATTATAAAAAAAGAGAAAATGCATATCCATCGAATCAGATTACATTTTCCCTGTTTAAACTTACATCTTTGTAAGATTGCTTAAATAAGCCCATCCCCGCGCCCAAGATCTATATACGCCTTCGTTCCTTTCCCCACCTCTGATTCCAGCCATATCCCATGCTTTAACTTATCCGTCACTGTCTTGCACAGATACAGGCCGATCCCGGTTGACTTTTTATCCTCTCTTCCATTATATCCGGTAAAGCCTTTCTCAAACACCCGGGGCAGATCCTCCGCCCAGATTCCGATCCCGGTATCCTCTATCACAAGGCGCTCTCCATCCATATAGATAGAAATGCCGCCATTTTTCCCGGTATATTTAATTGCATTGGATAAGAGCTGCTCAATCACAAACATCAGCCATTTTTCATCTGTAACCACTTTCTTTCCAACCGGCTCATAATTGAGCTTTACATTCCGCAAGATAAACATCTGGGAATATTTTTTCAACGCCTGCCGGATTATGCCGTCCAAATCATACTGAGCAAACACAAAGTCTGAAACCACATCCGAAGTCCGAAGATAAGCAAGAGTCATCTCCACATACTGCTCAATCTTAAAAAGTTCCTGCCTCATCTCTTTTAAAAGCCCCAAAATCCTCTCTTCCGCTGCCAGGCTTCCCGTCCCCTCCGCCAAGATGCCCGCCTGCAGCAGCACTCGCAGAGCCGCAATGGGGGTCTTGATCTGATGCACCCACATGCCGTAATAATCCATCATTTCACGTCGAAATTCCCTGGATGCCGATTCTGTTTCCACCTTGTCCTTATATACTTTCCCTAAGATCCTCTGGTAATCCTCTTCAACTGCCGTTTTCGCTTTCGGCAGGGCGGAAAGCTCTGCCGGCGCCCTCCTCTCCGCCACAAGCAGTTCATCATGGCGTCTTTTATATCTGGCAAATCTTCCTGCCTCCCATATAAGAAACCAGGTTCCGCCAAGCACAGACGCGTACTTCACCGCATCCATGCGGATATTATACAGATAAAAAATCGTCGGAAAAACAGACATAAATCCGATATACATGATGATTTCCGCCAGATTCTCTTTCAAATACCGGCCAAGAACAAGCATTGTCCTGTTCATTCTATTATATACCCTATCCCTTTCTTCGTCCGTATCACATCTGCCGCTCCCATAGATTCCAGCTTTCTCCTGAGCCTCGTCACATTCACCGTCAGCGTATTGTCATCGATAAATTCATCGCTCTCCCACAGATTCTCAATGATCTCATCCCTGGGAACGATATGCCCTGCCTTCTCCATCAGGAGCCTCAGAATCCGAAATTCATTCTTTGTAAGCTCTTTCTCCTGCCCCTTAACATTCACCGTCGCGTCATTTAATTTCAAGACCATCCCTTTGCACTCGATGACCTCCACCACGCCCTGAAACGCATACGCGCGCCTTAACACTGCCTGCACCTTCGCCGTCACCACATTTAAGTCAAAAGGCTTTTCGATGAAATCATCGCCGCCCATATTCATTGCCATGACGATATTCATATTGTCGCTGGCTGACGACAGAAAGATAATCGGCACCTTTGATATCTTCCTTATCTCCTGGCACCAGTGAAAACCGTTAAAAAAGGGGAGCATGATGTCAAGAATCACAAGCTGCGGATCGAACTTTACGAATCTTTCTACAATATTTTTAAAGTCTCCCGCATACTCCGCCTCGTAATCCCACTTCCGAAGATGCTCTGTGAGCGTCCTCGCAATCGTCATATCATCTTCAACAATAAAAATCCTGTACATTGCCATCCGCTCCTTTCACAGATAACAGTATACAGGATTTTAATTATTTTTAAAAGCCGGCAGAAAAAATCTTAAGATTCGTCCTGGAACCATCAGCTTACTTTCAGCTTGAATTTCTGAATCTGCCTCTCTGTCTCTACTTTTTCCATCACTGCGCCGATGCTCTGCAGTTTCTCCTCAAATCTCTCATATCCTCTCTGGATATACACGATATCGTCCACAATTGTAATCCCATCAGCGGCAAGGCCTGCGATGCAAAGCGCTGCCCCTGCCCTGAGATCCGGCGCGCTCACTCTTGCGCCCGAGAACTCTTTCGTACCGGATATGGTCGCTGAATTTCCTTCAATCTTCACATGCGCCCCCATCCTTGCAAGCTCATCCAGATATTTAAAACGGTTTTCAAAGATACTCTCCGTAATCGTGCTTGTTCCTCTGCACAAAGCCAGCGTCACGCCAATCTGAGGCTGCATGTCTGTCGGGAATCCCGGGTAGGGAAGCGTCTTTACATGGGTGCTCTTTAAATGTCCTTTTGACACTACCCGCACCGCGTCGTCAAACTCCTCCACCTCACATCCGATTTCCAGCAGCTTGGCGATGGTTGCCTCCAGATGTTTCGGGATGACATTGAGGACCGTCACGTCTCCCCTGGTAGCCGCTGCTGCGAACATGAACGTTCCTGCCTCTATCTGGTCGGGAATGACGGAATAATCCGTTCCATGAAGGCTCTTAACGCCACGGATCTTAATCACATCCGTACCTGCCCCCCTGATATTGGCCCCCATGCTGTTCAAAAAGTTCGCGACATCAACGACATGCGGCTCTTTTGCCACATTCTCCATAATCGTAAGACCCTCTGCCATCGTAGCTGCCATCATTACATTAATCGTGGCTCCGACACTTACAACGTCAAAATAAATATGCTTGCCTGCAAGCCGGTCCGCCTCTGCGATAATCTTGCCATGCTCGATATCAACATCCGCACCCAACGCCCGGAAACCTTTTAAATGCTGATCGATTGGCCTGCTTCCGATATTGCAGCCGCCCGGAAGCGCCACCTCTGCGTGCTTGTATTTTCCAAGCAGTGCGCCAAGCAGGTAATATGACGCGCGGATCTTTTTTATATAATCGTATTCTATGCTGAAATCCCTGATTCCCTTTCCGTTTATCGAAACGGTGTGGCGGTCGATACGGTGTACGCTGGCACCGATTCCCGCAATCGCATCCAGAAGGACGTTAATGTCGTTCACGTCCGGGAGGTTATCAATGCGAACCGTATCATCCGTCATGATACCCGCTGCCAGGATGGCAAGGGCTGCGTTCTTTGCTCCGCCTATCTCAACTTCCCCTACTAACGGATGTCCGCCTTTTATAATATACTGCTCCATAAATGCACCTCTACATAACTATTTATATTAAACTATCAAACCTTATCTCGCAAGATATGTAAATTATTATTTCCACACTAGCATATTATACCACAAAATCTACGATTGTAAAATCTTTTTTACAATTGTGTAACTAAACCGTAACAACTCCGGTATTTTTTAACGTTTCTATGACGAGTTCTATCGTCTCATCCAGGCTTAACCCATCCTCACACACGGTAATATCTGCGTATTTCTCAAAAAGAGGTGTTCGCTCGCGATACAGCTCTTTCAGCGACTGTCCGTCTTTCAGCACGACCCCGCGGTCCTTTGCATTTCCTAATCTTTTACTTATTGTCTCATAAGACGCTTTTAAATATACGACAATTCCGATTTCCCTGAAATGGTTCATGGCATTTTCGCAATACACGACGCTGCCGCCGGGCGCAATAATCGAATTTTCCGCCTCCACCTGCACATTGACACGATCCTCTATTTTCAAAAAACCATCTTGTCCTTCCCGCGCAATGATGTCTTTCAAAAGCCTGCCCTCTGTCTTCTGAATCAGCAGATCCGTATCCAGGAAATCATATCCAAGAAACTTTGCCGTCACAACCCCTATCGTACTTTTTCCAACAGCAGGCATTCCGATAAAAATAATATTTTTCATGCCGCCTCCCCTTACTGATGTCCAAAAGGTATCCTTTAGTCCACGAGACATTCTAACACATCTTTTCCCTTTCGTCTACCCCGCATTGCAATCCAGGGTTCCATCCAGGGCATCTTCTGCCCCCTGGATGGACATTTTTCCCCTTAAAATACTTTTCTTCGATAATGCCTGTGTTCGCAGCGCCTCTGGCACAGCTCCTGGAACGCCATGACCTGAATCAGGTCTTCAAGCCATTTTCCCGGATTCTCTTCTTCCTTTTCCGCTTTCGCATAAATCCTTTTGCACATAAGCCTTAGCTGCAGCATATCCGGATATTCGTCAAACATCATGCTCCCGTCATATTCCATGCGGTCGCACTCCTCCTCCACAAACGGCAGCAGACGTTTCGCCGTATCCGGGTATGCGCTCTTCATGTAATTGTAGTCTCTGCGGATCATCCGCTCATCTCCGTCAAATGCAGGCATCTGGTAAACCATATAAAAAGGCAGTCTCTGATCCATGTCTATCACTCCTTGCGCGGTATCTATCTTTATTATATGTAGATTCCCGCAAAGTGTTAGCGACGGATAAAAGATAACGCAAGGTTTTGCCGTCAGGAAAACTGATTCCCGCGTATTGCAAAAAGACACCGGAAAAAGCCCTTCGGCTTTCTGCCAGTGTCCTTCCATATCTTACATAAATTAATCCTGCACGTACGGCATCAACGCAATGTGGCGCGCTCTCTTGATCGCTACAGTCAGCGCTCTCTGATGCTTTGCACAGTTTCCTGTGATTCTCCTCGGAAGGATCTTTCCTCTCTCAGAGATATATTTTCTTAACTTTGCTACATCCTTGTAATCGATTTCATTATTTTCTTTTCCGCAGAACACGCAGACTTTCTTTCTCCTGCGTCCGCCGCCTCTTCTTTTGAAACCGCCTTCCGGGCGATTCGCTTTATCGTAAGCCATTTTGGGATACCTCCTTTAATTATTAAGTGTTCAATGTCAATTAAACGGTAATTCTTCTTCCAGCCCGTCTGGGATATTCATGAAACCATCTCCCGCGTCGGATGACGGAGCCGGAGCCGATGCGGACGCCGCCGGCCGGAAACCGCCGCCATTGGACTCGCTTGCAGCCTTGCTCTCGGCAAATTCCTGATCCTCCACCACTACATCAGTCGTGTAGACCTTCTGCCCGTCCTTGTTCGTATAGCTGCCTGTCTGAATCCGCCCTGTCACTACAACTTTTAACCCCTGTCGGAAATATCTCTCCGCAAACTCGGCGCTTCTCCCAAAAGCGACACAGCCGATAAAGTCCGCTGTCTGCTCCCCGTCGTTGCTGCGCCTGAACCTGCGGTCAACCGCCAGGGTATACCTTGCGATCGCCATAGAGTTCTCGCCTTGCGAATACCTTACTTCTGGGTCTCTCGTCAAACGTCCCATCAAAATTACTTTATTCATATCTTACCTCTACTTCCTGCTTATGCTTCCTGTCTAACGCATAAATATCTGAGCACATTGTCCATGATGCGAATTCTCTGCTCGATTTCGCCCGGAGCTCCTGCCTCAGACTCGAAGTGGATGAAATAATAATATCCTTCTTTCATCTTCTGAATCTCGTAAGCCAATCTCTTCTTACCCCATTCATCAACGTCGGAGATCTGGCCGCCGAAACGCTCTACTAAAGCTTTTACCTTTTCAACTACCTGTGCTCTCTCGTCATCTTCGATCTTTGCACTGACAACAACAGCTAACTCATATTTGTTCATGTCGTCTCTGCACCTCCTTCTGGTCTTTTGGCCCCGCCCGTCTTCCGGGGGAGCAAGGATCTCCGCACTGCATCGCTGCGGTACGGATATCAATATACTGCATTAAAATGTATCACAATTAGATATGATAGCATACTCGCGAACTTCATTCAAGCTTTTTTCTTTAAGTCTCTGGCATTTTTTTCAACAAGTTTCCGCGATATCATGATCTGATGCCCGCACCCCTGGCATTTCAGCCGGAAATCCGCACCAACCCTCAGAATCTCCCATTCCCTGCTGCCGCACGGGTGCTGTTTCTTCAGCGTGACGATATCTCCCACTTCATATACATATGACGGCATACCTATACCTCCAAAATTATTCTTCTATGCTCTCTTCCTTTTCCAGCACTCCATGGACTACAAACCGATGGTTGTCGCTGGATTTCGTGCATGTAGATAAAGTCACCACGCGGTCCGATGTCCGCACCTTAACTCCGGTCTCATAAAGCGCTTCTTTTCTCGTCATGTCCAAAAACTCCTGATATGCCTTTTTGTCTGCAAAAAACGTATTATACGTGTCTGATGCGTCAATCACTTCCCCCACGCCGTATATTCTGTAAGTGAGCACCCGGCCCTTTGGGGTATAGATATAAAAAAGAGGATTTTTCTTCCAGAACGTCTGCTTTTCATAATCCTGAAGATGACGGAACATGGAGCCGTCTTTCATCCGATGGCCGTATATAATGGAATGGGAATCCTTAAAATTGCTTGCATTATCGACATTCAGGAAGATCGCCCCCAATCCGTTTTCTGTCTTTGAAAATGTGCGGTGCAGATATTCCTGGTTATCTTTTCCCTGCACAATTGGGTAATTGATAACAGACGGCTCCGGGTCAAAGCGAAGCCATCCGATGACATCCGGGTTCATCTCCGCAAGCTTCTCAAAATCTACTGTAAATTTTTCTTCATCATTTTTATCCTTTTTTTCTTCTGTAGCAGCTTTCTCTATCTCCTTATACTCTTTTCTTCCGTCCTGATACCCCTTTCCTATACGTACCAGCTGGAACCCCGCCACCACAAACACGCCAAGCGATACCGCTAATATAATATTTGAAAGCAAACGGTTTTTTTTCTTTTTTTTCTGTTTCATAAGACCACCTCATTTTACTGTTTTTGTTCCATAATCTCTACAATTGTCTTTTCTGTCTGGATCATCCCCGGTGAGGCGATCATGCCCATATACCTCATCGTATCTTCCGGGGTCTTTCCGTTAATTCCGTGAACCGCCCCGATGCTCACGCCGGCCATCGCCATGTCCACCGCACGGAATGCCGCGTCCACCGCCACAATTCCTTTCATGGCGCAGCCATGGTTGCCGCCGTCGCAGATCATGCCTGTCAGCCCGCTTGCCATGTTGCGGATCACCATGTCAATCTGCTCTTCCCCGGCTCCGTGCAAAAGTGCCAGTCCGCATGCCATACCTGTTCCTGCTGCGATCCCGCATCCGCAAAAAGCGGAGAGCCTGCCGGAATACTCTTTAATATACATTGTGATAAGATAACTAAGAGCAGTAGCCCGCAGCAGCAGAACATCCTCTACTTTCCCGTAATTCACCTGAAAATATGCAAATAATGGCATAGTGGCGATAATTCCGTGCGCGCCGCTGCCGGTAATGCTCATGGCAGGCCTGGACATGCCCAGGACCCTGGCCTCAATCGCCCCGTTGCACAAAAGCTGTGCCGTTCTATGTGCATCCCCGGATATGATGCTTCCCTGGTTTTCTTTTAATAGCTGTTTTGTGAGCACGGCTCTGTCGGAGTGCACCCCTTCCTCCAAAAGCTCCATATTCATGGAAAAGGCATCACGTATAAAGCTAATCTCTCTCTCCGAAACACTTGACGCATATTCCAATATATCATGCAGCGTATAGCGGTGGATCTCCGGAGTCTCTCGCTCTTGGTTTCCGTTTTCTGCCCCGGCAAAATCCCCCCGAAAAACCACTTCCCCGTTTTTCTCAATACAGTTTATTCCTGTATGAGTATTCCTGATTTTTACCGTGCAAACATCTTTTTCGGTTTCAACCGTGGCATCAATGGATATGTCCGAGCTAATGCCCGACATCTTCACCTCTATCTTTCCCTCTTCAACCATGGCTGCCGCTTTCTCATTGTCAGCCGCCGTAATATATGCCAGCGATTCCAGCCCCAGCTCGGCTCTTGCCGCCACCGCCCCAAGAGCCGCCGCATACAAGTTCCCGTATTTCCCTGAGTTAGGAATTCCGCAGGTAAATGCATTCTTATACATTCCCGAATTGAGGGCGACTTTCACTCTGCATACCGCTCCCTCGGCGTATTCCCTCGCTTTCGCCACAGCAAATGCGATTGCCCCGGGTTCTGTGACTCCCAATGCCGGCTTCATATCTTGTTTTATCAGTTCTGTTAATCGTTCCATGTCTTCCCCCTTAGTTCTACCCCAAATCAATTATATTTTATCATGCATAAACCCTTACGGGCAACTGCCTTAGCGAAAAAGCAAAGAAAATTTTTTAAAATTAATATATTGACTATTGCCTTAGTATTTGTTATAATAAAATCCGCTTGGAAAATATATTATTTATGGCGCAGTAGCCAAGTGGTAAGGCATGGGTCTGCAACACCCTGATTCACCGGTTCAAATCCGGTCTGCGCCTTTTTAAAAAGGAGACATCTGAGTGATGTTTCTTTTTTTATACCTGCTTTTCGTACATTCTTCCATTCAGCTGGTTTTATCAGCGCTTAAAATAATCATCACCCAGTTTTAATATATAAAAGGACATCATAATCCTGACTCTGTTCTCATTGCTCATAATATCGTAGTCTAATATCTCTCTTATTGCATTCATTTTATAATTCAATGTATTCTTATGGCAGTACAGTGCCTTCGATGCCCTCAGCACACTGCAGTCATTTTCAAAAAATGTCTCCAGTATTTTCATATATTGCGTATGCTTTTTTTTGTCATGCTGCATCAGCGGCCCCAGCGTCTCCTCCACAAATTCCCTATATACGCCAGGCTCTTTTATATCTGCCAGCAGCTTATAGATTCCCAGCTCCTCATAGCTCAAAAAGTTTTTCGGGATGGTCGTTTTTGTCAGGAGATATGCCGTATACGCATTTTCATATGAATAATGGATATCCTGGATATGGGAAACCGTCGTTCCAATCCCCACATATACATTTGAGTCCTTTCTGCAGATTTTCCCAAACTCCTTTCGCAGGCGGCTGAGCAGATACCCGGCAGCAAGGATGATAAGGCGGCCTTTCTCCTCGTATACTACGCTCTTTCGCATCGCGTACCTTATGACCTCCCCCATCTGCTTGAGCCTTTCATTGCCGCTTTCCGTGTCATATGTATAGCAGCTCAGCATGATTACTGTATATGACATATCCCGGAAAAAGCCGTTTCTCTCAAAATGATTCAGATACAGCCTTTCCTCCTCCGGAAAATAAATCGCATTTTTTAGCGCAGCGATAAGATTTGTTTCACGCTGCTCGTTCTCCAGCAGTATCTCAGAAAACTTACGCATCACGTCAATGTATGGTGTATTCAGAGATGCTGAAAACAGCGGAAAATGTATCTTGTTGCAGTATTCTATAATTTCAGGCGAAAATGAGCGCCCCGCCCAGATTGATATGATCAGGCCGCTGGCTCCTACTGACACAAGAAGATCAATAAAATTCCTGAGCCATTCCTCCGACTTAAAATCCATCCCGGAATTAAACACCAGCTCATCGCCGTGCAGCAGCGGTATGAATTCTTCTCTTTCCACCAGATGCACCCATCCTATCTCTTTGCCGAAACAGCTTGACGTAAGCAGTTTCAGGTCATATTCTGAGCCAACGCTCTCATACAGGCTCTTTAATTCTACTGCCATGCCGTTTTTCCTCCCTTTCTTAATCTTTTCTTATAAATATACCACAAATTGTACTTCAAGCACAATTATTTTCCAATTTCATGTTAGTACAAACTATATTCAACCTGTTTTTTTAATGTTATATTGTTCATGAAATACAAAAACATTTATTAACCCCGAAATTTGTATTTTCAAAATCCAACTCTAGATAACGATAAAAAGGCCTGCGGATGAAACGCAGGCTTTTTTATTTCCCTACTGACCCTCACATATTTCCGGCAACTGAATATTATATACTCAAAGACATTATACCGCCTGTGCAAAAGGAGTTCTCCATGTCAACAGAAAGCCGCCTGAACAAGCTGTTCCACTCTTCCCCTGTCGTTCCTTATGACTGCCTGTCCCGCTTTGTAATCATGAGCGACTGCCACCGCGGCGTGGGAAATTGGGGCGATAATTTTTTAAAAAACGAAACCATCTACAATGCGGCGCTCACCCATTATTACCGCAGAAACTTTACATATATCGAACTTGGAGACGGGGATGAATTATGGGAGAACCGCAATATGAAGGATATTATGGAAATCCACGAAGATACTTTCCGGCTGCTTGAGCGTTTCTACTGCGATAAGCGGCTGTTCATGCTGTGTGGAAATCATGATTATGCAAAGCTATGTCAAAAAGATGCACCGTGCCTGTGCGAAGTTCATGAAAGCCTGCTGCTCAAAAACCGCGTAAACGGGCACAGCATATTCCTTGTACACGGACATCAGGGCGATTTATTAAATGATGCCCTTTGGAAATTCAGCAGATTCCTCGTGCGCTATTTCTGGCGTCCATTAGAACTTTTTGCCCTTAACGACCCTACAAGCGCAGCAAAAAACAACACGAAAAAAAGCGCTGTTGAACAACGCCTTTCTGCATGGGCTGCCTCACATTCACAGATGCTGATTGCCGGTCATACCCATCGGCCCATGCTGCCCGAATCTAAAAATTCGCTTTACTTTAACTGCGGAAGCTGTGTACATCCCCACTGCATCACTGCACTGGAAATTTGCGAAGAAAAAATCACTCTTGTAAAATGGGGTACAAAATCCAGCTCTGACATGGGGGTGTACATCGGGCGCGAAGTCCTCGCAGGACCTCTACGCCTTCCCCTTCCTTAACTTTTCTAACAATTCTTTAAGCTTTTCTTTGTCTGCCGCCGCCTCACGGTTCGCTTTCGTTGCCTCCACCAGCTCTTCCCGCAGGATCTGAACCTCTTTCGGCGCGTCAATCGCAAGACGCACTCCGTCGCTGCCGCCCTCGAGAACCGTCACCTTTATATTGCCGTTAAGTATCAGCGACTCTCCCGCTTTTCGCCTCAGAATCAGCATAATCTCATGCCTCCTCCTTCTCAAATTCCCTCAGCAGATGACGGAATCCGTATTCATCAGTGTTCAGGATAACCTGCCTGGCCTGTCTCGTGACGTTGTTCACTACAATCGGGCACTTCAAGTTTACTTTGCTTTCTCCCGCAGTGTTTCCAATCACGCATAGCACATAATATGACAAGTCTTTCTCATCCGATGTGCCGAGCTTTTCATAGTCCTCTTTTCCAAGTTCCGGGTTGTAATCCTCTTTCAGCAGGAAAGGATTCATCATCACAAATGAAAGCTCCTCATTCTCCGCACTTTGCAGATATACAATAGCATCGCTGCCCTCTTCGAGCGCAACAGGAAGGAATCTCTTCTCCTGCTCAAATCCGAAAATCCCTTCCTCGAACTCTATATACTCATTCAAATCATCTGCGCCTTTTTTTGTGTTTTCTCTATCCATCACATTCTCCTATGCCTGGACGTCAACCTGATGCCCCTCAAACAACTCTGCAGCACTTGGCGGAACATAGATAGGGCCGCCCACATATTTTATCTCGATATCCGGATACTGCAGGATTGACAGCTCAATATTTCCTGGTATGAACTGAATGTCACCCTTTTCAATCTTTGTGTCAAAATTCAGCTTATCCATCTGATATTCTATACTGAACTCAGGTGCTTCCCATTGAATATTCGGCCCTGTTTTTGGAAGAAAGTCCAAGTTAAACTCTCCTGTCGGCTCTGCTGTACGTTCTGCAAATATCTGATTCAGCACTTCTCCGCCCTCTCCCATCTTCGCACTCAACAACATCTGTCCCTCCCTTACGAAACTTGCCGTTGCACTATATGCTGCGCTCTGCCCTTTCTGAGCATTCTGGGAAATCGCCGTCTTGGTCGTTGGAACAACAGAGTTCCTCGCCTCATACGTGTCGAGATGAAGCTTGATCGGCCTGCTCTTAATCTTCATGCCGCCCTTATCCCGGCTTATCTCTACCTCTGCTGTACTGTTCTGATACTCAAGCGATGCATTCTGTATTTTTAGTTCATACTTAATTGGTATCGTTTTAATTTCCAGCAACTGTTCCATCAAAATCTCTCCTTTCTTCCCTTTTTCCCCTTGTTATTTCTACTTCATAAAATCAAGCAATGAATTTCCTAACAGGCTCGTTCCGATCTTCAATGCTGCATTATAAGAGTACATCGCATAGGACTCATTCGTAATCGCCAGCGCCGGTTCAATACCGACAGCATCCATATACTGCTCTTTAATGTTCTGTTCGTCCGTTTCTAACCTTGAAAGCGTATTCTCAAGCAGCTGCGCTTTCGTTCCCACTCTGGCAAACTGATCCTGCAGATCCTCACGGCCTGCCTTAAACTGATCCCACAGAGCGTTGCACAGATCTCTGTCAAACTCTTCCGCCGTAAGCGCATCTGCCATCTGGCCGGCAAGAACGATAATATTGTTGCTCAGCTCCATCGTTCCTTTTCCAGGAACCTCTACCTGAGTAGTTCCGGAGCCAACTGCAAGGATTCCCGGGAACGCCATGTCAAAAGCGCTTGAAGGAACGATTTCTCCGGCATGCTCCCCTTCTGTCTCGGGATAAAAGGTGAGTCCGAATCCTACATCCACATACAGTTTCTGGTTCTTCAGCGGATCCATAGCAGCCGCATCATTGACATCTTTTCCCTGATATAAAAGCGTTCCGTCCTCCTTCAGGTCAAACGGCACATTCCTGCCATCGGTTCCTGCCATGAGAAACGTGTCGCCGTACTGGGTATTCAAAGCTTTTACAAGGCTGTTCTGAAGCTCCCGCAGGTTCTGGGCAAACGCATCCCTTCCAACTGTTCCTGCCGGATCATTCATAGCCGCTGTAAACTCGCTCTCATCAATCTGGTTTGCATACTTGCTCAAGTCGCTCAAGATATCCGACTGGCTGTCAATCCATTTCTGTCCATTCTTAACTGTATTGATATAATCCGCCGTCCTGGCATTCCTGCGCTCTAAGATCATCCCCTTAGCTGCTGCCGATGGGTCTTCATAGGACCACTGAAATCTCCTGCCTGTCTCCACCTGCTTTCTCGCCTTCTCCAGTCCGCCGATATTCTGCATCAGGTTATTCGTATAATTTCTTCTGATCATATTTGTTGTAATACGCATTCCCATAAAAACTACCTCCTCATTATCTGCCGCAGACTCCGGTCTGAGTAATCAGCCTCTCAAGTATCTCATCCATTGTTGTCATCAGACGGGATGCCGCATTATATGCCTGTGTATACTTCATTAGCCCCATAACTTCCTCATCCATCCATACGCCGGATACCGAATCCTTTTCATCAGCAATCTGATTCATCACTGTCGTATGCGTATTGAGAATCTGGGATGTTGCCTTACGCTCTACAGACTGCACTCCCTGAATGTTGGTATAGCACTCATAAAGCGTTCCTGAAAATACTTTATCGCCGTCCGGCGTCGTAAAATTAAATACTGTAGTAGACAGCGCGTCAATCATCCTGTCAACATTCCAGTTATCAGAAGAATTGCCTTCCGATATAATATCATTCTTTGTCTGGACATGAATGTCGCCATTCATCCACCCGTCAGAAATCTTAATGTTTGCAGCGGTAAATGTATCACTGCCGTCTGTTGTCGAAAAAAGCGGATTCTCCTTCTCTCCGGCAACGATTTCTGTCCTCTGCTCTTTCTTTACTACCCCGTTCTCCATCACCGGTTTTAACTTCGGAACCTGCACCGGATTTCCATCGTCTCCAATCACGGTTTCCATCATCGGGTCTCCGTTGGCATCATACATCAGATTCCCGTCTTTATCTTTTTTCTGTTCCTGCTTATCAACCATCACGGTCTCTGTCTTCGTGCCGCCGTTCCCGTCCGGAACTTCCTGCGTCTCATATACATAGACAGTCTCCATCACCGGATTTCCGTTGACATCCTTTATTACATTACCATCCGCATCCTTTTTTTCAACCTGCTGCGTCTCGTATACAATGTCAAACAAATCTACTTCCTGCTGCTTACCGGTTGCCGGATCCATGACAGGATTCCCTGCTGCGTCAAACACAAGCCCCTTGACCGGCTTTTCAACCGCCGTCTTGTTCAGCTCATTCATAGTCTTTGCGAACTGATCCACGAAAGCATCCAGCATCTTCTGATAATACTGGATTCCCTTAGTATCTGTCGCATCCGTGTTCAGCGCCGCATTCTTGTCAAAGATCTCAGCCTTATTGAGCATATTCAAATCGCCTTTGACTATACCCTCGCTGATACTCTCAATCATCGTTTCCAGCATCCGGTCTACTTCATCCTGGGGGATATCACCTATATTCACTCCACCCACCTGTGCTGTAACCGGCGGCGTCAGTTTGCCGTCAGCATCTCTGTTCACGACGGTGGTGATCTCACTTGCAACATTATTTGCGTCAATAAGCGTTTGCCCGTTAGCTGTTATGGACATATATCCGGTCACGGGATCTATAACAGGCGTATCAATAGTTCCTGCTGGGAAATATCCCTCAAGTCCTTTTACCTTTTCCTCGCGTTCTGCTATTGCTTTATTCAGCCCATTCGTAAGATCCATGCGCTGTTTTTCCAGATCATAAAGCGCAAATCCGGATCTTATATCTGCTGTCTCTGTTGCTCCCGTGCCGTCTGCCGTTGATGTAACAGCCATCATAATCCTGTTGTCGGCAGCCGTGCTCAGCGAAACGCTTCCTGCCTGGCTTATCCCTCCGGCATCTGTAGAGATTAAATTAAGCGACGTATTTGTGCCGGTTTTTGCGGTTACGGACATAATTCCCGTGGCTTTATCCGTGGTAGCCTGAAGGCAGTTCTTCGGGAAATATTCTCCCAACTTATCCATTGTATTCGCGCGCTTCCGCTCAAGGCTCCTGATCTTTGCCACATCAGGGTTTGCGTTCTGTTTCTCCAGCGCAATCTGGTTATTCAGGTCAGCAACATCCTGAAGATAGCCATTGATCACGCCCTCCTGGTCTGCAATCTTTGCATCTACATCCGCAATCTTGTCAATATACTTTTTAATGTCATTATTCAGATTAACAATATCCGAAACAAAACTGTTGAGCTCTGCCGGAAGGGCTTTTTCAAGATTATCTACTCCGCCTCCGTATGTCTTTCCATTCTCGCCGCTTTCTTTGATAAAAAGGTCAACCGGCTCAACGATCTTTCCGTCTGCATCCTTCGTAATGCCAACTTCACCGTATTCGTCATCATGTACAAGATTAATCTTCCTGCCATCCGACAGTTTCAGGTTGATATTCAGGATATCTACATAGATGCCGCCGCCCATATTCTTTTTCTCATATGATGCCTCTATCGGGAAATATGTAGAAAGGGCGTCAATCAGCTCATTCCTCTCATCCTGAAGCTCCAGCGCCGGATTCCCGAGAACCTGTGAATTTCTGATAGATTTATCAAGTTCCGCAATATCCCGCAGATACCCGTTGATCTCCGGAATTACCGTCTCATCCATCTTTGTCATCAGCTCGTCATAAACTTCCTGAATCTTTGTTCCGTTCTGATGAATGGTATTTAAGAGAATCTCGCATGCGGACCGCACCACGCTGTCCGCACTGTTTGTTCCTGTATTCTGAGGATCTGCCAGGTTCTGCAGCTGTGTGATAATCTGCTGGAACTGATACGCGATAGCTTCTTTGTCTGTCTCGTCAAATATCTGCCCGATCTGCGAGAGGATAGCATCCTCCGCACTTGCCGTCCCTACTTTCGGCAGCTGGTTACGATACTGGATATCCAAAAAAGGATCCCTGATCTGGCTTACTCCGGTCATCATAACTCCCTGACCTACCTTTGCATCATAAGCTGAACTCGAAATGCTGTTTCCTACCGGGTTCAGGCTTACCTGGTCAAGCCGCTGCCTTGTATACCCCAGTGTATGAATATTGGACAGGTTCTGGCCCGTCACATCCAAAGCTCTCTGGCTTGCGCTCAGCGCCAGAGATGCCATGTTAAATCCCGCAAATGTAGAACGTATCATATCTTTCCTCCTGTCTATGCTTTCCGGCTCGTCATATGACGAAGCTCTGTTTCGCTTTTTCCTTTTTCGTTATATACGCCGCCTGTCTTTTTATTCAGCGCTTTTCCTATCAAGTGAATATTCGTCTGCAAAACCTGGTTAGAATCTTCACTGATTTCCTGAAACATCTGAACCTCTCTGCTAAGTTCGTCAAACAATCCATACAGCTCTTCCCGCTCGCTGTCAGGAACCCTTTCTAAGATTTCCCTGAACAGGAGACCTCCATACCCTGCTTTAGCCTGTGCTTTTTCCCGGCTCTGCTCTAATCCCCTGAGCCTCAAAAGGAGCGCCTGTTCCTGCGTCACGCAGTCCTCCAGCGTAGCGACGTGCTTTCCCACCGCCGCGTTGAGCTTAACTTCTTCAATCTTAATCAGCTGGCGGAACAGCATGATTAAATCTCCGATTATCTTTTTAAAATCATCCATCCTATACTAATTCCTTCCCCAACAGCATACGAGCCGCAATCTTATCTGTCTCCGGCTGGTAAGTTCCGTCTGCAACCTGCTGCTTTAATCTTTCAATCTTTTCATGCGGCGTTGCGCTCCTGACCTCCTGAATCACTTTGTGAGCTGCCTCGCCGGCTATCTTCTTATCGCTCTGCAGCGTATCGGCTCCGATAAACACCTGATCGCGGTTCATCTGGCCTCTGGCCGCCTTATATCCTTTGCCGATAGATTTTGATTTGTATGTCATGCCGTCATAAAAACGAATACTGCCGTCTCCTGCTATCTTCATTGCCCTTCCTCCTTACAATCATTAGTTAATCCATATAATCCACGGGCTTTTCTTCTACATATTAAATATCGTCACCTAACAGCAAATATTAAGCCTCACTGCCTGTATTTTAGTTACTTTGTCGTTTCTTTCTTCTTTCTTCCCTCTCCCTCAAAACCCGGCGCTCATCAAAAATATCGCCGGCAGTCGTATGATAGATCACATTTTTTTCGTCCGCGACTTTTGCGCCGGCGGCCAGCGTGATAACCCGTTTCTTCATGATCGACACGATCTCTCTGTTGTGGCTCGCCACAATTACGGTGAGCCCCACCGTCCTGTTAATCTCATCTATCAGGCACATGAGATCCCACGCTGCGGACGGATCCAGGTTTGCCGTCGGCTCGTCCAGGACGAGAATCTTCGGGTCTGTCACCAGTGCCCTTGCAAGCAGCACCCTCTCTGCCTCCCCTCCGGAAAGCTCTCTCGGAAAATGATCCGCCCTGTGGGCAATCCCCATCGTACGCATAGTCTGCTCCACTCTCTTTTTCGTAAGCCTGAGGGGCTGTTCTGTCGCCCGCATGGCAAGCTCAATATTCTGCCGCACAGTCTGCTCCTTTAAAAGCCCCAGATCACTTTGCATGATTCCAAACTGTCTTCGATAATAAGGGAGCTGTCTCCTCGTCAGTGCGGACACATCCTCTCCCCGCACCCACATCCCGCCGGAGCTTGGGAGGATCTGACCGCAAAGCAGTTTCAGTATTGTACTTTTTCCGGAACCGCTGCGCCCCGTCACAAAGACAAATTCCCCCTGATCAATACTCAGGGAGATATCCTCAAGCGCAACCACATCCGGCTTATAAAATTTATTGACGGATTTTAATTCAATTTCTTTCATAGTCCTCCTGCAAATAAAGATGCCTGATATGGCAGGCGGCCCGCTGCCACCCCCGTATCGGCATCTTTATCCCTCTTTTACATTACCTGATTCTGCTTATCGGCGTAGAAAGAATCTGCGCCGGCAAGACGTTTATTCATATGCCGGTCTATCGCCATAGTCTTCTCCCAAGCCGTCCGAATGCTGGCGGCGAGGCGCATCACCAACATGCCTTCTTTCCCATATTTTGGCGAGCCTTGCCCGCCCTCAAGCACTTTTAAAAGCCAGTCTTTCATTTCCGGGGAAACATTCTCGACAAACAGGCTCAAATGCTTATTGCAGTCCTGCATCTTCTCAATCTCTTCTCCCCGCATGCCAAGCGTCATCTGAACGCTCACCCTGTCGTCCCTCGAAAGCTCCTCTGCCATCTCCTCCGTCAGCCTGTTGATTTCCGACATACATGTATATTTTTTCTGAAGTAATTTAGCAATTTCAAGCATCAGCTCACTGTAATTTTCTTCCATCACTTTATCACGCTCTCTTCGCTGCTTCTGCAAAGCTGTCCCTCAGATCTTTAACCAGCGGTTTCAGCTCCGCAATGCCTTCAGCCTTCCTCGATGCAGACACGCGGCTCAGCTCATACAGAAAAAAATCATACATTGTATTCAGTTCCCTGCTGATCTCATAATTAAAGTTCAGGGTATCTTTGAGATACTGGACGATTTCCACGCTTCTCTTGATAGATGCGTCAAATAGCCCGAAATCCTTTTTCTGAAGAGCCAATTCCGCCCTTAAAAGCCTTTTAGTCAGCTCGTCATAAAGGAGAAGAAGCATTTCTCCCGGTGTCATCGTCATAATTGACTGGTTTTTATATGATTGATATCCATTTGCCATGCTTCCTGCTCTCACTTTCTTTTAATCTTATCAGCCTGTTTTATGCAAACAGCGAACTTAAGTAACTGCTCTGGCTATTCATCTGAGAAATCAATGTCTCCAGTGAAGTAAACTGGGAAATATAACGATCTGTCTCCGTCTCCAGCTTGTCCTGGAGCTGGCTGATGTAGTCGTCAAGTCTGTCTAACTGTTTCTGATAGCTATTGCCCGTGATAGTTGTAGGCGCATGGATGGAACCTGCCCGTTCTACAAGGATTCCCTTGGTAGACCCGGTCATGGAGCCATATTTATCCATGATGCCTTTCATCGTAACCATCAGGCCGCCCTGCTGCGTATTTCCATTCTCGTCCTTGGAGACAGCTTTCGTAAACGCCTGCTTAACAGCCTCCGGGTCTTTCTGGAGCGCCGTCTTAAACTTCGCCTCGTCAAATACCAGTTTTCCGTTGTCCGCATAGTTGCTGGACACCGTAATTCCCATACTGGATAATGCCGTACTGTTCCCCGAATTGATTATCGTCCTTAAATTATTCGCCATCATGCGAAGGTCAGAATCTGCAAAAAGAATTCCCTGTTTTGCCTTTTCCTCCCACATTTCAATCTGGCTCTCGCTCATCTCAGCCTTTTGCTCATCTGTCAGCGGCTCATACTTATTATTGCTGGAATCCCTGGCAGGTTTCGTCGAAACATGCGAATTAACCAGCGAAAGAATCTCATTGTAAGAATCAATCATGCCCTTGACAGCTTCTATCGCTTTGTCGGTATCTACATCTGCATTGAAAGTAACTGCTTCTGCCGCGCTGTCCACAGTACCGTCTTCCTTGTAGCCGAAAGTTCCCTTAAGCGTTACGTCCAGACCGTCCAGAGAGAATGTATTGCTGCCTCTGGTGATCTCAATCTCCTCATTGGATCCTGGATACTTCACCATAAGCACCGCGTCTTTACCCTCTGTATAAGTAGCTTTCGGAATCCCGCTTCCGCTCGCTGCATTCGGTTCACCAAACAGGTATTTTGCGATATTGTCCTCATCATCGTCAAACTTAATCTCTCCGCTTGTTCCGTTTTCCGTCGCTTTTATGACGAAACGGTTGGACATCTCCTGATAAGCGACAGACACTCCGATGCCTTCCGTGGAGTTGATCTTCTCCACAATCTCTTTTATTGTGCTGTCCTTCGTGATCCCCTCAACTTCCTTGCCGTTGATCTTAAGAAGGTATTTTCCTTCTTCCTGCTCATGCCTTTTTATCTCATTAGCCGTATTTTCGCTAAATCCCGCATTTGCAAGGTTAGCAGACATATTGACCCGGTTTGACGTTCCTGCCTGAATACCGAATACTCCGTTTGCCCCTAAAACCCCCGAGCCTCCTACAACGGAAAGGACAGAAGACTCATCAGCTTTAACCTCGCCTGCCACCGTTTCTTTCGGCCTGACCGTTTTGAAACTAAGCTCTCCGGTATATTTTCCATCTACGTCCTTCTCTGCAATAACCTGAACCCTGCCTTTTCCGAAGGCTGTATTCAGCTTATCCTGCAAGTCCTTCTGGACATTCTCCATCGTGCTCTTATCTGTAAACTTATCAAGCTCAATGGTTTTAGACTGCCCATTATAACTGAAAGTAATCCGTGCGTTGCTCAGACGCTGCGCCAGGGTCTTTTCCTCTGTCAGTTTCGCGTCCTGGCTGCCAGTAAGGCCTTTGCCCGTAATCGTCTTTTCCTCATCTTTTAATTCGTCGAAATCCTGCCCGGACTTTAAGAACCCTAAATCTTTGAGGACGTCGCCCGTGCCGCCTGCAAGCTTAACTGTGTTTCCATGAGCCTTGCTCTCATCAACGGTAAACTTAACTTTATCTCCGTCCATCTCAACTTTGAGCACATCGCCAAGAGTCTGGGCGTCCGTGCCGCTCCCTATATTTATCTTGGAGAGCTGCTCATTTATTGCTTTCATCGCCTCCTGGGGATCCAGATAATTATACTCGTCTGTATCGGCCAGTTTTACAGTGTAATTCTGATTGCCGTATTTAATGTAAATAGCATCGCCTGCTATAGTGCTGACATCCGTTTTCTTAGACAGCGTACCGTCATCCGCAAGTCCCATGGCTTTCGTCTTAAGCAGCTGGTCTGTCACCTTGCCGGTTGTAAGGCTGGCATTGCTGGCAAGCTGCTTAACTCTTGCAATTGACATATTCTCTGCGGATGCTGCCGTACCTGATACTGAGATATATTTACTATTCTCGCCGACTGCCGTTACCTGATTTCTTGAAAACAGGTTGGATGACAGGAGATTGTTGGCAGATGAGTACGATGCGTAATTAGAAGTAAAATTATAGATTTTACTTGTGATGTCCCTCATAGCCTCCTGTTTCCAGCTTATCTTTGTCTGCTCCTGTTTCTGTTTCGCTATCTTGGCCCGTGTGCCGGACGTCATCTGTTCAATCAGCGTATCTCTGTCTAACCCGCTGGCAAGCCCGCCGTATCCTCTGATCTGTGATGAAAGACTGCTGTAGGAACTTCCTGTACTTGATACTGATGCCATAATATCACTCCTTCTCTAAATGCTCCGAATTTTTGATTTGCAATATATCTGTCAGATTCTGTAAACAGAACTCACTCCATCTAAATTGATTATCGGCATAATATTAGATAAATTAATTTTTTTATCCGGAAATTAGTCTCTGTTGTGATGCGGGCGTTCCATTACTTTCGTGCAGGCCTTTGTCACCTCCACCGTTATCGCGCCGGAAAACTGCTGAGAGTAAAAATTCATAAGAGGCGCCGCCGCGTTGCGGCCTACAACCACATATTTAGCAGGGAGGTTCGTAAGGGAAAGAGCAACGACATCCGCCCTGCACCTGGAACACGTACATGTCCCAAACTGCTGCATCCATTTATCTACCGTCTCATTTACAAGGTTCTCCATTACATTTAAAAATACATAGTCATCTTCTGTCGCGGCAGCATTGCCTTCGTTCTCAAGCCTCTCCAGCTCTTTCTGATCCTCTTCCGATAACTGCATATCGACATCTATCTTCTGCATCTCTTCTGCCTCCCCTTCAACAGTCTCCTGTACTGCGGGTTCCCCTGCATCGTCCTGCACATCGTTTCCTGTCTCTTCCGCATCTGCCTCTGGTGCTTTTGCAGGCTCCGAAAGTTCAGCCTCTTCTGCATCCAGTTCTTCTTCCAGGAGCTGCTTAACCGTATCGGCAATCATATCGTCCTCTTCCTGTTTCGCCACAACCTGAACATTGGATGCCGCAGATGCCGGGCTGTCCTTTACTTCACCTGATGTCTCGTTCTTCTCTTCAGCAGCTGCTCCGGTATCCGCAACTTCTTCGTTTTTACCTGCCAGCAGCCCCAATACATGATTTGTCTTATTTGTTTTCCTAGCCATCCTTTTCATCCTCCTCAATTATCTGCAAAATTTCTGCTATCACTGCCTCGTAGTCTTTCGCCGGCGCTGACCTCGGTGAATATTCAAATAAATTGATTCCGTGCGCCGGCGCTTCCGCTGCCGCAACGCTATTGCGTATCACCGTATCAAAAACCTTTGTTCCAAGCTGCCCGGCGACAGTTTCCGCCATTTCCTGCACATCCCCGGAAAGTTTTCGCCTTTTTTCATATTTCGTCAGCAAAATACCCATAATCTTCAGCCTGGGGTTCACGGTCTGGCGGACGGTCTCGTATGTCTCTTTCAGCTGCACAAGGCCTACAAGGCTTAAAATTTCCGCCGACATCGGAATCACAAGATAATCTGCCGCACTGTACCCGTTAAGGGTAAGGATGTTAAAGGCAGGAGGCGTATCAATGATGATATAGTCATATAACTTCTCTACCGGCTCTAAAAATTTTTTAAGAAGCAGTTCTCTTCCTTCTCCCTTTAGGGATGCCTCTGCGCTGCTCAATAGAATATTGGACTGGATAATATCAATGTTGCTGATACGTCGGATTGCCTCATACACCGGCACTTCGCCCAAAAGCCCTTCATAGATTGTAGGGCCTTTATCGATATCCACCCCCAGGCTGAACCCCAGATTCCCTTGGGGATCCATGTCCACCGCCAGCACCTTGTTTCCTTTTCTTGCAAATCCCGCCGCCAGCGCACTGGAGGTAGTAGTTTTCCCGACTCCCCCTTTTTGATTTGTCAATACGATTGTACGTGCCACTTTATTTTCCTCCATTATGACATAAGCTGACAGACGGAAATTCCTCTTGCCAGCTTATACTCTATCATATTATGCTTCCTTTGTTTCCTCTTCATTCGCCTCTGCCGGACGTTCCATGTCCGTCATCAGGCTCTGCCAGATTCCATTGACCTCCTCAGCGCAGTCCACATAGATCTGGGCAAGCCCGGCGCTCGGTATTCCAAGAGTCTCGGCACATTCTTTGCTCGTCTTCCAGTCTGCATTCTCATAGGAAACCACAAGCCTCTGCAGCGCTCCGGCAGTACCCGTACCCTCGAGCAGCGCCTCCTTGATCTCGTCCGGAATAGGTATCTCTGACAAAAGCTCTGACAGGGGAGCGTTAACCATATAATCCAGCGTCGAGAACATTCCCATCATATATGCGTCATTGGAAGATATTGTACTGTCCGGCACTCTCTTCACAAGCTCAGACGCCAGTTTTGCACGCAGGAACGATATCTTTAGAATCTCCTCCGTTCCTTCCGTCTTATTCTGGTCAAAGCTTAACATATACACCCAATGCCTGAGCTGCCCGATACCAAGCGTAATCAATGCCTGCCTGATAGACGCCGTACGCGTCCTCAGAGCAAAATATGCCGAATTGACAAGCCTCAAAAGCGCATATGTAAGTCCGGCATCCCGCCGTATGATCTCTTCTACCTCCACAAAATCAGGTTCATCCTTTGACACCGCGATTACAAGCTGGAAGAAGTTCCCCTGCATATATTCTACTTTATCTACCTTGTCTACCATCGTGTTGGCAATGTAGCTGCCCTCAAGATAATCAATCTCAAGCTGCATCGCCTCTTCATAAAGTTCCTTGGTATTGACTTCCGTGGCAACGCACTTTCTTCCAAAGCCCTTTGCCATCTCTATAATATTCTGAACCGTACGTTTCTTGGAAGAATCATTGTCATACCCCGTCATATTGATCCTGATGTAAGATGCGTAATCCAACATGCTGAAATATTTGGGCGTAAATTGAAAATCATTAATCGCAAACTTATATCCTGCCTCGCGGTACTTCTTAATCAGCGGCATAGCCAGCGGATGGATGATAACTGTATCCTCTATCTGGATAATGACCTTATCCGCCCCGAACATCTTCGGCGTATTGCGAAGAAGCAGCGACGGGGTAAATGTCACGAACATAAGCCCGTCATTTATAATCTTTGTGCTGTTAGCCACAAGAAAATCCGAGATCGTATCTGCGGCTGAAGCCTCATTATTGTTATACAGGCTATCCTTTCCCCCCTGGAAGATCAGTTCATAGCCTGTAATCTTTCCGGTTTCTTTTTCTTTAATCGCCTGTCTTACCACACATCTATCCATTTTATTGCCCCCGCGCCAAAAGTTCATCCATAACCGTCACAAGATGGCCGATTTCTGGTTTTGAAAGCTGCTCATCCGCACCGATCTCTTTTCCCTTGATCTCCATCTCCGGAGTAATGAGGGATGAGAAGATAACAAGCGGAATCTGTTTCAGCTTTTCATCACTCTTTACAAGTTTTGTCAGCCTGTGCCCATCCATCTTCGGCATCTCAATATCCGTGATGATCAGGCTGGCCCTGTCAAGAAGATCCTCTGAATCCCTGATTGCTTTCAGGTAATTCCATGCCTCCTGCCCATTGTTGAACTGGACAAGATTTCCGTATCCTGCCTGGCGGAGCGCCTGCTCTACCAGCTTTGTCAGAAGGACTGAATCCTCTACGCAGACAATCCTGCGATCGCTGTTCGGACGTGCGCCCAGCGCATCAATCTCATCCAGCTGGATACTTGTCTCCGGCGCGATCTCAGCTACAATCTTCTCAAAGTCGAGAATCGTAACCAGTTCTCCGCCGCACTGCGCGATTCCGGTCGCAACACCCTCTTCGCCTTTATTTAATGTCTTATCCGGTTTCTGGATGTCATTCCAGGAAATCCTCTGGATTCCAACGACTGACTCCACCCGGAAGGCTATATTGAGCTTATTAAAATTCGTGATCACGAAAAGATCCCGCGGATGCCTCTCCGTCGGCTGCCCGGTCAGATAGTACGGAAGATCCACTACCGTAAGCATCGTATCTCTCGGCTTAAAGATTCCCTCCACGGACGGATGAGCGTGAGGCATTGGTTTCACCTTATCCGACATCATGATTTCTTTGACCTTCGCCACGTTGATGCCATATAATTCATCATAAATCATAAACTCCATGATCTCTATTTCATTCGTTCCAGATTCTAAAAGTATCTCTGTATTTGCCATAATACGCCATCCCTTCTCTTATATATAGTCCTATATTTAATATCGGCAGAATACCTCTTTTTCTAAAGAGCCTTAAAGAACTACTTCCTGCCTGCCGGCTGTGCGGACCCTGACGATTCCGGTATCTACGTCGATCATCATTGTCCGGGCATAGTTCAGACCCACATCTTTTTTCATAATGTGAATCTGCTCTGTCCTCATAATGGCCTCCACGCTTCTGACATTGCGCTCTCCGATGTTCCCGATTCCTCCGGCTCCGCCCATCTCAAACATCTTGGCGCCGCCTGCAATTTTGCACTGGTAGCGTCTTTTTATTCCTCCAAACGCTGTCATCTTCCGAAGCATCTCCTGAATCCCGGTATCCGCAAACTTATATACATTCATATCAGCCATATTTCCAGCCTCCGGAAGCATGATGTGAAGAAGTCCGGCAAGTTTTATCGCGGGGTCATAGAGAGTAATGCCTATGCAGGAGCCGAGGGCATAAGTGATAAGGGTTCCCTCCCTCCTCGCAATCTTCATATCTGCAATTCCGACTTTTATTTCTTTGCTATTCATTTGGCGCCACCAGCCTATCCATCAGATAATTCAGCGACTGGATATCCGGAAGCATTAACAGATTACTCTCCACACGTTTTCCCCCGATGAAACATCTTCCGGTAATCATCATTAACTTATCAGACACATATCCAAATTCCGCCATCGGAACCGTCATGATCCCGCCAAGCATATTAACTGAAAAGGCCGGCACAGATAAAGAAATCTCCATATCAGCCAATTTAGAGAGTGAGAGCATGTAGGAAGATATAATGATGTTCCCCACCTCAGTTGCTGCTGAAATTTCCATTTCACCCATCTGTTCGTATCCATCGATGCTTTCCTGAAGAACGCATCCCAGGATCTCATTGATAAAATCCATCTTCATCAGAAACAGCATCACACCGCTGACATCGCCGGTCATCTGCACCAGCACTCCAGACACAATATCTTCCGGATGTCCAAGGGAATCCACTGCTTCATTGTAACCCAGTATCTCCACGTTGGGAACGGTCATCTTGACTTCGACTTTCAACAGGCTTGAAAGCGCTGTTGCCGCATTTCCCGTTCCGATACTGCCGACTTCCCGCATCATGTCTTTTGCGGTATCGTCCATATCTTCATAACGCGTAATCCTCATGTTCTACCACCTCTCTTAAGACTTTCTATTATGAGCGCAGCCCGTTAATCGTCTGCTCTATCTCATCAGATGTCTGCACCATCTTAAGCGCATACGTATATGCTCTGGAGGCAACGACCGTATCCGACAACTCCTGAGCCATATCTACGTTTGAAAGCTCCAGGTAGCCGTCAACTACCTGTGCGTCCCTGACAAGCATAGGATTTCCGTTTTTCGGCACGGGCCTAAATTCCGTTGCTCCCACAGACTCCATATTGTTCGTATTCGCAAATGTGAATACCGCCGGCCGCCCAGTCAGCTGCTCGTTGACATAGCGTATGGGGGTTCCCGTCTCGTCAAGCACATATTTCCTCCCATCGCTCAGGAGATAGAAATAACCGTCATTGTGGAGGGAAACCGAAAAATTCCCGGCGCGGGTGTATGTAATCTCATTGCTGACCTGATCTCTCAGCATAAAAAAACCTTCCCCGTCCTGAATCGCAAAGTTAAAGCCGCCCCCCTGGGTCGCACTCATGCCGTTGGATGTAAAATCCGTATTTGTGTGCTGCATGCGGACACCGGTACCCGTCGTCACCCTGTCCTGGCTGTGCATGTTGTAGTACATAAGATCCATAAACACGGAGCTTTTGGACTTATATCCCACCGTGTTCACATTTGCCACGTTATTGCCGATTACATTTAATTTGTCCTGCTCTGTTATCATACCTCTTGCACCTGAGTAAAAAGAAGCATTCATCTTTTAAACCACCCCCTGTATCCCTTTATTAAATTATGTCGGGCCAATCTGCACAATCTTGGCCGCAAGCTGGTCATACATCTTAAGAACCTGAGCCGCGCTCTGAAGCGCCCGCTCGGTAGCCATCATCTCCGTATATTCCTGAATGACGTCCACATTGGAGTCCTCTAAGAACTTCTGGCGCATAGGAATATTCACATCCCGCGGATTGCCAGTCGCAATAAACATATCTCCCGTCGTTTTTTCCAGCTCCGTATTATAATCCTGGAAATCAACCGTGCGTATCTTTCCGAAAAACTGCCCGGTCTCTGTGGATGTAAGGTTTCCATAAGTATCACAGGTAATCTTATCCGTGCCCAGGTAGATAGGCCCGTTTGTTCCCATCACCCTGCCGACACCGTCGAGATACAGATATCCCTGGTCATCTAAAATAAAGGAGCCATTCCTCGTGTAGGCGATTCCGTTTCCAGTCTCAACGGCAAAAAATCCGCTTCCCTCCAATGCAATGTCAAGCGCGCTTGCTGTCGGTGTAAGACCTCCTTGCTTATAGCTGGTCACATTGCCGTCGCCAGTAACGATACAGTTCATTCTGCCAATCTGCGTCGGGTTGCTTTTATCCGTATTTCCGATACGGTAGATCATCTCATCCTGAAACGTAGTCTGTGTGAATGTATCTTTTCTGAAACCTGGCGTCGACACGTTTGCCATGTTGTTACCGATTACGTTTAAGTTCCTTGTCTGCGTCAGCACACCGGACGCAAGATTATAAAAACCTTTAAACATGAGCGTTCTCCTTTCCTTTTGTCTCTATATGCATTTCCTTTTGAAGGTATTCTTTCAGTTTCCGGATTGCATTGGCATGAATCTGCGATATCCTCGGCTCGCTCACTTCCATGACCGACGCAATCTCTTTCATATTCAATTCCTCCACATAGTAGAGGGAGACAACTAATTTTTCCTTTTCTTTCAGGGAATTGATTCCGTCTTTCAGAACCTGCCGAAATTCGTTTTCCAGATACTTCTCTTCCGGCTGTCCTGCGAAATCCAGTGACAGAAGGCCTGAAACCTTCTGTTTCTCCTGCGTCTCCTCCATCACCATATCAAGCGACAGGACAGAAGAAAGATTTATCTTCCCCATGACATCCTGAAGCTTATCCACCGGCATATCCAGTTCCTTTGCAATCTCTTCTACGGACGGCATCGTGCCGGTCCTTGAGTACATCTCAGCTGCTTTATCCTGAATCTCCTTGAAGCTCTTGCGAACCGTCCTTGGCACCCAGTCCTGCTTTCTTGCGATATCTATAATCATACCATGTATACGCCGGGAAACATAGGTCTCAAATTTTGCATTTTTTCCTGCGTCATACTTGTCAAGGGCTTTCATCAACACGATAACGCCTTCATTTATGATGTCTTCTACCTGGGTAAACCCGAGATAGACATCCCGCATCTGCACGGCGATGCTCTTTACTATATACAGGTAGCGGAGAGTCAGCTCTCTTTTGATCTCGGCACTGCCTGTTTCCTGATACAGTGCAAGCAGCTCTTCATTTGTCCTTGAGTCTTCCATCTGCGCTCTCCCCTCCTCCTCTTACTTAGTTATATTCCCAACAGCCTGTATCTGTACATTATTTGAAATTTCATTGAACGAAAGTACATAAATGGACGGATAAAACTGCTCCAGCATGCGGTACACGTACACTCGGATAACCTGGCTGGTCAGAATAATCGGATCCTGCGAAAGCTCGTGGAACTTCTTCGCCGCATTGCCTATCTGCATCACAACACTCTGCATGACATCTGGCGGCAGTGCCATATAGTACCCTTGCTCGCCTTTTGTAAGGCTTGACACCATCATTTTTTCCAGCTCGGCATCCAGCGTAAGCACCCGCATCTGCCCATCCCGGCAGAATTTGCTCGTAATCGTCCGCTTAAGCGCCGTCCTTATATTTTCAATAATCGTCGTCAGGTCAAGCCCTGACGCCGCCGCATCCGAGATTGTCTCCATAATGGTTTCCATATCCTTGATAGGAATGCCTTCTTTTAAAAGACTTGTCAGGATCTTTTGGAGCGTTCCGTAGGGAACAAGCCCCGGAACTACTTCTTCCACGAGTGCTCCCGCACGCTGCTTCAGGCTGTCCGCAAGTTTCACTACTTCTTCCCTGTTAAGCAGCTCAAAGGCATGCCTGCGGATTGTCTCAGACAAGTGGGTAACCATAACAGAGAGCGGGTCAATGACTGTATATCCGTAAATCTCCGCCATCTCTTTATTTTCCGGAAGAATCCATTTACTTGGTATGCCGTAGGCAGGCTCGATTGTTTCAATTCCGTCAATCTCGCCAACCGGTTCGTCCGGCTCCAACGCAAGGTAATGATCGACAAGAATCTCTCCCCGCTCGACTTCCTCTCCTTTAACCTTAATCACATACTGGTTTGTATTTAAGCTCGAGCTGTCTCTTAAGCGCACGGACGGAACGACAAACCCCATTTCTTGTGCGTACTGCCTTCTAAAGATGACAATACGGTTAATCATCTTTCCTCCGCTGCCTTCATCGACAAGCGGAATCAGGCTGTATCCAAACTCCATCTCTATCGGCTCTACGCCAATCAGGGCATATACATTGTTAATATCCCTGTAATATTCTTCCTCGCTTGGTTCCGCGGTTTCCGCATCCGGAACCTGCATCTCGCCAAGCTCCTGCGCCGCCGCGGCCTCTGCCATCTCTTTCATACGGCCTTGCAGGCGGTAACCCACAATCAGCAGCGCAGACGACAATACGCCGAGCTGAAACTTCGGCATTCCTGGTATCAGTATCAGAACCGCCAGCACTGCTCCGGCAAACATAATTGCCCTTGGCTGCGACTTGAACTGTCCCGATACATCCTCATTAAGGCTGCCCTCCGAAACAGATCTTGTAACAATCATGCCGGTAGCCGTGGAGATCAAGAGCGCCGGTATCTGAGACACCAGACCGTCTCCTACCGTGGCTATCGAATAGACGGAAAGCGCATCCTGAAGAGTCATGCCTGCCTGCACGATTCCGATGATAAAGCCGCCGATCAGATTGACAAAGGTAATGATGATCGACATGACCGAGTCGCCCTTTACAATCTTCGTCGCACCATCCATGGCTCCGTAAAAGTCCGACTCCCTCTGAATCTTAGAGCGCCTCTCCTTCGCCTGTTCCTCCGTAATAAGGCCTGCGCTTAAGTCAGCATCAATGGCCATCTGCTTGCCGGGCATGGCATCCAGCGTAAACCTTGCCGCAACCTCAGCCACACGTTCCGCACCTTTTGTGATAACGATAAACTGCACAAGAACGATGATAAAAAAGATTACGAAACCGACAACGACATTTCCGCGCAGTACAAAAGTACCAAAAGCCTGGATAACCTGTCCTGATGAGCCCTGGTTCGTCAGGATGTTTCTTGTGGAAGAAACGTTAAGCCCCAGACGGAACAGCGTCGTAACCAAAAGCAGCGACGGGAACGTTGATAATTCCAACGGCTCTTTGATGTTCATGCTTATGATCAGGACAACCATAGAAATCGCCATATTTATGATAATCAAAACATCCATTAAAAACGGATTTAAAGGAATAATCAAAAGCAGGACAATCACTATAACAAACACTGTCACCGCATTACTCAAAACTTTCTTCATGCTTTACTCCATCTTATTGTTCATCTTATAAACATAAACCAGAACCTCTGCCACCGCACCGTAGTATTCCTGCGGAATCTCTCCCGACAAGTCCGTCGTGGCATATATTCCTCTGGCCAAAGGCGGGTTCTCAACTACCGCAACGCCATTCTCTTCCGCAACCTTCACAATCCTGAGCGCCAGCTCATCCTGTCCTTTTGCAACAACTACAGGCGCATTGTACCCGGCATCCGCATCATACTTTAATGCAACTGCAAAATGCGTAGGGTTTCGGATAACTACATCCGCTCCCGGCACAGACTGCATCATACGCTCTCTGGCGCGCTGCATCTGAATGTTCCGAATACGGCTTTTAATCTTAGGATCTCCTTCTGTCTGCTTATATTCTTCTTTTACTTCCTGCTTGGTCATCTTAAGCTTTCGCTCATAATCCCACCATTGATACATGAAGTCGAGCGCCGCAATTACGATAAATGCCAAGCATATGCGAAACACAAGCGTCATCACCATATTCAGCATCAACGCCCCGGACATTAAAATGTCCATGTCCATCGTCCTCACTACCTGAACCATGTCATCTATTACGATATTATAGATTACGGCAACCAATATTATGATTTTCAGAATGCTCTTAATTAATTCTACCACATTCTGAAGAGAAAACAATTTTTTTATTCCTGACAGCGGATTCAGCCGATTAAACTGAGGGCTGACGCTTTTCCGCGAAAAAAGAAATTTTGTCTGTATCCCGGTACCGATAATCGACAGTGCCACAGATGCAAGCAGGACCGGGAGTATTGTCGCAACAAGAGCTTTTACCACCATCATAGGCACGCCGCTCATCTGCCCGCCGTTAATGTCTGATATAGTGCCGGTTAATTCAAGAAACTGAATTAGAAAAGCGCGGACAGTTTCATAAATCTTCGGGAACATCATCCGCAATATATAGAAAGATCCAAACAGCGTAAGAACCGTCACTACATCCTTACTTTGGAAAACATTACCTTCTTTTCTTTGGTCTCTCCGTTTCTTGGCGGTGGGTTTTTCGGTTTTTGATCCGGAATCTCCTGCCATCTCATCTCACTTCCTTTATCCCGCCGCTACCCGCAATGCCTCCTGGAGCGTCTTCATCATATCAGAAATCAAGTCTCCCATAAAGCTGCTTATGGGTGAGACAAGGAACACCAATAATATAAATCCCACCACCAGCCTTAATTGGATGCTAAGCACGAATAGATTAATCTGCGGTGTAATCTTCGTAAGGATCCCAACCCCTACCTGCATGATAAACTCAAACGCAATCAGCGGAAACGCCAGCTTTATCGCAAGAACCACGCACTGGGCAAAGATATCCAGCACCATCCATGCCGCTCCCTGGGTAAAAGCAAGTTCTCCGTAGGGAACTACATCCCCCGACTCGGCCAATATCTTAATGAGGGCAAGATGCCCGTCAACAGCAAAAAAGAAAAGCAGATAAAACGTCTGGAGGATATTTCCGGAAAGCGCTATCTGGGAGCCTGTCTGCGGGTCGTAAACCATCGCCATGGAAATTCCTATCTGGAAGTCAATGACCGTTCCGGCAAAGGTCAGCACCATATCAAAAAGCGACATGATAAATCCCAGCAAGTAGCCGATTGCAAGCTCTTTCACCATAAGGATCCCGAACATCAGGGAGCTGTTTGCTTCTGCCTCTACCGTAATGCCTTGTGACTGCTCCATTGAAAAAACAATGACGGCAAGACCAAGGGAAAGCCCCGTCTTTGCCGTGGCAGGAATATTCCTTCTCCCCAGAATCGGATTCAGGAATATAAATCCTGACATTCTCATAAGAACCAGGAAAAACAGCATGATTTTTCCCCCTATCTGGCAATCATCTCAAAAACCTGCTTTGTAAAATCCTGCATAGCCCTCAGCATATTGCTCCCGTTTATTACCAGGATCACGCCTATGACTACCAGTTTCGGCAGGAATGTCAATGTCTGTTCATGAATCTGCGTTGCGGCCTGGATAATCGAGATAACAATCCCGACCACCATACTGATGATCAGCACCGGACCTGCAAGCTGTGCCGTAAGGACAAACAATTGATACATCACATCCGTAATTTCTGCTGTTGTCATCCGGTTATCCTCCGTCAGCTAAAACTCTTTACAATTGATGAGAACAAAAGCTCCCATCCGTCAACACTAACAAATAACAAAACTTTAAACGGCAGCGCAATCGTTGCCGGCGGAAGCATAATCATACCCATCGACATCAGCGTGCTTGATACAATGATATCCAGAAGCAGAAACGGTATATACAAAAGAAGCCCCGCCGTAAAGCCTCGTTTCAATTCACTGGTCATGAAGGCCGGAATGATTACTATAAGAGACTGGTCACGCGGTTCTTCCTCTATCTCCTGTCCCGACATCTCCACAAACAGCTTAAATGTGCTCTTTTCCGTATGCTCAAGCATAAATTCCTTAATTGGAACCTGCGCCTCTTTTAGGGCTTCTGTCTGCGTAAGCTCGCCTTTCTTATATGGAGTATAAACCTCCGTATTGACCTGCTCTATAACCGGCTGCATAATAAACAGCGTCAAAAACAGGGCAATTCCTACCAACACCATGTTAGGAGGTGTCTGCTGGATTCCGATTGCATTTCTTGTGAAAGAAAGAATGATGATAATTCTTACAAATGATGTTACCATAGTAAGGAGGGATGGCAAAATCATCAGAATCGTCAGCATCATCAGAATTTCCAGGGTAGGAATTTCTTCACCATTTATACTTACCAAATTGTTATTTTCCAAATCCATACGATTACTTCTTTCTGTCTTTCAGCCGATCCATCATATCTTTGAACGCGGCTCCCGCACTGTTTTCAACTTCCGGAAGAGAAAGCTCCGTCAGTTCTTCTTCCTTAATTTCTGTCAGCAGATTGATGTTATCATTTGTAATTCCCACCAAAAATATCCTTTCAGAAACCCTTATGAGGGCTACTGATATTTCCTGCCCCAGAAACATCCGGTCAACAATACCCAGATAATGGGAAACACCGCCGGCATACCTTCCGGCTCCCATCCTGTTCCCGATATATTTTGTAACTATGTATGTCAGAAAAAGAATTGCAATTATAATAAGCAACGTGCCAAGTCCTGTTACAATGCTCTGAATCATAAAGCATTCTCCTCTTTATATATCTGCTATCTAAAGAATCTCTGTAATACGGATTCCGAAATTATCATCTACCACTACTACATCGCCCTTGGCTATGCACTGTCCGTTTACGAACAGATCCACCTGTTCCCCGGCAAGCTTGTCAAGCACTACCAGAGAACCTTTGTTGAGTTCCAGGATATCCTTGACCATCTTTCTGGTCCGCCCTATCTCAACAGAAATTTCCATCGGAACATCCATCATCATCTCAAGATTATCCTCAGTTCCGCCGTCCTGCATATCCTGCGTACTTAAGTTTGGCTGATGCTGCGGCTGTACCTTAATCTTTTTCGGTCCTGATGACATCCTGAGCTCCTGCAGCTGCTGCTGCTGCGACTCAAGTGACTGACGCATCATATCCATCATCTGCATCATATTATTCATCACCGCCGGATCCATCTGCGGCTGTACATACACCGGCGCCGATGGCTGTACCGGAGCTACGGGCTGTACCGGCTGTGCTGCCTGCGGAGCCGCTGCCGCTGCTGCTGGCTGTGGCGCTGCCGCCGGAGGCTCCGGAGCCGGTGACGGTTCTGGCGCGCCGCCTCCCATTCCGTTAAGCATCTGCTCAATCGCTTCCTGGGACATCACGCCGCCTGAATCGGACGATACCGGAGCTGGTGACGGTTCCGGTGACGATGCAATGCCGCTTGAATCTCCGTTAAGCATCTGCTCGATCTCTTCCTGAGACAATACACCGCCGTCTGAACCTGACGGTGCAGACGTCTGCGGCTTCGGCTGCGGTGACGGTTCCTGATCTTTCACCGCATCCGGTGCTCCGTCCGGGAAAAATCCTGATACAAGTTCCTTTGCAAGGCTTATCGGCATCAGGTTCAAAAACTCGCTTTCCATCTTGTCCGCAATCATCAGGTTAAACCGGATGACTACCATCTCCTCATTGTCTGCGAAATAATTTTCTTTGAATTGCTCCGGGCTGCTTACCTCAAACGAAACAGGCGTTGAAATATCAACTCTTCTGGAAAGAAGCTCTGAGAGCGCCGTCGCAGAAGCTCCCATCATCTGATTCATAACCTCGCAGATAGCGCTGATATTCATCTCATCCAGCTCGAATTGGTCGTCCGGAATCTCCATTCCCATTAAAAGCTCAACAATAACTTTGACATCAATGCGCTTGAGCAGCATAATATTGCTTCCGTCAAGCCCTTCCACATAACCAATTTCTACCCCTACAGCCGGCTCTATACTTGCAAATTCAAACTCTTCTTTTTGTTTTACCTTTACTACCGGAGTCGTAATGTCAACTCTGGTGTCAAGCATTGTTGAAACAGCTGTTGCAGACGCTCCCAAACTAATGTTAAGAATTTCACCTACGGCATCTATTTCCATATTGCTTAAGTTGTAAGTACTCATATTTCTTATCCCTCTTTCCGGCATCATATAATCCCCTTATGATAATTACTGACCAATCTCCAGGGCTTTCTGAGCCATAAGCTTAATTGCGTTAAACGCAGTAATATTCGCATTATAAGAATGGGTTGCCGCCATACTGTCCGTAGTTTCCTTAATCAAATCTACATTGGGCATTGCTACATAACCGTTTGCATCCGCATCGGGATGTTCCGGATTAAATACCATCTTCAGATCCGTCTGGTCTTCAGCAATCTCCGTCACAATCACCCCGCCGTTCCTCTCATCTGAGCGTCCCGCGTTTCGGGCACGCCTCAGCGCAGACTGAAAAGAATCCTCCTCTGCCTGAAACCGAACTACTTTCCTGCGGTAAGTTCCTCCGTCCTCTGTCCTTGTCGTCTCAATGTTGGCAATATTCTGCGCTGCAACGTCAAGGCGAAGGCGCTGCGCCGTCATGCCTGATGCGCTGATATCTAGTGAACTTAAAAAAGCCATCGCTTTATCCTCCTATTTTTCTAAGAGGCCAGTCACTGTCTTAAGGATTCTCTCTGGTTTAAATGGTTTTACGATAAAATCCTTAGCTCCTGATTTAATTGCCTCGATAACCATACTCTCCTGTCCCATCGCCGAGCACATAACCACCTGCGATGCGCTGTCCATCTCTTTGATTTTCTTCAATGCTTCCAGTCCGTCCATATTAGGCATCGTGATATCCATCAAAACCAGATCCGGTTTCTGATCACTATATGTCTGTACTGCATCCTGTCCATCCGTGGCTTCAATCACATCCGTATATCCGCCCTGTGCAAGCGCGTTCTTAACCATCATACGCATAAACGCCGCATCATCAACTATCATTATTTTAGCCATTTCAGCACCTCTCTCTTTTTCTTAGTTATATATTGTAACAGTGATGTTTTCACTGGTACTTGCTATTCTGCCGTTACTTCCTGTGCCAGTTCTTCCTCAAACTGGCCGACTTCGCGCTCCTGCTCCAGCTCATCTTCCTGAATCAGCCTGTTATCAAGCTTGACTGCCACGCTGTTCTTATGCACTCCAAGCTTTCCGTCGAACCATGGCTCATTGGCGACAAATACCTTGACATTAGAATTCTTGCTCTTGCTAAGGTCAATAACGTCGTCCACCCTAAGTCCATAGATATCCTGGAAACTCAGTTTCGCCGTTCCGAGCTCTACCTTCATGTCAAGCGCGGAATCACGAAGCTTCTGCATAATAATGTCACGTCCATTCGCAATCATGTTCTCATAAGCGCCCTCAACATGCCGCCTCTTATCCACAATTGCAAATACATTCGTAAGAAGGTTCCCCGGGATGCAGATGCTGATGTACCCGCTTGCATTCGGAATAGACATCTTAAGCATAATGATTGCTACCGTTTCATCCATCCCAATCTCTTGAAACATCGTGGGCGACTGCTCCAGACGCCGGCTCCCTACTGTAAGGCTGATGTAATTCTTCCAGGAATCCCTGATGGCGCCCGAAAAATATCCTAAGATCTTTTCATAAAGCGCCAGCTCAATATCCGTATACGTATAATCCGGAGCCAGCTCAGCCTCATCGCCCTCTCCGCCCAAAAGCCTGTCAATCATATTCGTCATCAGCAGCTGGCTGATATGGAATACCACCGGCGGGTTCTTCAAGTCTTCCGGAAGTTTCATGTAGAAAAGCTCTATGACATCATTTTCCCCCAGTGAATTGCTAAACTCATGATACCGCTGCTCCTCCACGGAAATAACTTCTATCTCACAGTTCATGCGGAGAATCCCGTTTAGATGCGACACAATAATCCTGCAATAATTATCATGTATGGTTTTCAGGATTTTCAGTCTTTCCCTTGTAAACTTCTTAGGACTGTAAAAATCATATTTTTTATATTCTTTTTCCTTTTTTTCCTGTTTGGCAGGTTCTGAACTCCCTTCTCTCATAGAATTCAGCAACATGTCTATCTGGCTTTGTGACAATACATCTGACATAATTATTCACATTTCCTTCTATTGTGTAGTAGCATTATCCCCGTATACCTGCTTATAATAATCACTCAGGCTCTGCTCCACCTTCCCTGTCTTGCTGATCAGGATCTCCACCCTCCGGTTCTTAGCCCTGTCCGCCGCCGTCTTAAACGAAGCAATAGGACGGTGCTGGCCGTAAGCCGAGCTAAATAACTTTGCAGGGTCGATTACATTCTTTTTCTGCAGATAAGCAGTTACGACCGCGCTTCTCATTGCTGAAAGCTCACGGTCCGTATTGATATTGTTTTTCTTGTCAGGCGCTCCCTGGGATGTATGCCCGATAATCTGAATCTGCTCGATAGATGCCGATCCCGGCTTTATGATCTTTGCAAACTGGTCCATCATCTTCTTCCCATCGTCACGCATCACCCAATTGTCTCCGTCAAAAAATACTTTATCACGAAAAGTGATAAATGTATAGCCATCTCCTTTGGCAACTTCAACTTCTGACTCATTATTTGCCAGTTTCTTAAGCTGCTGAAGGGCTTCATAAAGCTCATCAAACTGCTGGTCAATCTGTGCCTGCTGTTCTGCGGTAAGCTCTTCCGGCTTAGGGTCTTCCAAGTCGTCCTCATAAATCGCTTCCCGATCCGTATCCTTGGGAAGATCCGTGCTTCCCGGAACATCCTCATCACCGGGCTTGATGTCATCAACCGTAACCAGCTGCGACACTTCTTTTGACGCATCCGGATTCAGGCTCTTAACCAGATTTTCCCACTTCACCTGATCCACAGACGATATAGAATACAAAAGTACAAAAAAACACAAAAGCAGCGTGACCATGTCACCATATGTATCCATCCAGGATGCGCCCTCTTCAGGTGCCTTACTTTTCTTTTTCATTTATACTCACTCCAACTTGCTTTAAGCTCTCTGCTGACTTATTTTTCCTTCTTGGATTTCTTCTCTTTCTTTCCGCCGCCGCCTTCTTCTCCATTCAGGATCTTCTGCTGGCTCGTCTGATGAAGGAGGGAAACCAGTTTCTCCTTCAGCACTTTCGGGTTGTCTCCGGCCTGAATGCCTACCACTCCCTCAATGATCACCTGCTTATAGATAACCTCCTCATCGTTGCGGATTCGAAGTTTCTTTGAAATCGGCCCGAAGATAAGGTTTGCAAGAATACATCCGTAAAAGGTTGTAACAAGCGCTGTCGCCATACTGGTACCAAGACTGTCCGAAGATCCTTCTGACAGGTTCATCTGTTTCAGCATGTTAACCAGTCCGACCAATGTTCCGATCATACCAAACGCAGGTGCATAGCTCGATGCCTTATCATAGATGGCAACCTCGCCGTCATGACGCTCAATCATACTGCTGACTTCATTTTCCAGTATTTCTCTTACTTTCTCTGCCTCCATCGCATCCACAACCAGAAGTATTCCTTTCTTAAAGAAAGGATCTTCAAGCTCGTTTGCTCTTTCCTCCAGCACGAGAAGACCGTCTTTCCTGGCAAGCTGGGCAAACTCAATGATGGTTTCAATGACCGGCTCCGGCTGGTACTTTTTTCCAGAGATGAGCTTTGTCATATGTTTCCCCATCTTTTTCAGCTTATCCAGCGGGAAACTGGCGATAACCGCGCTGAACGTACCTCCCAGTACGATCAGGACGCTTCCTGGATCCCAAAAGTTTCCAAGCTCTCCGCCAGTCATGATGCCGAACAATATAAATCCCGTACCTGCGACTATACCTATGATCGTTGTCGGATCCATAATTAATTACACCTCCACCTTCAACCCGCTTATAATTTCCCGGTTAAAATTGATTACCTTTTCTATAATCTCCTGCGGGCTTTCTCTTACGATATAATACCTGCCGTTCATCATCGTAACCTTGGACTCAGGTATCTGTTCAATAAATTCAATCTGCCTGTCATTGATCGTGACAGGCTCTTTGTTGAGCTTCGTCAATATTATCAAACCGAAAACCTCCCGTTTTAAAGCGCCCGCCCTAAAGCGGGCGCCTTAATCTTTCTCTGTCAGCTTACAAATTAACGTTTCATATTAACAAGCTGCTCAAGTATCTCATCCGTAACGGTAATGATCTTTGTGTTTGCCTGGTAGCCACGCTGTGTAGTGATCATAGTCGCAAAGTCAAACGCAAGATCCGTGTTGGACATCTCAAGAAAATTGCTCTTGACCGTACCTACCGCCGCAGTTGACTCCATACCATAGCATCTGCCGGCATTACGTCCGACCTTATAGTAGTAACCGTTCATCTGCTCCAAGCCGTTCGGGTTTTCCACAGAAGCAATGGCAATCTTTCCGATATAGTGGTTCTCGCTGTTCTCATCTACGCCCGTGACAGTTCCGTCGCTTCCGATACGCCATGTCTGAATTCTGTAAGGTTCGTCAGTATCCGGGTCTACCGGAACTCTAATCGGCTGCAGGCCCTGTTCAACCAGCGCCGGCGCAACGCCGTTCTCATCCGGCTCGCCAAGCGCATAACCATATACATAGTTACCGCTGTCATCTACCAGATACCCATTGGCATCCGGGCTGAAGATTCCAACTCTTGAAAGGTAAACTCCTGTTGTGCTGTCATTCGTAACAAGATTGATTCCGTTCGTATTGTCTCCATCCGCGTTATTAATCGGCGCTCCGTACGGACCCACGATAAAGAATCCGCCTCCTTCAATCATACAGTCAAGCCCGTTTCCGGTATACTGTCCGTTTGATGCGCTGAAGTTCGTGCTGATCGAGCTTACGATGGCACCGTAACCCAGCTGAGACGTGTTGATACCTCCAAGAGCTCCTGTCGTTGCCCGGCCGCTCTGGCCGCTTATGATACTGCTGTAAAGGGAATCCTGGAAGTTTGTCGTCCTTGATTTGTATCCCCATGTATTTACATTGGCAATGTTGTTTCCTAATACGTCAAGTCTCGTCTGATGAGCCTTAAGTCCTGCAATCGCAGCATTCATTGATTTGACCATAGTGTTATCTTCCTTTCTGTTATTCACATAGATTATGCCGCTGGCAGCTGTCATTCGGACATCCTGCCTAATGCCTCCACACGTGGTCCGGCTATATTAACACGGCACTGTCAATATTGGTAAATATATTCTCTTTCATTTCCCTCTCAGTCATCATCGTAATGACTGTATTATTTGGAATATTTACGATAAAGGCACCTCTGTCGCCGATCACTACTACATCCTTGGAGCCTTTAGTGCGCGCTTTCTGCACTGCCTCGTCAAGGTTATGTAATAATCCCGGTGTCATCTCCATCCCCCGCGACTGCATGCGCTGCAGGGCATGTTTTGAAAGCTGTAATCCACTTTTCTCATATTCGGTCTTAAGCGAGTCCGCAAAGCTTCCTGAATTCGCTTTTTCAGGTGCTCCTAATTGGTGCGCCAGCCTAAGCTCTGTTACATTGGATGATATATTTGAAAGCTTTGATACACTCATCGCCTTTCACCGCCTTTCTGCTTTCTTGCCTATGCCGATTCTCCGTCTCCTTCGCCTTCTACTTTATCGGCTCCGTCTCCCGAATCGCCAGATTCTCCGTCTCCTTCGCCTTCTTCCCCCTCGCCCGGAAGTTTCACGTCGCCTACAGACATAATCTGCGACAGGGAATACAGCTTTCCGTCCACATATATGATCGGATTATCTCCCAATACGACTCCCGTCACTTTTCCCTTCGTATATTCTCCGGTTCCGACTCCTTTTTCATCAACCTCGGCAACCGTAACTTCTGTTCCAAGCATGGAAGTTGCGTAAGTCGTAGTGCTGATGCTGGTCATCTGCGCTATCGCAGTAATCATCTTGGACTGTACCATCTGCGCCATAAGCTCTGATGTATCCATCGGGTTATCCGGATCCTGATACTGCATCTGCGCTGCCATCAGCTTGTAAAAATCGGTCATCGTCAATTCTTCCGATGTACCCGCCACATCGTTCCTGTTATACATAAGCTGCGCCGCCGTGCTGCCTCCTACTCCGTCTACTGGCATAATTTCTCCTTTCTTTGCTCGCTGTCATGTTCCGTATCATCCTGTTTCTTACACAAGTCCTAACCTGAGCTGCTGCAGGAAATCCACCGAACTTGTTTCCTTTTCAAGTCTCCTGCGATGTTCCGCTTCCCTTCTCTCAAGCTCTTCTTTCTGTGCCTGTGCGCCGCTGTCGTTCTTCCCATCCTCATAAAGCTGAGATCCTGACTGCTCCTTATTCTCCACAACCACTTCCATCTTATCGCCGAGAGTTGTCTCCAGAACCTTTCCAAGCTCGCTTGCCCTGCTGGACATCGCCTCCATTGTCTTGGCGTTAGTGCAGATAATGGACACCGTCGTCTCTCCTGCCTCGTAAGCCACTTTAACCAGAAGCTCGCCTAAGTTTCTCGGTGTCAGGCTGATCTCAATTTCCTGTTTGCCGTTTGCGATCTGCCTTGCGATCATGTCTTTCAGCATATCTGCATATTCCGGCTTGATATCTCCTGATCCAGTAACCTCGACTTCTGCCTGGATAGCTGCCTCTCCGCCATTTCCCTGAGCGTGAACGTGAGACAAGCCGCCCCGCTCCGCGGCCGCCTGAGCCTTAATGTCAGCCGCATCCGCATCGCTCTTATGTACCTCTTGCTGGCCTGTCATCGACTTCGCATCTGCATCCGCCGATGCCATCTGGCGTTCCATCTCAGAATCTGCCTTGATGTTAAGCGCGCCTTCTTCTTTTGCCTGGCCTGCCATCTCCATCGGAATCTCTCCGGAAACCAGAGCGTTTTCTTCAGGATCCTTTACCTGAGCGCCTGCCTGAACCGCATCGCCCAAGTTTTCCGCAACAGCCTCCTGCAATACCTTCGGATCTCCCTCAGCCCCTGCCAGCGCCTGATTCCATGCAGCCTGCGTCTCTCCGGCCGTCTGTATGCCTTCAGCGCCCATCTGCATCGTGCTGGCAAAAGCATCCTGCCCCAGGACCTTTCCTTCGCCCAGAGTTTCCTGTTCGCCAGTTCCTTCCTGCACTGCCTCGGCATCTTTCACTTCATCCCCGGCAGAAACATCTTTCTTATCATAAGTATTCTTATCCGCCGTCTGGGTATTGGAATTGGCCGCAGCCGCATCGCTCAGCGCCTGGTTGAACGCCGACTTATCGTCTGCCGGGCTCTTTCTGTTTCTCTGGCTCTGAGATGCCTTTGAGCTGCCTGCTGTCTTCATCGCTCCCATGATGTTGTTCACCATACCGTCTTTCCTCCTTTCCCTTCCGGAATGATAAATATTGAATATATCACTCCTATTATATAACAATTTATAGTAATCTGCAAAGCAGAAATTACTACCATCCTCAATTGCGCCTACCGCGCGGCCATAAGGCCATGGTTTACGAATTCTTCAATAAGCTGTTCCTGCTCTTTTTGCGCTAGGTAATTATACTCTTCCAGCTTTTTGTCCTTCAGCTTGTCGATAGATGTAGTATCTGTCTTCGCCGCAATCAGCTCTCTTCTTTTTTGCTCTTCCTGGAACCGAAGGTTCTTAAGCCGCTGCGTAACCCTAAACATCTCTCCCTTAAGATATTCAAGATACCCCTCAAATGTGTGTATCCTGAGAATCTGGCAACCTACCTCCTGCTCTCTCCTCATCTGATCCCTGATCTCTTTGTCTTTTGCGGACAATTCAGCAAAACGCTCCTCCTGGAGCCTGATCTCATGCATGATTGCCGCATGCTCATTTCGGATGCTGTCCTCATACTGGCGCTTAAACTCAAGTACCTTGTCAAGCGCAAATGCAAATTTCTTCATTGATAGGTTCCTCCAGATCTTACTTCTCGAGCATATCTCTCAAAATTTTTACAATTTCATCCACCGAAAACGCTTCTTCTACGTTCTGCATCAGGAACTGGTTGATCTGTCCGATCTTGGATATCGCATAATCCAGCTCCGGATTCGTTCCTGCTTTATAAGCCCCTATTGAAATCAAGTCTTCATTCTGTATATATAAGCTGTACAGGTCTCTCAGCCTTCCCGCCAGTTTCTTATGCTCCGGCGTCGCAATCGCCGACATCAGACGGGAAATGCTAGCATTAATATCTATGGCGGGATAATGGTTGGAATTCGCAAGTTTCCTGCTCAGGACAATGTGTCCGTCCAGGATTCCCCGGACTGTATCCGCGATAGGTTCGTTGGTATCGTCTCCTTCTACTAATACGGTGTACACTCCCGTAATAGAACCATTTTCAAAATTTCCGCTCCGCTCAAGGAGCTTCGGGAACTCTGCATAAATGGACGGGGTATATCCTCTGGCAATCGGCGGCTCTCCGGTCGCCAGCCCAATCTCTCTCTGAGCCATGGCAAAACGCGTCAGGGAGTCCATCATAAGCAGGACATCCTTCCCCTGGTCTTTAAAATATTCCGCAATCGTAGTCGCTACCATGGGGCATTTCATGCGGAGCATCGCAGGCTGGTCAGATGTTGCCACTACAAGCACGGAGCGTTTCATTCCTTCCGGGCCAAGGTCTTTCTCGACAAACTCCAAAACCTCTCGCCCACGCTCTCCTACCAGCGCTATTACATTAATGTCAGCTTTGACATTTCGTGCGATCATGCCCATCAGCGTACTTTTCCCGACGCCGCTCCCCGCAAAGATCCCGATACGCTGGCCCTTGCCGATGGTGTTCAGCCCGTCAATCGCTTTCACGCCAAACTCCAGCGTCTCACGGATAGGCGGCCTGTCAAGCGGATTGATGCTTGGGCTCTCCACATAATAGTACCGGCTTGATTCAAACGGCCCCTTGTCATCCATGGGATGCCCGAGGGCATCAATAATCCTGCCCCTCAAAAATTCCCCGACAGGAATCTTAAGCCGTTTCCTTGTATTTCTAACATAACTGTCTGACCCAATACCATTAATATTCTCATACGCCATCAATTGCACCTTATCATCACGAAATCCCACAACTTCCGCAGGAATTTCCTTTTTCTGCTTTTCATTATAGATAAGTACGATGTCGCCTATGCTTGTGTTGCTGCCCGAGGCTTCCATGGACATTCCGGTGATATTTTCTATTTTACCAATATAACTGATCGTCTCTGCATTTAATATCTGCCCCGGCAGTTCTTTCAGCATACTCATAGCTCCTTTATATTCTGGCGTTATTCATAATCTCCCGGATATTCTCAAGCTGTGTGCCGACGCTTACGTCAATAATCTCATCCGGGCGCTCTACAATACATGTTCCAGGCTCCTCGCCGTCCATGATGATCACTTTCACCGTATCGGAAAGGTTGCTGAGCTCCTGCAGGAACTTCGGATCCGCACTGACCTCTTTACCCGATTCCTGCGTTGTTCCTATATATATCTTCGCCCACGCGCTTTTTTTGAGTTTCTCCGTCGCGGCGAGGATCATCCTCTCAATGACTCTGGCATTTGAGCGCAGGCTGGTACGCACAATCTTCTCTCCAATCGCAAGCGCAATCTCTTTCAGATCATCCATATATTTTTCAAGAGCCTTGTCTTTCAGCCTTTCCACATCTACGATGTAGGCCGCAAACATCTCTTCCAGGTCATCCGTCTTTTTCCGATACCCAGATAAGCCTTCGCTCTCGCCTTCCTGAAATCCTGCCTCATACCCTGCCGTCTGGCCCTGGGAAAAGCCCTCTTCGTAAGCGTCGCTCTTAATCTGCTCCGCCTCGCGCCTGGCATCCTCCAGATGCCTCTCGGCCTCCAGCATCATCTCATCCATGCGCTGGCGCCACTGCCTTTCCTCTTCTTCCCTCTCTCTATCCAGCTCATCGTCGCTTTCAGTTTCTTCTGCCTCCTCGGGAGATTCAGGATCCAAAACAGTTTCGGCAGCCTTTGCCGCGTCAAAGACGGGATACTCAAAGGCTCTCTTTATGTCCTCCGGCGCTTCAGATGTTTTTACCACCCTATACAATAATCTCATCCTTTCCGCCCTTGTTAATTACCAGTTCGCCCTCTTCTTCCAGCTTTCTGATAACACCGACAATACGCGACTGAGCGTCTTCTACGTCACGCAGCTTTACATTGTATGTAACCTCCAGATCCGACTTGACCTGTTCGGCCATACGGCTGGACATATTTGAGTAGAACGCCGCCAGGATCTCCTCCCCGGCTCCCTTCAGTGAGTATACGATATCCTTCATATCGCAATCCCTGATGAAACGCTGGATAGACCTGTTGTCCATCGTAAGGATATCCTCGAATACGAACATCTTCTTCCTGATCGTATCTGCAAGCTCCGGATCGTCCTTGCCCATCTCGTCGAAAATGTATTTCTCGTTGCTTCTGTCCATATGGTTCATAACATCTGCGATGTAATCGATACCGCCAACACTTGTAAAGTCTGTCGTAAGGATTGTATCGAACCTGCTGCGGAGCTGTTTCTCCACTATTTTAATCGCCTCCGGCGATGCGCTTTCCATCAGGGCGATGCTCTTTACTACCTGAATCCTCTTCTTCTCAGGCAGCTCAGAGATTACTGACGCCGCCTTATCGGATTCCACATAAGACAGAACCAGAGCGATTGTCTGTGCGCGTTCATGCTGCAAAACCGAAAACAGATTCTTTACATCCGCTTTTTCCACGAAATCGAAAGAACGGTTCTTAAGGTATTTGGACACTTTATCTAAAAGCTCTGACGCCGCATTCTCGCCATATGCCTTTTCCAGGACTGCCCTGGCATATTCCATGCCCCCGTCCGTCACTACTTTCTGCGTCAGGCAAGTCTTATAGAAATCATCCAGAGCCTGCTCCGTCTGCTTTGCCTCGAGATGCCCAAGCCTTGCAACTTCCAGCGTCAGCTTTTCCACATCGTCAGCACTTAGAAACTGATACAGTTTCGACGCCTTGTCGGTTCCCAGCGCAACTACTACCGCTGCGGCTTTTTGCTCGGTTGTGAGAGTTATATTTTCATCACTCATCTCTGTTTTCACCTCCACGCAGCCAATTCTTAAGCATCTGTGCTGAAATCTCAGGATTCTCTTCCGCAAACGCTCTTACAACGTCACGAAGCTGCTGGCTTCTCTCATTCTTAAGGCTGACAAGGTCAAGCGGCTCCACTTCCTCTTCTTCCCGCTCTCCTTCTTCCTCTGGCGAAATTTCCTGTGCGAGCTCTTCCTCAAGCACTTCCTCGAGCTCGTCTTCTGCTTTCTTCCTCTTCCTGAGGAATATGATAAGCGCAGTCACCAAAAGCAGCAGCAGTACGATTCCAATGATTACGAACAGCAGGTTATCCTTAACAGTTTCTGCAAGCTGTTCCATGATGCCGCGGTTTTCACCCTCGCTTCCCTCATAGAACGGCGCATTCGCAATGGTAATCTTGTCAATCCTGTCGTCAGGCGCAATGCCCACCGCATTGCCCACCAGTTCCATCAGCTTATTTGTCGTGAGGTCGCCCAGCGTCCTGCCGTTGATCGCTACGGAGACCGTAACGTCCTCCAGCACTCCTGAATCGATTTCACCTTGTTCTTTTATCTGATTTACAAGGAAATCCCTCGTCCAGCTCTCGCTCGTATAGCCATCCCCGTTCTGGGTCGCATTTGCCGTGTACTGAGAGACATCGGAGTTCGTCTCCGTGCCGACCACGCCGCCCGCGGCATTTCCGCCGCCGCTCGTCTCCCTGGCGCCGGTCTCCTTCGAGAGAATCCCCGTCTTGTCTTCTTCATCTATCTTTTCCGGCGTCGTATATGTAGTAGATTCGCGAATGACCTTTTCCATGTTCACCGAACCTTTTGCCGACACCCGGACGTTATCCGCTCCGTAAAACGGTTCCAGCACATGGATGACTTTCTGGGTCAGCTGCGACTCAATGAGCCTCAGAATCTCCTGGCTTGCATCGTCGGACGAACCGCCTGCGGAATCTCCGATATCCGAAACTATAATTCCGTTTCCGTCAAGAACCGTTACATTTTCCATCTTCATATCAGGAACGCTCTGAGCCACCAGCCTTTGTACGCCCGTCGCCTGATTTTCTGTCGGCGATCCGCCGTTTTCCATCATCATCACTACAGATGCGCTGGGGCCGCTGGACGCATCATCCGCATCCGACAGCACATATTTGCTTTCTTCCCCAAGGGCGATCGTCACTTTCGCGTCTTTTACACCCTCAAAGAGCCGCACCGTCGCGCCTATGCGGTTCTGCAGCTCATACAGCTTGTATGTCTGTTTCTCCATGTCGGTCGTCATGCCGCCCGCGTTCTGGGTAAATACATCATATGTAAATCCGCTCTTCGGGTAGCCTTCCTGCGCCAGCTGCGCCCGGGTAGTATCCGCCACCTTCTCCGGAACCTGGATATTGCCGGAACCGTCAGACTTATACTCAACGTTCATTTCCTGCAGCTTGGCAAGAATCTGCGTCGTCTCCTCTTCCGTTACATCAGAAAAAAGCACCACGTAATCCTTATGATTTAAAATCAAAGTAATCACAATCGCACCGACAACTATAATCGCAGCCGCTATCGCAGCTATTATTTTCGTTCTCCTGTTTATCTTAGCAAGATATTCCTTTACTACATTCAGCCGTTCTTTCATCAATCCGTCTGTCCCATCTATAATCTATTTTTTATAACCTATAGGGAAATACGCATCAATTCATTGTAAGCTTCTACCGCCTTATTGCGAAGAGAAACCAGCAAATCAATTGATAACTGCGCCTCAGCCGCTGCAATCGGCACCGTGTGCGCGTCGTCAATCTGTCCTGTCGCCAGCAGATACTGCTTGTTTTCCAGATTTCTTTCCGAATCCGTCACATTTTTTATCGCGTCTGAAAAAACGTCCTTAAATAACGCCGTACCTTCTTCCACCAATGAATTCGTTTTCACGATCCCGCCGGCGCCAAATTTAAGCGGCTGGATCGGTGTAATAAAATCTGTGGCCATCACCATCATCCTCCTTAAACACTAATAAGCCTAACAGGTCAGATCCCGTTGGCCATTATCCCTTAATCACCGAATTCAGTCTCGCAATATCGCTATTTACCGACTGAATCACAAACTGATACTGCAGGGCGCTCTTTGTCAGCTCCCCGAACTCAGCATCTGCAACAACATTATTCCCATCCATCCTTGCGGTCTCCGTCTCCGATTCTTCGACCTGCCAGACCGCCGTATCAGCCGCCTGCTTTATCGCCGCACGGTCGCCCGATGCGCCTTCCAGCTTTGCACGGTACAGATCTTCAAACGTCACATACTTCGCCTTATAACCGGGAGTATCAACATTAGCAAGGTTTCCTGCCGTAACGGACTGTTTCTTCCATAAATAATCCAAAGATTTTTCCGAGACAAGCAGGCTGTTTCCAAATATAGACATCATATGTACCATTCCTCACTTTCCTGACACCATACTGGCATTATATGTTCTTTTTCTGTGCAGATACGTAAATAAAAGCACAGAAAAAAACACTGACACTCATTCTCTGAAATAATACTACTCTTTCCACTAGCTGTCAACCCCAACTGCACACTCTTCCAGTAATTACAATACAGTACCCGACATGCCATTATCATCCGTATCAGCGCCTAATATGCTCTGAAGTTTCTGCTGCATTTCAAGCTGCATCATCTGAACCATCATCTTGCACAGATCCGTATATCCGATATCTGATACGGCCGGATCAGCCGAAGGCTGCGCCGAAACCTCGGAAACCAGCGGACTTACAGCATTTTCCCCGGAAACCATTGCCTGTCCGGCGTTAAAATCTTCCCCTGCATATTCCAGCACACGTTTCACATAATTCTGAGTTTCCTTGAAAGGCGGGATCCCCCCGTACTTCGCCACGTTTCCGCTGCCCGCATTGTACGCCGCCAGGGCAAGCTCCGTATCCCCATCATATTTTTTTAAAAGTTTTGCGAGATATCTGGCGCCGCCCATGATATTCTGCCTGGCATCATATGCATCGGTCACCCCAAGGCTCTTTGCCGTTCCCGGCATAAGCTGCATGACTCCCATCGCACCGCACCTTGACGTGGCAGACTCCCGGAATCCGGACTCCGCTTTTCCCACCGCTTTCAGCAGACGGATATCCACTCCCGTCTCCCTTGCGGCCTCTTCAAAAATCCCATCCATAGGCGTCTTCATCCCGCCCCAAGTTTTTGCGGACGATACATTTTGCAGAACCTGGCTGAATGCATTGCCGGACACCCCGTAGCCGCTGTAATTCCCATAGTTTTTATAGTTCCCGTAGCCGCCGTAATCCCCATACTTTCCGTTCAGGCTCATGAGCTGGAAGAACAGGTTCATATCCATATCGGTTTACCTCCTTATTCTCAGGCTTATCCTATCGAAAAATGTCCTTGTTTTTTTCACATTAACACGCTATAGTAATAATAAATAATATCATATATACCAGATAATCATAACATATATACACGAAAGGAGCAATAATTATGTTTCTTATAGACTGCAAGCAGGCAAGCATTTATTCCACGCAGAACGAATACCTCTGCCACGCCGCCGTATCCCGCATCGAAGAAGATTCCGTCACTCTCACGATGGGAGGCCTTGATAATGATCTGCTGCCCTCAAAAGTACATGTCACTTTTTTCGATTCTGTCAAAGGGCTGATTACATATTCCTGCGATCTGCTTGATTTCAGGCCGGCAGAGCACCTTTCCGGACAGGGGCACGTATGCGCCCGCTGCGTGATCAACGAACAGCTGGCTCTTGTACAGCGCCGCCGCGACATCAAAGTTCCGGTCAATATCTCTGTCGTGCTGTCAGCCCGCACTTCCAAAGGCGAAGTATCGAATGTCCTGGCAACCATATGGAATATCAGCGCCGGAGGCATCCTTTTCACCTGCAGCCATCCGTTCAACGAAGGCGACGTAGTAGAATTCGCCTTTCCTGCCGACAGCGGGCTCCCTTCTGTCACCCTTCAGGCGGAAATCCTGCGGATCCAGGACCGGAGCAGCCTTCTGCAGCTGGTCAGCTCCACCGCAGGAGAATCTCAGCTTCTTGGATTCGGCTGTTACTTTGTACATCTCCCGGCGCAGACGGAAGCGCAGATCCGAAATTATGTCTTCCGCCAGGATCTGATCCGCCGCCGCAGGATGTCCTGATTCTCAAAACTAAATCCGGTCAGAAATTCTTTCCTTAAAATCATCATGAAAAGAAGCTCTGACCGGAGACCATCTTTTATTCCTTATGTTTCCTGTGGCTGCGTTCCGGCATCTTCCGGCTCAGCAGCTCCTTCTGCCTCTTCTTCATTTTCCTCTTCTGTTTCTTCCGAGTTCTCTTTTTTCTTACCCGGAACATATTGAAGAAAATAAACATATATGTCAATAATTGCCTGATAAAGCTCTGTCGGGATCTCCGCTCCAAGCTCAAGCTGGGTCAGCATGGTCGCCAAAGAGTTGTCCTCATAGACCGGCACTCCCGACTCCCGCGCAATCTCAACCATCTTTTCCGCAACATATCCCATCCCCGATGCAACGATAATGGGCGCTCTGTTTTTATTTTCGTCATACGACAAGGCAACCGCCTTCTTGTTCAGCACATCATTAAATTTTGACATTGATCGAATTCTTCCTTTCAAATATCTGCGGGAACGCATCTGAGATGGCGATGGACTCTTTGCTGCTGCCAAACACCAGCTCCTTTCCCTCCAGGCCATTCTCTGCCAGAATCTGAGCCACATTGTTCTTTATATCTTTTTCTTTATCCGCAAGATCTTCGGGATAGTTAAGCTGCATGCTCACCTTTTTATCCTGGCACACAAAAAACAAGTCAAAGAATCCGACATTCTGGATGTCAAACTTCACGAGCCCCTGCACCACCCGGCCCTCATCCTTTTCAGCAGGTTCCGCCCCGGCATCCGGGTCAACCCACATCTCCGCAAACATAAGGTTCCCGTTCACCTGCATCGGCAGCATCATATGGAGCACCGGCATATACACGCTCTCATTCAGGAGAATGGATGTCATCATATTCCGAAACACCTGTTTCTGCTCTATGCTCGCGCCCTGCAGCATCCCTTTCTTTATCATGGAGGCAAACTCTTTCATCCACTTATTCTTCCTTACGGACTTTTCATAATCCGTAGACTCAAGCACACGCAAAAGGCTCTCCGTCTCAAATCCTTTAAAATATTTCTGCATCGCCGAATATTCCATAAGCTCATTGAAACGCTCCAGTACCCTTGCCGCCTCTCCGTTTTCATAGCGCGCTGTAAGCGCCGCCAAAAATGCTGCTCCCTCGCGCACATTTCCCCTGTCATGGGTTCCTCCGATATATTGGTTTAAGTAAGGCAGCATTTTCCCTTTTATTATAGAAGCGTTCTGCATGGTGTCTGCTTTTCCGGCATTCGCCCCGAACTTCATCTGCTGCTCCATCTCCTCCATCTTCTCGCGTCCGCTCTGGAGCATCCCATTTTTCAGTTCTTTTATCGTCTGCTCGATTTCCTGAAGGATATGCTTTCCTTCCGCCATATCCGTATAGCGTTTCATAAAGTCCAGTATCGCAGCCCTCAGCTCCACATTCTTCGTCTCTCCCATGACCTGGCGCAAGAGCGAAAAGAAAGCTCCCTGAAAACGAATCGCCGCATTCCCCTGCTCCTTCAAAAGCGTAAGCATGTTCTGCGGGTCCACCTGTATCATCTCCAGGAACTGAGCCAGCTCCTGCGCTGAATTTTCACCCAGCCCGGCTTTCACCTGGTTGCTCAGCTGCTCGAAAAACACTGTGGCAAACTCTTCCGTCATCACCCCGCCGGACTTCATCTGCGAGATAAATCCCTCAAAGTTTGACTGGTACTGGAATTTCAGCCCTATCTTCTGATCTTCTGCCGCAGAATCACTCCTCGCGTCCGCGCGGACAACCTTATTGGGATTGACCGGACCCTGGATGCGCGGGTCTTCCCGGTTGTTCATATCCGCCCTGGGATGAGACATATTATTATCATAATTCCCCGCTGTCGGAGTCGTAACTCTTAAAATATTCGACATTTTTTCACCTACTACTATTTTTTTATTAATTTTTTTATTTTTTGGTCGATATATATGTTAATGAAATGTGTTGACATAAGAGTAACACATATAACTCTCTGTTGGCAATATTTTATAGATAAATAAATGATAAGGTGGTGCGAATACTATGGATGCTTCTATGGAAGGCTTATTGGAAACTTATCTCTTTGAAACTAACTCACTACTTGACGGATTAGATGAACTCCTGATTAACGCTGAAAAGATTGGTGATTTTTCCGAAGACGACGTTAATGAAATCTTTCGCAGTATGCATACAATTAAAGGCTCTTCTGCAATGCTCGAGTTCAATTTTCTAATGGAAATTGCACACCATATAGAAGATCTTTTCTTCTATATTCGTGAAAACGGCATCGATTCATTAGACCAGGCGCACAAGAGTGAACTCTTTAATCTGATGTTCAAATCAACAGATAAACTTCGTTCCGAAATTGAAAAAGTTGAAAACAACGAACCACTCGAAACTAATATCGACAGTTTCGTTGCGGAAATTAATGGTCTTCTCGACAAAATTTCGGGAAAAGTTTCGGATTCCCCGGAGGACAAGGCTCCTGAAAAAGCCAGCGCCGGCACGGAATCCGTTCCTCTTAACCCAGACGATGCCCCGCATTATATACATGTCTTTTTTGAGGACGGATGCGGCATGGAAAATCTGCGTGCTTTTATGATTGTAAATGCCCTTCAGGAGAGGGAGCTTGAATTTATCTACTATCCGAACGATATAGACAGCAATCCTGACAGCGCGGAAAAGATTATCGAACAAGGCTTTTATCTCGGTTTCCGTACGGCTGATGCCAGAGAGCAGGCTGTCAGAGCCATCGACCAGGCGCAGAATATCCGTTCATACGAAACCGGTGAGAGGGTAGAGGAACCTGCCGAACCAGAACCGGAACAGCAGCCTGCCTCTCCAGCCGAGACGGCACCAGCTGCCGCAAACACTGCCGCCGCTGCCCCTAAAGCAAAATCGGAGGCTCCGGCTGCCAAGAAAAAAGAGGCTGCTCCTCACGGAGCTGTCAAGCAGGATCTGATAAGCGTAAATCTCTCCAAGCTGGACGCCCTGATGGCTCTCGTCGGCGAGATCGTAATCACGGAATCCATGGTTACTTCCTCCCCGGATCTTCAGGGATTAAGCCTCGACAACTTTAATAAGTCGGCACGCCAGCTCAGAAAGCTTACCGATGACCTCCAGGATATCTCCATGTCTCTTCGGATGGTATCCGTATCCGGCGTCTTCCAGAAGATGAACCGCATTGTGCGAGACATGAAACAGAACCTTAACAGGGATGTACGTCTTACGATCATCGGTGAAAATACAGAAGTAGACAAGACAATTGTAGACAGTATCGGCGACCCGCTTATGCATATCGTCCGCAATGCCATCGACCATGGTATTGAAGAGAATGTACAGGACAGAATCGCAGCCGGAAAAGACCCTCAGGGCGAGGTTATCCTTTCTGCGGCACACACGGGCAGCGAAGTTATCATCTCCGTAGAGGATGACGGCCGCGGCATGGACACTGACGCTATTCTTGCGAAGGCAGCCCGCAACGGCCTGCTGACCAAGCCGGAATCCGATTACTCGCAGAAGGAGATTCTCTCTCTTCTCATGATGCCGGGCTTTTCCACTAATACGGAAGTAACAGAATATTCCGGACGTGGAGTAGGGCTTGACGTAGTAAAGAAAAATGTAGAAGCAGTCGGCGGTATCGTAAGCATTACAAGTGAACTTGGAAAAGGAAGCTGCACGACATTAAAGATTCCGCTTACTCTCGCGATTGCGGACGGTATGGAGATTTCCGTTGGAAAGTCCATCTTTACCATTCCGATATCCAACATCCGCCAGTCTTTCAAGGCAACAGAAGAGGATATTATCCTGGATCCGTCCGGCCATGAGATGGTGCGCTGCATGGATGAATTTTATCCGGTTGTACGAATCGGCGAATTGTACAATATACCGGACTCCTGCACAAAGATTAACGACGGTATCCTGATGTGGGTAGAAGCCAGCGACAAGTCATACTGCCTGTTCGTTGACAAGCTTATCGGCGAGCATCAGGTTGTTGTAAAACCACTTCCGCCATATCTGCAGCAGTTCCATATCAAAGACTCCGGCATCAGCGGATGCTCGATCCTTGGAGATGGAAATATCACAATCATCCTTGACGTGGCTCATGTATATGCAGCAGCTCAAGGAATATATTAGAGATATAAGGAGGTAGCAACATGGCAGAATCAACAATTGACATTACTGAAAACGCATTAGGCGAAAAAAATCCTACTGCTGGAAATATCCAACGTTTTCTGACTTTCGTGTCCGATAACATTAACTTTGGCGTTAGCACAGATTACATAATTGAGATTATCTCCAATCATATGATCTGTCCGCTTCCTATGGTGCCTGACTACATCAAGGGAATCATTAATCTGAGAGGCCAGACGATTCCTATTATCGACATTCGCCTCCGCATGGGAAAGATGCCCCAGGAATATATAGATACTACATGCATTATCATCCTGGATGTTAATGACATCTCCGTCGGCATTGTTGTCGATTCCGTAACCCAGGTACAGGATATTGACGTAGATAAGATTTCTCCGATACCGCTTGAGAACAGGCAGGAACTTACTTCTTCCATGATTGCAAGAGAGGACGGTTCCGTCATCCTCTTCTTAGACTGCGAGGAATTAGTACGTCAATAAATAAAGGAGTAAACTATGTTATCACTGAACGACAACGATTTCCGACGGCTTATTACTTTTATTAAAAGCAGTTTTGGAATAGATTTATCGCAAAAACGGCAGCTCATTATCGGAAGGCTCTCAAACACTGTCGTATCTATGGGATATTCTTCATTTACGGAATATATTGACCATGTGCTGGCGGAAAAAAAGCCGCAGGATCTTGAACTTCTGCTCAGCAAGCTGACTACAAATTACACGTTTTTCCTGAGAGAATCATCACATTTTGATTACTTTCAGAAGACAGTGCTCCCTTACCTGGAGAAAACAAAGACGAACCATGTGCTCAGCATCTGGAGCGCAGGATGTTCCTCCGGCCAGGAGCCTTATACGCTGTCAATGATCCTAAAAGAATATTTCGGGAACAAACCAGGAAACTGGGATACCCGCATACTTGCCACAGATATTTCGCAGAATGCCCTCAAGGCCGCTCTCGCCGGTATCTATGACGAGGAATCATTAAGCGCGCTCCCTGCGGACTGGAAACGCAAATATTTCCGCCCAACATCAGAAAGCGGCGTGTACGAAGTTGCCGATGTTTTGCGTAACAACGTAATATTTAAAACTTTCAATCTGATGGATCCTATTCGTTTCAAGCTGAAATTCGACGTAATTTTCTGCCGGAACGTAATGATCTATTTTGACCAGCCTACGAAAGAGGCTCTTGTACGGCGTTTCTATGATGCGACTGTTCCGGGCGGATATTTCTTCATCGGACATTCCGAAAGTTTAAATAAAGCAACTACTCCATATCATTATCTCATGCCGTCCACTTACCGCAAGGAATAACGCGGCAACGCCGACAGAAAGGTGCATATATAATGACAAACAAAAAAATAAGAGTCCTCATTGTTGATGACTCACTTGTGTTCGTAAACTTTTTATCACACGAACTTCCCAAAGCGGACAACCGAATTGAAATCGTGGGTTATGCCATGAATGCGGCTGACGCAATGCGGAAAATACCTACTACAAAGCCGGACGTCCTCACGCTGGATGTAGAGATGCCTAAAATGAATGGTATTGATTTTCTGGAGGAGCTGCTGCCAAGGCATCTCCTTCCTGTAATTTTAGTGTCTTCCCTGAATGTCGGCGTATTCGACGCACTCGCGAACGGCGCGGTGGACTTTGTGAAGAAACCAGATATGAGCAGGAACTACAGCTCCCGCACTTTCGTACAGAATTTGGCAGGAAAAATAAATATAGCATCAAATGCCACTGTAAAGCTCCCCAGGGTATTTCGCGGGAGCTCTGTAATCAAGAAAGGGGCATCTTTTGCCGGCCAGCCCGGATCCGCAGGAAGTGACGGTGCGTCCAAAGTTGGAACCCCATCCAGGCCCGTCACAGCGCCTGCTGCCGGAAATACTCTGAACTCCGGGCAGTCGCCCACTATCAGGAAACCGGTGCTTGCCCCCATGACAGCGGCAGTGCCAAGACTCACAAACCGAAGCTTAAAGCTCGACAACCTTATCATCGCCCTTGGTGCATCCACCGGCGGTACAGAAGCTACTCTTCAGGTTTTAGAGCAGCTCCCTGCCGACATCCCGGGCATGGTAATCACCCAGCATATGCCGGAAGGTTTTACCCAGATGTATGCACAGCGCTTAGACCGTCTCTGCAAGATGGAAGTCAAGGAAGCCTCTGACGGCGACCAGATCAAGCGAGGACGCGTGCTTATCGCGCCGGGCGGTGACAAACACATGAAGATTGTCCGTGTAGGTGCAAACTATGCCGTTCGCATATTCCCTGCCGACAAGGTAAACGGCCATCGGCCGTCCGTAGATGTCCTCTTTAAGTCCGTTGCACAGACAGCCGTCGGCGGCGCTGTGGGAATCATCCTGACCGGCATGGGACAGGACGGCGCTTATGGGCTGCTGGACATGAAGAAAGCCGGCGCTTACACTATCGGCCAGGATAAAGAATCCTGTATCGTGTACGGCATGCCGATGGTGGCGCAGAATATCGGAGCCGTGACCGTGCAGGCATCCTGCGCGAATATACCAGGGATATTGATAAAGTATTTGAATATGTTGTAAAATGTAAAATAGAGTTGTCGCTTATGTTAAATTATAATGCGACAACTCTTTTTTAATAATCATATCAATATGTAAAAAATTAAGGGGTTTCAATTTTCTTCGCAAAATACTCGCCAATCCTGGCAATGAATCCAAGAACTTCCTCCCGCATATCCTGGGGAAATGAGTCCAGCACCGGAGCAGTCTCAAAGCTCAGCGTCTTATCAAAACGGATACCGCGCAGCCCCCGCACAAACCCTTCCCAATCCGTAGACACTCTGTTCTCCCTTGTCTTCGTAAATGTAAATGGAATCTGATGAAGATCTGCTATCCCGTCATTATCATGTATATGGAGAACTTTCAGGCGATTGCCAAGAGCCGTGATAAAGCTTTCCATATCAATCCCAACCAAGTTTGCATGTCCAGTATCAAAGCAAAAGCCCAAAATCTCCGCATGATACTTTTCATTAAATCTATCTATCCGCTCCGCCGCTTTCCTTGCATTACAGCATGGACCCTCAATGATATGCCCGGCAATATTCGTATAAAGGTTCTCAATACATATTGTGATCTTAAGTTCTTTCGCCATTGGAGCCAATGTATCTAAAAACTTTTCTGTCTCCCGCCATTCCAGCTCTTCCGAGCCAAGGAAATGCGACAGCTTAAATCCATGTACTACAATGTACTGACACTCAAAAAAGGCACAAAGGTTCATGCTTTTTGGCGCCACTGTTCCCCAAAGATAATCGTTCAGCTCCCTGCTGCCACGCGGAACATACATCGGATACGGCATATGCATCTGATTAATTGCAATACCTGTTTCTTTCGCCCCACTTTTATGCCTCTGAAAAAACTCTTCCAGCTTGGCATCAGTCCGGTCAAAAAAAGAGTTTTTATCGTTCCGGTAGAGCATACTGTTCGTCAAATATCCGTTAAGGCTGAAATCTACGCATGAAAATCCCGCCCTTCTGAGCAATTCAAATCCTTCCTTTGGCGAACTGTCATCAATTACGCCTCTGGTCTGCACTCCTATTTTAATCATCTCTCCACATCTCCAGATTTTCAAAATAAAACGACGGCATATACTCATTATTAAAGAATTCAATATTACGCACGCCCATCTTTCTAAGCTGCTGTGAAATTTCATTGTAATAGATATTGCATATAAACACGCCGCAGTCCGACGGCAAATCCAATAGAGTTTCCGGACTCTTTATCTCCAGCCCGCAAAACTCCTTCCCCCATCTGTCAGAATTATTATCACAGGTAAACCGAGGCAGATACTTCTCCCCATAGCACTTCATAAAATCACGGCACATATTTCCGGCTCCGAACAAAACAATAGAATTATATTTTCTAAGTTGGTTTTCAATCCCAATCTGCCACGCAAAATAATCTGCAATAGTTTTCGCAAGCTGCAGTAACGGCTTAATAAGCAATGGACGAAATGCTGCTGCCGTGTCCGTCATGTCAAATGCAAGCTGTCCGTCATATGAGATCTCCCGAAGCCCTCGAATCAGGCTGAGCCAATTCGTCTTTGATTGCCCTCGGCTCACACAGGTAAATGGAAGGAGCGCATCATCCTGCTGCCCGTTACAATCCCGGACAATTACTGATTTGATACGCCTGCCTAACGGCAGGATATACTCCCTCATATCCTGCCCGCATATACTGCATACGCCAGTGTCCAAGCAAAATCCAAAAATCTCCGCCCCGTCGCCAACTTCTCTGTTCATCCTGTCTATAAATCCTGCCGCCCTTTCGCTGTCTGAAAATGCTCCTTTGATCAAATGTCCGTTAAAATCCAGATATGTATTTTTCAGCAAGATCATCACATTGCTCTTTCTGGCAGCGTCTGCCAGGGTACTGTAATAATTTTCATTTATCTGCCACCCGGTTTCATCATCAACGTGACAGCAGACAGGCGGAATGATGATATAAGAACAGTTCAGCTCTCCGCAAAGGCTAATGCACTCTTTAACAATCCCTATAAGCAGAGATAGCAGTGCGTTTCTGCCCGCACACTCCTGCGTTAAAAACCGAAACATATCCGCAGTATACGGAAAATATGGCGCACGGACTAACTCCGTTTTAAGACTGTTATCCTTATATTTGTCTAATATCAGCCGGACTTTTTTACGCATAATCACCGGGTTATCCCAGACTTCATTGTTCTTCTTATTTTTTATCCTGCCCGTTTTTCTGAGACTGTCAAACTCTGCTGCCGGATATAGCTGGAACATGTCCAAAGACACTGATTCGAAACCAGCCTGCGCGATATCTTTAATTCCGAATCCAGACAGTGTCATAGGGGCAATGCCGGATTGTGTACATATAATCTTCAAAATTTTCTTGCTCCTACTTCTTTATTATAATGTTCATTAGATTTTAACAGCCGTAAAGTTGTTCCCTCAATTTTGTAGAGCTTACCTTCTCTGTATAATTAAAAAACACGATATCCGCTCCCTGCTTTTTTAAAAATTCTTTTGTCGCCAGCCAATCCATTTCCTCTCCATGATCATCTCCTGAAAACATACAGTCAAACTGATACATCTTATATGCATCCCGTATTCCTGCATAATCAACCGGAAGTGCATCTGCCTGATCCACATATCTGCAAGAACGGAGCATCTCAACCCGATCCTCACACGGGATAATCGGATGCTTTTGTTTCTGTTTATAAACTCCTTCATCCGAAACCACACCGACGATCAGATAGTCACACTGTTCCTTCGCTTTTTTCAAAAGGTTCACATGCCCTACATGGAACATATCAAAAACACCCGCCACATAGCCAAGATGATATTTCTTCGCCTCATCGTTCTGATGAGCTGGCAAGTCAATCGCTGGTAGCTGTTTGCAAGGATATACTTTCCCCGAATCAAAGATACCATAGTCCTTTACTCCCATGTCATCTAACTGCCTTACAACAGACAAGAAATTCTTAATACAGACAAGCACCTTATAATTTTCTAAATGCAGCGTATTTAAAATGTCCGGTGATTGAATTTCAATCCCCTCAACTTTCTTCCCCCATCGGTTTTTGTTGTTATCTACGATTGCATAAACCGGATATTCTTTCCCATACAACGATATAAAACGTTTTGCAAATATACCTGAGCCAAACAATATCAGTTTACGTCTGTCCAGCCCCTTAAAAATGTCCAGGAACATACGTTGGTATTCCGATTCAGAATAATTCATACGCTGACGGTTTGTATTGACAATTTCAGAATTACGCCTGCACTCTCCATGATATAAACTCAGTTTCTTTTTATTCAATAGACAGGAAAAAAACTCTGAATCTTTCTTTCGCCAGAAATCTCGATATTTCAGCAAACCATAACGCTCATAAAGCACTTCCATCGAAATAATCCTCTGTAATGCCATATTTCCAGAATATAAAGAACCTATCATTCTGTACAGAACTACATTTGCCGGACAATTTTCCACACAAAATTCCTGGTCAAAAAACATGAATTCCCCATTTATATAAAAGCTATTCAGCGGCACAAGGTCCAAATATCCTCTTTTCAAAACAGCCCCCATTCCATCGCCTTTATCTGGCTGTATTATCTCAGAAGACTGCAAGACTAAATCTCTAAAATGATCCAGTTTCTCCAGAAACCGTTCCTTGTCCTTTTGTAACAGTTTTTTTAAATAAAGAGAACCTGTTTCCGCATCAATATAAGACATCTGATAAGAATCGTTTACTAACTTTGCACCAACGATTTGCAGTCCATGATCCTTTAAGTCTTCTCCGTGTTTTATTAAAACATTTAGTCTCTCTTTGCCTTCTTCATAAACTGCTCTCTTTTCAACAATACCTGACTTATGTATAATTGTCAGAATAGCATCTGTTTTCCCTCGCTCCACAGAGCTTGTAACATGACTGACATCTAATAATCTCCCATTCATAGAACATTCTATCAGGTAAGCATTCGCCATCTGATGAAATATGCCATTCTCCACTAGCACCGGATATAGGGATTCCTCCTCCAGAAAAACTGTGTCTGGATAATTATAAGTAGGAAACACCCTGCCCGCCAAATCTTCCCTTGGCTGAAAATCTTCAGAAAAAACAAGAAAAGGATTTCGCAAATCTGATAAGACAGAATAAAACTGAAACTCTTTTCTCTGCCATCCCGCAGCATGCAACAATTGCATCAGTTCTTCCCTGCTGTACATTCTCCCCTGAAATATATCTTCCTTTCTCGCATATGTTCTCTTATAATCTTCTATTCCATCAAAGCTGCGGTTTGTATAGGGATCTCTGTCTCCGCAAAAATATCGCAGGCCTAAACGGTTATTCATTCCCAGCAAGAGAATTCCTGTCGGTTTTAACATTTTTCGTAATGTTGTCAGGCTTCCAGACAGGTTCTTCTCCAGTTCTAATGTTTCTATGCACACCGCATAGTCAAAAAAAGCATATCTTTTTTCCTGCCACATTAGATCCTTCAGTTTCTTACAATCTGCATAAACTATCTCTGATGTATAATCTTTAAGCACATCCGCATAAGAGTCTGGCTGTCCAATATAAAGGATCTTACTGTCCGGCCTAAAATCATACCAGTTTATCAGCGCTTTAGGAAATTCACGTATTAAATCTTCTGTCTCAAATAACGGTCCAGCCATATTATAACCCTTTCTGTAATCACATAAAATATCCTTTCAAATAATCCATATATCCAGGTTATTCAAAAATAATTATATTTTCATCCCTAATTCCTTCAGCCAATAATTGACATCTCATCTCAACATAATATTTACGGTTCAAGACTAAAAACATTGCATTTGGATATCTCCTGACTGTTTCCTGTACCGGCATTATCTCAAAATCTTTCAGAAATGTTCCTTGCAGCTGGAGAGAATTATCACAGACTGCTCGAATTGTGTTTTCATGTTGTAATAATATATTGAAAACTCTTCTTCCAATTGCTCCTGCTCCAAACATTACAATGTCTTTATTTTCCGTTTTATTTAATATATTAATTGTTTTCCTCAGAAAATTTTTTTCTTTATTCTGCGAGGCCGACTCTATAAATTGTTTCTCATCATCTATAAGAAAAAATGTGTACTTATACAAAGACTCACCAAATAAATCCTGTTTAATACTGCCGTTTTTTATATCTCTTTTTAACTCATCTACATATTTCTCTATAAAAATTTTTCTGCTTTTATCTGATAAACGTTTATAATTCCAGTAATATGTCTTGTATTTTCTCTCAAAATACAATTTCCATGTTTTTTCATCGCTTATACCACGTTTATCTAATTCATGAAACAAATATTCAAATTCTCCAACTATTTCAAATATCTTCTTATCATTCCTAACTGAACTGCCAGCATTATCTATCCGATATTGATATAAGGGCACATTCAAATGATAGACTGACTTTGCTAACAGATTCGACAAAAACATAAATGAAGTATCTTGGTAAGATGCCCCTTCCGATTCATTCAGCCTAATTTTATGTTGCAATAAAAATTCTCTTTTATATAGCGCTGTCCATATCCCATTCTCAATAATATTTTTATTGGGCTTATCCCCAAAATATAATACACGATCATACTCCTCTATATTTGAATACTTATTTACTATATTAAAATATTCTTTATCATTATAGCAAACGAACTCATAGTAATTAGCATCCACGATATCAACATTATGTCGTACTGCGATATTGCACAACTGCCCAATCATATTAGAAGACAATTTGTCATCTGATTCCAATATCGCTATGTACTTTCCTTTTGCTTCTTTTATTCCCACATTCACTTTATGCCCATAGCTAGAATTAGAGTCGTTTATATATACAAGCCTGCTGTCTCTATTCTGTAATTCTTGTATAATCTCGTAAGACCTATCCCTACTCCCATCATCAACACATATAACTTCTATATCTTTATAAGTTTGTGTCAACGCACTTTCTATGCAATCACGCAAATACTTTTCGGAATTATGCACCGGTATAATAATCGTTATCTTCATATTATGCATCCTTCTTTTTCTAAACTATACTATAGTTCTGCACATCCTTTAAACTTTTACTAACAATTACCGTATTCATATAACCCATACTTATCGCATTATCCTGCATTATATATCTTTCATCTCCTGATTTTGCAATAATCACAATAGCATCTTCTTTTATGCCGCTATAATATCCCAATTCATGAACTTCTTTTCCCTGAATATTCCTTGATGCAGGCATTTCACTAACTGCAAATCCTGCAATATCAATATTTCTTATTTTTAAATAGCCATATATGTTTCTGCCTATTTTTCCAGCTCCATATATTATCACATTATTATTTGCTTTTACTTTTTCAAGAAATTCCTGACATTTTTGCTCATAATCATTTATATATTTCAATAACGACATATTAGGCGTCATAATCCATTTTTGTTCTTCACTTAATCTCGCACTTATCTCCGGCAAAAGCAAATTATATATATTATCTAATAGCGGGGACATCTCTCTATTTCCTTTCAATATATGTACGGCAAACAAAAATTTCATACTCTCCAATTCATTAACTACCACTTTCTGTAATTCACAATAATTCATGTCTTTTGCGTAAGTAAGCATATCTATAAATCCTTTTACAATATCATTCAAAAGATTTTGATTTTGAAACTCAATTATTTTCTTTGATCCTATGGTTGTATACACTTGCCTGCTCACAGCATAAAATTTTTCAGCTGCCCCAAGTACCTTTACCAGAAAAACCGGATCTTCATTTCTCATATACGGCGGAAATTCAATATGATTATGCAAAATTAGTTCTCTATTAAAAATAAATCTTGTAAATCCATAACAATACTGAAAATCCTCCATCATGATCATTTCATCCTTGTAGAAAACATTTTTATAACGTCTGATAGAATTATTAACGCTGTTTCCAATTTCTGTTTTTTTCCCTATCGTTCCTCCTGCCACCAGGACATTCATTTCTTCTGCTTTTGAATACAGCAACTCCAATACATCATCAGAAGTATAGCTGTCATCTGCGTCCATAAAAGCAACATATTTTCCAGTTGCTTTTTTTAAACCGATATTCCTTGCAGGCCCAGCTCCCCTCTTTTTACAATTATATAAAAAAATGTTATTGAAACTAATCATATAATTTTGAATGATTGCGCTACTGCCATCCTCAGAACCATTATCAATACATATTATTTCTATTTTGGAAAGCGTCTGAGAAATAACGCTGTCAATGCAATACTTTAACGTTTTTTCTGCATTGTAAAAAGGAATAATAACACTAATATTAATCATCAGAAACCTCTCTTGACTGTTTTCGAACTTATTCTTCAATCACATCTGTAGGAATCGCATATAAAATCGTATCTCCGGCTGAGTTCATATAATGCCGCAGATAAATCTTATACTCACAATCCATTGACTGAATACTTTGGTATAACATTAGTAAATCATCCTGCATGTGATATGCACAAATTGCTAATATTGGATGACAAGCTTTTATAGTATCCCTAGCACCATCCAGAGCCTTTCTTTCAGCTCCTTCAATATCTAACTTAATAAAACCTATATTTTTATTGTTTAGCTCGTCAATTGTTATTGCTGTAATTTTGTTACTACATCCTGCATCTGACACATTTACTTTTTCCGAGAGATCATTTCCCCCTATGAATAATTCCTGAGATTCATTCCATAGGGCATTCTGGTGAACGGTAATTTGATGCGGCGCAAATTGTTTACTCTGTTCTTTTATTTTTTTGCAATTTATTTCATCAATCTCAAAGGCATGAATCTTTAATACAGTATCAGCACCTAATTTATCAATAAAATATCTTATCGTATCACCATCATATGCTCCTCCATCAATAATTGTAGAAGTTTTGATTTTTTTATAGCAGGCATTTGTTAATAAGTCTGTATCCAAATAAATCTCATTAACACTTCTTATATTGTTTATATATTCTATTTTTCTAGTTAATCGATAATTTAATATACCCTCCAAAGTATTTCTTGAGATGTCATCCGCATAATTCTCCGCCATCTTTTCTAATTCATCTACATTCTTTTTTATATAATTAATTTCTTTTGATTCAAATACCTTTTCTTCTGTTTCCCAGTTCATAGTATCCAAAAGATTCCAAGTTCTATCCAGCAAAGCGGCGTCCCACTTTTGAATTTGCATTTTAATTTCGTCAACCCACATAGACGCTATACATATTGCACTATCTGGGTATTTCTCCATAGCATGCTGAAAGGATTCCACAGTCAAACCACATTTGATGCTCCCCCATTTCCCCTTATAATTATCACAGAAACAACATGGTTTTATATCATGCATCTCTAATAACTTCTTTACCCAACTGCCGCTTTCCCCCGCTCCAAAGATTAACACATGATTATATTTTTTCAAAGATTTCAAAACTCTTTTCTCTACTAAACCATCAACTGCATTTTTAAAATCTAATTTCATTTTTTCTTCCTCTTAACTAATAATCACTATTAATTCATGAAACGCCGCTTTTATTCCCTTCGCGATTTTGGCATTGCATATAATACCGTTTCCGACTGCCCAAATCGGTATTGCCTAATATAAAAACTATACTCACTTTGACAAAATGTTTTAATCAATAGAGGTACTTCAAAAAGATCTTCTGGCCTGTGATAAACACATATAGCTAAAATTGGTTTATTGGTCTTAATAATATTTTGAGCGCCAATTAATGCCTTTCGCTCCGCACCCTCAATATCCAATTTTATAAAATCAGCCTGTTTTCCAGCTAGCAGTCTATCCAATGTAACACCATTCATACATTCTCCAGTTTCACTTACATGACTTCCACTATCTAATCCAAATGCCGCCTCATTAAATCTCAGCGTACCATTCTTGTTCCACAAGGCACAATTGTATGTTTTTATTTTCTCTCTATGCAAATTTTTTATATTTTTTTCTAATTCAATGTATAAATCTTTTCCTGCCTCAATACAATAACATTCTCCTTCCCACTGTGGAAAAAATTCAAAAAATTGTTCTAATGTATCCCCTGTGTAAGCACCCCCATCTACAAATCCATTTTCAAAACAGTAATTCTTCAAAATGTCCATATCAAAATACTGGCACTCTTCTGCATCAATAAATTTCTCCATTCCTTCTAACCACACTATATTTTTGGTTATTCTATAGTTCAAAATGCTCATAAATATCTTTTTTGATTTATCATCTTCCAAAATTTCAAACACTTCTTCGAATTTCTGAATATTATTTCTAATGAAATCTGCATCTGTATTATCCTTTTCAAACAGCATTCTTGCTGGTTGGAAATACATTATATGTTCTTTTTTTACCCCTTGTTTATGCAACTGCTTACGTATAGTGTTATATGCTGTGCTTGACACCAAAATCAAAGTCTCATCCGATATTCCTTTTATAGTCTCTGGCGCAATTATTTTCAAGCCCGCATAGTCTTTTCCTATTTTCTCTTTATTATTATCACTAAACGCAACTACTTTGTCTGATAACTTTGCATTTTCTAGAATATTGAATGTTTTTATTCCACCAATTCCTGCGCCAAAAATAATTATCTCTTTATATGATTCTGTTTTTTTTAACAGTTGTTCTGTATACTTATTTGATCCATCCGTCCATTCAAGATACTCTCTAAGCTGTTTCATTATATTAACTCCTTTTATAAATGTAAGACTTGGTTTGCTATCAATTGTGCAAATTTCAAGTCTTCCATTGTATCGATATCTACACCCTCAATTTCACCTACTTCCTGAATATACGGATTAAAGCCAATCCTTCTGCCATATTTAGTCCAAAGTTCTTTTTTGAATATAAAAAAGGCACTTGTCTCTACGAAAACTGGTGCAATATCTTGTGTTCTCGGCACGTTTCCTACATCATAATTTATAGGCTGACCCTGATACCATGCAAACGTCTGCATTTTCCTTGCAGTAAATGCAGAATCATATCCCTCATTCAACACTTTATTTAATGCATTTTCCAAAGTCTCCTTTTTGGTAAAAGGTGAGGTTGTACACATAGCAATATAAATATCTGCATCCACATCATTAATAAATGCTGTATATGTATCCTTCGCCTTTATTTCATTCCCATCAAGCCATTTTTCTCGCTTGACAAATTTTGACGATTCCGGTATATATTGTGTCACCTCTTCATCGCTGCAATACACATATACGTCATTAATCTGTTTTACCTGTAATGCGGTATCTAATATATGATAACATAACGGTCTGCTCCCTATTGGCTGTATGTTTTTATGTGGCACTCTTTCACTGTTTAATTTAATCGTGGCAAATGCAGCAATTTTCATTCTTCTTCCCTTTCTCTTCTATTTTTAATGTATTATAAATTAAATTCATATGTTTCATGTAATTCATGTCTCCGTAAAAAAGAGCTGCTGTCCCTAAAACAAAATTTTCAACTCCTTTTTGTCCCAACCTCCTGATTATTTCAACATTACACGCACCATCCATACCAAGCGAAAAGTTATACATTTCTTTGAGACTAAGTAACTTATCAATCTTCTTTTCCGCATACGGAAGATACATCTGTCCGGCTTGTCCCGGATTAACTCCCATGATTAGCACTCTTCGCACCACATTCAATAGTTCTAAGACATTTTCAACAGATGTTCCCGGATTTATTACAATACCAGCTTCTAATCCAAGTTCTCCTATTTGCTGCAACGTAGTAATCGCATGATATTCTGATTCAGGATGAATATATATGATATCAGCACCGCACTCTGCAAAAATAGAAATATGTTTCTGTGGATTTTCTATCATAAGATGAACTTCCGTTTTTATTTTTGATTTCTTACATATATAAGCAATATCCTGCAGACCCATCCCAAAATACGGCACATACTGCCCGTCCATAACATCAAGATGAAATATATCTGCACCTGCAGCCTCCAATTTTTTTATTTCAGATTCAAGATGACTGTAATCTGCACACATCATAGATGGACATAAATTAATTTTCATTGCCCTGCCCCCCTATCAGCATGTCATTTAATTTCAGCCATTCTATAAACTCTCTTATAGCACCATTACCGCCATTGTTTTTACACACATATTGGCAAATATCCTTTACTTCTTGTACAGCATTCTTTGGGCACGCTGCAATTCCGCTATGAACCATCGCACTAATATCTATAATATCGTCACCTATATATGCCATCTCTTCTTTTCTGCACCGCAATTCCTTCTGTAATTCTAATATTGCTTTCCCTTTATCTTTCACATTTTGCAGTACAATGCTAATTTCTAGTTCTTTTGCTCTATTCAATACGATGTCAGAAACTCTTCCTGTCATAATTACCGTCGTAACACCATTTTCAGGCAAAATTTCATGAATCCCATACCCATCTTTAATATCAAAAGACTTAAACAATTCTCCTGTGGCCGCCATGTAAATGTTTCCATCAGTCATTGTTCCATCAACATCCATAATAAATACTTTAATTTTATCCATCCGGTTCCTCCGACTACATTTCTCAGCGTATCAATCTGGCGACAATCATATCCTCAAAATTAACATCCTTTATTTTCTCGCCAGGCATAAGCAAGATGCTCATCCCTCCCTTAAGGCGTATATTTTCTATGTTTCCTTCCCCATTAAGCACAGTAATACATTCTATTTCCTCGCCACTGTTTCTATATTTTGATACATCTTTCTTTCGGCAAATTCCATATACATCTTCGTAAATCCATTCTTCCTCTTTACTTCTTATAACTTGCGGCACTTTTTGTGGTTTAATTGAATGGATTGCTTTATCTATATGAAGTTCTCTTTTTTGGCCATTAGCGTCTTTCCGGTCATAATCAAAAAAGCGATATGTATAATCACTGCCATATTCAATTTCATATACCAAGCTTCCGCTCGTCATAGCATGAAGTGTTCCTGCCTCAACACAAGCACAATCATATTTCCGGATTGGCAAGCGTGCTGTTATTTCTTGAATCTTATCTTTCTTCAGCATTTCTTTCACTTCTTCTATAGTATTACACCTGCATCCGCCGTAAATCCAGCCATCATCAGGCTGTTCCAAAAATAGCCAAGATTCTTTTTTCCCGATTCTTCTACTTTCAAGCAATTCTGCCGTTTCATCATCAGGATGAACTTGTATACTTAAGTTCTCTGTAGCATCTACTAATGCGATTGTTAAAGGAAATTCATCATATTTTGACAAATCCCATTTATAACGGTTTTGTTCAAATATTTTATGAAGAGTGTTTCCTTTATCCGGACCATTTAATATAATATTGGACATGTTCCTATGTCCATTAACCGTATACAAATGTCCGATTTTCCGATTTTTATCACTGACATAACAGTTTAATCGTTTCCCGCCCCATATTGTTTCATGAATAATTGGTTCTAAAATATACATTTTAATGTCCTTACTAAAATTTAATTAAATACCATAGTCATACTTACTTTGAACTGCTCTGATCTCAAGCAATTCACATAATAATTCCTCAAGATTATCAAGGCAAAGCATACAACTTCCATCACATTTTGCATTATCCGGGTCATTATGTACTTCCATAAATAAACCATCAACTACACCTGTTGCCATTGCAGCCCTGGCTAAATATGGAACATACTCTCTGTTTCCACTGTTCCCATAATCTGCTTTCCCCCCTGAAATCTGAACGCTGTGCGTAGCATCGAACACTACCGGATACCCAATTTTTTTCATACGAACCAACCCTGTAAAATCGACAATCAAATTATTATATCCAAAACATGTTCCTCTTTCACATAGCATCAAACTTCTATTCTCAAAATACTCAAACTTCTTGATAACTCTGCCCATTTCTTCAGGGCTTAAAAATTGCGCTTTTTTGATATTAATAATTTTTCCTGTTTTTGCAGCTGCTTCTATTAAGTCTGTCTGCCTGCAAAGAAACGCCGGGATCTGGATGACATCTGCAACCTCTGCTATTCTCTCAGCTTGCCACGGTTCATGTATATCTGTTGCAACTTTCACTCCAACTTCTGTTTTTACTCTTTTTAAAATCCGCAGACCTTCCTCTAATCCTAGCCCACGATAATTCTCAACAGAAGTACGGTTTGCTTTATCCCAAGATGTTTTGAAACAATAGTTTATATTCAATCTGTCAGTAATTTTTTTTATTTCCCTTGAAAGGTGCAGCACATTTTCCTCTGATTCTAACGCACATGGGCCGGCAATCAGAAAAAAATTCTCTTTGCTAAATATGCTATTCATAGTTTCCTCCCTATATAATCATTTCATGTTTTCATACGATTATGGTTTTTATTAACTCAAAAAATCTTCATCCGTTGAACGTCCATATCTTAAACTCCGGTCAGACAAATCATCCCAAAGATATTTTTGCAGCAATATTTGCAACAAACGATCAAATTTTTCTATTTGCTCTTCAGTCATTCCATTTTCTAATGCCAGGCAAATCTGTTTTTCCAGCATGCCCTTCTCTAATACAACATATGTACATCCCTTCCCAAGCAAAGTATGAATACCGAGCTGTACTAATGGCTTTCCGTATATCAATGTTTTATAATCTACTGACGATGCAATACTTACTACAACGTCTGCCAATTTAATTAGTTTGTCTATTTCCATATCCCGAACAAGTATTATATTCTCAAAATCTGTTTCATAATGATATGCGCGGTTTCCCGGATGCGGCTTAAATATCAAATTCCAATTATTCCTCTTACATAATTCAGCTAATAGAATCAATGTCTCCTCTGTTGATTCAACGACATTTGATACATACTTTTTCCAATATTCATTTTGGGGATTCATTCTCATTCCATGATCATCCATCCCTACTAAAAAAATATTCTTCTTATTTTGATCCAGCCGCAATAATGCTGCATTATCTTCTTCTGTATCCGCAAATGTTCTTGTATCCATTTTACAGTCAATTATATATTGTTTTATTTTTTTCACATCATAGATATTTGTCACTTCTAGAGTCTCGAACATTCGGGGATTTACTGCATACTCACTTTGTCCTGCGATTCCTCTGGGATCAACCTGATATGTTCCAGGCAGCCATCCGTATTCCATAAAACCGCATGGAATATTATATGCATCGGCCAAATGCCCCACTATATAGCTTTCAATATTCCAATTACTCCAAAAAATTATTTTACTAGGTTTTAATTGCTTTAAAATTATCTTATAATAATAGTACAACTTTATTGATACATGTAATTCCTCCTCTTTATCATCAGAAAGTTTTCGCCTTCTCGTCTCTTCCAGCCACTTCATTTCCTCTGGTGCAAGTAAGCTTTCAATTTCTTCATTATTTCCCGAAATATCCTCTTGATTCATAAAGCTATTTGGCATACGCAGAACCGAACAACCAAATTTTGTCGGAAACTCTTCAGAAATCTCTCCTTGGACAACAGATAGAATTACACATTTTGCACTTCCTCTTTTTTTTATATATTTTGAAATAAACCTGCTATAAGCCTTATCGTTTCGGATGCCTGTTACCGGAATCCTTAACAGTATCGGTGACATCATTTCAGGATGTTCGTTTATGTATTTTTCGACTAAATGCATACTTTTTTCAACTGTAATACTTTGACATGTGAAGAAATGGTCATATGTACAAAAATCCTGCTCCTTATGCAATCCCTTCTCTATCAAAAACTCCTCAATTTCCGCTTTTGCCTTCTTAGATTTTATCGTAATTATAATATAGTACTTTGTCCAATCATCAATCTCTTTCGGGCTTTTCACCGTTTTTCCCTCAAATATCTTACACGCCGCATACGAATCAATAAAAAAACTGGGATTAACTTCAGGATAATTTACCAGACAATTTCTACATATCCTCCCAATGCCCCAGCAAACAATTTCTTTCTTAACATTTATTCTCTCCAAACCTCTGCTCCTCTCCTACCCGATCTTTTATTATGGCTAACACCATTACTAAATGGCCTATTGTTCAGTTAAAATAATGAATCAAAGTTTACTCTTGTTATTTCTTCCAAGTCTCTGTCTCTTCCTGCATTTCTTAACTTCCTGCCTGTTTTTTCAATTTCTTTTGCCGCATACCCCAAACACCTTTTGGCAAAATCATTCCTTCCTACTCCTCCTAATATTTCTTTTGAGTCAGGTGCTCTATAAAAATGTGCGCCCTCTTCTTCTGCCCTGACTCCTGATGTCATATCAACTCCCAAAAGATATATTTCTTTGAATCCCATATATAATGCAATCTGTATTGTGTCATATACTACCGTTTGTCCCATATAAATCCCTTGGCTCATATCAAACGATAGCTTAGGACGACCTGGCGGATAAGTTAAGCCTCTAAATTCATATATGTCATCATCTCCCCAATCCTCTACAAACTTATAAGAGTGCCGAATAAATTTAGTTCCTTTTAATTGTAAAATTTTTGCACTGTCTTTTCGGATTAGCACATGGTCAACCGCAACATAATAATTGGGTCTCCAACTAGTATAAGGATATGCCAAATATATTCTATTAACTCCAAAACATATCTCGTTATGCCTATGCAATTGCTCCAAATCATCGTATGTTAAGCTTGGGCCATTTCCAATAATAAAGCACCGCTTATCCTGATGTAAGTTTTTGATGGTTTTAATCTTTTTATTCTTATACCCAAAATTCTTCTCATATATTTCATTGATATCAAACACCTGATTAAGCTGTTTCATATCACTCCTTTTTTGTAATATGGATTTATCTACAATATTTGTAACTATCACAGGCGCATCCAAAGTAATATTCACTTTATCTCTATTAATATATTGGATTTCAATTTCATTGTTTTGTCTTTGCAATATCTGCTTTAATTGTTCCGTAATAGGATTTGCAGTACAAAAAAACAACTTAGAATATTTATATAATTTTAGTTTTACAATGATATCCTGAACGTCCTCATAATATCCATTTTGCATATAAGGACACACATAGTAATCTGAAATCCCATATCTGGTTAAATCCTCTATTATTGGCTGATTGTCATAAAATCCCGTAATTATTATTGTTCTCTTGTCTTTTTTTTCAGCATACTCCTTCAATGAAATAATAGGAATCCTTTCAATTTGTGTACCTTGTTTTTTTTCATCATTATCTATAGCAGCAATGATATTTTGTCTGCCAAAAAACTGGATTACCGCATATGCATTAATCCCCGCTCCAAACAAATAATACCGGCTCATTCACACTCTCCTTACAAAATATTATTCCCAATACGTTATATAAACGTCTCTCTCTCTAACCGGGTCAAATTCGACCAAAAACACTGTCTGCCACTTTCCCAGCATCAGTTTCCCATCCTCTACCGGGATGTTCGCGTCTGTCGAAAAAAACATCTGTTTCATATGAGAATGTCCATTAACACGTTCTTTGATTGGTACATCCCGGATTGAGATTATATCATGCCGATAGCCATTATTAACCGGAAACGTTTCCTCAAGATATCTGTTTACGTCACTTAATAACAGTATTTCTCCTTCCATTACTTTAATAGCGCATGTAGTATGCGCTACAAAGACATTAACCATTCCAACTCCGGTCTTATCTTTAATAAACTCCTCTATAATACCATTCAGAGATATAAATTGCTTTTCTGTTTTAATCACTATTTTCTTTCTCACCATCACTTCAATAATTCCTTTACATTATCTTTTGTTACATTAAGATGAGCTCCACTGTCATATTTTCCTTCCACTGCTCTGCGAATTACCTTCGCAAAATCTTCCGGTTTCAGCAATGTTTCCGTATCTTCATCTGGAAACAGCCCTTTTCTCATCTTCGTATGTGTCCTTCCCGGAGAAATACATATAACATCATATCCATCCTCCGCCCAACATTTTGTCGCCATCACAACACCGGCTTTACTTGCACAATAAGAACTCCATGTGCCGTGCACTTTAGTCGCCGCAGAGGAACCCACATTAATTATCTTCGCATCATTATTTTTTCTCAATACTGCAGAAGTACAGTTGAACGTTCCAAAAAGATTGATATCTACTGCCTTTTTTTCAGAATATATGTCGCATTCCGAAATAGACATAGGTTTTACATACCCTGCATTATTTATAAGTACATCCGGTATATGCTCGTCAAAATATTTGCTTACATTCTCAATACTTGTAACATCTAATTCCTCTTTACCCGGCGTTAAAATCTCAAATTCCTGCATCAGCTCATTTTTTATCGCCTTTGCAATATCTCCTTGTCCACCTGTAATAACAATCATCTTCATTGCCCTGCTCCCTCCTGCTGCTTTAGCAAATTACTGACAATCTCCATATCGCGCTCGTATGTAACTTTAAGTAAATTTTCACCTTCCAGAATGAAAGCCGGTTTTATACCATATTCCTGAGACATGATAATCGTCTCATCTGTAGTGTCTTCATATTTCCCCGTTTTGTATGCCTCTTTCAACAGCTTGAAGTCAAACGCCTGAGGCGTCAGCAAATCATAAAAATCATTTCTGTCATAGTATGACCCGTCACGTCCGATCACTGTATTAACCAACGGGAGCGCGAAAGTGGTTGACTTATTTTTATCACTCAGCAATTTCTTTATTTGGTTTTCTGTCACCAGCGGCCGAGCAGCCTCTAATATAATTACCCGATCACACGTTTCCGGCATAGCCATCAGTCCATTATACACAGACTTGCTTCTCGTATCTCCGCCTGCTATATCAACTCCTACAACTACAATATTTTTCCTTTCTACAACATTAAGTGCTTTCTCATACACATATTTCCACATTTCCTTGTCATAAAGCAGTTCAAATTGCTTTTTCTTTTTGAACCTGCTGCCTTGCCCACCTGCCAAAATAATGGCTCCATTCATATACGTTTCTCCTTATGCCTATTATTTTGCATTAACTTATCAATCTCGTCTGCCACCCTGCTACTTGCTCTGCCATCAAAAATAAGTTCTACATCTTCCGCGAATTTCTCAACTTTTTTTCGGTAATCCATGACATCAAAATTCAAAATGTTTTCTTCTAATTCTTCATTATTTTGCGCTATTGGAAAGGGCAGCACCGCATCTATGCCCGGGATAATTCTTTTATTACTTGTAACAGTCTTTCTGGAGTCTGACGACATGTTCCACAAAAGGTTCCCCCTATCCCGTATATAGTCCTCAACATCATCTGCATAAATAAAAACTGGAATTTTACCAAACCCTGCATCCATGGCAACGCAAGAATAATCTGTTATCAATACATCCATTCCGGCTAAAATATCATACATATCATCTGCTTTTGTCTCGTTAAATGTCCGATTTTCCAGTATGCTTTTTGTATATTCCTCCACAGATTCTGACAATTGAGGATGAAGCCTTAAGCACAGATACCATGTTCCTCCAAATCTTTTTTCCAGGTTAAAAAGCAACCTTTCAAAGTCCAAAGACCCTTTTTCTGAATACACTCCCCGCACGCCATTTACATTTTTCTCCCGGAAAGTTGGCGCATACATTGCAATTTTCACATCCGCATTTAATCCATGCTTTTTTCTAATTTCATATCTAAATGCCGTTTTGTCACCGTATAAGACATCACATCTTGGCGCACCGATTTTCCAAAAATTCCCTTCATACAGCAAACCCCTAGGAAACATTTCCAAGCACCATTCTGAATCAACTGTAATTGCGTCTATCATGTCAGAATCATTTTTGCTCACAAGATATGCCATTGGGGAAAACGCTTTTCCACGCCATAGACCAGTAGTTTTAAAACCAATTGTTCCGTGCCATGTATTAATGTAATACTGATGCCTGCGCTTACATGTTCCATAAGGTTTTCTGTAATTATCAATCCATACTTTCGATACCGATAGCCAATATGCCCTGCTCCATAAAGTATTCGGAACTTTTTTTATATAATCAGGAAACTCCTTACGAATATTGTCCACAAGCCACACGAATTTATAATCAGGATTCTTTCTATGCAGTTCCTGAACAATATACTTCGGATTACACCCAAATCCACCCTTTCCTTCAAACGTGCATACACTGATAAGATTTCTCTTAATCGGAAATACTCTGCATATATAAAAACATAGCTTATTTCCAAAAGCTTTTATCTTTCGATATTGTATATATCGTTTTTCATCCACGAGTAATCCTCCCCGGCAAATCCAATTATTATCTTCTATGTAAAAAGATAGCATTCTGGCTCATTCAGTATAATGTCTGTAATCCCCTGGCATTCCAATGTCTCCATATTCAGCCTCGTTCCGGTAGGTTTCTGCGGGTAGAGATGACCTGTCATCCAAACCCGCACAGCATACTCCTTCAAACTTTCCCTCGGCAAATCGACTGTTCTCCAAAAGGGATGGAGCGCATCCGCCCCACAGCCACCTTTAATCTTGTACATGCAATCTGATGCTTTTGAATCTAGAATTCCCAGTTCAGCCTGAGGTTCCAGCTTTCGTATCTTTTCCAGAGATTTTGCGTAAAAGGTAGAATACACTACCTGTTTTTCCAAACCCCTTCGACGAATCAACTCTATAATTTTCTCTTCCATTCCCTCATACGGAAATATGCTGTTTTTCAACTCAATATTCAGTTTCAGACCTTTGTTTACCATCTTGTCTTCCACTAAATCCAGCACTTCTTCTATCGTTGGAATGCATTCTGTATTTCCATTTCCTGCATCTATCTTTAGCCTCTTTAATTCTTCCAATGTATAACTCCTGACAAAGCCTTCCCCATTTGTTGTCCGGTCAACTTTTTCGTCATGAAGAACGACCATATGCCCATCTTTTGTAAGCTGAATATCTAGCTCTATCCCTGTAAGACCGTCAAGCTCTGCCGCCTTTTCAAATGCAAGCAATGTATTTTCCGGATATCGTTGACTGCAGCCTCTATGCGCCCATATCTTCATCTCTATTTCTCCCGCTCTTGATTCTTCTCAATAAATTGCTCTATTATTCCCGCCAGCGCGATAGATTCTCCTCTCGTCAGCTTAAAATCATTTTTTGCAGTGCGATTAATAAGAGCCAGCATATCGCTAATCTCATATCTTAACCCATCGCCCAGAAAAGTTTCGGAATATTTATCCACCTTTCCTGTATCTTCATAATGTACTTCAAAATATGTAGTTTTCCACCATGGCGCATCCGCTACAATGTAACCTTTTGTTCCCGAAATCAACAGCCGCCCTTCTGACTTTACACCCAGACCACAAGTCGCAGTTGCAAGCCCAGTCTTATATTTCAGCGTTACTCTTGTAAATAAATCAAGGCCATTGGCCCCATTAATAGAATCAAAAGCAATACCCTCGTAATCCAACCCCATTAATTTCAGAATCGGCAGCATCACATAACTGCCTAACTCTATAAAGCTTCCACCATACATAGCATCAGTGAGTTCCCTGCTGTCAGAGTTTTCCAATTTTGTAAAACACGCCTCAACATTTCGAATGTTTCCAATTATTCCACTGCATGCAATCCCCAGCAATTTTTGAAACCCCGGACAATAAGACGTTTTAATTCCCTCAAACAAAATCAAGTTGTGTTCCTTTGCATAAGCAAATATTTCCTTTGCCTGTTCCTTTCGCAAAACCATTGGTTTTTCACACAACACATGTTTCCTATGTTCTAGCGCGGACTTAATATACTCATAATGTGTCTGATGGGGCGATGCAATATACACAATATCAACTGCGCCAAAGAAAGCCTCTATATCTTCATAGCATTCTATCTCCCATCTCTTAGCAAACTCTCTGGCACTTTCAAGACGAGGATTATAAACTCCCTGTGTGCTGACACCACTGACGAGCTTTGCCTCTGTCATAAAGCGATTTGCGATTCTGCCTGTTCCAATAATACCTATACGTTGAATCTGTTGCCTTTGCTCCCGAAGCATTGTGCTGGAGATATTTTTCGTCCTCTCCAGATATACCACCTGACAATAATCTTTCAAGTAATCAAACATTCCCGTCCAATCCGAACCGACAGTAAAAATATCTATATCATATTTTTTAATATCACTGAACTTCTGCCCCGATGATTCCTCTATAATAATCTCATCCGCAAACCCTGTTTTTTTTATATTTTCAATACGGGTCAGTATCGGGTCAATCACCCCAAGCTTTCCGCGGGTTTTGTCATAGCTTTCTGTAGTTACCCCGACAATCAGATAATCACCTAATGCTTTTGCCCTTTTAAGCAATCGGTAATGCCCTTCATGGAAGAGGTCAAATGTTCCATATGTAATTACTTTTACCATTTTATATCTCCTCCACTTCTTGCCTTACATCAAAATCTATTTTTTATAAATTCATGTACCTTTTCGCCACTGCTGCCATCGTTGTTGGCCACGATACTCCCATATGCAGCTATTTGCTGTTCTTTGCTAAACACATTTCCGATAATATCATCATTAAGGAACCGCCTGAGCGTATTAAATGCATTTTCCTGACAAGCATATATTAGCCAATCTGAATTTTTACAGAACCCAGGTTCATGATTTTTAAGCTCTTCCAAGTTAAAATCAATCATAACCTCCTGACATTCATCTGTATCTTCATTCACATCATACAGTTTCCTGTCACAGATAGAAAACAACTGATGGACACGCTTTCCCATTCTAACCCTTGAACATGCAAAATAACTCTTCGATTTCGCAGTATAGTATCCACTCTTTTCTCTTTCAAGCATTGGAAATGTCGGTTTCCACTCTTCCATCTGTCCAGTCTTTTTGTCTAAGCGAACATACATATTCCCCCAATATGGAGGAAAAACCACATATCTCTCTCCAAACGCCGGTATATTAAAAGGACGCACTTTACAAACTGCCCCAGTTATCATGTTCTTACACATAAAACCATACGGCAAATCTGAATATTCCTGCACTTCTTCCGTATCAGGATTCCATCGTACTATCACATTACCCGAATTGGGCATCATCCATATACTTTCTCCGTCAGAAAGCATAGCAAAACACCCCTTCTGCTTACTTTCCTTCACTGTCAAAAGCTTTATTTTCCCATTGTTGCTTATCTCCAAAACATAGTTATCTGCTGGTGATGCCAGGAACAATGAATCTCCATATATACAATTTCCGCCAATCCTTTTCTCCCCATTTACATGCCTGATAAACACATCATTAAAGCCCCTAATATACTCCAGCTGTTCTGTCACTGTATCATATCTTACAATTGCAGGATATTTATTCGGAATCAGATACAAATAGTTTCCAATACACATAGCTCCCGCAAATGCTCCTCCTTGCTCCAGACAACGCTCTAACAGTATTCGTTTCTCTATCTTCCTCTCGCCAATGACAAGAATTTCCTGTGCGTTTCCAGGGCATGCATATACCTTCCCATTTACTTCTATTGCTCTCAGGAAATAATTTCCCGAACTATATTCTGACAGACTGCAGTAATGCTCATATCTGTAATCATTATTAGGAGCATAGTACAACTGATTGCCCGGCGTAACCAGCCATTCATTATTATCTGCATAAAACCCCTTTATGATCTCACCCTTCCAGTCGTCCTCCTCTGGTTCCGTATGAATCCGATTATTCAATATAAACATCGGTTTCCCTGCAACCCCAAACAGCGACGTTACAGATGTTCCAGAATCACCGATATATGCATCACACACAGCAATAGTAGACGTAATATCCGGTGTATCGTCATAAATTCCTATCCCATTTTCAATAAACTGCCTCTTCAGCTCTTTATAAAACGGATAATACTGAGCCCGCATAGACTCGAAAGTTGATTCTAAGAGCGGATGCGGCCTCCACACAATGCAAGCATCCTCTCTTCCGTCAAAACATCGGAATACATATTCCATCTTCTTCAGGAAGTTCTCCGTATTCTGGAGCATTCCTCCGATACTGGTATTATAAAAATACAATTTTTTCCCTTCTGCCTTGTCCTTCCACTCATCTGGCAAACATTTCGGTTCCTTGCACATCTGGATTACCCTGTCAAACTTCGGTGAACCAAGCGGCAGAAATTTCTCATCAGGCAGTCCGGCATCAAAAAACTTTCGATACTTCGGCGCTTGTATGACGATATAGTCAGCATTATAGTATGCAGGGCACGACATTTGCCCTTCACTCATTCCACCCGTGGTGGAATAATAAGGTATATATACTAAACATTCCGTATATTTTTTCAATTCTCCGGAATAAAACCTCGGATCTACACTTGTAACATAGTTATAATTATCATATGGATTATGTATAAAAACGATATCTGGTTTTCTTTTCTCAAAAGAATATGACTCATAATGCAATGTCGGAACGTACGAAGGCAGTTCTGTCCCTTCATAATGCAATGTTCCGAAAGAACCGTCTGGTTTCCTGTCATAATACGGAATCGGCACTACATATGCGTCACAGTCCGAATCAGCGTCCGATGCTTTCCACACACTCTCCAAAGAATCCCACATTGAGGCTTTATATGGAAGGAACACGATTTCCAGCCGAACCTTAATGTCATTCTTGATACTATTCTCAATACGTATCAATGATTTTCTTAAACTTTTATATATCTTATTCTCATTTCCCGGCTCACCCTGACTAATAGATTCGTGAACCTGAAAAATCAGCTCACAATAGCTTTCAAGACAAGAAACCGTCGGCACATCCTCGCCTTCCAGCTGTTCGATCAGCTCTCCCATCTGAATCGCGCCCTGCTGGCATTGGCATAGAATATCAATCGCATCGGCATATTGCCGTGCTTTTATCTTTTCCTTCAGCTCATCATGAGCTTCTTCAAGGAGCATTGCAAAATCCATTATCTGTTTTTTCTGTGCTTTTCTCATAAATTTTGTCCTCCTGGGCAGCACTACATCAGGTACGCAAAATACCCCATATATTATTATCGGATAAATGCTTAAAAAGTTAATGTTATCGCACCATTGGTAATATTAACATATCTTGCAGCTATATGAAAGCTAAAATCACTTATAAACCTCCAGTAAAACTGTTTTCCGAATAAAGTTTGATAATAAGAACATAAGCAACAAAAAACGGATGAAAAAATCCACACTTTGCTGCTTGCAATCTTAGCCGCTTTTCCGGATGAAGGGCCCATAAGGAAAGCGCAGCAGGCCTGATGGTTCAGGCAAAACAACTACAAAAAGAAACTATGGGGACAAGGAGGTCTCCGGTACAATTCAAGGAGGTTTATTTATGAGAATTCAACACAACATAGCTGCATTAAACTCTTACAGAAACTTAACAAATAACAACAGCGCAGTTTCCAAGAACTTAGAGAAACTGTCTTCCGGTTACAGGATCAACCGCGCTGGCGATGACGCTGCAGGTCTTGCTATTTCCGAGAAGATGCGCGCTCAGATCACAGGTCTTGAGACAGCTCAGAAGAATGCTAACGATGGCATTTCCCTTATCCAGACAGCAGAGGGTGCTCTTACAGAAGTTCACTCCATGCTGAACCGTATGGTAGAGCTGGCTAACCAGTCTGCAAACGGAACATATCAGGATGAGGACCGCGCAAACCTTCAGGCAGAGGTTGCAGCTCTTCAGGACGAGATCAACCGTATCTCCGAAGGAACAAACTTCAATGGTATCAATCTGCTTGATGGAACCATGGACAGGAGAGTGGCTGTTAGCGGAGAATCAAACGTAGAGGTTACTCCAATTAAAGACGGTCAGCTTGGAAACAAGGCTCAGGCAGGTGTATTCTCTGTTGATTTCAGCAATACAACAATTACAAATACCGGCACGGCAGCAGCAGCGCCTACATTTACAATCTTCGGAAAAGGAATTCAATTGGACAGCATGAACTCCGGCGCATCTATATCCGGTGCATCTCTGGCAGCACAGGTTGTAGAGAAGTGGAATGCACAGGCTGATACAGATAAGACATTCCATGGAGCGAAGATAGAGGCATCTCTTGATGGTGACAAGGTTATCTTTACAATGTCAGACGCGCCGAACGCTGACTGGAACACGGCTGCGACTACAGGCGCATTTACAGGCGTTACCGGTGGTAATCAGGGCGAAGAGGTTACCGTTACCACAATAAAAGAGCCTGTATCCAGTGCGGAAGGCCGCAAATATGCTCAGGGTTCAATTACTCTGACTGAAGATCTCGTAGCTGACGGAAAAACATTAACAATCGGAGATACCACTTATGTGTTTGCTGTAGGCAAAAACAGCGAATTTTCTAAGATGGATAATGTGATTGACCTGACTGACATGAAACAGGATGATATTGCTGGTAAGATTGGTGTTGTAGGAATGCGTCTTTCTCAGGCTGCTGCGGACAACAAAAACTTTAAAGTAGGTACAACAACTACGACTGGCGTTATTACCCTGACTGAAAAAGAAGGCGGCGTAGATTATGCTAAGAATAATCTGCAGGGTGACACATTAGCTGATAAAAACGATGCTGACGCAGATGACTGGGCAGGTCTTGTAAAGACTGGTTCCGTAAATGTTTCTGCAACCAAGGACGGCTTAACACTTCAAATCGGTGATACATCGGATGACTTTAATAAGCTGACGGTATCTGTTGGAAACATGAGCTCCGAATCTTTAGGTATTTCCGGCATCGATATCAGCACACAGAAAGGTGCGGCAGCAGCTGTTGATGTAATCAAGGCTGCAATCAACAAAGTATCCACTACACGTGGTAGCCTTGGTGCTCTTCAGAACCGTCTGGAGCACACCATCAACAACCTGAGTGTAACGTCCGAGAACATGACGGCTGCTGAAAGCCGTATCCGTGATGTTGATATGGCAAAAGAGATGATGGCTTACACGAAGAACAACATTCTCGTTCAGTCTTCTCAGGCTATGTTGGCACAGGCAAACCAGATTCCGCAGGGCGTACTGCAGTTACTCCAGTAGGAAGTAATTCGGGATTAATAAAATCTTGGGATATGTATAGGGGCGAGCTTTTGTTCGCCCCTTTTTCTTATGCCTGTGTGATTTTGGAATTCCGGATAAAAACATATACATTAGGAGGTGCGAGGTTATGAACAACGAAATGCATCCCTTGCTGACGATTGGGATGATATTTAAAAATGATATCCGCTGCCTGGAACGTTGCCTGAAAGCGCTGGAGCCATTGAGAAGGGCGCTATCGTGTGAATTGGTTATGGCGGACACAGGTTCTGTTGATGGTAGCCGCGAAATAGCAGAACGCTATGCAGATGTTATTTTTGACTTCCCATGGAAAGATGATTTTTCGGCTGCCAGGAACGCAGTGATGAGTCGCGCTTCCGGGAAGTGGTATCTTACGGTGGATACTGATGAATATTTGGATGAAGACATCTCTGAGCTGACGGCATTTCTGAAGTCTGCTGGAAAACAGCAGAAAAAGGTATGCTCTCTCATACAGCGAAATTATGCTTCCCAGGAGATGAACGGGCTGTACGCGGACTTTCCTGTAATACGTCTGCTGCTTATGTCTACAGGTTTGCGATACGAAGGCATCATACATGAAAGATGGCCCATCACACCCCAGCAGCTTCCTAAAGTCCATCTTCTCTCCCGCACAATTTTTCACCATGATGGTTATGCGGAGTCAGATAGCGAGCAGATAAAAGCAAAAAGGAAACGCAACTTAAAACTGCTTAAAGAGGCGCTTGATAAAGAACCAGAGAACATGACCGCCCTCTTGCAGTATGTTGAAAGCAGCCGGCAGGAAAAAAATCATCCAGAAATCGTAAGACGAGCATTAGCTGCTATCGAAAATAAGTGGACGGGGTGGCAGATTCTTGGGGCGCCTATTTTGCGCCATGCCGTGCGGGCAGCAAGAGAGAGGAACATGCCGGAGCTGCAAGAATGGATAGAGCAGGCGGAAACACAGTTTCCCTCTTCTTTTTTTACAAGAATTGATGTAGAATACATTGCTTTTTCTTATGACTGGGATGAAAAACATTATGTTTCTTGCATACAGCGGGGTGAAAAATGCCTGAGCGCTTTATCGGACTACCGAAACGGCAAAGGAAATCATAATGAGCTAATGTACAGTTCGCTATTGATGTCTGCTCCATACTGGGAACAGGGATTAAAAATCTTTTTGGCAGACGCCTACTTAAGAACCGGAAATTCCGGGAAATGTGCAGAAATTTTGGCAACACTTAACTGGGCTCTTTTTGACGCGACCCAGACGGAAAATTTCATGCGGGTACTTCGGGAACTCCACTCTATGAGCACCCAAGATACGGCGCCTATATTGCTGCAATTCTGGGAGGGCATCGGCCGGCCTCTCCCTGACAAGGAAAGCGCGCAAAAACGCCTGGATGCATTTCATAGGGCAGCCGCTCTGGCCTTTACTGCCCAGAACCAGAAAACCGAGAAAGAACAGAAAGGTTTCTGCCGACTGTCCTATACGTTATTTCAGCCGTTGGCAGATAGCTGCGAGGCCGGCCGTGGGGCAGCCGTTCTGGAATCGAAAGATATCAGAGAAATACATGATATACTTACGGGAGTCGAAAACTGGAAAGCCTTTCCTTGTGAGGCTCTCTCATATGCTCTTTCTCTTGGGGTTCCGTTCCCTTTAGAGAACCAGACGCTAAAGCTTGAAGAAATGGATCTTCTTATTGGCAGTATGGCGGCAGACAAAGAGGCTTTTTATACACTGCTCTGGCGCACGGCAAAAGAAACATCTCAGGGAAGTCTGCAAAAGTTGGCATGGTTAAGAGGACTTGCCCTTGCGGCAATCCAGATATATGAATGGAATAGCAAAGAAATATCTGATACGGATGCGGGCATGAGCCTGGCGCGATTATTTGCCTGGACTGAGAGGGAATTTATTTCCAATTATTACAGGCCGGAATTGCTTTGCAAGGAAAACATCTGGGCCTTACCGCCTTTACACCGGCTTGGATGGTACTGTGCACAGGCTTTTCAGGCATTGGATGGAGGCGATCCGGCACAGTATGTAAAAAATCTCCGGTCAGGGCTTAATAGCTGTCAGGAAGGAAAAGCCATGATAGAACATCTGCTCAAGCATACCCCGCAGCTGCAAAAGAAAGAAGTTCCGGCAGAACTCTCGGCATTGGCAGAGCAGATACGCGCTCTTCTGTCAACTTTTCCCGCAGACTCTCCGGAAGTTAAAGCGCTTAAGGCAAGTCCGGCATACCAGAAGGTCGCTGAATTAATCGAAAACAAATAGCCTAACAAATCATGTTAAAAACAGGGTGTAAATCCTAAGTAAATTATACGGATTTTTCACCCTGTTCTCTGCTAATTCAATGTTTCTATTAATTCGGCAACTTTCTGGTATGCCTCGCTTGCTTTTATCGCCTCGACTGCCGGATGGTTCGGCGGATAGCCGGCCAGCAATGTCCTCACTTGCTCTGCCAGACTCAAAAGCTCCTCTGAAACTCCTTGTGAGCAAGGCATTAATTGCGGGGTTTGGCGCATCAGATATTCGGCAATGGCATTTGACTCCGGGCAGATTTCTAATCCGGCTTTAAGTTCGCGGACATATGCCGAAACGTCTTCAGAATCAAGCGCATCAAAAGCTTTGGCACAGCGCCATCCAAAACGGTGGAAAGCCGGTAGGAGCGCCAGGTTTTCCGGGCGCAAAAGTTCCGGAGCATAATAGCGGGATAGATATTCCTTTTCAGATTTTGCAAAAAGCCCTGCCAATTTTATGCCCTTTCCTGTTTTGTCAGTTTTCCAGCCAAATGTGCAGATAGCCGCCAGGATAAGGTGCTGTGTCCATGAAAGCAATTGCAGGGAATCATGCTGTTTTCTGTCCTTAAAATCATTTCCGACCACATTTATGATCCAGGAAACATAGTCCTCCATGCTTTCTGAAAGCCTTGCCGTCAGCCTTTCCATCTCTTCTGTTTTTAAGGGCTTTTCCAAAAGCGGGAAAGAAACTCCTGCCTCAAGGGCATGAACCAGCGCCTCAGCAGGAAACAGCTCCCAGTTTTCTACTTTTGACAATACAAGCTGCATTTCATCTGGGTTCTGTAAAGTCAGGACTGCGGCTCCACGCCCAATGTCGCAGTCATTTATCAAGGGAAGAAACAGCATGTAAGATGGGCGGCAGAAATTCGGTTCAAGCAATTCTTCTTTTTGATTTTGCGTGAGGAACGCAAACATTGCCGTTTGATAAAAGATGTTTTTTCGTTCCTCTGCTCGTTTTTCGGATGGCCTCGGTTTGCTAAGCTCTTGATAAAAGCGGAGCAGCATGGAGGAAGTATCCAAATTGCTAAAACGGTGCAAATCTCCCAATACGCATAACATATTCCCTGTCAGCTGTGCATCCAACAGAGTAGCATCTATATCCTGCAACAGTTCCCAGGCTCGTTTGGAACGCCCTTCTTTTACATAAATGTCTGCCAAATAAATCTTAAGGCTCTGTTCCCAATAAGGGGAGGACATCAGCAATACGCTATACACCGTTTCAGACAGAGAATCTTCTTGTCTTTGAAACGCCTTTATTGATTGAAGATAATGCTCGCCGTGATGGATGGCAGCGATATAATCTCCATCTTTCAGTGATTGGGAAAAGGCAATATATTCTATGTCAATCCGGGTAAAAAATGAGTCTGGAAATAATTTTTCCGAACGTTCAACCCATTCCCAAAATTCTGGCAATTCATCTTCCAACGCAGCTCTTACAGCATAGCGAAAAATGGGAGGGCCGTAATGCTGCCAGCCGGATTTTTTTGTTTCTACTATTGCCATTGCAGACCGTAATGTATCCAGATAATCTTTCTCCCGTCTGCCACTTTCTATATATTGCAAAAGAGTTCTTAAATTCTTCGAGTCCTTTTCGAGGTTTCGGCGCAGAAGGCTTAAATTGCGTTCGTTTTTTTCTTTGCCTTTCTTGCCGTCTGTGCTGGCGTAGCCATCATGATGCAGTATTGTATGTAAAAGGCCTCTCACATTTAACAGCCCTTTTTCTTCGAAGGGCCAGGATTCATGAATAGCTCCCCGATATCGAAGTCCCGTGGACATACACACCAGCCTCACTGCCAAAAAATCCGAATATTTGGAATCCATTTCTAAAGTTTCATAATTACGCTGCACTACTCCGCATAACAATTCAGAATTTTTTTTTGAATCTCTCAAAAAGCTTACCAGTTCTGTGATATCTTTATCTAAATACTCATCTGCATCTATTGTCATATACCATTTGCCAGATGAATGGTTCATCACGGCATTTCTGGCAACGGAAAAATCATTTGTCCAGGGAAAATCAAACAGTATATCGGCATAACGTGATGCAATGTTCCGGCTGCCGTCCGCGGAACCGGTATCTGCCATAATCAGCTCGCAGGGAATCGTTTCCCGCAGAGGAGTCAGGGATTTAAGGCAGCGCTCAAGGCAGCGGATTTCATCCTTAAATATAATGCCGATAGTCAGCAACGGCTGAGTTTGCTCTTTCATTTTCTTCCTCCTTATCTTTTATCCGGATTTATCGGAAAATCATTGAAAACAGTGTTCTTCCGATAAATCCGGCAAACCGAAAAAACCGGAACGGGTCAAGACCCGCCCCGGTAAAATGTTAAAATTTTTATTGATTCCAGAACTGTAATTACTGGAGTAACTGAAGAACTCCCTGCGGAATCTGGTTAGCCTGAGCCAGCATAGCCTGAGATGCCTGAACAAGAATGTTATTCTTAGTGTAAGCCATCATCTCTTTTGCCATGTCAACGTCACGGATACGGCTTTCAGCAGCTGTGATATTCTCAGTTGTTACGCTCAAGTTGTTGATAGTGTGCTCTAAGCGGTTCTGAAGGGCACCAAGGTCACCGCGCTGTGCAGATACCTGATTGATTGCTGCTTTAATCTTATCAACAGCAGCAGCAGCGCCAGTCTGCGTAGAAACATCAATATCGCCAATCCCTAAAGATGCGGAAGACATACTGTTAATACCTACTGTCATCTGATTGAAAGCGTCAGAAGTATCGCCGATCTGAAGAGTCAGACCGCCTGATGCTGCAACAGCTTCGGTCTCTGTTGTAACAGGATTGTCAAGCTGAGCCCACTGTGCAATGCTGATGCCATCTTTATTTTGCCAGTCAGCATCTGCAGCTGCGTTAGTACCAGCTAAATCCCAGGTGTCATAATTATCAAATGCACCTGCTTTTTCAGTCAAGCCAATTTTGGTGCCGTCATATACGGTTCCTATCTTGAACAGAGAGTTATCTTCCTGGCTCAGCCTTATTGCAGCAATCTTAGCTCTGTCTGCATCGTTAGCGGCAATATCAGTCATATCTATAACTGTAACTTTTCCAAGTCCCTCTACGTTCTGCACATCCTTGAACTTGCTATCTTTTCCAATTGCAAAGATATATGTCTCATCGCCGATCTTAAGCGCTGAACCATCCTCAATCTTACCAGCAAGGTCAATTGTTCCCTGTGCATATTTGCGTCCTGCATCGAAAACTGCCGCCTGGTCAACTTTAACTGCAATTGCTTCCGCCTGGTTTACGTTGCTGAGCGCGCCTTCTGAAGATGAAACGCTAAGTTCTGCCTGTAAGTTTGCTTCAAAGTTCTCTACCGGCAAATCTTCCATTTCAAATACTAATTTATCGCCTTCTGCTTTGACGGTAAACTTCACATTTGCAACTGAGCTGCCTGGGTTTGCGCTTGCTGCATTAGTAATTGTAATGCCATCTTTATAGTTATCTGCGATTGCCTGTGCAAGCTCGCTTCCTTTCATCTCTCCGCCCTTAGTGATGCTAACGCTGGCCGGACTAAGAGTTACTGTATTAGCTCCTCCGATACCAATCTTAACGCTTACGCCGTCGATTGCAGACTGTCCTGTAGAGGTATTCTTAATGCTTACATTGCTTAAATCTAAGGTGAACTTAAGTTTCTGGCTGTCCTTTCCAATTTGTCCGTCTTTAACAGCCGTTACTGCCGCATTAGCAGGTGCTTTTCCAAAAGCATCAAGACCTGTTACTTTTGTAGTAGAAGTTGCAGCAGAGCCGCCGTCAATAGCCAAAGCTCCATCTAACAATGTACGTCCGTTGAAGTTCGTGCTCTTGGAGATACGGTCAATCTCCTCTTTCAGCGCATCAACCTCGCTCTGAAGGCTTACACGGTCGTCATCCTGATATGTTCCGTTTGCAGACTGGTTAGCCAGCTCTACCATACGGTTCAGCATGGAGTGAACTTCTGTAAGGGCACCCTCTGCCGTCTGGATAAGGGAGATACCATCGTTGGCATTCTTCTGAGCTGTCTCAAGACCTGTGATCTGAGCACGCATCTTCTCAGAAATAGCAAGACCTGCAGCGTCGTCGCCAGCGCGGTTGATCCTGTAACCAGAGGAAAGTTTCTCTAAGTTCTTAGCAACCATGCTGTTGTTATTTGTTAAATTCCTGTACGCGCTTAATGCGGTAATGTTGTGTTGAATTCTCATAAATAAACCTCCTTGAATTGTACCGGAGACCTCCTTGTCCCCGCAGTTTCTTTTTGTGGTTGTTTTGCCTGAACCATCAGGCCTGCTGCGCTTTCCTTATGGGCCCTTCATCCGGAAAAGCGGCTAAGATTGCAAGCAGCAAAGTGTGGATTTTTTCATCCGTTTTTTGTTGCTTATGTTCTTATTATCGAACATTTCCAGATAAAAATAAGAGCCATTTTTAAATTTTTCTATTTTATTTTCCGCCGTAATGAAAACGGCGCTGTAGGATTTTCGTATATTTAAGTTTGCCATTTGTATATCTGTCAGGATACCAGACCCAAAAGCTCCATTTTATTCCGCGGATGCATTGCCCTCAGGATTTCTGCCTGCATCTTTGCAGCCACGTGGATATAGATTTGTGTTGTCCGGATGGAGCTGTGCCCAAGGATTGGCTGCACGCAGCTGATATCCACGCCCTCTTCTATCAGATAGGTCGCAAAGGAATGGCGGAACATATGCGGCGTGATATTGCGTTCAATCCCTGCAAGGCTGCTGTACTTTTTGACCATCAGGCGGATGGACTGTTCAGTATAGCGGTTACCATTTCTGTTGACAAAGAAGTATCCGCTTTGTTTGATCAGGCTTTCATTTGCCTGGTAATACCTCCGTATCAGCCTCAGCACATCCGGAGACGTCACCTGCAAACATCTCTCTCTGCCGCCCTTTCCCATAATCCTCATGGATCCGGTGCTCAGATCAATGCAGTCTGTACGGATGTTGGATATCTCATATACCCTTGCCCCCACTGCGAACAGCATTTCCACAACCGCAACGTCTCTCAGCCAGTACCGGTCGCCTTTTTTCGGATGAGAATACATATAGTTCAGCATCTGCTCTATTTCCTTGCGCGGGATAATTCTTGGAAGGGTAAATGTTTCCTTGAATTTCACTTTGATTTTACGAAAAGGATTCTCTGCGATCAGCTCCTCTTCTTCCATATATATGTAAAATGCTTTGACCGTGGCAATTTTTCTCTTAACGGTCTTCTGCATATATTTCCTGTGCAGCTCGGTAATGTACTTTTCGATTTTTTTCTTGTTAAGGATGTCTTCTCCTACAAAGTCGAAATACTGTTTCAAGTCAATACGATATGCATTGATCGTCTTAACGTTTAGTTCTTTGCGGAATTCACAGTATTCCAGGTAAATGGTTCCGATTTCTCTCATGCTCATAGTTCTTCCTCCTTGCATTTAGTGAATTTTCTCCAGTTTAGCACAATTGTTTGATAATAAGAACATAAGCGGTTAAATACTGGACAAAAAATTCCGGCCTTAACCCTTTAAGCCATCCATTTCCAATAGCGGGCCCATAGAGAAACGTGATGGCAATTATCACACATAATAATATGAAACTGCGGAGACAAGGAGGTCTCCGGTACAATTCAAGGAGGTTTATTTATGAGAATTCAACACAACATTACCGCATTAAGCGCGTACAGAAATTTAACAAATAACAACAGCGCAGTTTCCAAAAACTTAGAGAAACTGTCTTCCGGTTACAGAATCAACCGCGCTGGCGATGACGCTGCAGGTCTTGCTATTTCCGAGAAGATGCGTGCTCAGATCACAGGTCTTGAGACAGCTCAGAAGAATGCTAACGATGGTATTTCTCTTATCCAGACAGCAGAGGGTGCTCTTACAGAAGTTCACTCCATGCTGAACCGTATGGTAGAGCTGGCTAACCAGTCTGCAAACGGAACATATCAGGATGAGGACCGTGCAAACCTTCAGGCAGAAGTTAAGGCTCTCCAGGACGAGATCAATCGTATCTCCGAAGGAACAAACTTTAACGGGATTAACCTGTTAGACGGTTCTCTCAGTGATGGTTCTAACATTAAAACAATTGCTACAATTGACACAGCAAGTATGTTGGACGGCGCTACTAAGCTTAGCTCATTTAAAGACGGAGAGCTGGGAACAAACGGGCAAAAGGGTGTATATACCATGGATTTATCTCAGGTAATCGTAAAAAACACATCCTCTACCGCTGGCACTACTACTGCAGTATCGTTTTCAGTAGGCGGTCAGAACTTTGTAGATTCTGCTGGCAATGCTGTTAGCTTTGGCACGATTGGCGTAGGCTATGAAATGAATGGCGAAGAAATAGCTAAGAAACTTGACGGCTCTAACATTACCATTGATGGCATCAAATACGATGTTACTGCAGAAGGCTCCAAGATTAAATTTACAGCTCAGACAAAACCAGATTCCACATACAATCCTACACAGGGATTCAAAGGAACTATCGGCGTGACGAATACTGACGGCAAGGTTAATCAGGGTGATCAGTTCTCCATAACGCCCGAGGTTGAAGCTGTTGCAGACGGAAACAGAGTATATGGCCAGGCAGGATTCTCCTTTGAAAATGCAGGCAGCTCTTTAGGAAACGGTGAAGTCACTGTTGAAGATGGAAAAGTTCTGAAAATTGGTGATGAAAGCTATATTTTTGCTGTAGGTCCTAATAGCAAATTTAAAGACGCAGTTGCTGATGGCGTTAAGATTATCGACCTGACAGACCAGACTGTAGGAAGCGTTGACGCAAAAGTTGCAGCTGACCGTCTGGCTATGGCTGCAAAAGATAACAAGACTTTCTTCGTAGGATCTGACAAACTCGGAAGCATCACTCTTACTGAAAAAGAGGGCGCTGTAGACTACAATAAAAACAATTTAGCTGGTGATGACAAGAAGAGCAATATGGGTTCTGGTACTGCAGCAGCAGACGCAGACGCAGACGATTGGAAGAACTTGATTCAGTTTGGTACAGCAACTGCAAAGAAGGAAGTTCCTGAGAAACCAGGTTCATCTCTTACTCTGCAGATTGGCGATACATCCGACGCTTTCAACAAGCTGACTGTCAACATTGAGTCTATGAGCTCAAAAGCTCTTGGAATCGGCGACATCGACATCAGCACACAGGCTGGCGCTAACGCTGCTGTTGACAAGATCAAAGCTGCTATCAACCAGGTATCTTCTCAGAGAGGTGACCTTGGTGCCCTTCAGAACCGTCTGGAGCACACCATCAACAACCTGAGCGTGACAACCGAGAACATGACAGCTGCTGAGAGCCGTATCCGTGACGTTGACATGGCTAAGGAAATGATGGCTTACACGAAGAATAACATCCTCGTTCAGGCATCCCAGGCTATGCTGGCTCAGGCTAACCAGATTCCGCAGGGCGTACTTCAGTTACTCCAGTAATCGGGTATGCTTAAATATTGATAATTCAATAGACATAAATGGGGCGGCTTTGTCCGCCCCGTTTTTCTATGTTTCTTTCGAAAGGAGAAAATATATTATGGAAACAAGGCTCCAGCCGACCCTCACTATCGGCATGATATTCCGAAATGATGCCCTGCATCTAGAACGCTGCCTGAAAGCCCTTGCCCCTCTGCGGGAGGCGCTCCCCTGCGAGCTTATCATGGCAGATACCGGCTCTGATGACGGGAGCCGTCAGATTGCTTTCCGCTATGCGGACCTTCTGTTTGATTTTCCCTGGATAGATGATTTTTCCGCCGCACGGAATGCCGTCATAAAAAAAGCATCCGGGGAATGGTATCTGAGCATTGATTCCGACGAATATCTGGATTCTGATATTTCGGAATTAATCGCCTTTCTCAAATCTGATAATCGAAACCAGACGGATATCTGCTCATTAGTCATCCGCAATTATATTTCCGCAGAGGAACCTGGCAAATATTCTGATTTCTTCGCTATGCGGCTCATGCGGATGTCCGCCGGACTGCGGTTCAAGGGCGCCATCCATGAGGCATTGCCTTTCGAAAAGACGAGCGAGCCCTATCTGCACACCCTGCAGCAAACGCTCCTGCACCACGACGGTTATATCGGCTTGACTGAGAAAGAAGGAGAAAGAAAAAGAAACCGCAACCTCACACACCTTCGCAGGAAACTCTCCCAGAACCCGGAAGACCTCCTGGCTCTCCTCCAATATGTGGAAAGCGGGAAGACAGAAGATGATTTCATGGAAAAACTGCGCCTTGCTGCCTCTCTTGTAGAAAAGAAACAGGATGCCTGGGATGAGCTTGGCCCTTCCGTCTTCCGCCATGCAGTCTATGCAGCCCAGAACCGGCAACTTCCGGAACTCAATGCGTGGATCACACGGGCGCAGGAGTGGTTTCCAGATTCATTTTTTACACGTATTGATGTAGAGTATGTATCTTTTATGCATAGCTGGGATGATAAAGACTATGCCTCCTGTATCGCAAAGGGGAGGAAATACTTGGAAGCACTTAAAGATTATCAGAAGGGTCAGGGAAATCAGCGAGGATTGATATACGGCTGCCTCACATATAATTCTGCCTATTTCACCCAGACTCTCCGCCTCCTGTTAGCTGCCGCCTATGCCATGGAAAACGAGCCGGAACAGGCAATAAGGCTCCTGGACGAGCTGGACTTCACCCTCTTGAACGAAGAACAGCTGAAGAATTTCATGTACATCCTCTGCAATGTCCATACAACGAGCATTGCAGATACCTCCCCCGCGTTGCTGCGCCTTTTTTCAGATGCCGGAAGACCCGTTCCAGACAAATCACATGCCCGAAAAAGAATGGCTGATCTTTACAATATATCACTGCATTTATTTGCAGTTCCCGACACAGAAGAGCTTTTCTCCTCAAAAAATACATGCCGTCCGCCTCATAGCCTTTTTCTGCCCCTTGGGGAACAATGCGAACTTGGGATAGGCGCCATGATCATGGAGACAACCCAGACCGAGAAAATACATACGCTCTTATCTAAAATAACGGATTGGAATAAATTCCCATCCAAAGCCATGTTCCATGCCCTGGAATGCGGCATCTCCTTCCCGCTCCCTGAATGTCCTCTGACCCCGGAAGAAACCGACCGGCTCATATCAGGGCTTACATCGGAACCGGAAAGGCTATGCGCTCTCGCCAAAGCTATTATAGCCAACAGCGCACCCGATAGCTGGCAGAACCTCCTATGGAAACGCGGAGTTATGCTTGCCGCTGTCAAAGCCTATCCATGGACAGTTCCGACAGATGAAACAGAACAAAAAAATATAATATCCGGATTAGAGCTGGCACGGCTTTTTGCCAAAACAGAACATGAATTTCTCCCCCGCTACTATGCCCCTGAATTGCTGTGCAGAGAGAATCTTTCTGCACTCCCTTCACTGCACAGATTCGGCTGGCACTGTTCCAGGGCGTTTGACGCATTAGATGCCGGAGATTCTTCCGGATATGTCCAGGAGCTTAAGGCAGGCATGGAGAGCGCGCCGGAGACAAATGTAATTGTAGAATATCTGTTGAATCATACGCCCCAGCTGCAAGAGCCTCAGAAAGCTGTTTCCGAAGAACTTTTAAGCATGGCAGGACAGATCAAAAAGATTCTGGAATTATATCCAGAAAATGACCCGGCAGTGCTTGCTATTAAGGCAAGTCCGGCTTATCAGAAAGTTGCCGGTATTATTAACGGCACGAAATCTTCACTTTCTTAAAAAAAAGGGGCTGAAAACGGCATTAGCCGACAGCCCCTGATAACACCGCCCCGCTCCAAACTACCCGTCCGTTCTTACAGGGTAATATATGCATCCAACCCTTCCGGAACATCCGGATTACAGCCTTTCCTGACTGCCTTCTCATATGCGATCATCTGCATAATATAGATATACGCAATCCCCATGCTTTCTATCTCTTTACACTCTCCAAGCGCTACATGGAGGTCTGCTCCATATAAGTTCTCCTTCTCTCCGGAAGCTGTGACGACCACGCCTTTTCTTGCCCGAATGTCCTGGATTAATGCTTTCTGCAGTTCTGTATTTTTTGCTGCTGTCAAGACTATATTTAATGTTTTTTCATTATTTAATACCATTGGGCCATGGCGGTAATCCAATACGTTTGCATAATATCCCGGCATTCTGGATATCTCCGCAAATGCCAGCGCCCCCTCTTCAGCAATTCCGCATACAGGTCCGTCCGCAAGCACCACTGCCTTGTTCCATTCTCTCCCGGCAATCTCTTTAAGAAACGGCCTGTAGCTTTCCTTATATTCCTTATTGGATTCAATTACTTTTTTTACATCCGCAGTCAGCCCGTCATTTTTTCCGTAATATGCCGTAAGCATCAGTTCCGCCAGATATAAATTTGTGACAGACCTCGTCTGGCACACGCTCTGGTCATAGCACCATTCCATTACCAGATCCAGGTCACTGTATGGCAGCAGCGCATTATCTTTGTCCATAGAGACTGACACTACCGGACAGTTATATTTTTCTTTTGCATATTGCACAGAACGGACAACCTCTGACGTTTTCCCAGATCTTGACAAGCACACGAAAATACTGTCTTTTGCATATTCATCGTATGCTCCCGGATTCAGCAGGAAATCTCCCCCTGCAACAGCCAGCGCCGACGTATCTTCATATCCGCAGAACATTTTCTGTCCTGATTTTGCCAGCATGTAACTGGAGCCGCACCCTAAAATCATAAATTTTCTGCATTTTTTTTCCAAAAAAAACTGCTGGATTTCCTGCTTTCTCTTTTCAAAATATATGTAAGTCTCTTCCAGCGCTTCATGCTGGGTCATAATTTCTTTTTCTGTATAATACATATTCACTTCTCCTTATTCTATTAATCAGGCTGCCATGCCCTCTTGAGTCTCTCTGCCGCGCAAACGCCGCCAAATCTTTCAGCGGCCAGCAGCACTGCGCCATGCGCCGGCGAAAACATCGGCGTTTTCATTTGAATCGGATAGCTTTTTAAACATTCTTCCAGCGGCTCCAGTATATATTCGCCTGCATGAAATAGCCCGCCCGAATATGATACTTTCAAACCTGATTCCCACTCTAATTTCCGGTACACCGCCAATACGCTCTCCGCCAGTTCTCCTGCCGCCTCCTTATAGAGCAATACCGCCCCCCGGTCTCCTTGTCTTGCGGCTTCCAACAAAATCCTCTGCAATCCTGCCGTATTTGTTCTGTTATTCTGATAATTCTGCTCAAAAATATCTATCATGTCAAAATCATCTTTCAGCTCAAATCTTTCACGCATGATTTTTAACAAAGCGCCTTTTTGCATCCTTCCGTCTGACTCTTTTGAAAAAAGCTCCATCGTCTTCTTCCCCAGCCAGTTGCATGAGCCTTCATCCGAGAAATAATCGCTCCACCCTCCGGCGCGAGCGGTATTTCCCCTGTCATCTTTTCCAAATACAATCGCGCCGGTCCCGGCAACCAGATTAATCCCCGGCTCCAACCCCAATGAACCGCTCCATCCAACTTCGCAGTCATTCACCAAAAATGTCTGGTATTTTTGAAAGTTCCCGGCTATTGCTTTCTTAAGAAGACCGTCTGCATGTTTAGATTCCCCGTAATTAGGCAGGGCAAAGCATATACAGGCTTTTTCCCTCCCCAATCCTTCATTTCTTGTTTCCAGCGTCTTTAAAGCATTTCGTAAAATGTCAATGCACTCCGGCATGCCGATATGCTTGTATGAAGTACTGCCTGTCCGATAAGAATCCAGCACGCATCCCTGTTCGTCCGACAGCAGGACTTCTGTTTTTGTGCCTCCTCCGTCCACTCCGATCCAATACATGCTATCCCCTCACATTCAAAAATGCTTTCCGTACATTAACAAGCGCCCTGACCAGATGAAACGCACATTTCCATGGGGTTCCCTTGACGTCATTCTTAACGCTCCCATCCTGTTCCAGCCTCTCGTACCACTCTCCGTATTCAGGGTCTGAAAACTTTTTACAAAATTCATGCTGCCGCAGAAATCTTTCCAAATCGCTCTCATCCCCTGATTCAGCATACGCCATTGCATACGCCGCCAATGCCTCCGCATTGGGCCACCACACTTTTTCGTTCCACAGGGAATTGGTCTCCGCGAACCAATCAATTGCCTCAGGCGTCTCTCCCAGCGCATCTGCATAAGAGATAATCCCACCATGTTCTTTGTCTTCACCGACACGGTTTGCCCATCTTGTTAGTTTCAGCCCTTGCTCAACGAGATCGGAATTCTTCTCCATATTGCCCGCTGTCATTATGAACCATGCCGATTCATGCATATGCCCAGGATTAATGAACCTTCCCTTCGGAGAAGAAAGGTCATACCCTTTCTGTCTCGTCACAGCCTCAAAGACGACTCCGTGCTCCTCATTGGCAAACCAATTTGTTATCTTATCTACGCATTCGTCAAACAGCCTCCTTACCCGTTCTTTTCCAAGGACATGCCAGCATGCCTCCACCGTCGCGAGACACGTCAAATACATATCATGCCATATGTATACCGGGCTCCAGGTATTCTCGTAGATTTCTTTAAATTCCGGGTTAAACATATTTTGTTCTAACACGCGGTAGCTCTCCTTAAGAATCTCCATTCCCTGCGGATCTTTCATCTGCACTGCTTTCAGATATTCTGCCAATCCATGGATAACATGAAAGTCTGAGAAAACTGAAATAGTTCCTTCCAGCACATTCCCTCTGCGGTCCAGCATATAATTCCATCTTCCATGACCGGCGTATGCCTTTTGCACTAAAAATTCATATCCCTGCCGGGCATGATCCAGCCACTCTTTTCTTTTTTCCACTTCATTATAAAGCAATGCATATGTGTAAACCTGCCTTCCCTGAAACCACACATATTTTCTGTCATCCGTCATCTCCCCTCTGCGGTCAAAGCATGTGATATATCCTCCATATTCCCGGTCTATACATCTCCTGTCCCAAAATGGCATGATATCTTCCAATATGTGTTTTTCATAATATCTGATTATTTCTTTTACTTTATCCTCCATATTCCTGCTCCCTTGCACTATTTCCAATATGTGATCAGCTGTTTTTCCGCACCTTCCAGCGCAACCTTTACCCCGCCGATTACCGGTGCGTCTATTCCCAATTTTGACACGACAATTCTGGGCACAAACGGACATGTCCTTTGGAGTACCGATTCTATCGTATGTATTGTTTCACAATTGAATCTGCTGGCAATCCCGCCTAAGATTACGATCTCCGGATTCAGCACTAATACTGTATTCGTGATTATGACAGCTATTTTCTCCACTATCTCCTTCAGCATATTTTCAGAAATGATTTCTTTTTGCACAGCATCCCGGCACAGCTCCTTTTCCATTCTTCCCGGAACCACAAAATCTTCTGTCAATTTTGAGATATCCTCCAGATAATATCCTATCTCTCCTGCCGCCATGTTATATCCTTTTAATAGATTCCCGTCTATAATTGCCCGTGCCGCAAAGCCTTCTCCATATTTTATAAACAGAATATTATCCGATACCTGCCCTTCTCCTTCTGCACATTCTCCTAATAATGCCAGCTCTACATCATTCATGACTTCTGTCTTAACACAATATTTTTCTTCGATATGCCGTTTCAAATCTACATCTTTCCATTCAGGAATATATGTAATAAAAAGGTCGTTTAAGTCTTCCTGACCCGTCAAAGCCGGTACGCCGATTACAATTTCCGCAAGCCGGGAGCCGTCCTTTTTCTTTTCGATCAGCTTATCAACCACTTCCTCCAATTGTTCCAGCACTGCCTGCACTCCATTTTCCAGGGAAAGCGGTTTGTTCTCATGGGCTATTATATTGCCGTAAAGGTCTGCAATGCCTCCCCTGATTTCTTTAGGCATCATCTCTATGCCAATCACATACATTATAGATGCATTATATTTTAGCTGAATAGGCTTGCGCCCCACGCTGGTTGCATCTATTCCGGCCTCCCAGATAATTCCTGTTTCCAGCAGAGCTGCAATATTCTTGCTGACGGCCGGCGCGCTCAGTTTCAGCCTTTTTGAGATTTCCTGTCTGGAAATGCCGTCATTCTCTTTGATGATCTGTAATATAGAGAGTTTGTTCTGATCCCCTATATCCGTTGGATTTAATACTTTCAAATTATACCTCCTTTTGCCCTGCCGGTTTTTCTATTCCTTGACAGAGCCAGCCAACATCCCTTCTATCAGATATTTTTGCGCGAAAATATACACAAAAACAATCGGTACTGTAGCTATTACCAAACCCGCCATAATAACAGGGATATTTAATGTAAATCTTCCTTTAAAAAGAGTAATGCCTACCATCAGCGTCCGTAAGCTCTCTTTTTGAAGGAACACCAAGGATATCAGAAGTTCATTCCATACCCAGACAATATTTACCAGGGATGAAGTGATTACCGCCGGAATACACAGCGGAATCATAATCTTACACAATGCCTTCAAACTGCTGCATCCGTCTATTCTTGCCGCATCGATCAGGGAATCCGGTACTGTCTTCATAAAGTTCCTCATCAGATATATAGTCATCGGAAGCATGATCCCAACATAAATCAGGATTACCGACACCCGCGTATTCACCAACCCCATTACTTTAATCAGGCGGAATTGCGGGATGATCATCGCAACCGGCGGAACAGACATCAGCGGGATGATGCATTGGAACAGGAAATTTTTTCCTTTAAATTCCATCTTCGCAAAGGCATACCCGCAGAGCAATGCTACCGCAGCCGTTACAAGAGTAGCGGCGGCTGTCAAAAAGAAACTGTTCCATATCCACTGCCCGAAAGGTTTTCCCTGAAAAGCTTCTATATAGTTCTGGAACGTTGCCTGTGCCGGCATGCCGACCATATTTACTACATACTCTTCGTGCGCTTTCAGCGAGTTCACTACCATAAAATACAGTGGAAATATGATAATCACCATCAACAGGATCATCAAAAGTTCTGCCATTATATTTTTTCTTTTCTTCCGTCTCATAGATCAATCCTCCTTTTTAAGGAGACTCTGATGAATTACCACCAATACTCCCGCCAGCAAAAGCAGCATGACACTGATTGACATTGCTATATTAAAATCTCCGCCGCCAAACGATTTTTTGTAGATCAGATACTCAAGTACGGTTGTCTTATTCCCCGGCCCTCCAGAAGTCATTACATAAACAAAATTAAATACCCAGCTCAGCATTTCTATCAATGTAATAATAACATAAAATTCTATAATTGACTTCGTCTGAGGGATTGTAATGCTCACAAATTTCTGCATCCAGGTTGCTCCGTCCACATCCGCCGACTCGTAAAGTGTCTGGTCGATAGACATCATGCGGGCCAGGAATAAAACTACGCCGAATCCGAACTGTTTCCATATGATTACTGACGCAACGCTTGGAAATGCCAGATTCGGATCCCCCAGCCAGTCTGACACCAGGCCGGACAGACCTACCTGTTTCAGCATAATGTTTATTACTCCGTTATATTGCAGCAGATAGGAAAACACGATACCCACCACCGGAATGGCCAAAATATACGGCACAAATATAAAGCTCCTGTATACGCGCCATCCCCATATCTTATGGTACAGTATTGCTGCAATTACCAGCGAGATAGCCGTCAGCAGAGGAACACATAAGAATAGTTTTAAATTATTTTTTAATGCAATCCAAAATAACTCATCGCTTAATGCCAGCTTATAATTTCTAAACCCTACAAATTTATCCTGACCGGCAAGCACTGTGAAAAAGCTCTGGTAAATCATATTGATAATCGGATAAATAATCACCACAATTAAGATAATAAATGCAGGTGCAATAAATAAATACGGGCTGAGCTTTCTTTTCTTCATATACATCTTCCTATTCTGCAATGCTCCAATTAATGAATGCCTCATGAACCTCCGGGTTCTGCTCCCTGCATTTTTCAAGCGTTTCCTCCAGCTCTGCTGCGGCACCTTCAGGCGGCAGATCCTCCGAAAACATCTTCTGTACTGTCGGAATCAGGCCGTCAGTCTCAAACATAGGGGCAAAATACAACTGATAGCAAAAATTCCCCTTTTCTGCTTTCCATTTCATTACCTGCTTATCAATTTCACTGGTGAGCCATTCTTCCTTAAAATTGACATTCGGCATCATGACATTCGCCATCTCATACAGGCTCTTAATGTTTTCATCTTCCTGCAAAAACATTAAAAATTTTGCCGCGCCTTCCTTATGCTTTGCGCTCTTCGGGATTACATACACCTGGCTTGGCGATGCTATGGAATCAGCAAATTTTCCGTTCCCAAAAACAGGCGCCCTGGCGAATCCTATCTTATCGGTTCCCAAAGATTTTTCCAACGATACGGCATACGCCTGGGTATGGAGCGTCATTGCCGCTTTCCCGCTTTCGATCGTCTGCTGACCCTGATATAAGTCTAATGACAGGATATCTTCATTGATATATCCAGCATTTTTTAGTTCTTCTATTTTATATAACCACTCTGCATATTTTTTATCCGTAAAACTTTCATTGCCGCTCATCAAATCGATCATTTCATTTACGCTGTCCAGGTTTTGCTGGCCAAGGAATATTCCAATCCATGCCGGGAGGAATCCATCCTTCAGTCCCATTCCCAGCGGTGTGATTCCTGCCTCTTTTAATTTCCGGCAGCACTCCATAAATTCATCCCATGTCGTAAATGGATGTTCCGGATCTACTCCCGCAGTACGCATTGCTTCTTTATCGTAGGCAATGCCGTATGTAAATCCATACGCCGGTATTCCCCACTGCTTATCATCCCAGTTCGTCTCCATCAGAGATGTCTGTTCGATTACTGACAGCTCTTCTTTAGAGAGATAATCGCTAATCGGAGTCACATTTCCTTTCCATACGTCTTCCATGGCCTGTGTGCCGCCCCACATATACTGGATATCCGGCCCTTCCCCTGCCGCTTCTGCCGTCCGGAATGCGGAGTATAAGTTATCGCTCTCCTGCAATATCGCCTCGACGGTAATATCCGGATTCTCTTTCTCATACCGTCTGACCATCTCTTCCATATACGCTTTATACCCCGGCGCTTCCTGTTCTCCCCAATACCAGACTGTCAGCGTGTATTTCCCGTCTTCTTCTCCTGAGTCTTTGTTTCCGCCGCATCCCGCAAGAGATAATACCAATAAAATTACCATAAACGCTGAAACTACTCTTTTCATCCTTACCATCCTTTCTACTTATTTAATATTATTTATTAATTTTATTAAATAATAATACAAATCTACATCATTGTCAATATTGTTTGATTATTTAATTTATCAATTGAAAAATTTATTTAGTTGGAATATTGAATAGCGCTATAGCAAACTTTACAATTCTTTTGAATTATAATTTTCCAATAAAAAACAAAGGGGCAGAAATTTTCTACGCCTTTGTTTCATTTAACCCAGCTAACACTATAAATCCATTGACTATTGCAAGAATTATACTACCAAAGTATGCACTCTTTAAACGTTTCTTATTTTCTTTTTGTTTGCTCTTCATCTTTTATACAAATAGCCGCAACCTCCTACTAGCGTTGAAGATTGCGGCATTTCCTATTAAATATTGGCTCTAATAAAGATTACTCAATAATTTTAGCAACAGTTCCAGAACCTACTGTACGTCCACCCTCACGGATAGCGAAACGAAGACCCTGCTCCATAGCTACCGGATGAATCAGTTCTGCTGTGATCTCTACGTTATCACCAGGCATGCACATCTCGATACCGTCCGGAAGGTTGCAGATACCTGTTACGTCTGTTGTTCTGAAGTAGAACTGCGGACGATAGTTGTTGAAGAATGGTGTATGACGGCCACCCTCGTCTTTTGTCAGAACGTAAACCTGTCCTGTGAACTTTGTATGGCATGTTACAGAACCCGGTTTAACGAGACACTGGCCTCTCTCGATCTCTGTTCTCTGAACGCCACGAAGAAGAGCGCCGATGTTATCGCCGGCCTGAGCCTCGTCAAGCAGCTTACGGAACATCTCAACACCTGTTACAACTGTTTTTCTCTTATCCTCATGGATACCGATGATCTCTACTTCATCATTTACATGAAGAGTACCGCGCTCTACTCTACCAGTAGCAACTGTTCCACGTCCTGTGATAGAGAATACGTCCTCTACAGGCATAAGGAACGGCTGGTCTGTAGCACGCTGCGGATCTGGAACGAAAGAGTCAACTGTCTCCATAAGCTCCATGATCTTGTCGCCCCACTCGCTCTTCGGATCCTCAAGAGCCTTAAGTGCAGAACCCTGGATAATCGGGCATCCCTCGAACTCATACTCCTCAAGAACTTCTGTGATCTCCATCTCTACCAGCTCAAGAAGCTCCTCATCGTCTACCATATCGCATTTGTTCATGAATACTACGATGTAAGGAACGCCTACCTGACGAGACAGAAGGATGTGCTCTTTTGTCTGAGCCATAACACCGTCTGTAGCAGCTACTACGAGGATAGCGCCGTCCATCTGAGCAGCACCAGTGATCATGTTCTTAACGTAGTCAGCATGTCCCGGGCAGTCAACGTGAGCATAGTGACGGTTAGCTGTCTCATACTCAACGTGAGCTGTAGAGATTGTGATTCCACGCTCTCTCTCTTCCGGTGCCTTGTCAATGTTATCAAATGCTACTGCTGCGTTACCTTCTACTCTCTCAGACAGAACCTTTGTGATTGCTGCTGTAAGAGTTGTCTTACCATGGTCAACGTGGCCGATGGTACCAATATTACAATGTGGTTTAGTTCTTTCAAATTTAGCTTTTGCCATTATGAATATCCTCCTTAATTTTCAGCGCCATTTATGGCATAATTATAATTTTACGTTTGCTCGGCTAACTTTGATTATATTTCAAATCATACAGTTTTTCAAGCCTTTTCTTATTTCTTTAAGCATTTTTATTTGACAGTACCTTCTCCTGAACAGATTTCGGTACCGGCTCATATTTTTCAAAGAACATGGAGTAGTTTCCGCGTCCCTGTGTCCTGGAACGAAGGTCTGTAGAGTAGCCAAACATCTCGGAAAGCGGCACGTATCCGCGCACAATCTTTCCTCCGCCTAAGTCGTCCATACCTTCGATACGTCCGCGCCGTGAATTGATATCGCCGATTACATCGCCCATATACTCTTCCGGCATCGTAACCTCAACCTTCATGATAGGCTCAAGAAGTATCGGATCAGCTTTCTTCATGGCATCTTTGAATGCAAGAGAACCTGCAATGTGGAATGCCATCTCGCTGGAGTCTACCTCATGGTAGGAGCCGTCGTAGACATTTGCCTTAACGCCCACAACCGGGAATCCGCCGAGGATACCTGCCTGCATAGCCTCCTCGATACCTTCGCCGATCTTCGGAATGTATTCCTTCGGGATCGATCCGCCGACTACGGTAGATTCGAACTTGAACAGCTCCTCGCCATTGGCATCCATTGGCTCAAATTTAACTTTACAGTGTCCGTACTGTCCGCGTCCGCCAGACTGTTTCGCGTACTTGCTGTCAACGTCAACTGCCTTTGTAAATGCCTCTTTATAAGCAACCTGAGGAGCGCCTACATTTGCCTCTACCTTGAACTCACGCAGAAGCCTGTCCACGATAATCTCAAGGTGCAGCTCGCCCATTCCGGCGATAATCGTCTGGCCTGTCTCCTGGTCAGTGTGCGCGCGGAATGTCGGGTCTTCCTCTGCAAGTTTTGCAAGGGATTCTCCAAGCTTGCCCTGGGATGCCTTCGTCTTAGGCTCGATTGCAAGCTCGATAACTGGCTCAGGGAACTCCATGGATTCCAGAATAACCGGATGCTGTTCATCACAGAGTGTATCACCTGTAGATGTAAACTTGAATCCGATCGCTGCCGCGATATCTCCGGAATATACTTTGTCAAGCTCCTGCCTCTTGTTGGCATGCATCTGAAGGATACGTCCGACACGCTCTTTCTTTCCTTTTGATGCATTCAGCACATAAGAACCGGAATTCATAGTACCGGAATACACTCTGAAGTATGCCAGCTTACCTACAAACGGGTCTGTCATGATCTTGAATGCCAGCGCTGAGAAAGGCTCTTCATCGGAAGAATGCCTTACCATTTCATTTCCATCCTCATCAACACCCTGAATCGGCGGGATGTCAAGCGGGGACGGCATAAATTCAACCACAGCGTCCAAAAGTTTCTGAACTCCTTTGTTCCTGTAAGCTGTTCCGCAGCATACCGGAACCGCTGTACATTCACAGGTGGCTTTCCTTAACACTGCTTTTAATTCATCAACTGACGGCTCTTCCCCTTCCAGGTATGCCATCATCAGATCATCGTCTAACTCGCAGATCTTCTCGACCAGCTCCGTGCGGTAAAGCTCCGCGTCATCCGCCATGTCTTCCGGAATATCTACGATCGCGATATCATCTCCCTTATCGTCATTGTAAAGATAAGCCTTCATCTCAAAAAGGTCGACGATTCCTTTAAACTCGTCTTCTTTTCCGATTGGAAGCTGGATGCAGATCGCATTCTTGCCCAATCTGGTCTTAATCTGTTCTACTGCACCATAGAAATTGGCTCCTAAGATATCCATCTTGTTGATAAATGCCATTCTCGGTACATTGTATGTGTCAGCCTGACGCCACACATTTTCTGACTGCGGCTCAACTCCGCCTTTTGCACAAAATACGCCCACTGCGCCGTCAAGCACACGAAGCGAACGCTCTACCTCTACTGTAAAGTCAACGTGTCCCGGAGTATCAATGATATTGATACGGTGCTCTAGCGCACCCTCCTTCGGCTTACAGTTCTCCTGCAGCGTCCAGTGACATGTTGTAGCCGCGGAAGTGATCGTTATACCTCTCTCCTGTTCCTGAGCCATCCAGTCCATGGTAGCAGTACCTTCGTGAGTATCACCAATTTTGTGATTAACACCGGTATAATATAAGATACGCTCAGTTGTTGTTGTTTTACCAGCATCAATATGAGCCATAATACCGATATTTCTCGTCCTTTCTAATGGGTATTCTCTTCCTGCCATTATTGCCTCCTAGAATCTGTAGTGAGCAAATGCCTTATTTGCTTCCGCCATCTTATGCATGTCTTCTTTACGTTTTACGGCTGCGCCTGCATTGTTCGCCGCATCCATAATCTCATTCGCCAGCCTCTCCTGCATTGTCTTCTCGCCTCGTTTACGTGAAAACATCGTCAGCCAGCGAAGAGCAAGTGCCTGCCTTCTGTCGGCTCTTACCTCAATCGGCACCTGGTATGTCGCACCGCCGATACGCCTTGCCTTAACCTCGAGCTGCGGCATGATATTATTCATAGCCTCTTCGAATACTTCAATTGCCGGCTTATCAGTCTTTTCTGCAACTCTCTCAAACGCACCGTATACAATCTTCTGGGCAACGCCCTTCTTGCCATCTAACATAATGTTGTTGATGAGCTTTGTTACCACTTTATTATTGTATAACGGATCTGCTAATACGTCTCTTTTTTGAGTATGTCCTTTACGTGGCACGGTCCTTCCCTCCTTAAACATTTTGATTAATTCATCGGTACTCACATGTGTCGTTCTAATGATACTGTGCAGTGCACAGGGCATACGGTTTTGTATCTATTCCCTGCAACTTACTTTAATCATAGTTCTGTTTGTGATTACATCATTTCAATATTGAAGTTTTCACTTCATGGATTGTTCTTCCTTAGCTTGTTGTGGCTTCCTTCGCTTTTCATGAGGAAGTTCTTCCTCACTGTGTTCGGAAGAACAAAAATAATCTCTAAGTTCGTGCGGCACCTGCGGCTTGCACTCACTAAGAGCTTATTTTTTCGGCCTCTTAGCGCCATATTTGGAGCGCGCCTGTCTTCTCTTGGCAACACCTGCTGTATCAAGTGTTCCTCTAACGATATGGTAACGTGTACCTGGAAGGTCTTTTACCCTTCCTCCACGAATCAGGACAACGCTATGCTCCTGAAGGTTGTGTCCTTCGCCCGGGATATAGCTTGTAACCTCGATACCGTTAGAAAGGCGTACCCTGGCAATCTTTCTCAGCGCTGAGTTCGGCTTCTTCGGTGTAGCTGTCTTAACTGCTGTGCACACGCCTCTCTTCTGCGGAGCAGACTCATCTGTCGCTCTCTTTCTCAGGGAGTTGTAGCCTTTCTGGAGTGCCGGAGCTGTAGACTTCTTTACTGCTGTCTGACGTCCTTTTTTTACTAACTGGTTAAATGTTGGCATTCTTTTCACCTCCTACGATAATAATAAGTTGCAATTCATCTGTATGAATAAATGCATGGAGACACAATGCATCTCCATGCACGCTAGATTAGTTTATTACGATTTTACGCCGTTGTCAAGGGCTTTATTGCGTTTTCCACCTGTTTTTACAGCGTTTTTAACCTTTCTGTTTCTCGAAGAAATTATCAACGCTCTTCTTGATCTCTTCAGGTTTCATCGTCTTAAGGAGATACCCTGCCGGTTTCAGCGGAACAATCTTTTGAATACTCTCCTTATCTCCTCTTCCCGTCAGGAAAATAACCGGAATATCAGCAGTTTCTTCCTCCGCGCGGATCATGTCAAGCACCTGCCTTCCGTCGCATACCGGCATCTCATAGTCAAGAAGCACAAGATCCGGACGGTTAAGGGTGATGCTCCTGATCGCCGCCATCCCAGACTGGGCAAGGCCGACTTCGTAATCTTTCTCCAGGAGCTGCTTGATCGCCTGGCGCATGAGGCCGGAATCATCTACCACAAGCACTTTCTTCTTCAGCATATCCTCATTTTCCTGCATGGTTTTCTCAAGATATTTTTCAATCTCAGACATCGCGTTCTCGACCTTGATGTTCGTTCCCACTCCTTTTTCCAACAGATGCGGCGCGCTCACGCAAAAAGCAAAATATCCTGCTCCTGTATCAAACAGGAGGCTGAACTGCATTTTCTTCTTTTCAAGAACCTGCTGAAACTGCTCGTAGTTCAAAAGGTTCTCTGCCTTCACCTTACGCAGGTCGGCAGACGGGAAATATCTCTTAAGTTTCTCCACGAACTGTTTCGCCGTATATCTGGTTGCATTTATGATCATGGAATTGACCTTGTCAGTCTTCACATCTATCATTTTCCCAACAGTATTGATGAGCAGCCTTTCCTCAAAAACAAGGACGATATCCCATTCTTTGTTTCCTTCGGTTTCATATACCAGCCGGTAATAAATTCCGTTTCCGAATTTCTCCCCTCCGTACTGCTTGCTGATTATATGCGCCTTTAGCCGGAACATATCTTCAATCAGATGTACAATAGCCTCTCCCATGGATGCCTGCTCTTCCTCCGGCAAAAGCTCTCCCCATTTGCTCTCGCCCTCCCCGACAATTGCAAGATCCTCTGTAAGCGTATGCCCGATAAGCCATCCTGTACATACGCCAAGAAAATGATTGACAGCCGCCACGGAATATCCTGTCTGCTCCAGTTCCCATTCAAGCTGCGGCAGGGTAATATCGCGGAAATTATCATGAAGACGTTTGTGAGTCTTATATCCTTTATATCCGATAGAAGTCATATACTCCTCTTCTTCATTAAAATGCTTAATCGCATGGGCTTTGAAAAATTTAATCCCCTCATCGCAGATCCACTGGTGTTTCTCCGGCTGCTCACCGAACCGAATCATTTTGTTCATGATGCCGAAAAGTTTCTGGTGCTCTTTGTCAATACGGTCAACGCCGATATTGAACCGTTCATTCCATGTCAATTGCTCTTCCATCTCAAATTCCTCCCAATCAATTTGTATATCTTTTTCCAGACATCCGACACATTTCCAATCCGGCAAAATCAACGCAAAAAAAGAGCCTGCTTTCCAGCTCACTATTCTCTGGCAGTTCCTGAACAAAACACGCTCTCATAAATCCATGCCCGCCTTGGTTTCCGTACTGCAAATTGCTTTTAAATCTCGAAACAGGGTTCCTCTACATGTTTTATTTCAAAGAACAACGTCTGTGCATTGATGCCGTGAAAGTAAATAGTGTTATTACCATGTCTGTTATTATAATATTAAGCAATTACATATAGCGTACCATAAGCCGCTTGGAAATTCAACTGATTTTACCAAATTTATCATCTATTTACCAAGCTCATCCCTGCACCTTTTAAGCGCCGATGCGATCACTGCATCCATGTCATAATACCGGTACTCCCCAAGCCGCCCGCCAAATATTACCCTTTCCTCGGACTCCGATAGTTTTTTGTATTTCTCATACAGTTCCGTATTTTTATCATCGTTGACCGGATAATAAGGATCGTCCCCCGCTTTCCACTCTGAGCTGTACTCCCGGCTGATAACAGTCTTCGGCTGCGTGCCGAACTCGAACCACTTATGCTCAATAATCCGCGTCCACGGCGTCTCGGCGTCGGTATAATTCACCGCTGCATTCCCCTGGAAATTAGGTTTATCAAGAATCTCCGTCTCGAACCTCACTGAGCGGTACTCAAGCACGCCCAGCTTATATCCGAAATAAGCGTCGATAGCCCCGGTATATACCACCCTGTCCGCCAGCTTATCAAGCTCTTCTTTTTCCTCCAGGTAATCCACTCCCAGGCGGACCTCTATGCCCTCCAGCATATTTGACACCATCATCGTGTAGCCGCCCTGGGGAATCCCCTGATACAGCGCGTTAAAATAATTATTGTCGAAGGTAAGCCGCACCGGCAGCCGCTTAATGATAAATGCCGGCAGCTCCCTGCAAGGCCTACCCCACTGTTTCTCGGTATACCCCTTGATAAGCTTTTCGTAGATGTCCGTTCCAACAAGGCTGATTGCCTGCTCCTCCAGGTTTTTAGGCTCTGAGGCTCCTGCCGCGCGTTTCTGTTCTTCAATCTTTGCCGCTGCCTCTTCCGGCGTCACCACACCCCACATCTTGTTAAACGTGTACATATTGAACGGAAGCGAATATAGCTCGCCCCTGTAATTTGCTACAGGGGAGTTGGTAAATCGGTTAAACTCCGCAAACTGGTTCACATACTGCCAGACCTCTTTATTGTTCGTGTGAAAGATGTGAGCGCCGTACTTATGGACATTGATGCCCTCCATCTCTTCCGTATACACATTTCCCGCGATATGGTCTCTGCGGTCAATTACCAGAACCTTTTTCCCTTCCTTTTTTGCCTCATGGGCAAACACCGCCCCGTAAAGCCCTGCCCCGACAATTAAATAATCATACTTCATACTGTTTCCTCTCAACCTTTTATACAAAACCTGCGTGCTCTTACAGCCCCAGCTCATCCGCGATTGCCGTCATCTCTTCTAACGCCACGTCAATCAAGTCGTCAAGGCTCAGACCCGTAAACTCGATCATCTCCATATAATCCCTGTTGGCGCCCTTCGCGAACCGGGCCTCATTAAACCGTTTCATCACGGACTTATGCTTTACACTGGCAACCTTCTTATCCGGATAGATCTGCGCTACCGCCTTTACAAATCCGCTCATTGGATCTGCCGCCAGCACCGCATACTGGAGCGGCGTCTTAGCCTTCACCCCGTTCTTCGGATTGTGGGCACAAATGGCGTCAAACAGCGTCTTATCCTCTATTCCCTCTTTTTTTAATATCTCCACGGATGTCGGGCCGTGTACGCTCATGTCATTTTGCCAGTCGCACTGTTCCTCGTCAAGGTCGTGCAAAAGCCCCACGATTCCCCAATACTCTATCTCGTCCGGCGCAAGTTTCTTTGCAAGCCCTCTCATGATTGCCTCAACTGCGTAGGAATGGATGATATAATTTTCACCCTTCATATACTTCATCAAAATCCCATGTGCCTGTTCCCTGTTCATTCCTTAAATTTCCTCCTGTTTCTTTTTATATTGCAACGCCGGAGATTTCGTCTCCTGATCAATACAATATCTCCTGTATCTTTTCGTCCTCTGCGTTTTCCTTTGTCACCCACGTATAACCAGTATCAATCCAAGCCTCGTTTCCTATCTGCAGAGCCGCCCTGGATGCTGCAATCACAGATGCATAGCCCATGCCATAGGGGTTCTGCACGATCAGCCCGGAGATCCTTCCATCCTTAAGCGCCTCCAGTTCTTTCTTATCCGCATCATATCCCATCAAAACCGCATCTTCAATTCCCGCGCGCGAGAGGCCGTCTGCTACTGTCATCACGCTCTCCCCGTTAGTCGCATAATATCCTCTTGCATTGGGGTGCTTTTTCACGATATAGTCAATCACATTTTCTTTTGTAACTGATTCCGGCGCAATCCGGCTCTCTTCCGCAAGAGGCTCTCCAGAAGGCTCGCCCTCCCCGATAAGATATTTTCCTTCGTTTATCTCATCGGCGACTGTTCTCTGCATCTCGTCCATCCGGTATGCGGCAACCTGAAACTGAGGATAACTGCTTTGGATTGTTTCCGCAAATACATTTTCACGGATAAGCGCCGTTTCCGACTTTGAGTCATGGGCGATAACTACAATCTCGGCCTCCCCATCCAGCTCTTCCGCCATATGCTGCGCCGCCTCCTGCGACGCTTTCTGATTGTCCGTTGATACCATGGCCATCAGCCCTTTATACTCGCTTCCCGAGTCAAATGCCACTACCGGGATATTATTCTCTGCCGCCAGGTCAAACTGCACCTCACATGCTTTTGTGTCCGCAATGGATATCGCCACTGCCGTCGGATATCTGGCAAGCTCTTCGTCCAGTATGTTCACCTGCTCGTCCACGCTTTCCGCCTCCGCAGGCCCGTTATAAGCCAGCTTTACCTTATCCTTCCCTTCATACCCAAGCTCCTCATTGATATCCGCGACCGCCCTCTGCGCGCCTTCCTTCACTTCATCCCAGAACTGCGCCTTATCGGACTTCCCTATCACGGATATATAGGAGCCCTTTTCCAGCGTTATTCCATCTGCATTGTTATATGCAGACGGGCTGATCTCATCAAGCCTTGCCCGATCCGAGTCTTCTTCCTCCCCGGGCTTTTCTTCCTCCGCCGCGCCCATGCCTTTCACATCCGGCGCCGGCTGCTCATCCGGCGCCTCTCCCTTTCCGGAGCAAGCGCAAAGAGCCAGCATCAGATACAGCATGAGCGCAATAAATCGATATCTAATCTTCATAATAACTCTCCCATCTATAAACTGCAAATCCCACTATACACCAAATCATTGAAAAATTGTTGAAAAATTTCTTAAATTTTACGAAACAGTGCTCCTTCTCAATTTTCACTTGTATATTTCCCTCATTTGTATTATGATAGAGACAGGCAAAAGATTATGTCTAACACCATTATATAAGGAGGTACATACCAATGGCATTTAAGATTAATGATGAATGTGTAGCTTGCGGCGCTTGCGCTGGCGCTTGTCCGACTGGAGCTATCGCAGAAGGCGATGGAAAATATGAGATCAACGCTGACGAGTGCGTTGACTGCGGTACATGTGCAGCTCAGTGCCCTACAGGAGCTATCGAAGAGGCATAAGAATCGGAACGAATACAAACATAAAAAGCATTGTCAGATTCCAGACGGATTCGGCAATGTTTTTTATTTTCTTCCGACTTGTTTTGACTAAATTTTCATTTCCGGCATGTTATGATAATCCTGCCATGTGGACAAGCAGACACATAAGGGGGAATCTTCGGATATGAATAAAGCGTTAGAACAACTGAGGCGGGAGACAAGAGATGACGACCGGCTGTTTGAATGTGTGAAAGAACTCTATGGACAGGGCGTTTCTTATTCAGAGCTAAAAACACTGATCCCGGAGCTCAGGCGAACCCGCGACCAGCTGCAGCTAAAACGGATGCTGCAGAACAACAACGAGATACTCGTGCAGATGATCAGCGAAGAAATGTCGTTCCTTCTGGACGCAAAGGAACGGCAGGAGGAAGAAGAATTCAAAAAACTGGACCAGCTCATCCGGCAGCAGCAATCCTTCCGGAAATCTGCCGCCTCCAGCGGTCCAGCATACATATTCAAAAAATTATTCCTGCCGACTTAAATTCGCAAATTTCGTGTAATCTGCAAGCCAAGCCAGGTCAACGGTCCCGATGGGGCCGTTTCTCTGTTTTGCGATAATAATCTCTGCCTGCCTCTTTTTATCGCTGTCCTTATTGTAATACTCATCCCGGTATATGAACATCACAACGTCCGCATCCTGCTCAATGGCCCCGGATTCACGAAGGTCCGAAAGCATGGGCCGCTTGTCCGGGCGGGACTCTACCGCGCGGCTCAGCTGAGACAGCGCGACCACCGGCACATTCAGCTCCCTTGCCAGCGCTTTCAGAGAGCGGGATATCTCGGAAATCTCCTGCTGCCTGGACTCCTGGCGTTTCCCCGCGCTCCCCATCATCAGCTGCAGGTAGTCGATGATCACAAGCTCTATATTATGCTCCAGCTTATATTTCCGGCATTTGGAGCGCAGCTCCGACACGGAGATGCTTGGAGTATCGTCAATGATCAGGTTTGACCGTCCGATGATGCCCGCTCCTTCGATAAGTTTCTCCCAGTCAGAATCTTTGAGATTCCCTGTACGGAGCATCTGCGAATCCACTTGGGATTCAAGGGCGAACAGACGGTTCACCAGCTGTTCTTTCGACATCTCAAGGCTGAATACGGCAACGCCTTTTTCTTTTTTAAAAGCAACGTGCTGAGCGATGTTAAGGACGAACGCCGTCTTTCCCATAGACGGCCTGGCTGCCACAAGCACCAGATCCGACGGCTGCAGTCCCGAAAGCTTGTAATCCAGGTCAATGAACCCGGTGGGGATCCCTGTGACAACGCCTTTGTTTTTCGATGCCTTTTCAATTCTCTCAAGGGCGTTTAAGACTACCTGTTTGATCGGAACATATTCTCCAACGCTGCGTCTTTGCAATAGTTCAAACACGGATTTCTCCGTCGTCTCCAATATCTGTTCCAACGGCTCCTTTCCTGCATAGCAGGAATTCGCGATACTCTCATTGAGCTTTATGAGTTTCCGCATCATAGATTTTTCCGAGACAATCTCGGCGTAATATTTTACATTCGCCGATGTGGTGACTGCATTAAGCAGCTCCCGCATGAATTCCATGCTTTCTATCTCGGGCGGCACGTCTTTTTCCTTCAGCCGCTCCATGAGGGTCAGGGGGTCTACCGGCCTGCCTTCATTAAACAGCTCCACCATGGCATCAAAAATCGTTCCATAGGCAGTCTGATAAAAATCCTGCCCGCTGATAATCTCACTTGCGGACAGGATTGCTTCTTTGTCATTATCCATCAGCATGGCACCCACGACAGCTTTCTCTGCCTCTATGCTGTGGGGCATGACCCTTTTAATGAGCGCCTCTTCCATGCATGCTCCTCCTACGCTTCCTCTTTCACATCAACCGTAAGCTCCACCGTCACCTTCGGATGCAGCTTTACAGGCACTTTAAAGCATCCGAGCGCTTTTAACGGCTCCTTAAGGACAATCTTCTTTTTGTCAATCTCAAGGGACATCTGGCTCTTTACTTCTGTCGCAATCTCCTTTGATGATACGGAGCCAAAAGCCTTTCCGCCCTCTCCGGTCTTGATGCACACTTCAATCTTCCCTTCCGAAAGCTTTTTCCCAAGTTCCTTTGCCGCTTCATACTGTTCTTTCTGAAGCTTTTCGTCATTTGCATTCTTAAGCTTAAGGTCATTGAGGTTTTTCGCCGTGGCCTCGACTCCCTTATTTCTCTTCAGCAGGAAGTTTCTTGCATAGCCGTCATTAACGTCTACAATCTCACCCTTCTTCCCAAGCGCTTTAACATCTTCTTTTAAAATTACTTTCATCTATTACAAATCTCCTTTCTCCAGCATCTTGTCAATCACATCCTCCACCGCTTTCACTGCCCGGTCAATATCTGTATGCTCAAACTGCGCCCCTGCCGCGTTCATGTGGCCGCCGCCGCCAAGTTTTTCCATGATGACCTGCACGTTCACTTCGTCTATGGAACGTGCGCTGACATATATGCGGTTTCCATAAACCGTCAGCACGAAAGATGCCTTTATCTCATTAATATCCAGCAGCTCGTTTGCCGCCTGCGCCCCGACAATAGTAGGACTCTCCACATTTGAACGCAGATTTTCCGCAATCGCGAACTTCTCCCGGAACACCTTCGCATTGCTTATGATTGCTGCTTTCAGCTGATAACATTCCATATCATCCCGGAACATCTTCTTTACAAGAGTAATGTCCGCGCCGCACCTTCGCAGGAATGCCGCAGCCTCAAAAGTACGTACCCCGGTCCGGTACATGAAGTTATTCGTGTCGATCATGATGCCTGCATAAAGGCTGCTGGCCTCCAGTTTCGGAATCTTGATGTCATCCACAATATACTGCAGCACTTCCGATATCATCTCACAGGCGGAAGATGCATACGGCTCGATGTAAGACAGCACCGCACTGTCAATATTGTCCGCACTCTGCCTGTGATGGTCTAAGACTACTACCGTCTTGCTGATCTTCAAAAGCTCCTCGCATTCCGTCATCATCGGGCGGTTTGTATCTACCACGACAACCATGGAATCTTCTTTCACCATCTCAACAGCCTCGGAGGATGACAAGAAAAGGTTCTCCGGATAGTCTGGATTGTTTTCATATGAATTGTATAACGGCCGCAAAGATGCCGAAACCTCGTTGATCACAATATGAGCCCTTTTGTCCATGGCCGCCGCCGCGCGGTACACTCCAATGGCGGCTCCAAAGGCATCTACATCCGTAAGCTTATGCCCCATGACAAAGATATCTTCCTTCACCATCATAAACTCCCGGAGCGCCTCTGCCTTAACCCGCGCCTTAACTCTGGTATTCTTTGATGTCTGCTCCCTTTTTCCGCCGTAATAATTGATTCCGGAGCAGTCTTTGATCACCGCCTGGTCCCCGCCCCTGGCAAGCGCCAGGTCAATGGCAGTCCGGGCGTAATTATAGCTCTGCGAATAAGATTCCTTGCTGAGCCCCAGACCGATGCTTAATGTCGCAGGGATGCTGTTGCCTATCTTTATCGTCTTCACGTCCTCCAGAAGAGAGAACTTGTCTGTCTCAAGCTCCTTGAAAAACCGTTTCTGAATCGCGATAAAGTACTTGTCATTCTCCATCTTGCGGACAACTCCGTCAACCCCGGAAATATACTGGTTGATCTTTCGGTCTACCAGCGCGATCAAAAGCGACTGGCGCACCTCTTCCACGCTGTCAAGAACCTCGTCATAATTGTCTATATAGATCAGGCCGGCAACCATCCTCTGCTCTTCATTGGCGCGGATATATTCATTAAGCTCTGTCACGTCCTGGAGATACACCGCGATAAAGTATTCCCGCTCCTCCGGCAGCTCCAGGAGCTGTTCTGTCTCGCTGAAGCCTTCCACCGATACTTTCCGCAGCTCCGCCCTGTATTCCTTATCGCCGTAATACACATCCATCTCTACCAGATCATTTTCTTCTCTTGGAAAAATGCTGGTATTGATCTCCGGGATGTACTTGCTGATATAGACTTTCTCCTTTGCCTTTTTTCCCAGAATCCGTTCAAAGCTGCCATTCATCCATATCGCTTTTCCGTCTTCCAGGAGGATTGCATACGGTATTGCAAGCTCTTTCAAAAGCGTATTCTGCACGACCCCGTACTGCGCCGCAAACTCAACCAGATCCTTCATGATCCGGGACTTGCTGTAAGTATAAAGATAACCAATTATCACCATGTAAATAACAGCCAGAACCGACATTACCATGCCGGCGCGCCGGTCAATCTTAAATATCCAGACAGTGCTGATAACAGATAGCACAGCCATAATCACAGGCAGCTGCATATACAGCCGTAGCTGGCCTTTGAGACGAATACGGTATGATTCCTTCTTTTTCATTTCCCTTTAACCTTTTTCTCCACTCATTTTGCTTTTAAATAATTGGCAACATATAGCTATTATATCACTTTTCCCCATAAATTCAAGTATGCAATAAAAGCGGGAACCGGCTCCTGCCTTGTTCCCGCTTTCGTATCATGACATATATGCACGGCCTGGCGCCGCCTTTCTATCCTTCGTACCCGTTTGGGTTCTGGGACTGCCACCTCCAGGAGTCCTCGCACATTTCGTCAAGGCCTCTCTCCGCTTTCCATCCCAGCACGTTAAGCGCTTTCGCCGGGTCGGCATAGCACATGGCGATATCGCCTTCCCTCCTTGGCTTAATCTCATACGGAAGCTCCTTTCCGCACGCTTTGGAGAATGCCTTCACCATATCAAGCACGGAGTAGCCCACGCCTGTTCCGAGATTGATTACATCAAGCCCCGGGTTCGTCAGGATGTAATCTATCGCTTTTACATGCCCGACTGCCAGATCCACCACATGGATGTAATCGCGCACGCCCGTTCCGTCATGGGTGTCATAATCATCTCCAAACACGCCCAGTTTCTCAAGCTTTCCTACTGCCACCTGAGTAATGTAAGGCATAAGGTTGTTCGGAATTCCCTTCGGATCCTCGCCGATCCGCCCGCTCTTGTGCGCCCCTACCGGATTAAAGTAGCGCAAAAGGATTACATTCCACTCCGGGTCGGATTTCTGCAGATCCGTCATGATCTGTTCCATCATGGATTTCGTCCAGCCGTAGGGATTGGTGCACTGCCCCTTCGGGCATTCCTCCGTGATCGGTATCGTCTCCGGATTGCCGTATACCGTAGCCGAAGAGCTGAATACAATATTCTTAACGCCCACATTTCTCATAACATCCATAAGCGCAAGCGTTCCGGCAATATTATTGTGGTAATATTCCAGCGGTTTACGCACGGATTCGCCCACCGCCTTAAGAGCCGCACAGTGAATAACTGCGTCTATGCCCTCTTTCTCAAATACGGACGTGAGATTATCCTTGTCAAGCACATCTCCCTCATAGAAGATAACCTGCTTTCCGGTCAGTTCTTCTACACGCTTTACCGACTCTCTTGAAGAATTGGAAAGGTTATCATAGACAACCGTCTCGTAACCTGCGTTTAAAAGCTCCAGCGCCGTATGGCTGCCAATATATCCGGCCCCACCGGTAATCAATACTTTTGCCATATTACTATCCCTCCTGGTTGCTGTATTTTTCAATGATTCCTTTCATAGTATACCACTTGCGCTCCATATCTTCAACCAGTTTAAACTGCGTCCGCGCCCGATCCAGGTTATGGTGCTCCCGGTGTATCTTAAAATAAGTATCTCCCTGCAGATAGTCTGTCAGGAAACGCATGCCGCACTCAAATGTCATTACCTTCGCGCCCATGGGCATCAGCTCTATCTCTTTCTCCGTGAGTTTTCCTCCGCACCCTTCTATATAGCCTTTCGCGTACAGCTCAAACAGTTCCATGCTGCAGGACACTTTACTCAGATCTGTCTCATCTTCCGCAGCCGTGCTGGCGCCGAAACGAATCGAATCGCCAAAGTCATTTACTGCCAGACCCGGCATGACCGTATCCAGGTCAATCACACAGATTCCCTTTCCTGTCCTGTTATCTATCATGATATTGTTAAGTTTCGTGTCATTGTGCGTAACTCTCACAGGCACTTCCCCGCGGCTTAACAGACCAGAAAAATAGTTTGCCGTATCTTCCCTGTCCAGCACGAACTGTATCTCATCCTTCACAGAATCCGCCCTGCCCGCAATGTCCTTCTCCACTGTTTCTTTAAAAACCCGAAAGCGGGCCTTTGTGTCATGGAAACCCTTAATCGTCTCATGCAGCGTCTCTGCCGGATAATCCGCAAGGAGCCTCTGAAAATTGCCGAATGCCACCGCACTCTGATAAAAATGCTCGGATTTTTCCACTTTATCATAGCTGGTTGCATCCGTGATAAACTTATATGACCGCCAGTAATCCCCAAGGGAGTCCTTATAATAAGGCTTTCCGTCTTCTGCCTGCATGACATTCAGCGTCTCCCGTTCGGGGTCTCCTCCATTTTCTACTATCTTCCTGCGAAGATGGGAGGTCACGCCCGTGATATTTTCCATAAGCTCCACAGGCTTTTCAAAGACAGCCCGGTTCATCCTCTGGAGGATAATTTTGGCGCGCTCCCTTTCCCCGCATTCAAACTCAAGCAGGAACGTATCGTTAATATGCCCGCTTCCATAAGGGCTGACGCTCACCGGCTCCCCCTCATACCGGAAATGGCTGATTGCCTCGGCTCTCTGTTCTTCAGTTACCTTTGCCATCACTTATCCTCCCAGAGGTTCTTGGGATATACTCCCTCGTCCTTCATTTTCTGAATTGCGGCAGCCACGACAGGCTTGTCCTCCTTATAGGTCATGCCATACCATTTATCCGCGGATGCCAGCACCGCCACCGTCGCTTTGTCCTCCTCCAGCAGCCCGCTCACTACCGCAGGCAGGAAATACTCGCATTTCACAGGATTTTCCTCAAGCCCCCTGTCAAGGAATGACGGGAACCGATCCTTAAGCTCCTTTAAGATGCTGTTGGTAAAGCCCCACATATTCATAGATACGATCGTGTCTTCCGAAACCGGAATCCACGTCTCTCCGTCATCCTCCGTATATGCAATGCCGCCGTTCCGCTTTTCTATACGGGTTCTCTCATGAATCGCCACGAGCTCCCCGCACTCATTCATATCACAGATGCCGCGGGCAACATGCCCGTTATCCGTCACCGTATTGCCCAGCTTATAGCCAACCATCGTATAGCGGTACTTTTCGTCATCCCCATGCGCGGCAAGGTAATCATAAATCAGCTTAAACGCCTCCGCTCCATAATAATCGTCCGCATTGATCACCGCAAACGAGCTGTCAACCACATCCCTGCAGCTGAGGATCGCATGCCCTGTTCCCCACGGTTTCGTCCGCCCTTCCGGCACGGCGTACCCATCCGGGATATCGTTTACATCCTGGAACACATAGGAAACTTCCATATATTTTGAAATCCTGTCTCCTACGCTTTCCCGAAAGTCTTTCTCGTTCTCCTTTTTTATAATAAATACAACTTTCTCAAATCCGGCTTTCCTTGCATCAAACATAGAAAAGTCCATGATAATATGCCCTTCATCGTCCACCGGGTCAATCTGCTTAAGCCCGCCGTATCGGCTCCCCATTCCTGCCGCCATAATCACTAATACCGGTTTCTCCATCAATTCTACCTCCTATCCTCTATTTCTGTATTGATTTTATCACAAAACCATGTGAAAAGGAAAGCTTATCCGCCTCTTTTCCCAAAGGTCCGGATAAGCTTATCCTGTCGTTTTCTAACCTTTTACGCCGCCGGACGTAAGTCCCGCAACCAGATGTTTCTCAATCACAAGGAACAGCACGACAACCGGGATTGTCGCAAACAGCGATGTCGCGAACAAATACTGCCACTGGATAAAGTTGAATCCGTAGAATACATTGATGCCGACAGTTATCGGTTTAAATACATCTGTAGAAATCAATGTAAGCGCAATCGTGTACTCATTCCATGCATTGATGAATACGAAGATCAATGTGGTGATGATGCCTGGCGCCGCCATCGGAAGCAGCACCTTGATCAGCGCCCTTATTGTCCCGCAGCCGTCAATCTTCGCCGCCTGCTCCATCTCCGGGGAGATTCCCATAAACGTGCCGCGAAGCAGCCAGATTGCAAATGCCTGGTTAAACGCCGCATTCAGGAGTATCAGCCCAAGGATAGTATCATTCAGGTCGATCGTCACCATCATCCTGTAAATACCCACCAGGAGGACTACCGGAGAGAACATCTGGCTCATGATTACAGCGCCCATGAAGATTCCCTTCCCTTTGAATTTCATGCGGGCAAGGGCATAAGCCGCCGGAATGCCGCACAGTATCGCAAGCAAAGTGGCTCCTCCCGCAATAATTATAGAGTTCGTCAGATACTGAAATACCGGCGCCGCTGTCCAGATGTCGCTGAAGTTAGACCACCGCCACACTTCCGGCAGGAAATGGTCTATGGCGTACATCTCCTTCTTGTCCTTAAGAGCCGTAATGAACATTACAAGATAAGGATAGAGGATTACAACGCAGAGGACTACGACAAACACATACAAAAGCACTGTCTGCCATGGTTTTCTTTTTGATGACATTTAACTCTCCTCCTCTCCGCGAAGTGACAGAATCATATAAATGCTGGCACAGAACGCTAAAATTACAAAGCCGATAACAGATACGGCAGCAGCATGGCCCCCCTTGCCGTCTGTAAACGACAACTTATACAAATATGTAACAAGAGTATGTGTCTGATCCGCCGGAGCGCCCTTGGAGATCGTCCAGACGATCGGGAAAGAGTTAAATACATAAATGATATTCAGCACCGTTGAAACCGTTAAGCTCGGCGCTACCAGGGGCAGCGTGATCTTGAACAGTTTCTGCCCGAAACTGGCACCGTCAACTGACGCTGACTCGTACAATGACCCGTCGATGCTCTGCAGGCCTGACAGCACGCAGAACGTAACAAACGGAACCGTAACAAATATACCTACCCAGCACTCCCACGCAAACATGGAGCCGGCCGTCTTTGTCCAGTTTACAAAGCTGTCGATCAGCCCGAGTTTCTTTAAAAGGACATTTAATGAGCCGTAATCGGCATTAATGATATATTTCCAGATAACGGACTGGATGATGAGGGCTGTCGCCCACGGGAAAATAACAACCGCACGGACAAACTTACGCCCGCGGAAATCCTGGTTGAGGACCATCGCCAGAATAAATCCGAATACCGTAGACACCCCTACTACCACTACAGTCCAGATGATGGTGTTCTGCAGCGTATGCCAGAATGTTGGCTCCGCAAAAACTTCCAAATAATTCTGCACGCCGTTCAGCTCTTTTATGACACCGCTTCGGCCGACGTCGGAAAATGAAATCTTGAACACCGAAATAATCGGTATCAGAATCATGCTTACCATAAGTATTACACTCGGCAGTAACCAGACATACGGCTGAAACGCTGCCAGCGTCTTTTTCTTCATTGCCACGCCTCCTTAGACAAACTGTGAAACTACCGTTTTCACACATAAGTTTATATAAATCGAGGGCCGAAGCAATTCGGCCCCTCGACAGTTCACAATATAGTCGTTTATTTCGCAACAGACTCCTGAAGTTTGTCAAGAGCTTCCTGTGCGCCAAGTGTTCCGTTGCAAACCTGCTGTTCAACATCGATAACACCATTTCTAACATCCATCCACTCTGCTTTCTGCATCGGGTAGAACTTGCAGTTCGGAAGTACCGCGCAGAATGTCTTGAAGTACTCGCTGCTTCCTGTAGCGTCAGAACCTCCAACCGTGTATTTCTCAGCGTTAGCTGCAAGGTTTTCAGAAGCGTCCTGAGTTGCCGGAAGGAATCCTTCATATACCATGTAATTTGAGTATGTCTCGCACTCATAGAAAGCGTCGAAGAACTTTGTGATCGCTGCTGTACGAGCGTCTCCGCCTTCTTCATCCTTGAATGCCATCAGCTGGTCGCAAACACCAAGAGCTACCTTCTCGCCCGGAAGGTCAGCAGCCACATAGTTAACTTTAGAGTCAGCAGCAACCATGTTCATAGGCCCAATCATCATAGCAAGTGTTCCTGCGCTGAACGCGTCCTGAAGAGGATAACGTGTGTCAGTGAACGGTGCGGAGTTGCAGTAACCGCCATCGATGAGTGACTTGATATACTCAACAGCCTCTACATTCTCTTTGCTGTTAAGAGCCCAGTTGCCTTCATCATCGACGAATCCGCCGCCAAAGTTCCATGTATAGTAGGAGAATGCTGCCTGTCCTTCGTCTGTGGAAATATCAAGGCCCCACGGAACAATGTCTTTGCCGAATTTGTCCTGTACTGCCTTACAAGCTGTAAGCACTTCATCCCATGTTGTCGGCGGGTTCTCGATGCCAGCCTCTTTTAACAGGTCAACATTGCAGAAAAGCGAACGGCAGGATGCAAGGATCGGCAGCGCCCAAACTGTTCCGTCCATATCGTTCGACTCCCAGAAACTTGGAACAAAATTAGCCTTGAGTTCATCAGATACATAATCCTCTGCAGGCATCAGCAGATCATCTGCCACATAGTCAGCAAAACCGCTGATGTTCAGGATATCCGGCTGCTCGTTGCTGGAGATGCGAGTGTTGACAACATTGTAGATGTCGTTCCAGGAAACAATCTCAATGTTGAGGTCGATATCTTTGTTTGCCTCCTCGAATGTCTTCTCGAACTCTGTCCACCAATCCTGTGTGTAGTTACCATACTGGGAGATAATGATATCAAGGGCAACCTTGCCTGAATCTCCGCCTTCACCACCGCCGCCGTCTTTCTTTCCGCATCCGGCAAACATGGTTCCTACCATCGCTGCACATAACAATACGCTGATAAGTTTCTTTTTCATACTTCTTCCTCCTTATGACAAATTTGTCTGAATGTTTCGTGTATTAATTGTATTACAAAACTGCACAAAAATATTTGTCTTATTTTCCCATTTATTTGTATTATCAGTCTTTTTGTCTTGATTTATTCACTTATCAAGGGTATGATATTGTTGAAATCGCACAAAGCTTTAGCAACATTTTAACAAAGACATGCAGGAGGACTTCTATGGGCTACAACGGCGTTGACTTGAAATACTCGATTTCTATCGGCAAAATCTACAGCATCCACTACTTTGAGTATATGAGCGATTTTTCTTTTGAGGGGGAGATACACAATTTCTGGGAATTCATATGTGTGGACAAAGGCGAAGTAGGTGTTACCGCCGACAAGACTTTCACCGTCCTGAAAAAGGGCGACATCGCTTTCCACCAGCCAAACGAATTCCACAGTGTACAGGCAACCGGGGAAACCGCCCCGAATCTGGTCGTAATCTCCTTTGAATGCCGGAGCCCCGCCATGGACTTCTTTCGAAAAGGCATATTCAAAATCGATGACCTGGAGCGGAACCTCCTGGCAAATATTATTATTGAGGCAAAGAACTGCTTTAGCTGCCGCCTGGACGACCCCTACCTCCAGAACATGCCGCAGAAAGAGTCACAGGTATTCGGCTCAGAACAGATGATACTCAATTACCTGGAGCATTTCCTCATCCACATGATCCGGCGGTATTCGGCTCCTGTTACCCCTGTGCTCAGCAGCCCCGTCAAGGCCGCCAAGCTAAAAAGCGACGATGAAATATTCAGCCGCATTACGGATTACCTTGAAAACAACGTAAGCAGCCACCTCACCATCGAGCAGATCTGCCACGACAACCTGATCGGGCGCTCCCAGCTCCAGAAGATCTTCCGCGAGCGGTGCAAAACAGGCATTATAGAGTATTTCTCGCGGATGAAGATCGATACAGCCAAAGAGCTGATCCGGACGGAACGGCTGAATTTCACGCAGATTTCCGAGCGGCTCGGCTATACTTCCATCCACTACTTCTCACGCCGTTTCAAAAAGGAAACCGGCATGACGCCCTCAGATTACGCCTCTTCCATCAAAGCGATGGCTGAGGGTAAATTTTAAAAAAGGAGGCCTTTCGATTCATGAAACCAACTTTAACTTTCGGGACAGAAATATTTACCGCAAGTCCCCTTGGAACCGCCGCCAGTGTTCCCGATTTGAATCCTGATGCGAAGCTCCAATACGCCGCTTCGCCTTTTCCTGACGAAGACGATGAAATCCGCGAGGGCTACGGAAGGCTTTACGCCTCATATCCTTACCGTCAGTACACTGGCTACAGACGCACCCTGGCAAACAAAGAGATGGCCACCGCCGTCCTGGAAAACGATTATTTAAAAGCAGTGTTCCTCCCCGGACTTGGCGGGCGGCTCTGGTCACTGACAGATAAAAGGACCGGCGAAAATCTTCTCTACACAAACGACGTCATCCGCCCCGGCAATCTCGCCTTCCGAAACGCCTGGGTAAGCGGCGGCGTGGAATGGAATATGGGCGTTATCGGCCACTCTCCTTTTACGATGGAGCAGATATTCACCGCAGAGCTTGAGGATGAACACGGGCTGCCCATCCTGCGTATGTACGAGTACGAGCGCATCCGAAAGGCGACATACCAGATGGACTTCTGGCTTGAGGAGCACAGCGCGTTTTTACACTGCCGCATGATGGTTTCCAACCAGACCGGACGGACGATACCTATGTACTGGTGGAGCAATATGGCCGCCCCCGAATATGAGGGCGGGCGCGTTATCGCCCCTGCGGTGGACGCCTACACTAATCTGGGAGACGGCGTGAGGAAGGTTTCCGCGCCCTTTGCCGGAGATACCGACGTAAGCTTTTATCAAAATATCCCGAACCAGATTGACTATTTCTTCAGCATCCCGGAGGATGCGCCAAAATATATCGCAAACCTTAATAAAGACGGTTACGGACTTCTGCACATGTCCACCGACGCGCAGAAAGGCCGCAAGCTGTTCTCCTGGGGAAATAACCACGGCTCCGACAACTGGCAGGATTTTCTCACCGAGAATGCCGGCAGATACGTAGAAATTCAGGCCGGACTTGCAAAAACCCAGTACGGATGCGTTCCCATGGCACCTCACGGCGAATGGGAATGGCTGGAACTTTACGGACCCATACATACCTCCCCCACGGCTGCCTCCTCCCCTTACAAAGACGCCAAAGCCGAAATAGACGCCATCGTGCGGCTTAACTTCCGGGAGCTTAACCCGGAGCAGACCCTCGCCGATACAAAAGCACTCGCAGAAAAGAAAGGAAAACTTCTTTACTCCGGCAGCGGATACGCGGCTTTTGAAAATACGATTCGGGAATTTTACAAAGAACCCACTCTTCCCGGACATCTTGACTTCTCTGCACAGCCCGGTTCTTCCGCCCTTGAAGAAGACTACAGGAAACTCGCAGAATTTTTAAAAACCGGCATCTTTCCAGAATATCCCATCACAGATGCTCCCCGCGATTTCCTGTCGGATGACGCACTGCATAACCGCCTTGCAGAGACTATAGAAACAAAGAACAAAAATAACTGGTACGCCCAGTACCAGCTTGGATTAAGTTTCTTTATAAAAGGAGATGCCCGTCGTGCAGAAGAATGCCTTTTCGCATCCAACGGCATTATAGAAAATCCGTGGGCGTTGCACGCCCTTGCTGTATTGGAATTACAATCCGGCAATGAAAAACAGGCCGCCTCCTATATCACAGCAGGCTACGCCTATAGAAAGCATGACCTGTCCTACGTGAAAGAGACATGGAAAATCCTTCTTCTGTGCCACACTTATGACACGGTGATCTCCCTGTATGAATCGCTTCCAGAAGAACTCCAGGAGGAAAGCCGCATCCGATTTGGGTATCTGCAGGCGCTGTCTCACGCGGAACGCGAAACGGAAGTCCTCGACTATCTTGAGCATACGGACTTTGTTCTAGATGACCTGAGAGAAGGGGAGAAAGCTCTTGGCGAGCTGTGGCGCTCGGTGTATAAAAAAGCATATGGAAAAGAGGGAGAACTCCCCCAGAGATATAATTTTAATTCACTTTAATAATAAAATGCCAAAGAGTAACCACTATGGGCAGAACCGGTAACTTCGGCTCTGCCCAATTGCAATTCTCACTTTAAGCTCCCCCCGTCAAAGTATACACATAAACACCGGCAATGTCACAATTGACAGCAGCGTTGACACAAATATCGCCTGTGACGCAATCTCCGGATTGCAGTCATACTTATCCGCCAGTATCGCCGTGGTGCTGGCCATAGGCATAGCGCTCAAAAGTACCATCGTGCTGCACAGCACGCTGTCAACGCGAAGCAATCTTAATACCCCCAGGATCAGCAGCGGATACGCCGCCAGCCTGAGCACGCAGTAGTACAGCACATCCCGGTCGAACATCCGCCGGATGTCCGACTCTGCCAGCATCGCTCCAATTGCAAGCATAGAGACAGGAACCATGCATTTGCTGATTCCCTCCAGGGTATTTTCAAGGAATACCGGGAACCTGACCTGGAACATCATCAAAAGCACCCCTAAGAAAACCGCAATGATGCACGGATGTTTCACAAGCTTTTTATATGCCTCCTTGCGGTCTACATGGGTAAAAAGGGCAAGCCCCGACGACCACATGGTAAGGCGCACCGGAATCTGAAAAAAGGACGTATAAAGCACACCCACCGCGCCGTAGAGGGAGTGGATAATGGGAATCCCGATAAAGCTGGAATTCGAGACAATAATCCCATATGTAAATATCCTGCCCTTCTCCTTAGGGCAGCGAAGAAAGCAGTATTTTCCAAAAAGTATACTGAACATCTGAATCCCAAGGGAAATCAAAAATGCTCCGGAGCAATTTTTGATAAATTGCTCCGAAACATTCATCTCACCCATAAATGAGCTGATAATATTACAGGGAAGTATCAGATTCACCGTGATATCCGACAGGCACTTCTGGCCTTCCTTCGTGATAATCCCTATTTTTTTCAGTGTAAGCCCAATCATAATCAGCAAAAACAGCGTAAGCTGCAGATGCACCATCTGGGTAAAAAGCGCCATATTTCCTCAAACCTTAATCACTTCATAGTTTATGCTAATACTAGCTGTTATACTTTTGCTTGTCAAGCTCTTTTTCTTTTGCGTTCACGATCACGTTTACCGCCGCGTCGCCGATTACGTTGAGCGGCAGGAGCGCCATCTCTACCGGGCGGTTGATCGCTACGATCAGGGCATAGCCGATAAGGCAGGCGTCTGTCGTCCAGCCCATTCCGGACAGCACTGTGAAGATCATGGTCGTTCCTGCAATTGGGATTGCCGGAGTTCCTGCTGCCGCACAGATAGAAAGGAAAGCCATGACGATCATATTAGCCGGCGTAACTTCAATCCCCGCGCTGGTCGCGATAAATGTAACTGCAAACATATGCATGACCGTTGTTCCGTTCATATTGATAGTCATGCCGGTAGGCAGTACAAAGCTTGTAATCTCCTTGCTGCATCCAAGCTCGTCGATACATGTCCTCGTGTTCAGCGGGAGACATGCCGCGGAGGAGTTGGTGGAGAACCCGAAGATGCCGACTTTCGCAATCTTCTTGATAAACTTTACCGGATTCTCCTTTGTGGTGATCCAGATTCCCAGCGGATAGAGGGTTGCCACCAGGAGGAACAGGGTGAGCATCGCAGATACCACGTACGTTGCAACAGGAGCCAGATACTCTACGCCGTAGATTGCAAACGTCCTGGAAATCAGGCAGAAGATTGCAACCGGACCGATTTTATTGATCAGAAATGTAAGCCACATATTGATAACTTCGCTTAAGTTTTCCAGCACCTTCTTAAGCGGCTCTCCCCGCTCGCCCATCTGGTTCAGGCAAAGCCCGAGGATAATCGCCACGACCACGATTGCGAGGATGCTGTTATTCGTGCTGGCCGCGTCTGTAATGTTGGACGGAACCGCATTTACCACAACTGCCAGCGGGTTGAACGCGTCAATGGTCGCCGCCTCCGCAACGCCCTCGCTTGGAAGTGTGACATTAAAAAGCCCCATCGACTTTACAATGTACGCAATAGTACAGCCAAGAGCCGCGCCGCACACATAGAACCCGAAGAATCCTGCCAGGGTCGTTCCCGCAATCCGCCCAAGCTTTGTGGAATTGGAGATGCTGCACATCGCAAGGCTCAAAGACACCAGTACAAGCGGCACGATAGCGAGCTGCAGGCCCTTCATGAAAATCTGCCCGACGATATAAAAGATACCGATTGCGCCGACACCCTCCGAAACGGTGATATCCTGGAACAGCAGTTTATTTACGATGGCCCAGCCCTCCTCAGAGATAACATTTTCCCGCAGGAAAAGGAACAAAAGCCCCACGGCAAGGCCGCCCACAAGGGCGATCATCATTTTCTTCACAACGGACATCGGCTCTTTTTTGTTCGTTTCATTGCTCATTTTACTTCACTCCTTTGTATTTTTTTATCAGTTCTAGAGATGCTTAATCTCAATGCCTTCCTCTGCAAATGCCTTCCGGATCCTCTGGACAAATGCCAGCGCCTTCGGCCCGTCTCCGTGTACGCACAAAGTATCCCCCTTGATGTCAAGCTCCTTGCCGTTAATGGATGTTACCTTCCCCTCTTTAATCATCCGCACGCAGCGGGCAATCGCCACATCCTCATCCGTAATCATGGAGCCTTCCATTTTCCTCGGAACTAGAGACAGATCGTCCATGTACGCCCGGTCCGCAAATATCTCCGACGCCGTCCTAAGCCCCTTGCTCTCCGCAATCTGCCCCAGCACCGCCCCGGCGCAGTAATACACGATCAGGTCTTTGTCAAAATCGGTGATTGCCTCCACGATAGCCGAAGAAATCTCCTCGTCATACTGGCACTGGTTCCCCATCGCCCCGTGGGGCGCCACATGTGAAAGTTTCATGCCATAGCTCTTTGTAAACGCCACCAGCGCGCCGATCTGGTATTTCACATAATTCTTCACTTCCTGATAAGAAAGCACCATCTTCCTGCGCCCGAATCCCATCAGATCCGGATATCCCGGGTGGGCGCCCACCATCACGCCCCGCTCCTTCGCCATGCTTACCACCCTGTCCATGACCATCGGGTCTCCCGCATGCCATCCGCAGGCAACATTTGCCGTCGTCACATACTGGATGATCTCCGCGTCGCCGCCCAGCTTGTACGCGCCAAAGCTCTCGCCCATGTCGCTGTTCAAATCAACACTGTACATCTTCGTTTCCCCTTTCATCTTTTTTCATCTTTCGCTTTATTTTATTTGTTCACTACATTCTGGGGCTCGCCATCCACAAAGCATCTGAGGTTGTCCGCCGCGATATCCATCAGTCTCTGGCGCGACTCCTTCGGCGCCCACGCGATATGCGGCGTAATGATCATATTTTTCGCCTCAAGGAGCGGGTTGTCCATCCGGATCGGCTCCGTAGAGACGACATCCACTGCTGCCCCTGCCACCTTGCCGCTGTTCAGCGCGTCTCTCAAGTCCTCCTCCACGATAAGCGGGCCGCGCGAATCATTAATAATCATCACTCCGTCCTTCATCTTCGCAATGGTATCTTTATTGATGATTCCTTCCGTCTCCGGGAACAAAGGGCAATGGAGGGAGATCACATCCGACTCCGCAAGCAATGTATCAAGGTCTGCGTAGCGGCACGTCTCACTCTCAAGCTCCGGGCGTTTGAATGCATCGTAGGCAAGAACCTTCATGCCAAGCGCCTGTGCAATCTTTCCCGTATCCTGCCCAATGCGACCGAACCCGATGATTCCCATAGTCTTTCCGGCAAGCTCCACAAGAGGATGATTCCAGAAACACCAGTCCGCATTGTTTGTCCAGTCTCCCTTCTTCACGCAGTCAGAATGTTCGCCGATGTGGTGGCACAGCTCAAGGAGCAGCGCAATCGCATACTGGGAAACAGCCGCCGTTCCATATGTAGGAATATTCGACACTGGGATGCTTTTCTCTTTCGCCGCCGCAATGTCCACGATGTTGTAGCCTGTGGCAAGCACTCCTACAAACTTGATGTTGGGGCATGCGTCAAAGGTTTCCCTCGTAAGCGGCGTCTTATTGGTGTATACCACCTCCGCATCACCGATCCTGGAAACGATATCTTCCTCCTTCGTCCTCTCATAAACAGTAACCTCTCCGAACCTTTCCATGCCCTCCCAGCTAATGTCGCCCGGGTTCAATGTGTAACCATCCAGCACTACGATTTTCATGTTTCACTTACCTCCATTTATTTCATATTTTTTTCTTTCTTATCATTTCTAAACTCTCGTATTCAGCCGTTTCTCCAGCCCGTCAAACTCCTTCTCCTGCCGCACGTAAAGCTCCTGGGCCAGCTCGATGCCGACCTCGATAAACCGCACCTTGTAGCCTGCCATGCTCTGCACTAGCTTTGGCAGGTCCACCGAGATGACGCTGCCAATCTTCGTATATCCCCCGGTGCTCTGCCTGTCCGCCAGCATGATGATGGGCTGCCCGTTGGGCGGCACCTGTATGGAACCGAAAGAAATCCCGTCCGTGATGATATTCCCGTCACCGATGTGCCGGAGCGGCTCTTCCCGCTCAAGTCGGCACCCCATCCGGTCAAACTCATTGGTAATCTTCGCACCGTACCAGAAGAAATTCCTGCACTCTTCCTCGGTAAATTCACAATCCTGCGGCCCCCTCACCACCCGGAGGGTCAGCTCCTTTTTCGGAAATGTCTCCGGCGTAAGTCTCCTGAGATACATATTCGGCAGAGAAGACTTCGCATCCGTAAACCCAATCCGGTCGCCCTTTAAAAGTTTCCTTCCGTCCATCCCGCCAAGCTCATTTCTCATCAGTGTGGACTTGCTCCCCATCACCGGACGTATATCAAGCCCTCCGGCAAATGCAAGGTACGCCCGGCAGCCGTTTCCATTGGTCATCCCGAAGGAAAGCAGCGCGCCTGCCGGAATCTTCACCGCCTGATACATGGGCGCCGGTTCCCCGTCAATGTTCGGAGACATGTCCGCTCCGGTGATCGCGACGATATTCTCCTCCTCGAACCGGATTGCCGCTCCCTGGAAGGTCATCTCAAGCGCACCCTCGCCCCGCTCATTTCCCGCCAGAATATTTGCAATGCGAAAAGACCTTGCATCCATCGACCCGGCCGGAGACACGCCGAACTGCTGATACCCGAACCGTCCTTCGTCCTGTACCGTCGTGAGGATTCCGGGGTTTTCAATTACAATTCCCATCTACTTCACCCCTCCCTCTTTCTTGTAAGTCCTTACCTGATAAGTTCCTTTCAGCACATCCGCCCTGATTTTTTCATATTCCCGCTGATTGACCGGCACATACTTAATCCATTCCCCCGCATGGACTAAAAACGGGTCTTTTTTCGTGTAATTGCAGATCGTAAGGGGCGTTCCTCCCACAATATTCCACCCGCAGGGCTGCGGAAACGGAATCAGATTAGAAAGATTAAGCTGCGCCACGATGGACTGCCCGGCAATCTTTACCCTGGGCGACTCCCGCCTCTTAAAGTGGAACGGCTCCTCAAACCTTGCCGCGTAGGCATGGCCCGGCGCAAAGCCAAGCATGTACGTGTAATACTCGTGCTCCGAATGCATCCGGATAAATTCCTTCACCGACACATCCTCAAATCTGGCGCAGTCCTCAAGATCCGGCCCCAGCTCGCCGCCGTAGCAGATTGGAACCTCCTTGACTATCCCGCCCTCTTCCTTCACGCCTTCCAGGCTCCCAAGCCGCCCTTCAATCTCCGCCTTAAGCTCTCCGAACCGAATCACCTGAGGTCTGTAGTGGACCATCAGCGACGCGTAGGTGGGCACCATCTCCGTAACCCCGTCAATGGGTTTCTTTGTCAGATCCAGCATTAACCCGCGCACCTTCTGATTCACTTCCAGGCTGATCTCATCCCCCATCTGGACGGAAATCGCCGTGTCGCCTGAAATCAAGAATTTTGCCTCCATCTGGAACTCCTTTCTTCGTCTGTGCAGTTTGTGCACATTGACTATTTTGCTCTATATTTATTATTAATTTTCTTTCACTTTATTTACTAATTAGAATATATCACACCCGAAACATTTTAAAAAATGAATTATTTGTCTATAATATATTAATGATTTTTATAATTGGGCGTAAAAAATTCCGGCAGGGATTCTCCTGCCGGATAACTGTAATATGCCTTATTAAATTCCGATTCACTTAGTCAAAAACCGTAGCCTCAAGTATCTCCGCCAGCACCTCCGGTTCTTCATCGCCTTCCAGGGAATACATCATCCCGTCCTTGATAAGCACCAGTTTCCTGCGCTCATCTTCTCCCGGCAGCAGATGCGCCTGCTCGCCGCCCACCAGGATTCCTCCCGTACTGTGCCCGGCAATCTCCGCCCTGACGTAATCCTCCGCCGGCCGTTGTGTGAAATGCAATTCATAAACTCCGTCTCGTCCGTTGCTCTTATCGCTTGTATATGCATGCTTTGTTTCAAAATAATCTATCCGCTCTTCCATTGAGCACGGTTTATAATAATCCGGGATATTTTTCAGCTCTTTCGGCGTATACCGTTTCAGCATCTCTTCACTGGGTGTTTTCCACCAGTCCGGCTCCGCCGCCGGCTCTTGTGCAAATACTGACTCCAGCATCCCTGCCAGCTTATCCGCATCGCCATGGCCGGCAATACTATATAGATATCCGTCCCTCACATATAGTATATTGCGATATTCATCATCATCCGTTATGAGATACGCCTTCTTGCCGTCAATATATATTGTCTTCGCCTTTTCTCCATTGGATGTAACCGAGAAAGATGTGTCTAACGCCGTTTTCATGTCCATCTGCTCATAAAACATCGTCCATCCCTCTTCATCCATATATCCTTCCATATAATCCAAAAATACATCACAACTCGTATATACATAATCTTTTTTATATTCCGGCAGCGCATTCAGCCTGCGTACCTGAAAGGTTTCCGGCGTAATAGCCTCTCCTTTTGACAGCTCGTCATCCGCAAGCTCCTTGAAAGAAATATCCGTATGGTCCGGAAGTGTAAACTCTAAAAGCTCATACATCTTTTCATGCAGGGGATCTATGGCTGATACTGCCGTGCCGCTCACCGCAATGAAAATCACGGCAGCGGCCGCTATCCGCAACCATTTCCTCTTCCTGCCGAAACCGTTCCTTTCTGACTTCTCACTCCCGCCTTTTGGGGTTGCTGCAAGCTCCTCCATCCTCTGCCTGTATTCCGGCGAGAACTCATGCTCCCCCGCCTTTTCCGCCATCCGCTCATACACGGAAGACTCCATCTCAAAAGCCCTGGCCACGGCCTCCTTCAGCAGCGCGTCTGTCAGGATTTCCTTGCTCATATCACCCCTCCTTTCAAAAAGCGTGTCGTCCGGCTCTCTGCAATCCTCTGCTCCACTATCTTTTTTTCCATTATTTTCCTGGCCCGCCTTGCGATCTGCCTGGCATTGCTCTCCGTCATCCCAAGCGTCCTTCCGATCTCCACATACGACATGTCGTTATAATAATGCAGATACAATACCATACGGCATCTTTCCGGAAGTTCCAGCACCATACGCGCGATAGCATTGGCAAATGTCTTCTGCTCTATCTTCCCCTCTATGTCCTGAAATTCGTCCGCCAGTTCCTCCAGCAAGTTAAAGTCTCCCGCTGCTGCCTCTTTCCTCTTCTTGTTCTTATTATAGATATGGATCGCCTTATTCTTCACGATAACCATAAGATACGCCCAAGTCTCCCGGGAATACACATCCTGACCGTCAATGCGGCTAAGGTTCCCTGCCAGCGCCTCAAACGCATCCTGCACCGCATCCTCTGCATCCTGGACATTGCGAAGAATCCCGTAAGCAACCGAAAACATCTTTTGTTCGTAATGGCGGTATATCTTTTCGAATTTTTCCTGATCCTGAGAATCAATGATTTCACTCAGATATAGCTGTACCATCTCAAGTTCCCTTCCCTCGGTGTCATTTTACTTCAATCAATATCCCCAAACTTCTGCAGCCGATACAGCCTTCTGGCATTCTCCCCCGTCTGCTTTATCACTTCCTCGCCGGATACTCCCTTAATCCGCCCGATCTCCTCCGCCGTATACTTTATGTAGGAAGAATTATTTCGTTTCCCGCGGTATGGCTCAGGAGCAAGATAGGGACAGTCCGTCTCCAGCACGATTGATGCAAGCGGTACCTCCTCCACCGTCTCCTTAAGCTTTCTTGCGTTTTTAAAAGTCACCACGCCGCCGACTCCGATATAATACCCCATCTTCACATACTCTAGCGCCATCTCTTTTGAGTAGGAATAACAGTGAATCACACCGTCAAGACCCTTTCCATGCTCCTTCACAGCCTCCATGGTATCCTGCGCCGCTTCCCGGCTGTGGATGTTCACCGGAAGGTTTAATTCCCGAGCAAGGCCGAGCTGCCGGATAAACCATTTTTTCTGAACGTCATGGGATTCATTGTCCCAGTAATAGTCGAGGCCGATTTCCCCCACTGCCACAACCTTCTCATTTTTAAAAAGCTCTTTCATGCGGGAAAATCTTTCTTCATCAAGGCTGCCAACTTCATCCGGGTGGACTCCCACCGCCGCATACATAAACGGATATTTCTCCGCCATAGCTATAACACGTTCGCAAGATTCATATGCGGCGCAGACGTTGACAATCATGCCGACGCCGTTTTCCGCCATGGATTCTAAAAGACTTTCCCTGTCTCCGTCAAATTGTTCATCATCATAATGTGCATGGGTATCAAAAATCATTCTGCCGCATCTCCTCAGTCATTCTAATATCCTGCTTTTATTGTAACATCATGAATAAGGGCAGTCAATTGCCTGATGCTCTGGCGCATTTATTTTTGATTTGCAAAAGCCCTTCTTTGAATGATCTGATCGACCATTTGGATCATTATGCGCGCCTCGTAGGCATTGACCATATATGCCTGGGGCTGGATTATTACAAAGGCTCCGAGCCTTTCACAAGAAATCCAGACCCCTGAAACCATGTGCCAATGGGTTCCCGCATTGAAATCCCACGGTTATGCTGACACAGACATACGAAAAATACTTGGAGAAAACCTCCTCCGCTATTATAGGGAAACATGGTAACATATTATTAAAAAAAGCGCCTGCCAACACTTTCCTGGCAGGCGCCTTTCTTCGGCTTTCTCCTAACTATATAAGCCAAACACCTGGCTACAGCATCTGCGCTCTCAGCTCCTCCGCTGTCTTTTGCGACAGCATCCCCGGCGCCACGTCAAACACGCTCTTCGCCCCGTTCTCTCCTGCTTTCGACAGTCTGTATGCCGCCCTTGCATAGCACACAAGCACGCTGGCTGTGAACTCCGGGTTGGAATCCAGTTTCAGGGAATATTCGATCACATGCTTATTGCCCTCGCATCCCGTCTCGCCGCTTCGGATGACAAACCCACCGTGAGGCATCCTGCTGTGGTTCGCTTTCAGCTCTTCCTCTGTGACAAAAGTCACTGTCGTATCATACTCGTCAAAATAATTCGGCATAGTTTTGATCGCCTGCTCAATCGCCGCCCGGTCTGCCCCGTCCTCAGCAACTACATAACATTCTCTCAAATGCTTATCTCTTGTGGTAAGCTTTGGCTCGCTTCCGCTCCTTACATTATTCACTGCCTCCTCAACAGGAACCGTGTACTGAATGGCATTCTTAACCCCGTCAATACGCCGGATTGCATCGGAGTGCCCCTGGCTCACGCCCTTGCCCCAGAATGTATACGTGCTGCCCTGGGCCAGTATAGCCTCCGCATACAAGCGGTTTAAAGAGAACATCCCCGGATCCCAGCCCACAGAGATGATGCTCACATTGCCGCCCTCCTTCGCCGCCTTATCCACATTCGCGAAATACTCCGGTATCTTTGCGTGGGTGTCAAAACTGTCAATGGTGTTAAAGTTCGCCGCAACCTCCGGCCCGATCACCGGAAGGTCTGTAGCCGACCCGCCGCAGAGCACCATCACGTCAATCTCATCCTTCATAGAAAGCATGTCATCAAAGCGTCTCACCTCCACGCCTTCTGTCTTAACCGACACCGACTCCGGCGCTCTTCTGGTAAAGACTGCCCTAAGCTCCATATCTTCATTACGGGCAACTGCCTGCTCGACACCCCGCCCGATATTTCCGTAACCCACAATTCCGATTCTGATTTTTTCCATAAAACACACATCTTCCTTTCCTGAATATAGCTGCATCTTTGCCCGCATCATACACTCCATGCCGCGGGCGTTTCTTTCTTCTTCTCTCTAATCCGCGTATTAACAGATTTCGGCTCCTGCCGGCATCTCCTTCTCCGGCGTCATAAGAGCCAGATTCCCATCGGCATCCTCGGCGCAAAGGAGCATTCCCTCAGACAGCACTCCGGCCAGTTTCGCAGGTTTCAGGTTCACAAGAACCATCACCTTCTTGCCTACCATCTCTTCCGGAGAATAGTGCGCTTTGATTCCCGACACGATCTGTTTTACCTGGCTGCCGATCTTCACCTGGGAGCAAAGCAGTTTCCTTGACTTCTTTACTTCCTCGCAGGCAATAATCTCGCCTACCTGGAACTGCATCTTTCCAAATTCCTCAAAAGTAATCTCCGGTTTCGCCTCAATATCAATCACGTTTTCCTCTTCCTTATCTGACACGCTCTCAGATTCCTCAACCGGAGGGTGAAGTTCTTCCACCTTCTTAAGCACTTCCTCCATGTCCAGCCTTGCAAATAATATCTCCGGTTTCTCCACTACCTTGCCGTCTCCAAGCTGCGCCAGTATCTTCTCCGAAGTCTCCGGCATAAACGGCGCCAGCTGTCTCGCTCCGGACTTGATGCTCTCAAGGAGATTGTAAAGCACCGTCTCAAGCCGGTCCTTTTTCTCCTCCTCTTTCGCAAGAGCCCAAGGCATAGTCTCGTCAATGTATTTGTTGCACCGCTTAAACAGATTGAATATCTCCGTGATCGCATCCGCCACCCGGAGGTCGTCCATCTTCTTTTCCACAACCTGCGGCGTTCTCTCCACAACTGCTTTAAGGTCAGCGTCAACCGCCCCGTCATCCCCGCTCAGCGTCACGCCCTTATCCGTCACCGCGCCGCCGAAATACTTATTCGTCATGGAAATCGTCCGGTTCACCAGATTGCCGAGCGTATTTGCAAGCTCAGAGTTAATCCGCTCTACCAAAAGCTCCCAGGAAATCACCCCGTCGTTGTCAAACGGCATCTCATGGAGCACGAAGAAACGCACCGCATCCACGCCAAAGAAGCCAACCAGCTCATCCGCATAAAGCACATTTCCCTTAGACTTGCTCATCTTCCCGTCGCCCTGAAGGAGCCACGGATGCCCGAAAATCTGCTTTGGCAGCGGCAAGTCAAGCGCCATCAGGAAAATCGGCCAATATATCGTATGGAAACGGATAATGTCCTTCCCAATCAGGTGCAGGTCCGCCGGCCAGTTCCTCTTAAACTGTTCCGTGCCCTCGCCCTCCGCGTCATATCCGATTCCCGTAATATAGTTGGTCAATGCGTCCAGCCATACATACACCACATGCCTGTCGTCAAAGTCCACCGGGATTCCCCATTTGAATGATGTTCTGGATACACACAAATCCTGCAGCCCCGGGAGAAGGAAATTGTTCATCATCTCATTTTTTCGTGACACCGGCTGGATAAACTCCGGGTGTGCGTTGATGTGTTCAATGAGACGGTCCGCATATTTGCTCATTTTAAAGAAATAAGCCTCCTCCTTCGCAGGTTTCACTTCCCGCCCGCAATCCGGGCACTTCCCGTCCACAAGCTGAGACTCCGTCCAGAAAGACTCGCAGGGCGTGCAGTAAAGCCCTTCATAAGATCCCTTGTAAATGTCTCCCTGCTCATACAGTTTCTTAAAGATTTTCTGTACTTCCCGCTCATGATCCGCGTCCGTTGTCCTGATAAATTTATCATGGGAGGAATTCATCATATTCCAGATGTCCTCCACCTGGCCCGCCACTTTGTCAACATACTCCTTCGGCGTGATGCCCGCCTCCTGTGCCTTAAGTTCAATCTTCTGGCCGTGCTCGTCCGTTCCTGTCTGGAAGAACACGTCATATCCCTGGCTTCTCTTATACCTGGCGATAGCGTCCGCCAGTACAATCTCATAAGTGTTTCCGATGTGCGGCTTGCCCGACGTGTAGGCAATGGCCGTCGTCATATAATACTTTTTCTTTTCCATTATTGTCATCTCTCTTTCTTATAATATTGTTTCCCGCAAAATGTCACACAAAATCCTGCCCGGCATATAAATAAAAAAATCTCCCCCGATTACAATAATCAGGGAAGACGAGCAGGCCCGTGTTACCACTTCCATTCATCTGCACCTCGCAGTACAGACCTTATCAGGTGCTGCAGACACCTCACCGCTGTAAAGGGCGGACCCATTACGGCTTGCAGGATTAATTTTCCGATGCTCCTGCTCACCGCACCGCTCAGAACCCATCTTCCGCATATCTCCCTCTTATCCCTCTCAGCATCCTCCCTGCCGCTCTCATCCGCACGATGCAGATTCCCGCCATCCCAGAGATTCAGGATTTCTCTGTAAAGTTTTCGAAATGCGTACTCTTTTCGTCACTGCGTTTGCATTATTCCATTACCTGAAAATCATATATTTCAAATCGTAGCATATAACCTTAAGAAATGTCAAGAGTTAACAATAAATTTAAGATAATAGCGCGCTCAGGCTTAAAGAACCTTCTCAACAATCTCCAACGGCACGTCTAAAAGCTCCGAGACCTGTTTTGCATCCCTTAATTTTGAATACAATTTTTTAATAGTGTCTTCCGTTACTTGTGCCGTTACCTGCTTTGTAACCCTCTTCGTTATCTCATCCTCGATGATGTCTATATCCAGTACCAATGCTTCTTCCATCATATCATTTAGTCCCCCTTCCGCCAATTCCTCATAGTGGGCGTACAGATGCCCATATAGTTTCCGAATCAGCCTTCGGAGCCTCCCTGCATCCGCCGCCGTGATGTTCTCCGCCCGCTGATTCTCATTGATTACACTGATTATATCATCCAGTACCAGCTTCCGCAAGGCTTCCATATTCTCCAGAGTCCGC
>CAJTQA010000002.1 GCA_910578455.1 uncultured Dorea sp.
ATACGGGGTCGAAATAAATTCGCCACTCCTCCTTCCGTGCTCTGTAGTATATTGCTATTCCCTACAAGAATTATAAATCAAAGAGTGGAGGGGCACAACATTTTTCATAACTTGTTTGTGCCTTGAGCGAAGCGAAAGGAATGATAAAAAACATGAAAAAATTAACCGATGAAGAATTTAAGGCTCTGGCCGCCAAAGCTACAGCCGGAGACAAAAAAGCACTCGAAACCCTTGTCACGAATCTGCAGGACACGGTATTCAACCTGTCGCTGCGAATGCTGGGAACATTCGCGGACGCGGAGGACGCTGCCCAGGACATTCTGCTAAAAGTGATTACGCACCTGTCCTCCTTCCGGGGCGAGAGCGCATTTACTACATGGGTGTTTCGCATCGCCGTCAATCACCTGAAAAATTATCAAAAGCATATGTTCGCCCACCACCCTCTGAGCTTTGAATTTTATGGGGAGGACATCGAACACGCCCGGATAGAAGACGTGCCCGACCTCTCCCAGGAGGTAGACAAAGAGCTCTTAGCGGAGGAACTTAAGATGTCCTGCACCAATGTAATGCTGCAATGTCTCGACGCCGAGAGCAGATGCATCTTTATCCTTGGCACGATGTTTAAGATCGACAGCCGGACTGCCGGGGAAATCCTGAATATGACGCCGGAAAACTACCGCCAGCGGCTCTCCCGGACAAAAAAGAAGATGGCGGATTTCCTCAGGCAGTATTGCGGGGAATACGGCGACGGCAGATGCCGCTGCAAAGACCGGGTGAATTATGCGGTTTCCTGCCGCCGGATCAATCCCCTCAAGCCGGATTACGCAAAAGCGGCGGAGATTCCCTTAGAGACGATGCTCTGCGTAAAAAATGCAATGGAAGAAATGGACGGCCTCTCACAGGATTTTTCTTTCTTAAAACCCTACGAATCCCCGGAGCGCACAAAGCATTTCCTGCGGGAACTCCTTGATTCCGCCCAGTTTTCCATCATCAAAGACTCATAAAAGAAAATTCGCAAAGGAGAAAACCTATGGACACACAACTGATTCTTGATTATCTGACAGACTTAAGCACGAACAACAACCGGGAATGGTATCATGCCAACAAAGACGCATTTAAAAAGGCCAACGCCGAATTTGAAAGCCTGCTCGGCGCCCTGATACTGGAAATCGGAACCTTTGACAGCAGCATTTTGCAAAACAATCCAAAAGACCTTACCTTTAAAATCGTGAGGGACACCCGTTTCAGCCACGACAAATCCCCCTACAATCCGGCATTCCGCGCCCACATTTCCTCCAAAGGAAAGCTGCCGGTGCCTGTAGGCTACTACCTGATGGTAAAGCCCGGGGATCAGTCATTTTTAGGCGGCGGCTTATTTGCTGACATGTTCAAGGACGCCACGTCGATGGTACGGGATTACATCACCGGAAACGGCCCAGAGCTTGAACAGATCATCCATGCGCCGGAGTTCGAAAAGCATTTCACCCTCCAGGGAACAGCGCTAAAAAAGGTTCCAGCAGGCTACGACAAAGAACACCCGCAGGCCGAATATTTAAAATATAAAAGCTGGTATATCGAATACCCTGTAAAAGACAGCGAGCTCTCCGACGCAAGCGCTTTTATCAAAAAAGCCGCAGGCCTGTTCTGTCTCATGAAACCCTTTAACGATTATCTAAACAAAGCGCTCTCTAAGTTCGAGATGCCTAAAAGGTAAAAAAAGCACCCGCCGGACTGTTTAAAGTCCAACGGGTACTTTTTTCTTGATTGCTTATTTGCCAGCCATCTGCTTTTCCTGCTGCTCGATCATTTTCTTAACCATATATCCGCCTACAGAACCATTCTGTCTGGATGTCAGGTCTCCGTTGTAGCCGTCAGATAACGGTACTCCAAGTTCGCTTGCAACCTCATATTTGAATTTGTCAAGTGCACCCTTTGCTTCAGGTACGGCTGTTCTGTTAGATGAACGATTTGCCATTTTTACTCTCCTCCTTTTTGTAACTTTGTAACCTTTTGTTTTGTTACAACCATAGTATATGGAGGAATCAGATTATTACACTAGAAGGTTCTTCATATTTTGGAAGTTTTTTCAACCGTTCATGATCCGTCTCGATCAGCCAGTCCGCCGCCTCATTTGCCTGCTTAAGAATCTTCGCGTCCTGATACACATCCGCGATTTTAAAATTCATAAGGCCGCTCTGGCGGATGCCGAAAAGGTCTCCCGGCCCGCGGAGCCTTAAATCCTCGCTGGCAATCTTAAATCCGTCGTTCGTTTTATTTAAAATCTCAAGACGCTCCCTCGTCTCCTTCGCCTTAGACCCGCTCATAAAGATACAGTAGGACTGATGTTTCCCCCGCCCTACCCTGCCTCTTAGCTGATGGAGCTGCGCCAGGCCGAACCGCTCCGCATTCTCGATCATCATCACTGTGGCGTTGGGCACGTCGATTCCCACCTCGATGACCGTCGTGGAGACGAGCACATGGCTCTCCCGCCTGGAAAACCTTTCCATGATGGCGTCTTTTTCCTTCTGCCGCATCTTTCCGTGGAGGAAATCCACCACAATTTCTCCGCCAAGCTCTTCCTTGAGCGCCGCCGCGTAATCCGTCACATTTTCAGCCTCAAGGCTCTCGCTCTCCTCCACCATAGGGCAGATGACATAGCACTGCCGCCCCTCTGCGATCTGCTTTTTCATAAATGTGTACGCCGTCTTCCGGTAGCCGGTGTCCACCACGCAGTTTTTAATCGGCAGGCGGTTCGCCGGCAGCTCGTCCATGACAGAGATATCCAGGTCGCCGTACAGAATGATCGCCAGCGTCCTCGGAATAGGCGTCGCGCTCATGACAAGCACATGGGGCACGCCCCCCTTTTCTGCAAATGTCTCCCGCTGCTTGACCCCGAACCTGTGCTGCTCGTCCGTAATGACTAATCCTAAATTGTCATAATTCACCGCCCCCTGGATCAGGGCATGGGTTCCTATGATAATCTTCGCCAGGCCGCACTCTATCCGGTCGTAAGCCCTTCGTTTTTCCTTCGCCGTCATAGAGCCGGTAAGGAGCACTGTCTTGACAGCCAGCCCATGCTCCTCAAGCAGTTTCGTAACAGACTCGTAATGCTGCCTTGCCAGCACCTCCGTCGGCGCCATCATCGCCCCCTGAAATCCGTTCAAAGCAGCAGTTATCAGGGCAAGCACCGCTACGATGGTCTTCCCCGAGCCTACGTCTCCCTGCACCAGCCGGGACATTACCGTATCGGAGCCAAGGTCTTTTGCAATCTCTCCCCACACCTTTTTCTGCGCCCCGGTCAGCTCAAAGGGCAGCTCACCGATAAAGCGCTCCACCTCCGGGCGCATTTCCATCACATACTCGTTCCTAAGTTTCCCGCTGCCCTCCTTAAGACTTCGGAGGGCAAGGATGAACTCCAAAAATTCCTCGAACACCATCCGGTTCCTGGCATGGTAAAACACTTCCTTATCCTCGGGGAAATGAATCCCTCTCAGCGCGTAATTATACTCCGCAAGCCCGTATTTCAGCCGAATCTCCTCCGGCAGCGTCTCCCGCGCCAGATTTAAGTTATCAAACGCCTGCCGCACAGCCTTTACCACCGCATTGTTGGTAAGCCCCGCCGTCAGTCCGTACACCGGCTGCAGCGTGTGAAGTTTGTCCTCATATTTCTCCGGCGGATAAAAAATCTCCGGATGCTCCATCACGAGAGCGTCCTTTTTCCTCACGATGCGCCCCCGCAGCGTGACCACGCCCCCACCGGCAAGCGTCGTCCTAAGAAACGGCATCCGAAACCAGATGACGCGCAAAGTTCCGGTGATATCCTTCACATGGAGGGTCGTGACCTGCATCCGGGGCGAGCCGCCCACCTGGACTCTCCCGTAGATGGCTCCCGTCACCGTCATGACCCGGCCTTCCTCCAACTCGCTTATGGGCGCCGCCTCCTCATAGACATCATACCCTCTCGGATAACAGCGGATCAGATCGCCCACCGTGTCAACGCCTATTTTGTGAAACAGCTTTTCCGTCTTCTCACCGATTCCCTTCAATTCTTTAATCTTTGTCGATTCAATCATATCTATTCCCTATTTTCCCGTAACAGCTGCAAAAAGAGGACACTGACTGCCCTCTTTCCTCAATTTCATATATTGACGTAACTCAAAGCGAAATCACCCCAGCGCTCCGCTATCCATAACAAATGTTACTCCACCGCAAGCACATAATAGTAGATTGGCTGACCGCCAAAATGAGCGTCCACATCCGCATCCGGATATGTCTCCTCCACTTTGGCAATAAAGTCTTCGGCATCTTCCTCTCTGACTTCTTCCCCATAATAGATGCTGATAAGTTCTGTCGTCTCATCCACAAGACCTTTTAACAGCTCCAGAGCAGTCTCCTCGATCTCTCTCCCCACTGCAAGGATTCCATGATCGCCGATTCCCATAATGTCGCCCTCATGAATTTCCTTATTGTCTATGTGGGTATCCCTGACCGCATAAGTAACCTGCCCGGTCTTTACATTCTCAATCTCCTCAAGCATCGTCTCCTCATTCGTCTTCGCGTCCGCGTCTGCCATGAAATTGATGAGGGCAGTGATTCCCTGAGGAACCGTCCTTGTCGGGATGACGATGATCTCTTTATCCTCCACCAGCGCTTTCGCCTGGTTCGCTGCCAGCACGATATTTTTATTGTTGGGGAGTATAAAGATCGTGTCCGCATTTACCTGGTCGACGGCATTCAGCATGTCTTCCGTACTTGGGTTCATGGTCTGGCCGCCCTCAATGACGTAATCTGCTCCCAGCTCTTTAAAGATTCCGTTGATGCCCTCCCCGATAGACACGGTGATAAAGCCAAAGGGCTTCCTTGGCTCCTGGGCCTCTTTTTCTTCCTTCTCTTTTTCAGACTGCTCTGCCGCCACTTTCTGCGCGTCGCGAATCAGTTTCTCCTGATGCTCCTCGCGCATATTGTCTATCTTCATACGTGAAAGCTGCCCGAATCCAAGCGCTTTCTGTATGGCAAGGCCCGGATCGTTCGTATGCACATGTATCTTCACCACATCATCGTCTGCGACACACACGATGGAATCACCGATAGAAGACAGGTATTCCTTAAACTCATGCTCATCCTTATCCGTAAACTCTTTCTCGGTAAGGATGATGAACTCCGTACAATATCCGAACTTTATATCCGCCTCGTCCCCAGGCGCTGCTTTCACAGAAACCCCGGAGCTTGTCGGGGCAATCTCGGAATACCGGATCTCTTTTCCAAGGAATGCGTCATATGCGCCCTTTATGACTTCCAAAAGGCCCTGTCCGCCGGAATCCACCACCCCGGCCTCCTTGAGTACCGGCAGCATCTCCGGCGTCTTTTTCAGCACTTCCCCGGCGTACTCAATCACAGCCGGAATGAAGACTTCCAGATCATCCGTCTCCTGCGCCATCTGTGCTGCCTTCTCGGAAATCCCGCTGGCAACGGTAAGGATCGTGCCCTCCTTCGGTTTCATGACCGCCTTGTAAGCCGTCTCCCTCGCCCTGCTGCATGCAGCCGCAAGTCCCTGGACGTCAATCTCTTCTTCCTCACGGATCGCCTTTGTGAACCCCCGGAGCAGCTGGGAGAGGATGACTCCTGAGTTTCCCCTGGCGCCCCGGAGGGAGCCGGACGAAATAGCCTTTGCCAGATCTTTCATTGTCGGTTTATCAAGAGCCGCCACTTCTTTTGCCGCAGCCATAATCGTGAGCGACATATTTGTTCCGGTATCGCCGTCCGGCACCGGAAAAACATTCAGCTCGTTGATATATTCTTTTTTCGCCTCAATATTCTGTGCACCTGCCAAAAACATCTTTGCAAGCATATCCACGTTCATAGATTTTGTAGCCACTTTTTACGTTCCTCCTTAGCTTAGTCGATGACCCTTACGCCTTCTATAAAGATATTGATCTTATCCACCGGCATGCCGGAAAATTCTTCCACCCTGTACTTCACATTGCTGATCAGGTTATCCGTAACCGCAGAAATGCTCACGCCGTAAGAAACGATAATGTGAAAATCAAGCGCAATGTGATTTTCTTCTGAAACGGATACCTGTATCCCCCTGGTCAGGCTCTCCTTTTTCAGCAGATGAACCAGACCGTCCTTCATATTCACCGCAGCCATGCCCACAATCCCAAAACACTCCACCGCAACCGCGCCCGCATACTTTGCGATAACTTCCGGGTCAATCGTAATAATGCCAAGATCTGTATTCATGCATCCTTTCATATCCTAAACCTCCGTTTCTAATAGCCGAAATAATAAATGTATTATACTCTGTTTTCCATGCTTTTACAATCAGTTCTGCGAAAAAAGGGCTAAAAAAAGATCAGATTCCGCAGAACCTGACCTTCCATCCGTTCTTTCTTACGCACGCTCAACTTTGCCGGACCTCAAACAAGAAGTACATACATACATCTTCTTTGTTCCGCCGCCCTCCGTCTTTACACGAACTGACTTTACATTTGCCTTCCACATCTTTGGTGTTTTTCTATTAGAGTGGCTTACGTTATTTCCAAAGTGAGCACCCTTTTCGCAAATAGCACATTTTGCCATGACTGCACCTCCTAACGCTCATAATAAGTCCGAAACACGAACTCGCAACACTAGATATATTAGCACATAAGCTCGAATAATGCAAGTATAAATTCACAATTTACCACTCAGTAGCAAAACAAATTGTAACCTGCCAATATGCACAGTATGATGCTGATCACTTCCACGAAAGTGTTCGGCAGGATCAGCGACAGGATCAGTCCTACGGCCACCCAGAACAGGGCAAACCCGATGACACGTTTCATAATATCATGCACCCGTTCCCCTTTTGTTCATCCTATGCAGCAGCCCCCGGAAACATTCTTAAAATTCTATATCGCCCATATCGCCCGACTCAAGAATGTCCGCCACTTCCTGCTCCGTCATCTCCTCTTCTTTTTCCCCTGTAAACTTGTCGATCACATCAGGAACCATGTCAAGGATCTTCGTGATCGTATCCTGATTCTTAATATTCACCAGCTTTGTTTTTCCGTTCTGGATAACGAGCACCGCGCAGGGGGTAATCTTTCCGCCTATGCCTCCCCCGCCCTGTTCTTTCTTATCGCTGCTGAACGCCCCGGCGCCAAGTCCGAAGGAAACGTCAACCAACGGCAGGATAATCGTATCGCCGATGTGGATCGCATCCCCCACAACAGTCTTTGACGAGATCATGCCGTCCACGCCGTTAAACAGTGCCTCAACTGCTCCCTTAAAATTATTGTCTGCCATAGTCAATTCCTCCTGCTTTATATTTCAAAATTCCTGATATCCTTATACGTCCTGCGGACATTCCTGTTCCAGAAAAGGTTCCACGCTAAATGCAGAAAATATAAAAAGCGGACGCGCCCTTTCGCATAAAGCTTTCCCTTAAGGATCTTTCTCTCAAAATCCGGCTGCAGCGAAATTCCCTCCAGGTAAAACGGATAAAAAGGCGCGATTGCCGCAAGCACTCTTCCGGTCACGGACGGATCCTCAAAGCCAAATACTGCCTTTCCTTCCAGCCTTTTAGGTTTCAGCCTCCTGATAAGCCTGCCCGTTTCTTTTTTTAATTTAGAAAAGGCTCCCCTGTGCGTTTCATCCTGCACAAACTCCAGGATTCTGTTCTTTTTTTCCAATAACTCTTTTATTTTATCACAGATTTCCCGAATTGTACATTTTATCTTGCAATATGCGCCTTTTATCTTTTCGTATAGCCCTTGATTTTCATGATCGCCCTTATCTCCGGCTTCTTCATGGAATCCACTCTCTTTTTCAGGTTCAGTTTCTTTTTCAGGCTCAGTTTCTTTTTCCAGGCTTTCTTCAGTTTCTTCACGGCCTTCCTCAATTTCGCCGGATTTTTCCTCAGTTTCCGAACCGCCTTTCTCATCTTCCTCATTTTCTGCAGCTTTCTTAACTTCATCATCCTGTTCTTCATCTTTATCATCCTCCTTAACAGAAATCATTATTTCATCCATGTCTGCCGCGCTGTTCCCGTCCATGCCGGGTTTTTCCGTATCCTTCCCTCCGTAATCGGCTCCTCCCAGGAATTTTTTCCACGCGATGCAGACGCGCCATTTAAGCCTTTTCTCTTTATAGGAGACATCTGCCCTCACAAGCCGGAACAGCCACGAGGCTCTCGCCTTTACCTTTATGTCGTCAAGGTTTCCTGTACATCCTGCCTTTACCTCATACCGCACCGGCGCAAAAACCACAATGCAAATCAGCAATACAAGTATGCCCAGTATCACCGCTAATATGATTCCTATGATTTTCAAGATTAACAACAATATATGTAGCATCTTAGCCTTCCTGTTCTTTGTTCAAAATATAGGAACGGATGTCTGCCCCTCTTGTCTCATTATACACGCTCTTTGCAATTTCTTCCAGTATTTCCGCCGACTCGTCAAATCCTTTTGCGATCCCGACGACAAAATAGTCCCTTTCCGGATAGCCTTTCTGCAAAAGCTGGCTTACATTAAATATTTCCAGCTGATTGCGCCCTGGCCCGCAGAGCACAATCAGGTAGATCCCCGGCATAAATTTTCGCTTTTCCAGCCTGGCAAGGACTTTCTTCTTTTTCTTTCTTAAGCTTTCCCCTATATACAAATGTTTATAATATTTCATCCAAACATCTTCCCCTGCCTTAATAATAAGCGTCAAAAACTTTTTTTGCAACATTTACTGCTTTTGCCGTTCCGTCCGCAGACTCGATCACTACGCTCACCACAATGTCCGGGTTGTCCACATTTGCCATGCCCACAAACCAGGAATGATCCTTCTCCTTATCCGAACTGTACTCTGCCGTTCCGGTCTTGCCCGCGGAGGTATAGCCCGCCTTTCCAAGCACAGATGCGGTTCCGTAGTCCGTAACGCTCTCCATATAGTTTTTCAGCTGGACCGCCTCCTTAGCGCTTAAAAGCTCCGCATACTTGTCCGGCCTGTTCTTGCTGACGATGGTTCCGGAATGGCTGGTCACGGAATCCACAAGGTAAGGCCGCATCAGCGTCCCGCTGTTGGCTATGGCAGAAGTGATAAGCGCCATATGGTACGGGCTTACCTGCGTCTGCCCCTGGCCCATGGCAGTCATCATCTTCTCTGCCGGCCCGGCATCCTTCCTGAGGGCAAAGCTGCTCTTTTTATATGGAATGTCAGACGGCAGGCTGGAATCAAACAGCAGCTCCTTTGTCGTCTTCCGGAAACTCTCCACCTTGAGCCCGCTTCCGATATTGCAGAAAGACGTATTGCAGGAATATGCCAGGCTGTCTCTTAAATCCACGCCTCCGTGGACTTTCCCTCCATAGCAGTGTATCGTATTGCTGCCCGCCTTTATCTCTCCCCTGCACTTATAAGAATAATCCGAAAAGCTTTTGTCCTCCCGCATATATTCAAGAGCTGTCACCAGCTTAAAGGTAGAGCCCGGCGCATACTGGCCCTGAGTGGCGCGGTTTACCAGCACACCGTCGTCATTGCTGCTTAAATCTTCCCACTCTTCGGACACTGTATTCGGGTCAAAGTCCGGCTTTGACACCATTGCCAGTATCTTTCCCGTGCTCGGCTCTATGGCGACAACCGCCCCCTTAGAGCTTCCAAGCGCATCATAAGCCGCCTCCTGGATCTTCACATCCAGTGTCGTCACCACATTGTCGCCGATATTTTTCTGGTCTTTAAACTCCGTCTGTATCTTTTCAAGGAAAAATGCATTGGATGTAAGCAATGCAGAATTTTCCACCGCCTCTATGCCGGTCTTCCCTCTTGCCGTGTAGCCCACCACATGGGCGAACATATCCCCGTAAGGGTACTCGCGGTACTCTTTTCCATTCTCCCGCGTCTTCGTCTGCGCCAGCACTTTGCCGCTGCGGTCTAAAATCTTCCCCCGCACAATGCGCTCCGCCAGCGAATCCTGGCGCTGGTTATAGGGGCTGCGGACAAACTCGTCGCTCCGCATCAGATGAAAATATACGATATAGCCCATCATCACAAGAAACAGCGTTACAAATATATAGGTGACCCTAGCGAACTCTTTGTTGCGGGCGCGCTCTTTTTTTGCCTGGTTCCGGTCTTCGCGCTTTGCCGCCTTTCTCTCCCTCCCAGACATCTGCCGCCTTTCTTCTCTTCGCTCCTGCCTCTTTGCCGCCTCTCTCTGCTCGTAGCTTCTCCTGCCTCTTTCTTTCAATCGCTTCCTCCTCGTCTTCCCTTAAAATATAAAGCCCCTGGATAATGGCAAACATGATCACCGTGCTGATCAGGGAACTCCCCCCGTAGCTCACAAGCGGAACCGTCACGCCCGTAAGCGGGATGAATTTCGTCTCCCCGCCGATAGTAAGGAACACCTGGAAAATATAACAGGTTCCAAGCCCAAGGGCAACCAGTTTATAAAACATGCTCCGAAGCTGCATGGCAATATTCAGGAACATCACATAGCAGCTCAGACAGATCAGGATCATGCACAGGGCAAAGAGCAGGCCCATCTCCTCGGAAATCGCCGCAAAAATCCCGTCTGACGTGGCGACCGGTATCGTCTCCGGCGCTCCCTGGAAAAGCCCCATGCCAAACCACCCTCCGTTTCCGATGGCAAACAGAAACTGGACGACCTGGTATCCCCCGTTGTCGTAAGCTGCCAGGGGATCCTTCCACGCCACCACGCGCACACGCACATGGTTAAACAGATGATATGCCACCACGGATGCCGCGCTGCCTGCCCCAAGCCCCGCCAGAATGTAGAGGGGCTGCCTTGTGGCCACATAAAGCATGACCAGATATACCACAAATATTATAAGGGCCGCGCCCAAATCTTTTGACACTACCAGTATCAATACGTGAAACGCCGCAATGGCGGTTGTGATCACGATATCTTTAAACTCCAGCGACAGCTTGAAACTGGACGCCACAAAAAATACAAAGATAATCTTCACAAGCTCCGAAGGCTGGATGCTGATCCCGTTCTCCCCGCCGATCTTAAAGCCCAGCATCGCTCCTCCGGTGACCCGGCCCATGACAATTACCACTGCCAGAGACACAAGCCCTGCCGCGGCATAGAAAAGCCTCCACTCAGACAGGAGCTTGAACTTCCTGATAATAACCGGGACTGCCAGGCTCATGGCGACGGCTGCCGTAGCGATGGCAAACTGTTTCACCGCGCTTGCATAGTCGAGCCTTGTGAGCATGATCATGCCGATGCAAAGCAGCATGCACATATTATTCACCACAAGCCTTGACACTTTCGGGTAAATAATCGTATACAGCAAAATAATGGCCGCAAACAAAGATACCTGCATCAGATAAAACGCAAGCATCTTAATGTCGTCCGTGGCAAGGTACATGGACACAAACGCCAGGACATGCACCAAGAACATCAGCGCTGTCTGCCTCCTAAGCATCCGCGCTTTCCGGTCCGGGTCCTGATACCCGAAAATGCTGAAACACAAAAAAGTATACGCTGTGATCAGCAGTATCATCAGATATTTTGATAATTGTATAATAATCGTTACCAATCCTTCACCTACTTCACCCCTCGCTTAAAATGTCCGTTGGTATAGGGAATATCCGGCGTGTCCGCCGCAGCATCCCCCAAAAAGCAGTTCCCGCACAAGCCAAGGATCCGCTCTGCCTCTTCCTGCGTCTCGTTCAGGAAATCAATCCGAACCTCCGCCGGGCCGAGCCTTTTTACTTCCTCCCGGCATGCGTGCAGCAGGAGCGGCCGGCAGTTATACATCACATTATAGCAATAGCTGCAATGGTTCTTTACGATAAATTCATTCCGTTTCCGGTCTGTCAGGACAGTTTCCCCATCCTTCCTGCCGCAGACGCCCGTACTTTTCTTAATGCATCCCGCCGATATCATGACCGGCTGCCTTCCATACACGATAAGGCTCCCGGACCGTACCCCAAGCTCTGAAAGCTCCCGGTAATTTAATTCCACCGGAACTGTAAGACGGGCAATCCCGGCATCCTTTAACACGCTCTGGCTGCGCCTGTTATAAGCGTACAGGTTATAGTCTCCCCGAATTTCCCCGGGATACTCTTTTTCCTTAAGCCACTGGCATGTCTCCCAGTTCCTTGCCAGCACCCCGTCAAAGACGTCCAGTATCCAGCGATAAAGCTTCTCATACATCCTCACGGCAGATTCCCGGAAGACATAGGGCATTGCCAGGAAACACTTCTGCCCTGCCTGCCGTCTCTCTGCCATGGCCTTAAGCGCAAGCTCTGACTCAATGTAAACGGTATCCACCCTGCGGTCTTCAAAAACCATCTCCAGCTGCCGCTCCTCTGAGGCAAGCACGGACAGCTCCGGTTTCCTGTCCAGAAGGCGATCTTTTACGCCGCCCTCTGCCCGCCCGGCTTCCCGCCTGTCCGGAATCTCTCTGCGATGCGGTGCAAGTTTCGCCTCCGTAAGCTTAAGAATACCCTCTCTCCTGAGCTCGTTCAAGGCCTGCATAGGAAGAAATATGTCATCCTGCATCAAAATCTCCAGACAGTCAAACGCAAATTCCGTATTCCCCGTCTTTTTCATCTGTTTCCTGACGCGCCCTTCATCCAGGGGGGAGCGGATGGATTCCTGCACTTCTCCTCCGCTGGCCGAAACGGAAACGCCGCCCGACTCAATATATAGTTTAGCATGTTCTCCCTTAGAAAGTATTAATTTCCCATTAATTTTTTCTTTCAAATTCATTTCCGGCAGCGGCTCCTGCCTTTCGGTCATTTCCTCCGGCCTCTGAAAAGAGATCATCTCCCGCCCGTTATGGCGCTTAAAATAGCCGTCCGTATAACCCCGCCTTCTATAGATTCCCTGAAGCGCCTCGCGGTCGCTCTTTAATACCCTGTAATTCTCTTTCCCGGCCTCCCGGCACAGATCCAGGTATTTCCGGTAGAGCCTGACCGCCGTATATACATAGTCCGGCTGTTTCATCCGCCCCTCAATCTTAAAAGAATCAACTCCCGCATCCAGAAGATCCGGAATCAGGTCTATGGCGCAAAGATCCTTCAGGCTCATAATATCCCGGTACTTTCCTCCCGCCGCCGAGTAGGGCAGCCTGCATGGCTGGGCGCACTGCCCCCTGTTCCCGCTCCTGCCGCCGATAAGGCTGCTTAAAAGGCACTGCCCGGAATAGCCGTAACAGAGCGCCCCGTGCACAAAACACTCAATCTCCAGCCCGCTGGCATCTTTGATCTTGCGGATCTCCTCCAGCGAAAGCTCCCTTGCCGGGATGATGCGCGACGCCCCCCGCTCTTTAAAGAATTCCGCGCCCCAGGCTCCCGTAACCGTGGCCTGGGTGCTGACATGTATCGGAAGCTCCGTAAAAACGTCACGCACAAAATCCATTACGCCCACATCCTGCACGATAACCGCGTCCAGCCCCCTCTCATAAAAAGGCGCCAGATAATCATATAGAAGCGGCATCTCTCCTTCTTTCAAGAGCGTGTTGACGGTAAGATAGATCTTCCTGCCATGGAGATGAACGTAATCTATGGCAGAAAGCAGCTCTTCTTCTGTAAAATTTTCAGCGTAGGCCCTGGCCCCAAAGCTGTTCCCGCCTACATACACCGCATCCGCACCCGCATTTACCGCGGCGGCAAGGCTTTCCTTCGAGCCTGCCGGCGCAAGGATCTCAGTCAATTGATTCATAATCCCAACATTTCCTTTTCTTTTACAGAGTAAAAAAGACTGTCAGCCGACAGCCTTTATTTACGCTTATTTTTAATCTCGGTTTCCAGCTTGACAATCTTCATCTGGAGATCCTTGTTTTCTTCTTTCAGCTTGTCCATGGCCTTCTCCGCATTCTCAAGCTTAATCTGTACAGATATCAGGTCATGTTTCAGATCGTACATCTCTTTGTCTTTCGCCTCAATATCCGACTCCAGGGAACTTCCCTGCTTCTTCGCTTTAAAATAGTCATCTGCAATGTTGAGGGCAAGCAGGACGCTCCTCGTGTCCGCGCTCTGTTTCCGATAGCTGTCGTTGCTGCTGCACTCGTCAATCTTATGGTTCAAATATGTTGATACCTTCTGCAAATACTCCTCGCTCTCAAAGCCACCAAGATTAAACACCTTTCCGCCGATTAATACCTCTGTAAAATTCTTTGATGATGCCATAAAAGCCTCCCCTGAAATGCAATCCTTTTCAAATATCTGCCTACATTATAAACTAAACTCGACCAAAAACCAACTCTTTTTTACCAATTTCCTGTTATTTTGTTAAGAATACATTAAAAATGCATTATTTGGGCAAAAGCCCCAGATGCACATAGGATTTTTCCGTGACGACCCTCCCTCTCGGAGTCCGCTGGATAAAGCCGTTTTTTAAAAGATACGGCTCGTAAACGTCCTCAATCGTTCCCGCGTCCTCCCCGACTGATGCCGCAAGTGTGTCAAGCCCCACAGGCCCTCCCTGGAACTTTTCTATCATCGCGGCCAGAAGATCCCGGTCCGTCTGGTCTAAGCCCTCCTTGTCCACATCAAGGATGTCCAGGGCATAATCCGCAACCTCCCTGGTAATGTGCCCGTCGTACTTTACCTGTGCAAAATCCCGCACCCGCTTAAGCAGCCTATTGGCAAGCCTGGGAGTGCCTCTTGAGCGCCTTGCCAGCGCATGCGCCCCGTCCGCGTCAATCTCCACTTCCAGCACCTTTGCAGAGCGCTCCACGATCGTCCGCAGCTCGTCAACCGTGTAAAATTCCAGCCGGTTCACCACCCCGAAACGGTCCCGCAGCGGCGCCGTAAGCATCCCTGCCCTCGTGGTCGCCCCCACCAGCGTGAATTTCGGCAGGTCAAGGCGGATCGAGCGGGCGGTGGCTCCTTTTCCGATCATAATGTCAATGGCATAGTCCTCCATGGCCGGATACAGCACTTCCTCAACCTGGCGGTTCAGCCTGTGAATCTCGTCCACAAAAAGCACGTCTCCCTCCTGGAGGTTGTTCAGTATCGCCGCCATCTCACCCGGTTTCTCAATGGCAGGCCCGGAGGTGATCTTAATGTTCACTCCCATCTCGTTGGCAATAATACCTGCCAAAGTGGTCTTCCCAAGACCGGGCGGCCCGTAAAAAAGCACGTGGTCAAGCGGCTCTTTCCTCTCCTTCGCCGCCTCGATGTAGATTTTCAGTGTTTTTTTTGTCTTCTCCTGCCCGATATAATCCTCAAGCATCTGCGGGCGGAGATGGTTCTCTATCTTAAGGTCTTCCTCAAGGTTTTCTGACGTTATGATCCTTCTTCCCATATCTTCCCCTTACGCTCCCATTCTAAAGCAGATTTTTAAGCGCCTGTTTCAGCACCGCCTCAACGTCGGCACCTTCTCCTGTGTCCGCCTGTTTTACCGCCCTTAAGGCCTCCGTGCTGCCGTAGCCCAGCGCCACAAGCGCCTGGACTGCCTCGCTCTGGACGCTGCCTGCCGCCCCGGTTTCTATGCCGGGAGAAACTCCCGGTTCCGCAGCCCGTTCAAGCGTCTCTTCAATATTCATCTTGTCCTTAAGCTCCAGTATGATCTTTTCCGCCGTCCGTTTTCCGATTCCGGGTGCCGCACATATGGCTTTCACGTCGCCGGAAAGCACCGCAAAGCGAAGGTCATCCGGCGAAAGCGCGGAAAGCACCGCCTGAGCTCCCTTCGGCCCGACTCCGCTGACCTTGATAAGCTGCTTGAATATCTTAAGGTCTTCTTTCGTCAGAAACCCGAACAGCTGCATGGCGTCCTCTTTTACATTCAGATAAGTATGTATCTTTACTTCCGTTCCCGTTCCGGGCATCATGCTCATGGCCTGCACGGACATGAAAATCCCGTACCCGACTCCATTGACATCCACAAGAACCCTATCCTCCTCTAGCGAGGCAAGCGTTCCTCTTATAAACTGAATCATAGCTCCTCCTAAAATTTAAAATCCGGCAGCCGCTTTAACGTCTCCCCGGAAACTATGCCAATCAGCGCACCGGTAAGCAATCCCGCCATGAGAAGCACCGGCAGGTAATAGGTGACCTGGTAAGTCTCCACAACAAGCATCGCCACGAAAAGCTGCCCTATATTGTGGCTGACCCCGCCTGCTATGCTGATCCCCGCGACGCTGAAACCTCCCCATTTCTTCAGAAGGGCCATCACGGACAGGCTCACAATCCCGCCTGCTATGCTGTAGGCAATGCTGAAATAATTCCCGAAGAGAAACCCGGACAAAAGAACCCTTGTCACGGACAAAAGATACGCCTCCTTCAGTTTCAGCCTGTACAGGGCAATCACGATGATCAGGTTGGCGAGCCCGAGCTTTACCCCCGGCGTTCCAAACGATATGGGAATCAGCGTCTCCACATAGCTAAAGATCAGCGCCAGCGCCGTAAATACCCCAAAATAAGCAATCCTGCCCTTCAACTTATGTTCCTCCCCGCATCACTGCGCTACTGCGTCAAAGACGCTGTCCTCGCTGCTCTCGATGGTCACCACTACCTTGTTCGGCAGGCAGATGATGCTCTCCCCGTTCTTTGATATGGCTTTCTGGTTCACGCACAATTTGTCCGGGCAGTCTGCCTCTGTCATATCCGCGCTCCCGTTCCGTATCTTCAGGACATTCGTTCCTCCGTTAATCTCAATAGACTGGTCTTTTGCCAGGCTGTACACTCCCTCTATCTCGCCCTTCACCTTGACAGTCGCGCACCCCGCGCCTTTTCCTCCTATGTATTCATGCAGGAAAAGAGCAAGCGCCGTCACGCAGATAATAACCGCTATCAGCACCCAGTCTCTTTTCTGCAGCTCCTGCAAATTAAACTTCATAATTTACACACCCTCTCTGTCACGGCAAATAACAAGTTCTCTTTTATTTACCGCGCTAGCATTATTCTAGCACAACATGTTCCGTTTCGCAACCACATGTTCGATTGCATATCTTCTTTTTCATTGTTATAATAAAAAAATCCAGTCCGGCATACAGTTTGTACAAGGAACATCCCATACTGGTGTATATGATTTTGCGAGGTGTTATATGAAAATGAAAAAAATTATTGCTCTGGCAGCCATTGCATCCCTAATCTTATGCGGCTGCGAAAAGCCATTGTCAAAAAAAGACTTGACATATACCGATACGCTGTTCGATACAGTCATAAGCGTCCAGATCCTTGACCCCGTGGACGAGAGCGTCATAAAGGGCTGTGAAAGGCTTTGTAAAGATTACGATGCAAAGTTCTCAAAATCCAACGAAGAGAGCGACATCTCCCGCATTAACAGCGCAAAAGGCAAATTTGTGGAGGTGTCCGAGGACACGGTCACCCTCCTGGAAAAAGGGATCTACTACAGCGAGCTGTCCTACGGCATTTTTGACATCACCATCGGCTCCGTGTCGGATCTCTGGGATTTTCATGCCGAACAGCCCTCCGTTCCGTCCAAAAAGAAAGTACGCTCCGCGAAAAAGCATGTGAGCTACCACAATATTATGATCCAGGATAACCGCGTCAAGCTCACAGATCCCAAGACAAAGCTTGATGTGGGGGCTATCGCCAAAGGGTATATTGCCGACCGGCTGAAAGAATATCTTGTAAAAAACGAGGTGAAACACGCCATCATAAACCTCGGCGGAAATGTGCTCGCACTCGGCACAAAAACTGACGGTTCCAAATACAATATCGGCATACAGCGTCCTTTTGACGAGAGCGGGCAGCCCATCACTTCCATCAAGGTTGCCGATAAATCAGTCGTCACGACCGGCACATACCAGCGTTATTTCAAAAAAGACGGGAAGCTCTACCACCATGTGCTGAACCCCGCCACCGGCTACCCATGCGAGAATACTCTGTCAAGCGTGACTATCATCACCGACTCTTCCCTCACCGCCGACGCGCTGAGCACCACCTGTTTCCTCCTGGGGTTCGAGGAAGGGCTTAAGCTGGTAAATCTTCTGGACAATGTAGACGCTGTCTTCATTACCGACGACAATGAGATACACTACTCAGAAAATTTTATGAAATAAGCCAGTCCTCTGCATACGCAACAATCCCGGCGCGGCGCACACGTCTCCGTAAGACTTTACGGAAACAGATGCATCCCGGCCGGGATTCAATGCTTTATACAGGGTTTTTCATTACCAGCTGCCTTTAAAACGCCCTGGGCAATTGGCTACAAACTCATATATGACACACCTAGCACGACAAACATAACTATATATAATACAAAGACAAATGCCATGACGATCAGCTGGGCGCGGCAGAAATTCCTCCTGTTGACATTCCCCGTCTTGCTGAATGCCCATACAAGATACAGAATAATCCCCGCGCACGGAATCATAGCCGCAAGGATCGTGAGCAGCCATTCTCCCATAGTCATCGGGCTCGTATCCATATTCTCATAATTGTTCTGATTGTATCCCAGGTTATTTCCTGTATTATAACTCAGGTTATCCTGATATTGACCGCTCGTATACTGGTTGTTCTGAGGCTGATAATTATTAACGCTTTGGTACTTGTACGGATTGCTCTGGCCGCTCTGAACCGGGGTGCCCTGCCGATAGCCCGCATAAGTATCCTGCGCGTATTTCTGCGTGTCCGGCGCACTTCCCTGCGTGTAGCCGTACACTGTCTGGACCGGCTCTTCTGCCTCTTCCTTTACATCTGCATTCGGATCTGTATATACAGGCTTAGAATCTTCCAGTCCGTTTTCTTCCGGCATATTGTCAAAATTGTTATCCATCGCTATCTCCTCCTTAAAATACTGTTAATATTTTATCATACCATGCCCTGTTCTGGCAAGGGAAATCAGATGGCATAACATATAAAAACCGCCGTTTCCCATGAAACGGCGGTTCAGGCCTTTACGGAAGATTATTTTTTGCGTTTGGATACTAATATTACCGTCTGGTATTCTTTCGTCTTCTTATTTATGAATCCTGCGTAAACCATTACTTCCTGCCCTTTTTTCGCAGAAAATCTGACACGGCTATTATTCTTAATCCTCTTATCATTGGTTCCGTCAAGCTTTGAATACCATATCCCGGCAAGTTTCCACCCCTTTGCCGCCTTTACGGTAACCTTATTCTTAGGTGTTTTCTTGTGAGATGTCACATAATAAGAGTTCTTTTTAAATTTTGACGCATAATTCTTGCTCCCAACCTTGAAAGTAGCGCAAGGCCTCTGATACTTCTTAACAGTAATCGTGCTCTTAAGTGAAGTAGTTTGCCCATTATAAACAACGTTAAAAGAAACAACCGCTTTTCCCGCTTTCCTTAATCTGAGCATAACTAAGTCCCCATCATTTGAATTCCACGATGCTTTCAGCACTTTCGTGTTGCTGGACTTTAAGTTCGTGACCTGTGCCCCTGTAGGGAAATTTTCAATCCATATCCAGTCCGTTTTACTCTTTTGCTCTATCACCGACGTCTGTTTTTTGTACACGCTCGGCGTGCCCGCCGCCTTAACCGTCGCAGCCGGAGCAAATACCGATATTACCAGAGCCACTGCCATCACGATGGATACGATCCTCTTTTTTCTTCCACATTCTTTTTTCACACTTTTTTCCTCCTTTTTTAATATAATTTTAATAATTTAATTATACAGCCTTTCCCACTGTATTTCAACCTTATAATACCATTATATGCCAAAGTTTTTTAAACACTTTTTAAAACGGAAAGCCTCCCAATAAATTACGCAGCAAGTTATGCCTATAGTAAGTCATCGGAGGCACGTTGGGGAATAAAAGCACCATGCGGTATATGTAAAAGAGTATCAGGCTTACAATGACCATGACAGCACACCACATCGTAACTCTCATCTCCTCTCTTTTAAGAAAATACCTCTCAGCAGCAAATACCGCCGCCAGCCCAATCACGGCAAATATAAAAGGATGGATCTGCCACGCCGCGGCAAATTCAAAGCGCAGCACATGAATGCCCGCCCGGGTAAGGCCGCACCCCGGACACGGGAACCCGGTAAGGAACACCATAGGACAAAGGCTTTTAAATATCTTTTTCAGCAATACAAAATAGGCGATTATAAACATAACCGCCCATTTTGCTGACCTTATATCACAGTACAATAATCGTAACCCATCTGCAATTCTGTCTTTTAAGCTCATTACCATACCGCCCTGTAAATCTAAGAAATTACCTTCTTCGGGCATTTCGCGGCACATGCGCCGCAGTTCGTACATTTCTCTGGGTCGATACGCGCGATATTGTCCGTCACCTTCACTGCGTCGAACTCACATGCCTTCTCGCACATCTTACAGCCGATGCATCCCACGGAACAAGCCTTCATCACATCCTTGCCCTTATCTCTGGAGCTGCACCGCACCAGATGTTTCTGGTCATAGGGCACAAGTTCGATCAAGTGCTTCGGACATACAGCCACACATTTGCCGCAGGCCTTACACGCCTCTTTATCGACAACCGCGATGCCGTCCACGATATGGATCGCATCAAAAGGACATGCCTTCACGCAGGTTCCCTCTCCGAGACAACCGTAATTACAGGACTTCGGGCCGCCGCTCTGCATCATGTTCACCATGATACAGTCGCCAAGGCCGTGGTACTCGTAATTCTGTTTCGCCTTCTCGCAGGTTCCGCCGCATTTGACAAACGCTGTCTTTCGCACCTGCTCTCCTGCCTCCTGCCCCATGATCTTGCCAATCTCTGCCGCAACGGGAGCGCCGCCCACCGGACATGCGCCGATCTCAGCCTCGCCTTTTACGATGGCAGCAGCAAGGCCGGAACATCCCGCGTAGCCGCAGCCGCCGCAGTTATTTCCCGGAAGGACGCCTGCGATGGCCTCCTCCCTCTCATCTACTTCTACCGCAAATTTCGTGCCGGCAAATCCAAGGAACACACCAATGAATAAGCCGGTTCCGCCTACAACTAAGGCGGCAATTAAAATACCTGTTACACTCATCGTCTCTGCTCCTTCCTATATCAGTCCCGAGAACCCAAAGAACGCGATTGCCATAAGCGCTGCAGTGATCAGCACGATCGGCGTTCCCTGAAAGGACTCGGAAATGTCATTATACTCCATCTTCTCGCGGATACCGGCAAGGATCACGATAGCAATCAGAAATCCCACGGACGTTCCGATACCGTTCACTACTCCGCTTAACAGAGAATACTCCTTCTGCACATTCGTGAGAGCCACGCCAAGCACCGCGCAGTTTGTAGTGATCAGAGGAAGGTATACTCCCAATGACTGATAGAGCGCAGGCATGGACTTCTTAAGGAACATCTCCACGAACTGAACCAGGCAGGCGATAACAAGGATAAATACGATCGTCTGTAAGTAGACAAGCTTTCCGCCTAAGATCGCCTTATTTGCCAATATGAACTTATATACAACGCCTGACACGAAAGACGCGATCGTAATAACGAATACGACGGCGCCGCCCATGCCGGCAGCAGTCTCAACCTTCTTGGAAACTCCAAGGAAAGGACAGATTCCGAGGAACTGGCTGAGTACAACGTTATTTACAAGTGCAGAGCCAATTGCTATGATCAATAATTCTCCCATCTATGTACTCCTCCTATTCTTTCTCATTCCCTGCAGGGAATATCTTGCCGCCGCATGCACTGTTGGTGCAGGATCCGCAGCCCTCGCCGCAGCCCACGGTCTCCGTAACCTTCTTGCCCTTCTTCTTCGCGTTGTTCTTCACCTTGTTCTGAAGAGCCGTAAGTCCTGCCAGTACAAGGAACGCGCCTGGCGCCAGGATAAAGATGGTTACCGGGACATAGCCCGCCTTGCCTGCAGCCGAATCGGCAAGCGGCAATAACTGGAATCCAAAAGCTTTGCCCGCGCCGATGACTTCACGCACGATGCCGATCGCCGTAAGGCCTACCGTAAATCCAAGTCCCATACCGATTCCGTCAAAGATAGACGGCAGCGGAGGATTCTTAGAGGCATAGCTCTCCGCGCGGCCCAGGATGATACAGTTAACAACGATCAGCGGAATATAGATTCCGAGAGACGCATAGAGACTCGGAACAAAGCCTTCCATCAAAAACTGCACCATCGTCACGAAAGATGCCACAACTACGATAAACGCCGGAATACGAAGGGAATCCGGAATGACTTTACGCAGCAGGGAAATCATCAGGTTTGACAGCACAAGTACGGCTGTCGTAGAAAGTCCCATACCAAGACCGTTGATGGCAGATGTGGTGACCGCCAGGGTCGGACACATGCCAAGCATCAGCACGAAGGTAGGATTTTCTTTTATAATACCGTTATACAAACGTTCTGTACAATTATTCATCTTCACTACCTCCTAAAACGCATTCTGGAAATAACCAAGCGCCGCGTTCACAGCCCCGGTCATCGCCCTTGATGTAATGGTGGCGCCGCTTAAAGCGTCGATGGGCTCTCCGTCCCCGCCGTCCTTGGACACGTAGAACTTCTCCGCCTGCTTGCCCTGATACTGCTCGTAAAAGGCCGGCTCCGTAGCCTTCATGCCAAGGCCCGCCGTCTCACTGATGGACAGGATGGACACGCCGTTTACCGTACCGTCAGCCTTGATGCCCACCGTAACCCGGATGTCGCCGCCATAGCCTTCCTTATCTGTAGCGGTGATGACATAACCGTCCTCACCCACCTTGCACACTTCATCAATCGTAGCATTCACGCCGAGGCCCTTCACTACCTCCCCGGCAGCCTTCTGGTCAACCTCTACCTGCTCGAAAGAATCAAGGTCAGCCTCCGGGAATACCGCCTGCCACGCCTCTTTCTTCGCCGCGTCATGAGCCTGGGCAATGGGGTCTTTCGTAATCTCGTAGACAAGCCCCAGCGCAAACCCGGCAATCAGCGTGATAATTGTAAGAACCAGTGTATTTTTCATTGTTTTACTCATTATTTCTCTCCTCCTTTACCGAATGGTTTTGGAAGAGTAACCCTCTCGATCAACGGAACTAAAAGGTTACTGATGATGATCGCATAGGAAACACCCTCCGCCGAGCCGCCGAAGAGACGGAACAGGCCGGTAAGGATACCTAAGAGCGCCCCGTACACATACTGGCCCTTCTTGGTAATCGGCGATGTCACGTAATCGGTAGCCATAAACCACGCGCCAAGCATCAGACCGCCGCCGCAAAGGTGGGATGTGATGTACTGCGGGTCGAAAAGTCCGGCCTGGGCATTGGTAAACTGCCCGAAGATGCCGACAAACACTGCAAACGTAACGATATATGTACCCGGGATCCGAAGGTCGATAACACCCATCAGAATCAGGAAAATCGCACCGATAATGATCGCGATGACACTTGTCTCGCCGATGGTTCCGGGGATGCGGCCCATCAGCATGCTCATGGAATCAACCGCCCGCCCTTCCTTTAACATGGCAAGAGGAGTCGGGCCGGACACGCCGTCGTAGATAAATGTAGTCATCTGCCCCGTAAAGGATATAAGAAGAAAACATCTCGCGCCCAGGGCAGGGTTCATAAAGTTCTGTCCCAGTCCTCCGAAAAGCTGCTTTACGACTAAGATGCCGAACACGCTTCCGAGAGCGCCCATCCACAGCGGTGCTGTCGGCGGCATATTCAGGCCTAAAAGAAGTCCTGTGACAACCGCGCTGAAATCATTGACGGTAATCTTTTTATGCATCAGTTTTTCATAGATGTACTCTGTAAGAACGGCAGCCAGGGTCGTTGTGATAAGCATCCCCAGAGCCGGGAGTCCAAAGTTCCACACGCCAAATGCCGACGCCGGCAAAAGGGCAATGGTAACCATAAGCATGATATTGCTCGAGGTAACTTTGGAACGTATATGTGGTGAAGATGACATTTTAAATTTGTTCTCACTCACGTTAATTCACCTCTTCCTCTCTTTACTTATTTTTTCTTCCGGTTCGCCAACGCAATCTTTCTCATGGAACCAATCGCCTGCTTAAGCTGACGCTTCGCCGGGCACACAAAGCTGCAGGAGCCGCACTCCATACACTCTAATCCCTCATGGGCAGTAAACTGCGCCTCGTCATGATGCTCTGCATAATCCGCAAGCCTTGACGGAATCAGGCGGCTCGGGCAGGCATCCACACAGCGCCCGCAATTGATGCACGCCGTAGGCTCATTGGCTGCAACCTCATCCTTGGTAAGGCACAGGATGGAGGAAGAAGTCTTCGTCACCGGCACGTCAAGGGTATACATGGAAAATCCCATCATCGGTCCGCCGGAGACCATCTTTTCCGGCTCAGACTTAAATCCGCCCGCAGCCTCTACGATCTCTGCCTGGTTCATGCCGAAAGGCACGAGGAAATTCCCCGGAGAATTCACAGCATCCCCGCTCACCGTGACAACACGCTCGATGGAAGGCTTCCCTTCCGCTACTGCGCGGTAAATATTAATCATCGTCTCTACGTTGTCCACCACGCATCCCGCGTCCGCAGGAAGCATGGCAGAATTGATCGCCCTGCCTGTGGTCGCGTAGATAAGCTGACGCTCACCGCCCTGCGGATACTTCGTCTTAAGAGCCAGAACTTCCATGCGCGGCTCGTCCTTAATAAGATCCTTAAGTTTCGCGATACAATCCGGCTTGTTATCCTCCACGCCGAAGATTCCCTTCGCATTGTCAAATAACTTAAGTACAATCTTCATCCCCTGAACCAGTTTCTCCGGAGTCTCGATCATCCTCCGGTAGTCAGCGGTTATATATGGCTCACACTCTGCACAGTTTGCAATGATATACTCAATCTTATCCGGCTCCTTCGGCGACAGCTTAACCTTTGTCGGGAAACCCGCGCCGCCCATGCCTACGACTCCCGCCTCTCCGATTGCGTTAAGGATCTCCTCCTTCGTCATCTCCTCAAGGGGTTTCACCGGAGCGTATGCGACTTCCTCATACTCGCCGTCATTCTCCACTACGATGCTGTTCATCGTAGCTCCTGTCGGATTCATGTGCGGCTCGATCGCCTTTACTGTTCCGGACACGGATGCATACACCGGCGCTGATACAAAGCCTCCGGCCTCTGCGATCTTCTGACCCTTGAGCACACGTTCGCCGACTTCAACAATCGGACTGGCAGGCGCACCGATATGCTGGGAAACCAGATAAACCAGGTTACCCTGCGGTTTTAATTCGACAATCGCCTTATCTTTCGCCAGGCTCTTGCCGTCATCCGGGTGGATACCACCCTTAAACGTTAACAATGCCATCCCTTTTTTCCTTCCTTCCTTTAATAAACTCTTAATATACTATACAAGAAAATGCCCTTTTTTTCTACTAAAATGCAGACAATTTTTTGTATATTTCCGCAAACATCTTGTTGAAATTTTAACACATAAAAGATAGAGGCTCCTGAAAGCCTCTATCTTTTATCTTTACATGTTAAATCAGCATCAAAATTATTCTTCTGCTCCTTCAACAACCTCATCCACACTTTCTGTTTCTGCCGGCATCTGCTCGCCTGCCGGCTCCAAAACCTTCATACTCAAACTGATCTTCTTGTCAGTTTCATTCAGGTCAACAATCTTTGCCTCAATATACTGGCCTACTGACAGCACATCTGACGGCTTATCTACATGAGCCCTGGAAATCTGCGAAACATGGAGCAGTGCATCCACGCCCGGAGCCAGCTCTACGAAAGCTCCGAAGTCTGTCATCCTTGCTACTTTTCCTTCCACAACAGTTCCGACCGCGTAATCCTCCGATGCGTTTGCCCACGGATTCGTCTCCGGGAATTTAAGGCTTAAAGCAACTTTTGTCTCGTTGATATCTTTGATGAGCACTCTCAAAGTCTCGCCTACTTTAAATACTTTCTTCGGGTTCTCAATGCGTCCCCATGACATCTCTGAAATGTGGAGAAGCCCGTCAACGCCGCCAAGGTCAACAAACGCACCGAAATCCGTCACATTCTTAACCGTTCCTTCTACGATGTCGCCCACCTCAAGCCTTGCAAACAGCTCTCTCTGTTTCTCTGCCCTCTCGGCTACAAGAATCTGCCTTCTGTCGCCGATGATGCGGTTCCTTCTCGGATTGAACTCGCTGATCACGAATTCAATCTCCTGATCCTGATATTTGCTCAAATCCTTCTCATAACTATCGGAAACAAGGCTTGCCGGGATGAATACCCTCGCCTCGTCTATCACTACACTCAGACCGCCTCCAAGAATCTGCGTAACCGGCGCCCGCAGCACTTCATGAGACTCGTAAGCCTCTTTTAACCTCTCGTTTCCTTTCTCAGCCAAAAGCCTCTTATAAGTCAGAAGCACCTGGCCTTCCCCGTCATTCACCTTCAGGACTTTCACGGCCATGGTATCGCCCACGGAAACCATCGTAGTAAGGTCTGCCCCGGAATCATTGGTGTACTCGTTTCTCATGATGATGCCGTCTGCCTTGTAACCTATATTCATGATGATTTCGTCCGGCTTAACGTCGATAACAGTACCATCTACTACATCCCCGTTTCTGATTGTCTTAATAGATTCTTCTAACATTTGTTCAAAAGTTAACTCTGACATTATTTTGAACCTCCTCAATTATTTTATTGGGCGTGGATGCCCCTGCTGTAATACCTACTGTTTCCACGGACCTTAATTGATTCATATCCAAATCGTCAAGTGTCTGTATGTAGTACGTATCCTCACACGCATCGCTGCATATTTCAAATAACTTCTGGGTGTTGGAGCTTTTCCTGTCTCCTATGACGATCATCGCCCCCGCCCTGGATGCAATGTCACGGGCCTCCGCCTGTCTTTCCTTCGTAGCATTGCAAATCGTATTTAAAACAATTATATCATAACCCTTTTTTTCAATAATTTCAACTAATTCTTTAAATTTATTGTAATTAAATGTCGTCTGTGCTACGACGCACACTTTCCCCGCCTTATTTTCCAGCCGGAAATCGCTGGCCTGGGAAACATTCTGAACCACTGTCACGGCCTCTCCCGCCCATCCCCGGATTCCCTCTACTTCGGGGTGGGAGCCGTTTCCGATGATTACGATGTGGGAGCCTTTTCGGCTTTCTTCCTGCACGATCTTATGGATTTTTTTGACAAAAGGACAGGTGGCATCCACGTAATGGATTCCCTTCTCTTCCAGAAGTTTACAGACGCTTTCAGGCACACCGTGGGAGCGTATGATGACCGTTCCCTCCTCCAGCTCTTCAAGCTCCTTCGGGCTGTTCAAAACCTCTACCCCCCGCTTTTCCATATCCTTTATCACTTCATCGTTGTGGATGATGGGGCCATAAGTATAGATCTTCCCGCCCTCTCCTTTTTCTGTCTGCTCATACACGGTATCTACTGCCCGCCTTACGCCAAAGCAGAAACCTGCCGTCTTCGCCAGCTCTACCTTCATATCCTCACCGTCCTTATCCTTTCGCCTGCCTTTGCCTTCACAGCCCTGCGCCGCCTATCTGCACAGGCCGGCGATTGCCGACACTACCTCATCGATCGTCATGTCCGAGCTGTCCACCAGGTGCGCGTCCTCCGCCTGCTTAAGCGGCGCCGTCTCACGGGTCATGTCCCGCTGGTCCCGCTCTGCAATATCCTTCGCAATCTCATCAAAGCTGCAGGAGACGCCTTTCTCAGAAAGCTCGTCAAACCTTCTCTTTGCGCGTGTCTCAACGCTGGCAGTAAGGTACACCTTCACATCAGCCTCCGGAAGCACGCAGGTTCCGATATCTCTTCCGTCCATGACCACGTCCTGCTCTCTTGCAAGATTCCTCTGCAGCTCTAAGAGCTTTGCCCTCACTTCGGGAATGGAAGAGCTCTTAGACGCCATGTTCCCCACTTCCTCAGTGCGAAGGCGCGGCGTGACATTTCTTCCGTTCAGGTATACTTGCTGCGCCCCATCCTCATACCGGATGGAAACTTCCACGTTCTCACAGGCCCCTATGATCTTCTCCGTCTCTCCAGCCTTAATTCCCCGGTCAAGGAAATATACCGCCAGAGCGCGGTAAAGCGCACCCGTATCTACATATACATACCCTTTCTCTTTTGCGACCAGCTTTGCAACCGTGCTTTTCCCTGCTCCCGCAGGCCCGTCAATCGCTACGTTATATCCCATTTTACATCTGTCTCCTTTCAAAATCAATTTCATCTATACAATGCTGCTTCCGGCAGCGTGCGCCGTGGACCAGGCTATCTGAAGGTTGAATCCCCCTGTCAGGGCGTCAAGGTCCAAAGCCTCTCCCACAAAATACACTCCCTTTACAAGCTTAGACTCCATAGTTGCCGGGTCGATCCCTCTCACGTCTATCCCGCCTTTCGTGACGATCGCCTCGTCAAATCCCCGAAGGCCGGAAACTGTCAGCCCAAGACGCTTAATCAGACGGACAAAAGAAACTCTCTCCTCCCGCGTGATCATGTTCGCTTGTTTCTCCGGGTCAATCCCGCTCAGTTCCACCATCACCGGAACCAGCTTTGAGGGAAACAATTTCTGGAGCGCATTTTTAAACTGTTTCTTCCCCGCCTCCTCAAAATCCCGCAGGACCCGCCTGTCAAGCGCCTTCTCATCGAGAGCAGGCTTTAAGTCAATGAAAAGAGCAAGCTCTTTCTTTTCTAGAGTCCTTCCCACATGGCCGCTGGCGCTGAGCACAAGGGGGCCGCTCACTCCGTAGTGGGTAAAAAGCATCTCGCCAAAATCCCCGTAAAGTTTCTTTTTCCCGTCGTACAGAGAAATTTCCACATTTTTAAGCGACAGGCCCTGTAGTTTCGCAGGCCACTCCTCTTTCGCCTCAAAAGGCACAAGTGACGGGATGCAGGGCTTTATCTTATGCCCAAAGCTCTCTGCAAACCGATAGCCGTCTCCGGTAGACCCGGTTGAACGGTAGGAAATACCTCCCGTCGCAATGATGCATGCGTCTCCCGGTATTTCTGTACCGTCCGCAAGCACGATCCGGGAGAAACTTCCGTTCCTATCCTCAATGCTTTTCACCTCTGTGCGGAGGATGGCTCCCACCCCCAGCCTTTTCATCTCTCTTTCAAGCCCGCGGATTACATCGGAAGAATGATCGGAAACCGGAAATACCCGCCCGCCCCGCTCCGTCTTCGTCCGCACCCCCGCCTCCTCAAAAAATCGGATCACATCCTGGTTGGTGCAGCCGTAAAAACTGCTGTATAAAAATCTCGGGTTGCTTAAGACCGAGGAAAAGAACGTCTCCTCATCACAGTCGTTGGTCAGATTGCACCTCCCTTTTCCCGTGATGAACAATTTCTTTCCAAGTTTTTCATTCTTTTCATAGACGCAGACATCATGCCCGTTTCTCGCTGCCGCGACGGCTGCAAACATCCCGGCGGCCCCGCCGCCTACAATCAGTACCTTACTCATGGCTTTCCCCTTCGCTTTCCCAGGGGTCTGTAATCTCTACCTTCTCCCCCACCATGTTCAGCTCGTCCTTGCTGTACACCTGATACTCATCCCAGATTTCTTCCAGCGTCTCAAGTGTTTTTATAACCTCGTCCTGTTTCTTCATACAGAGCGCCACCACAAGCGCGTTGACAACACTTAGAGGCGCCACCAGGGAATCTACGATGGATGCCATGTCGCTTCTGGCGATGAGGTTGCAGGAAGAATAGAGCGTCATAGGGGAATGGATGCTGTCCGTGATGGTGATGACTTTCGCTTTCCTGTTGCTGGCAAACTCCAGCGCCTTCAGCGTCCGCATGGAATATCTCGGGAAACTGATCCCGATGATCACGTCTCTTTCGTCAATCCGTATCAGCTGCTCAAAAATCTCGCTGGAGCTGTTGGTATTCACCGCGGTCACATTCTCACAGACCGGATGCAGATAAAACGCAAGAAAATCCGCCAGCGGCGCGCAGCTCCTGATTCCGATGACATACACCTTCCTGGCGTTTAAGATAGTATCCACCGCCAGCTCAAATGCCTCATGATCCATCGCAGCCTGAGTCAGCTTGATCTTTTCGATATCCGACTGAAGCACCACGGAGAGGATTTCGCTCTGGCTGATGCGCCCGTAAGTGACCTCCATCCGCTGTATGGAATTCAGCTTCATCCGCACAAGCTCGCCAAGCGCTTTCTGGAACTCCGGGTATCCCTCGTATCCCAGAGCCATGGCAAACCTTACCACCGTAGACTCGCTGACCCCCACTTCCTCCCCCATCCTGGCGGCAGTCAGAAACGCCGCCTTGTCATAATCCTTCCGGATAAAGTCGGCAAGCTTTTTCTGCCCTTTACTGAACTTGTCATACTTTTCCTCCAGTTTCTGCTGTAATTCATTCTTCTTTCCCATCGTACCTTTTCAGACCTCTTTTCAAATTCACATTAAACCATTATAAAGGACAATGCGGGAATATTCAATAAATATCGGGATTTCGTGCAACATTTTTGAACCGAGAGGACGCAGCGGATGAAGGTTCTTCCGCTACTGGTCTTCGTTTGAGGCCCCTCCTGTTTTGTATCGGATGAGTTTTAGCATCCCGTCTCCGCAGCGTCATCCCGCCGACACATCCCCAAAGCCCGACCCGGCCTGCGTCCTTCCTCATACATGTAAAAAAGAGCCCGGACACATCCAGGCTCTTTTCTACTCATTATTTATACGGGATAACTTCCGTTCTCTGTATCTGCCAATGTCTGATCCACCTTGGTCTGCTGCGCCTCGCGGTACTTGAAGAAGTCTGTCGCCACCTGCGGGAACAGGGCATAGGACAATACGTCCTCATCCTGCTGGCTCCACTGCGACATCTCTCCTCTCAGCGTGTCAAGCTCGTCTGCGATAAGGTCAGCCGGGCGGCAGGTGATGATGTCCGCATTTTCGCCGAGGACTTTCTTCCTTACCTCCTCATTGAACGGCTTGACTGTCGCGCCGTATTTTCCGCTCAAGACATCTTTCGTCTCCTTCGTAGCCATCTTATAGCGCTCGCCCATCAGCACGTTGAATACTGCCTGGGTTCCCACGATCTGAGATGAAGGCGTTACGAGCGGCGGCTCACCCAGGTCTTTTCGTACTTTTGGAACTTCCTCCAGAACGTCATAATACTTGTCTTCCGCATTCTGCTCCTTGAGCTGGGATGTCAGGTTGGAGAGCATTCCTCCAGGCACCTGGTAGAGCAGCGTCTTGATGTTTACGCCCATGTTCTTTGGATTAAGAAGCCCGCTCTCCAGCGCCTCGTCACGGATCGGACGGAAGTAGTCTGCAATCTCCGCCAGAAGATTCTGGTCAAATCCCGTGTCGTAGGGGGTTCCTTTGAACGTCTCAACCATAACCTCTGTCGCCGGCTGGCTCGTTCCAAGGGCAAACGGAGACATTGCCGTGTCAATCACGTCAACTCCGGCCTCCACTGCTTTCAGGTAAGTCATAGACGCAACGCCCGACGTATAGTGAGTGTGGAGCTGAATCGGAAGGCTTACCGCATCCTTCAGCACACTGATAAGTTCCGTCGCCTTGTACGGAACCAAAAGCCCTGCCATATCCTTGATGCAGATGGATGTAGCGCCCATCTCCTCAATCCTCTTCGCGATGTCCACCCAGTAATCCATAGTGTAAGCATCGCCAAGCGTATAAGAGAGAGCCACCTGCGCGTCCGCCTTCTCCCTGTTTGCCGCCGTAACCGCTGTCTGAAGGTTGCGGAGGTCATTGAGACAGTCAAAGATACGGATGATGTCGATGCCGTTTGCCACGGACTTCTGTACAAAATATTCTACGACATCATCTGCATAAGGGCGGTATCCGAGAATGTTCTGCCCGCGGAACAGCATCTGAAGCTTTGTGTTCTTAAACCCGTCGCGGAATTTCCGGAGCCTCTCCCACGGGTCTTCCTTCAGGAAACGAAGGGATGCGTCAAAAGTCGCTCCTCCCCAGCATTCTACCGAGTGATATCCCACTTTGTCCATCTTATCCACAATGGGGAGCATCTGCTCTGTGGTCATACGCGTCGCAATCAGGGACTGATGTGCGTCACGTAAAATAGTTTCAGTAATCTTAATTGGTTTTTTCTCTGTCACTGCCATTTTATATCCTCCAAAATATTGTCAAAGATTTACATAACGCCAAAGATTGCCATAAACGTACCGGCCGCAACCGCAGTGCCGATAACGCCTGCCACATTCGGTCCCATGGCATGCATGAGAAGGAAGTTGGTAGGATCTGCCTCTGCCCCCACCTTCTGCGACACCCTCGCCGCCATAGGAACCGCCGACACGCCGGCAGAGCCAATGAGGGGGTTTACCTTTCCGTGGGTCGCCACGCACATCAGCTTTCCGAACAGGACTCCTGCCGCCGTTCCTACCGCAAATGCCACGAGGCCCAGGATTACAATCTTGATCGTATCCCAGTTAAGGAAAGCCTCTGCGCTTGTGGTGGCGCCGACTGACGTTCCGAGAAGGATGACTACAATATACATCAGCGCATTGGACGCTGTCTCGGTAAGCTGCCTTACAACGCCGCACTCACGGAACAGATTTCCAAGCATCAGCATGCCCACAAGAGGAGCCGTGGTAGGAAGGATCATGCACACAACGATCGTAACGATGATCGGAAACAAAATCCTCTCCAGCTTTGATACCGGACGAAGCTGCTCCATCTTGATCTTTCTCTCTTTTTCCGTGGTCAGAAGCTTCATGATAGGCGGCTGGATCACCGGCACAAGCGCCATATACGAGTATGCCGCAACCGCGATCGGACCCATGATAGCCGTCTGCTGGAGCTTGCCTGCCAGGAAGATGGATGTCGGGCCGTCCGCACCGCCGATAATGGAAACCGCAGCGGCAGCCTTATCTGAAAATCCCATCGCCATGGCGCCCAGGTAAGCCGTAAAGATGCCGAACTGAGCCGCCGCGCCTAAAAGAAAGCTCTTCGGGTTGGCGATCAGAGGGCCGAAATCCGTCATTGCCCCGACGCCCATAAAGATAAGCGACGGAAGTATCGCCCATTCGTCTAAGATATAAAAGTAGTAGAGAAGGCCTCCTACCCCGTTGGCCGACTCATCCGCATGCAGCATAATATCAGGATAAATATTAACGAGCAGCATGCCAAAGGCAATCGGAACGAGAAGCAATGGCTCGAACCCATGCCGAATTGCTAAATATAGGAAAAAACATGCAACACCGATCATGATCAGGTTTCCTACGGTAAGATTGAGGAATGCTGTCTGCTGTATGAGGTTTCCTAATGTGGTTGTTATATATTCCATTTTTTAACCTCCAGTCGTGTTTCATTCAAAAAGGAATCAGTTAAGTGTAGCCAGCACTGCTCCGGCCTCCACCGGGTCGCCTACTGCCGAATCAATGCTTGCAACTGTTCCGTCTTCCGGAGCTACGACTGGAATCTCCATCTTCATTGCCTCTATGATTACCACCGGATCGCCCTTCTTCACGCTCTGTCCGACACTTGCCTCTATCTTAAATACCTTTCCTGCAGCCCCTGCCTTTACTGCGATCGCTCCTGCCCCCGCAGCTGCTTTCGGTGCTGCCGGTGCCGCTTTCGGCGCTGCCTTTGGTGCTGCCGCGGGCGCCGCTGCCCTTGCCGGTGCCGCTCCTGCCCCTGCCTCTTCTACCGTGACATCATATACGTTGCCATTTACCGTGATTGTATAATTTTTCATCTTCATATCCTCCTAAAGTTTTCTTTTATCTCCATTTATTTGACGGACGACGCCTTATGCTTCTCACCACAAATCCGTCCGCGTTTCCGTTTTCTGCCTCTGCAGCCGCAATTGCCGCCGCGATAACCGCGATCAGCTCCCCGTCGTCAGATGTCTCCGTCACTGTTTCGGCCGTCACAGATATTTCAGGCTCAGGCCGCACATTTTCAGGCTCCTCTTTTGCTTTTCCTGAAAACATTGCCTGAATCCCGGGGATGAACTTAAACAGGTAAATAATAAATGCGATCAGGATCAGCACTGAAAATACCGTTCCCATTCCAAGGACTGTATTCAGACCAGCTTTCTTTAAGATCTCCCCGGTCTCCATGTCAGCACTGACTGTCATGCTCTCAAGGTTTCCCTCTTTGTCGAATATGAACGTGATGGTTCCCTCACGTTTCTCAAACTTCGCCTTGGCAGCCGCCTCTGTTTTTCCATTTGTCACCTTATAGTCAAAATCGCCGTGCTCGATATAATCGCCGCACTCATCTATACCTGCCTGCCAGCTGTCAAGAACATCCAGAAAACTCTCGGCATCAAAAGGAAGTCCTGCTTCTGTAAGCTGAAGATTTACAGAAAAATCAGGCATATCCTTCCACTGATCCAGGGTCACTTCGTCTGCCTCCGCACAATATCCGATCAGGAAATCCGTCACCTGCTCTATCTGTGCCTCATCATACTCAGCCTCTGCATTACCTGCTCCGCATGCGGTAAGACAGATCACGCTCACAAGCATGCTTATTAATAAGCCTATTTTCTTCTTCAATTCGCCTCACCTCTCTAAACCGCACCATGCTTTTTCATCGGGCGTTCCTCTCTTTTTGTGAACAGCATCTCAAACGCACCGATCACGTACTTCCTTGTGTCAGCCGGCTCAATGAGAGTATCCACGTAGCCTCTCCTTGCCGCCGATAACGGGCTGGACTGAAGCTGTCTGTATTCATCCGCTTTTTCTTTTAACATGCCGGCATCTGCCCCTGCATACATAATCTTTGCTGCAAGTGCGGCATCCATCATGCCGACCTCCGCATCCGGCCATGCAAATACGACATCTGCTCCCACAGACTTGCTGTTCATTGTCACATAAGCGCTCCCATAAGCTTTTCCGATGATCACATTTACTTTCGGCACAGTCGCATTTGCAAATGCATAGGTAAGCCTTGCCGCCGCCTTAGCGAGATGTTTTTCATCATACTCCGAAGCCGTAAACCCATTTACGTTTGTCAGCGTAAGGACAGGTATATTAAAAGCATCGCAGAAATCCACAAATTCTGCAGCCTTACATGCTCCGTCAGCAGACAGGGAGCCGTCAAACTCTGCCACTGCCTCCGCATCTTCATTATAAACTTTCATACGGTTTGCAACAGCGCCTACCGTCATCCCGTTGAGGCGGATAAATCCTGTCACCATATCTTTTGCAAATCCGGCTTTTGTCTCAAAGAAGAACTGCCCGTCCGAAATCTCGGACAAAACGATAGACGTATCTTCAACCGCATTCTCGATCCCGGAACATATCCTGTTAAGGTCGTCCAGGCATTCGCCGTAAGAACTGTCCTCCTCATTATTGACCGGAAGGATTCCCACAAGTTCACGGATACTCTCGATAATCTCTTCCTCCGTTCCTGAGTCATCAACAAGTCCTGCTTTTCCACTCTGAAATTCCGCCGACGAAGTATTGTTTTTTGAAATATCATTTCCCAGAATTGCATTGGGAGAATTTACGAACAGCTTTGCCTTAGAACTTTCCATAAATGTGAAGTCAGTAAGAGCCGGAACAAGGGACATACCGCCGCCGCACGTTCCAAAGATTGCCGTAATCTGGGGAATCACGCCGGATGCCATTGACTGTTTCATATATAAAGAGCCAAACGCCTCGAGCGCGTCCGTGGCCTCCTGAAGCCGCAGCCCGGCACAATCAATAAGCCCAATGACCGGAGCCCCCATCTTCATCGCCATATCATAGATATTCGCAATCTTTTTTGCATGCATCTCACCCATCGCCCCGTTAAGCACGGACGCATCCTGGCTGTAGACGTACGTCAAATTCCCGTCAATCACACCGTAGCCGGTAATGACACCATCTGCCGGGGTTTCTTTTTCCTGCATGTTAAAATCAGTGGTCCTTGCCGTAACAGCGCCGCCGATCTCAACAAAGCTGCCTGCATCAAGCAGATCAATGATTCTTCTGCCTGCCGCATTTTCTGTTGCTATGTTGCCCATAGTCTAGCCCTCCATTTTCCTAAACTTATTAAAACTGGCCTTAAAACTTATAAAAGCATGACCAAATTTCTGCCAATTATATTATATCCCCTTTCCCTTTCATTCGCAATACTTTTTCTCCCTCTTTTCTTTTAATGCTTCGCAGCCGTTCCTTCCTGCCAAATAATACAGCAAGGGAACAGCCCCGTTTCGCGGTACTGTTCCCTTTTCCTTGCAGATAACCCTATATTTTCTTGAATTTCTTCACTCCCGTACACTTTTCCACCAGAAATGCTTTCACTTCTTCTATATCCGCATCCTCAAAAGCGTCTTTCGGTACCCCAAAAAAGTTTTTAGGCCCCGGCCCCACGTCAGACAAAAAGCCGATCGCCTTGTCAGACTCCAACAGCTTTTTTACATTCGAATAAGAATATTCCGCCTGTTTCGTCCCTGTGTCATTGACAATGCGGTCTTCATAAAAATCCACCCTCACCACCAGCGGTTTCGAGCGTTTTTTTATCCTGAGGCGGTAAAGCTCCTGGGCATCGCCAAAGGCAGTTGACATCATCATCCGCCTGAAAAGTGTTTTTGACAGGATGGCTCCCGCAAAAAAAGCCGTGATCCACATGGACACATATTTCACCAGGAATAAAAATACTTCCCTGGAGCTGCCCGATAAGTTTCCTCCGACGATATTAAGCCCCAGCAGCACCACGCCCCCGAAAGCAACTGCAATGAGCACTGACATCTCACACTTTTCCTGATGGAATATCTCGCAAAAGGCGATCAGCGCCTCCTTTGTCTCCTCATATTTTGCCGAATATTTTTTCTCCATCCGTAATCCTCCATACTTTGCGCTGCCGCCTTTGCCCGCGCGGCAGATTGCCTGTTCACATTCCATTATTATATGGTCGCGGGCGGGAAAAGGCAAGTAAAATTTCAATGCCTCCATGTCTTTTTCTTCCGTTATCAATGTACCATTTTACCAAATCAGAGCGCGAAATTCCATTATTTTCAGCAATATTTTATAGAAAATCCATTAATTTTTTCTTAAATTATTGTTGTACTCTGGTCTGGTTTATGATATGATTATCAACGTTAAAAGTTTTAAATGAATAGGTTTTTCCGTATATTTAAAACAGAAGACAAATTTTTTAATGGAGGGTGAAAACTCATGGAAAAAACAAAACAGAAATTCCCATTTGGTTTTTATGTATGCTCCCTTTCTTTCACATTTGAGAGACTTGCATACTATTCCGCTAAGTGGGGCATCGCAATCTTCGTTGCGTTGGAAGTTGCCAAGGGGGGGCTTGGACTTGATAAGGCTACCGGAGCGCTGATGAACTCCAACATCGTTGCGTTCACTTACATTACGCCTATCATTGGCGGTTACATAGCTGACCGCTGGATTGCTCCTAGAATCCTTGTTCCAATCGGCGAGATTCTGATGGGTATCGGTTGGCTCTGCATGTGGCAGGCAAACGGTATCGGCATGGTTTGGGCAGCAGTTATCCTCGTATCAATCGGTACAGGTTTCTTCAAGGGAAATGTTTCCGGTATCAACGGACGTCTCTTCCCGTTAGCTGACCCTGACACCCTGGATACTGTATTCAGTCTTCAGTATTCATTCGTAAACATTGGTTCTTTCTGTGGAACGACATTCCTGTCACTGCTCGCTACAAAGATCAGTTTCCGTTTTATGTTCCTCGTGTGCGGTATCTTCTTATTTATTGACTGTGCATGGTGGCTCTTCGGTATGAGATTCTTCGGCGACGCTGGTAAGAAACCATTCCTCGTTGATACTCGTGAGGAAAAGGCTGCTACTGAGGATGCTGCAAGCGCTCAGCCGCTTACAAAGCTGGAGAAAAACCGCGTTATCGCAATCTGTATCGTTACAGTATTCTCCGGTATATTCTGGCTGTGGTGGTATCTGATCTACATGCCGGTTTACTATCAGTTCGGTCCACCGGAGCAGGCAGGTCTTGGATGGGCAAACTGGAACATCGGTTCCTTCCAGATGCCTACTGCATGGTTTGACTCTATGAACGCACTTCTCTGTATCATTCTCTGTCCTGTATTCGCTGGAATCTGGGCTAAGATGAAACAGCGTCCGCAGGGCGACTGGGGTATGTTCACAAAGACAGCCCTTGGTATCATTATCCTTGGTTTCTCCCTTGGTTCAATGGTACTTGCAGCATTCCTTTGCGGTGAAGGTTCAAAAGAGCCGGTTGGTATCTGGATCATCATCCTGACAGCAGTTTGTATGACTGTCGGCGAAGTTATCTTCTCACCACTTGGAAACTCATTCATCAGCAAGTATTCTCCGAAGAAACTTCTCGGAACTCTGCTTGGTGTATGGCCGCTTATCATCTTCTTCTCAGGAAAAGCTTACGGCCCGCTTTACAACTGGCTGAACAACTTCTCCTTCGTGAAGGCTTATGGTATCGTAACAATTATCATTATCGCTATCGGTGTTGTTATGTTAGCATTCACTAAGAAGTTTGATGAAATGGTTGGCGGTAAATAAGACTGACCGGTAAATTGGAAATTTTTGCAGTAAAAATACCGGGAGCGGATTTTCGCTCCCGGTTATTTTTTGTTTATTATTACAGTTACCAATCGATGATATCAAAAAACTCATTGATATTAGAACCCCTTTTATTGCCATTATCCTATATTACTTCCGTATCTGTTATTTTAATATCAAAATTGGCCTTTTTAATTTGATAATGATTAATAATCACTTTTTCTCCTAGCCTGGCCAGCATCCTATCATATGAATTGTGATTTGTATTCAAATAGCAATAGATATCCTTCTTCTTTTTAAATTTTTCCAGCGAACCAAATCCTAATATCTGCTCTATGTATTTTTTTGTTTCCTGGCCATTGTAATCCTCGGCGTGCAGGCATGCTACATATTCAAAATCCGGATTATCCAAAATTAAAAAACATGGAATTCTTCCGCTTCCATTCTGTAATTCGCAGTATTTTATGATCTCCTTTAACTTTTCCAACTCACCGGAATGTCTTTTTGTTCTGTCAAAATCAATGATTATAAATTTTGCCAGACAGTTATTACTCGCCTCTTTTTTTATCTCATCAAGAAAACTTTTATAACCTCCGCCCTGCATATTAATCGGCTTAAGCGCCAGTTCTACCCCTTGTTTCAGCCTCATTCCATCGACATAATTATATTCTGTATCTCCTTCGCAGAAAACAATAAATTTCTTCCTCAATACTCTCTTAGGCCTGCTCAAATGCTGTTCCTCCCAGAATTCCCTTCATATAAAACTCATAGATTTTTGTTGTTTCATACCGTATCTCAGGGAAGTCAGCCAATGAATATAGTTCAGAGTTCAAATCATCCCTTTTCTTTGTCACAAAATAAATCTGTTCTTTCATATAATTTTTCAAATTCAGATGCAATGCATTATGGCTCGAAAAAACAAACTGGCCTTTATGCGTTTTCCCATTTATATATGCCACAATTCTTTCCGACAGAATGGGGTTGATCACTCTGTCCATCTCATCTGCAAAAATAGTTTTGTCTTCATAAACCACCCTGAACAGTTGAACCGCCCATGCAAAAAACTCTCTAATGCCGCCAGAGTCTCTGCTGATTTCCCTTGAAAACTCTTTGCCATCTGCCGTTCTTCTGACAAGGACACTCTCGCTGAATGGTTTTTCATCGTCTACCTCTATTCCGCAAATGCTGTAATCTACCATCCGCAATATCTCTAAAAAGCGAAAATCCTTGATGACCCTTAACTCCTCTTCTTCATTCTGGATACTCATAAAAGGAGAATAATTATAATTCCTGCTCTCAACTACTAATTTATCATTTATCCAATCAACAAACTCCCTTGCACGAGATTCCCCCAATATAGCAAGTTTGGAGATGAAAAGAGCTTTCTCCCCTTTTGCAGAAGGCATCTGTCCGAACATCCTGTCTACTTCCTTACTGCACCCTGACGTATCCACTTTAAAAAAGACATCGATTACATGTTCTTCCTTTCTTAAACTCGCCTCACATCTCTGTGCAGAAACAAGTGTTTTCTCCTGACCTTTTCTTACATTTTTATATGAAAGTTCCTCTTTCACAATTCCAAATTCATCTATCTGTAAATTGTAATGATAGATTGTTTTACTCTCTCCCATAATACAGATGTCAAATTCCTGCATCGTATCATATTCGGAGGGATTTGTCTGAGAACACAGATGATTAAAGTTAATAAGGCTCTTATATGCATGCTTTGGCCTATTATCTTCGAACATAGCCTTCAGGAAAGAAAGACTATTGATAAAATTAGTTTTTCCTCCTGCATTTTCTCCGATGATAACAGCCGTTTTTAAAATATCATACCCTTCTTCCGTCTCAATAAAATTATCCGGAAATCTATTCTTTACTTTGTTGGCAGGTGCCAGCATATCAAACTCTGCCATTTCGCAAAAAGAACAATAATTTCTAAACTTATATGATATCAACATTTTTACTACCACCTAACATTTTTATGTTTTTATTTTACTATATTTCCATAAAAATGCAATAATATTCCATCACAAACCAAAATAATGTTTTTCTAACCCTTTCCCAAAAAGCTCTATAAGTCCACCATCCTCCCCAGTATCTCCTGGTAAAACTCTTCCCTGTTCCCGCCGTTTTTCAGCTCATCCAATATAAGCCCGTCCTTTAGAAGGATGATCCGGCTGCAGTAGCTTGCTACCTGCGGGTCATGGGTGACCATGATGATGGTCTTTTTATGCTCTTTATGAATCTGGTCTAACGCATCAATTACAATCTTCCCGGACTGTGAATCAAGGTTTCCTGTAGGCTCGTCCGCCAGGATCAGATCCGGGCGGTTCACAAGCGCCCGGCAGATGGCCACCCTCTGGCGCTCGCCTCCTGACAGCTCATAAGGATATTTCCTCATAAGGGCATTGATCTGGAAATGCTCGGCATAGCCCCTGGCGCTCTCGTAGCAGTTCTCTTCCTCTGCCTTGTCTAAGATCATGGGCAGCATAATATTTTCTTCCACCGTCAGGCTGTCCATCAGGTAAAAATCCTGGAACACAAACCCAATCTTGCGGCGCCGCAGGTCAGCAAGCTCATCCTCCCACAACTCCTTCACTTTCTTTTCCTTAAAATACATCTCCCCGCCTGTAGGCCGCTCAATCAGCCCCAAAAGCTTTAAAAGCGTTGTCTTGCCGCATCCGGACTTCCCCATGATCCCCACGAATTCATTCTGTTCGATCACAAAATCAAGTCCCTTGAGGACCCTTATCGTATCCTCCTCCGCATTCGGCAGCTTATAATTTCGTATCAGTTTCTCTGCTCTTAACACACTTTCCATCTCTATGCCTCCCTCGTCTTTTTCTCAACCTGCCGGATGTTCCACTCCGTGAGCACCCACATTAAGATCCCAAGCGCCGCAAGCTCTGATACCCCGAAAGGCAGAAGTTTTGCCGAGATCATCTTTATATCCTCCGCCGTGTAGATCCGCGCGTGGAATGTAGCCAATAAAAGAGCTGTGCTAAGCCCCGCGGAGCATAGCGCCACTATAGAATAGTACACGCCCATCTCCCACCGGACGAGCTTTCTCCTTTCTTTCTTCCTCATGCCCATGCAATTTAGAAATTCCGTCCGCCTTACATTCATCTTCTTCTCCGTCATCATCTTGATTCCAAGGAGCAAAAGCTCTGCCGCAAAGAAGATGAAGATGAGGAGCTTTGCCATCGTCTTTTGCATGTTGAGCTCCGCGTCCATGCGGAACATAACATCTTTTTTCAGATAATAGCTCTTTACTTTCGCGTCATACGCCTCTTCACTCCTGTGGCGCTGACGGAAAGCGTCAAGATCCGGCTTTAAACTCTCAATCGCCGCATCATCCGCTTTAACCACAATCAGCCTGGTCGGGCCCTGATTGAGGACTTCGGCATATTCCGCCCGCTCCTCCGGCTTAAGCACCTCCCCGTCGTAGGGATTCGTCTCTTTCCATATATCCTTTGCCTTCTCAAAATATGTATCGGAAAATACTACAAGGTTCTCCCTCTCTCCCTGGCAGAGCGCCCCAATAAGCCCCGACACTTCCTCCCCCGCAATCCTGCGGCGTGAAAAGGATGTCCTTGGAGAATACTCGTCAACTCCGATGCACACCGGCCCCGTGTAGAGATAGGGGGTGGAGCGCAGCGACTTGTAGTCAATGGGTCTCGCCTTCGTCGCCTTATTCTGCTGGTGGACGATGTAGATACTTTCCCCCTCGTCATCCAATCCCAAAGACTTCTCTATGTAATCCGGGTCCTGCGCTTTTTTCAGGGCATGGAATGTGGATTCTGAAATCCCGATATTCTGGCTGCGTATCGCCGACATCTCATTATTTTCCGACCGCTCCGTAGCATCCGTTCCCGACACCCGAAACATGGGATAATCCAGGGTTTCAACCCCTGCCGTCTGCCGCATCTTTTCAAGAAGTTCCATATCCTCTCCGTCCTCTGCGCTGGCGCACATCACCAGGTCATAAGGAAAGAGGGCGTCCTTGTCCGTCACCAGCGAGACGGAAAACAACTGTACGGAAAATACAGCCAGTATGCACACCTGCAGCACGCACAGGCCGAACATATACCACACCGCGCTGCGGGATTTATGGTAAAACGGGTGCTGGCGCAAAAGCTTTGAGAGCGCCCCTTTTTTCTTTCTCACATGGACAAGATACCCGGATATGCCGAATCTCAGCACTAAATACAGCCCCGCCAGGCATCCGCCAAGAATCTGTATATTTTCAAAATTCCCGTTCATCCCGTACCAGTAGACCATGAGAGCGCAAAGGCCCAGACCCGCCGCCGTGACTACGATATGAAACTTCCGCGGCATCCGCTCTTTCATCACCTGTAAGTCCAGAGAGCTCCCCATGCGGAATCCCACAAACAAGTCATGGGTCACGAAAAAGGTCACCAGGTAGATGACAAGCATCACTGCCACCGCCTTCAAAAGAAGGAGCGGCGATAAGAAACTGCCCTCGATGCCCCCGATATTTTTCTGGAACACCGCAATAAGGACCGTACCGGCCACGCCCCCTATGACCAGAGACAGTATGGTTCCGATGCCAAGCTCAAGCCCCATGCAGAAGTACATCGTCTTCCTTCGGATTCCAAGCGTCTTGAACACCCCGTACTCCGGAATCCGTTTCCGCAGGTAATAAAGGAGCAGAAGGACGAGCATAAATAATCCTACCGCCCCAAGCTCCACAATACTCTTAAGCAGAACCTCCCCTGCCCCGGAAGGGATGCCTGACTGCGGGAGCTCTTTTGCCCCTCCCTCTACGGTCACTTCCCACTCTCCCAAATCCGTCATCGTCATCTTAGCAGTTGTTCCCTCCTGTGACGTCAGTTTCTGCATCCCAAAGCCGGTCAGCACAAACCCGAACACAAGAGCGTTGCACACAAGCAGCACCGTGTAATCCTTAAGATTTCGCCGGAAATTCTTCCAGATCACCCGGTAGAAAAGCTTTTTGTACTTTCCCGGGAAATAAAGCCTTTCTTTGCGCTCCTCCTTTTCCCGCCGCTCCTTTTCATGGTATTCATCCGCCTCGGTGACTGTCACATCCCAGTTCTCAATCACCTTCCGCCCGATGAACTCCACCGCCGCAACTACCATAAAAGCGCCAATGCAAAGTATGCCCTCTGTATAGTTGCTGCAAAAGTCCAGCATCATATAGGGTGTCGTCCCAGCATAAAGAACCGCTATGGCAGTAAGGAGCGACATAATATTGATATTCCAGTTCTTCCGGGCAAACACTGTGGCCAGATAAAAAATCCCAACCAGCACAAAGAAAGCAAAAATCCCCAGATTGACCTTCACTCCTATCTCATAGAGGACATTTGGCTCAATCCCTGCCTGCTGCACGAGAGAGTCAATCCCGTCCCTTTTAAACTTCAGGGCAAAAGTCACTACAGAATACTTCTTCTCCCCCACCATCATCCACGGGTAGCCAAGCGCCGCAAACTCCAGCATATACAAAACGACCGAGAACCTTCTCTGTATTCTCGAAAGACGTTCTGTGGACTCACCCTGTGCCTTTCTTTTTTTCCCCATTTTGTTCCACCTCCGTATACATTCCCCTGATTATTATACATTACTAAGTCCGGCCTTCCAACACTATTTTCCTGCCAAAAAAGCCGCCTTATCTCTGCCCCCTACCTATAAGAGTGAAAAAAACATTTTCGTTACAAATTTTTTTAAATTTTTTTCTTCTCCCCGCTCCCCCTGCCCATTGGCAAATTGCTGCCAATATTTTGTACTTTAGTCTATAAATATTTAATCAAAAGTGTTATAATTTTCCTATAATCATGTTAGGAGGTTTTTTATTATGAATGTAACAGAAAGAGTTCAGAGGCTCCGCTCCCTCATGGCAGAGAAGGGGATCGACGCATACGTTGTCCCCACGGCGGATTTCCACCAGAGCGAGTATGTAGGGGAACATTTTAAAGCCCGGAAATTCATCACCGGGTTCAGCGGCTCCTACGGAACCGCAGTGATCACGAAGGACGACGGCGGCCTCTGGACAGACGGAAGGTATTTCTTCCAGGCAGAGAACCAGCTTTCCGGCAGCGGCATCCGCCTCATGAAGATGTTCGTGGGCGATACCCCGTCCATCACTGAATACTTGCAGGCAAATATCCCGGAAGGCGGCGCTGTGGGCTTTGACGGCCGCGTCCTCTCCATGGGCGAGGGCCAGGAGTACGAGGAGGCGCTGTCTGCAAAAAATATCCGCATCCATTACTCGGACGACCTTATCGACGCCATCTGGGAAGACCGCCCCTCACTGTCAAAGAAACCGGCGTTCTTTTTGGAGGAGAAATACTCCGGCGAAAGCTCCGCCTCAAAGCTTGCCCGGGTGAGAAAAGCCATGGCAGAAAAGGGCGCAGACTCCCACATCATCGCCTCTCTGGATGATGTGTGCTGGCTCCTTAACATCCGCGGGGATGACGTGGACTTCTTCCCGCTCCTTCTGTCCTACGCCGTCGTTACCATGGACAAGGCAGAGCTTTACGTGGACAGCTCCAAGCTGGATGACAGAATCCGTGAGGAGCTTTCGAAAAACAATGTATCTGTCCACCCCTACAACGACATTTACGAGGACATCAAGAGCTTAAGCCCGGACAGCACCACCATGATCGACCCTATGAAGATGAACTACGCCCTCTATAAGAACATCCCATGCAAGATCGTGGAGGCTGCCAACCCGACGATTCTTATGAAAGCCATGAAAAATGACGTGGAGCTTGAGAATGTCAAAGAGGCTCACATTAAGGACGGCATCGCCATCACGAAATTCATGTACTGGATAAAGAACCGCTACGACAAAGAACCTATCACCGAGCTAAGCTCCGCCGCTAAATTAACAGAACTGCGCTCTGCCCAGGAAGGCTACATCAGCGACAGCTTTGAACCGCTCTGCGCTTTCGCAGACCATGCGGCCATGATGCATTACTCCCCCTCCGAGGAGACAGACGTGCAGTTAAAGTCCGGCGCATTTTTCTTGAACGACACCGGCGGCGGATACTATGAAGGCTCCACAGACATTACCAGAACTTTCGTCTTAGGCTCCGTAGACCAGCAGATGAAGAAATATTTTACCGCCGTTGTGCGCGCTATGATGCGCCTATCCCGGGCAAGGTTCCTCTACGGCTGCTACGGCTACAACCTTGACGTGCTGGCAAGAGGCCCCATCTGGGATCTTGACCTTGACTACCAGTGCGGCACCGGACACGGCGTCGGGTACTTAGGGAACATCCATGAGGCTCCCACCGGATTCCGCTGGTACGTTGTTCCAAGCAAGAACGAGCACCATCAGCTTGAGGAAGGCATGGTCATCACCGACGAGCCGGGCATCTACGAGGACGGCCAGTTCGGCATCCGTATCGAAAATGAGTTTATCGTGCGGAAAGGCACAAAGAACAAATACGGCCAGTTCATGTACTTCGAGACCGTGACCTTCGCCCCCATCGACCTTGACGGCATCGACCCGGAGGAGATGAGCCGCGACGAGAGGGAATGGCTGAATAACTATCACAAAGACGTGTATGAAAAGATCGGCCCGCACCTTACCGATGAGGAAAGAGAGTGGCTTAAGGGCTATACACGGGCAATTTAATTGTCAGGCAGGGCAGCTTTTGAGGATTTTTCGGGGCTGCCCCTTTTTTTTCGAATTCCTCTGCAAAATTTTTTGAAAACCGCCCGAACCGGGCATTGATACAAGTTAATACATGACATAGAAGGCAAATACCCTGTCTGAGGATATCTGCCGTTTGATACTTCTGATTCGATTGATTCTTCTGATTCAGTTAATTCTTATAGATTGCTGTACAATTACTGCATCTGTTCCATAAACTGGTGGATGGACTCGGCCTTTGCCGCCGCTTTGAGCCATGATCTGAGCTTGCTTAGAGATGTTTCTTCTTCAATCATAACCCTTAAATCATCCGGCACTTCTCCTAAATCTTCCAGCAGATCAAGAATGCCTTCCATCTTTCCTTCTGCCTTTCCCTCATTGCGTTCCGTCTTCAGCAGTTCTTCCAACAGCATATAGCGTTCCTCCATCTTCCTGCTTTCCTTAACTTTCCTGACATTCTCCTGAAGTCTTTTTACAAAATCATCCTCAAAGTCTTCTGTACTTTTATTAAGGTCTGCTTTTACATACTTTAAAAACTTCACCAGTTCTTTTGGAACTTCATCATTGTTCTTCCCTTCGGTACTCAGATATACGGTACAGCTCCCGTCTCCAAGCTCCAGCGGCAGATCTTCTCTGCAATAGTTGCTGAAACTGTACCGATACTTTTTTCTCCCGCAGGGGTCATAGTCACAGATAAAGATAACATAACTGTCCGGCAGCTCGGAATAACTAATATTGCTTAACAGCAGCTCCATGTCAATCTGGCTGTGGTAGTACCGGCTCCTCCTGGGAAGGCTGTCATCCTTGCTCACCTGCATCTCTACATTGTAGCGGGTGTGGCTGTCATCCTTCGCATAGACATCAAGACGGACTCCCCGGTATTCCGGATTGTAGATCAGGCTGTGCTCCTTGCTGACCCTGACTTTCTCAATAGGAAATCCAAGTACCATCTCCAAAAATTCCCGGCACATTTCCTCATCGGCCATCACTGCGCCGAACATAAAGTTATCCTTGATAGTAAGTTCCTGTAATCGTTTCTTTCTTCTCATCTCGTTCCTCCGTTTCTTACAGAGGAATTCTAAAACAAGTATAACACACCCCGATTTTACTTTCAATCAAATTTTCAGCGGACTCCTTGAATCTTCGCCTCATTCTCACTGCTGCTGCCGGAACCGACTGCCATATTTCCACTTCCGCCCTCACCTTCCCCGTCGTAAATGCCCGGCACTTCGCCTCCGCTGCCCTTCCCGGCTGCATCCTGGGGCCCGCCCGCCCCTGACTGCTCGGCATTTTTCTGCAGGATACGCAATAGCCACCGCCCGGAATCGCTTAAGTCATCCTCCGTAAAGCCCGATGCCTTTTCTACCCCGCTGCCGATGACCGCAGAGGTTTCTTCCTTATTAGACAGATTCCACGCCACGTAGCTTACCTTATACTGGTCCATAAGCTGCACCCACGCCTTGGCCTGCACCTTATCGAGTCCGCCGTTTCCGCTGGCGTCGCAGATGCCGTACTCCGAGACAAACACCGGAAGTCCTGCGTCGATGGCCTTTGCCATAGTATTTCTCAGCGCGCCCGTATGAGTCGCCGCGTAAAAATGCAGCGTGTACATCACATTGCCGTATCCGGCGATCGGGTCTGCCGCCGCCTGCCCTGCCTCCTGGCACCAGTTCGGCGTTCCCACCAGGATCACCGCATCCGGGGCGCCGGCGCGGATAACCGGGATGACTTCCTCGGCGTAAGCCTTAATCTCGCCCCAGGACGTGCCGCCGTTTGGCTCATTGCATATCTCGTAGAGTACATTTTCATAGTCTGAAAGCTCCCTTGACATCTCCCCGAAAAAGGAAAGCGCCTCTTCTTTATACTGATTCGGGTTATTGTCCGATAAGATATGCCAGTCCACAATAACATAAAGGTCCTGCGCCGCCGCGTAGCTGACGCCCCTTTTTACCAGCTCCTTTAAGCTCTCCTTGTCACCGTCCGTACAGTACCCGCCTGACTCCGCCGTGTACATGGCAAGGCGGACGACGTTGGCTTTCCACTCCTGCCTAAGCTCCCTGAAAAGATCCTCATTGACATACTGAGGAAACCATGCAAGGCCGTGGGTGCTGACACCCCTTAGCTGCACAGCATTTCCATTTTTATCCACAAGCTGAGTGCCCTTAACGGAAAGCTTACCGCAGACGGACGGAGCGGCGATACCTTCCTCCGCCCTGTTTCCGGTGCCTTCGCCCGGCTGGCTGCTCATGCCATCTTCCCTTAAAGCATTATCACCCGAAGTTTTGCCGTCAGGCATCTGGCCCTCCGAAGAGCCATCGTCCTTAGACTGGCCACCTGAACCCCCGTCCGGCCTTTCCGTAAAACTCCCGCTTTGCTCCTGCCCACCGGATTTCCCGCAGGCAGAAAGGCAAAGGATATTCAGCAATAACAGACAACCCGCTGTCAAAATTATTTTCCCATATTTCTTCATTCTTCTCCACCAATTCACGATTTTCTGCCGGATATCATTTTTTCCTAAGCTCCATCTCATCACCCATCTGCGTAAAGCCGTATTTCTCATACAGCGGCCGCCCCATCCGTGTCGCCTCCAAAGAAATGGCGTCAATGCCTCTGTCCGCTGCATCCCTCACAAGCAGATCCAGCATATGATAAGCGATTCCTCTCCTCCTATACTCCGGCCTCGTATACATATTCATAATATACGCCTTATTGCCGCTGGGATTGTGGTATGTAGGCATAACCTGGAAATAGCTGACGCCGCCTGCCCCTGCAAATTGCTCCCCGTCCAACGCCAGGTATGCCGTATGGGTACCCTCACATAATGCCCTTTGATAGTAACGGTACGACTGTTCCCTGACTTCGCTCATGTCCGCATCCCCGGACAGACAGTTCGCCGCCCGTAGCACTTCAACTCTCGTCTCCGTCAACAGCTCCAGATCCTCAATAGACGCTTTCCGATAAGTCAGCGCTTTCTCCTTTCCCTCACCGGATATCATACACGCTCCTCACTTTCACGCCCTCTGCCTTACCCGATACAATCTTCACCCGTTTTTCCCCTCCGTTTAAGTCAAAATAGTTATCGGACAGAACAAAATCCTCCGCCTCATTTTGTATCTCCACGCTTTTTGCGTAAGCCGCCGCCGACACGACGATCTCATCGCCTTCTGTCCGCCAGGAAAGCTCAGGGTCTTCATACCGGAAATATTTCGGATAGGAAAAGATGACCGTTCCCTCAGAGACAACCTCCCCTTCCTTCTTAAGCTCATAGCTTACGTACTCGGAAAACACATCAATTTCCGGCAGCATCACTTTGTCAAGCCACACGCTTGTAAGCGCCGGAACACAAAGTTCCGTTACGCCTCCGTGGCGGAGGACTTTCGCCTTCCCGTTCCGGACAGCCCAGGACACCTGCACCTTCTGCTCCTCTCTCGTTTCGTTTGCCACGTTCAGGCGGATGGATTTTTCAAACGTAAAATGCTCCCGGTTCATATCCGCCTCCTGGGTCATCATCCCCTCCTCCTCGCAGGAGAGAAGTAGAGGCGCAAAAAACCGTTTCTCTGCGTAGTGCAGCGCCTTCCACCTGCCGCAGTAGTCGATGGACGACCAGGAGATTACCGGCCAGCAGTCATTGAGCTGCCAGACGATGGCGCCCATGCACCGCCCCCTATTCCTGCGGAAATGCTCCACCCCGTACCGGATGGCGTCCGCCTGCAAAAGCTGAGACGCATAGATTAAAGTGTCAAAATCCGTCGGGTAGAGGTAGACTTGCTGCAGGTAATTCATGATCTTGCCGTTGGCGCCGTACTGCCTCTGGTGCTTTTCCATCACATAGGAAAAAAGGTTCATATCCTTTGGGTCATCCGTAAAAGTCTCGATGGTCTTCTTCGCCGGCAGCGATTGGAACCCGAATTCCGACGCGTAGCGGAAGAAATATTTCCGGTACACGGAAAAAGGACGGTTGCCATGCCACACTTCCCAGTAATGCACATCGCCCCGGTCAGGGCTGTTGGGCTCGTCGAAAGCACCGCCGGAAGACGGGCTCGCCGGCCAGTAAAAGGTCTGGGGGTCGTGTTCAGCCAAGACCTCCGGGATCAGCTGCTCATACATCAGAATATAATCCCGCACCTCCGTTTTCTTCGTCACCCAGTGGTGCCCCTCCTCCACAAACATCTCCATCTCATTGTTGCCGCACCAGAGGGCTAAGGATGCGTGGTGGCGCAGGCGCTTTATATTGTCGATAAATTCCTGCCGGATGTTCGCCTTAAACTCCGGCGTCAGCTCATAGACCGCGCAGGCGAACATAAAATCCTGCCACACCATAAGCCCAAGCTCGTCGCAGATATCGTAAAACCAGTCGTCTGGGTAATACCCCCCGCCCCACACGCGGACGGCGTTGTAGTTAGCCGCCACGCACTGGGTAAGAAGTTTCCTCGTAGTCTCCGGCGCCACCCTTCCCAATAAATGGTCCTCCGGGATATAATCCGCCCCCATGGCAAACACCGACACGCCGTTCACCTCGTGGGCAAAGCTCTCCCCCCACTCATCTTTCTCTGCTCTTACCGTCATCCTCCGAAGGCCGATTCTTTTCTCCCACACGTCAAGGTGCTCCCCGCCCAGGAAAAGCTCCACCTTCACAGTATAAAGCGGCTGCTCCCCGTAGCCGTTGGGCCACCAGAGCATCGGACGTTCGACGGTAATCTCCCTGGGGGAATCCGTATACTGGCAGACCGCCCCGTCAGGAGCCGTGATTTCCACCGTATAATATCTCTTCTCCGGCGCTGTCCTCTCCGTCTCGCCAGCACCGTGCAGGCTGTATGAAACCGCATCCCTCTCCTCCACCTCTATCTGAAGGGTGCACTTCCCCTCCTCATGCTCCTGCCGGATATAGACGCTGTCTATCCGCGCCCCTTTTACCCCAAGGAGAGATACCTCCCGGAAGATTCCCGAGTCGGGAAGGTGCGCCCCCCAGTCCCAGCCGAACATGCAGTGGGCTTTCCGCATATGCACGAACCCGTCCATAGCGTCCTCCGACCCAAGGGTGCGGCATTTGGCGAACTCTTCCCGGATATGCTTAAGGGGCGAATAAAGCACTGCTTTAAGCAGGTTTCCCTTTTCTCTCAAGGCCCCGGTCACATCATACTCCCAGACACGGTGCATATTGTCCGCCTTCCCGATGCACTTTCCGTTTAAAAATATATCCGCAATGGTGTCGATTCCGTCAAAATGCAGCAGCACCTTATCCTGGGGAAAAAGCTCTGCCTCCGCGTCAAAGACAGTCTCATACTCGTAATCCTCCTCCATGAGGGGAAGGGCGCGTATCTCATTGTCCTTCCAGAAGGGGTCCTCCATCTCCCCGTTCCGCAGCAAATCCGTATACACCGTTCCCGGCACTACCGCCGGACGGGCGGCCTTATCGCCTGCCCGTCTCATCTGCCAGTTTTCCTTTAATATCTGCCGAATCATCCTTATCTTCCTCCTTATCTTTCCGGTTCCTCCGCCTTCGGGTACTCGTTGCAGAGCAGCCGGTAAGGCTCTTCGTCCTCCTCAATCTCCGGAAACCGCCCAATCGGCTCATAGAAACGGTTGTCGTGCTCATCGTCGTTGCACATGGACACTTCCCCCAAAAGCACGTCGCCGCTCCCCTCCTCCACGTGGAAATCGTGGTACATGTACGGGTATATGGTGATGCTCTCCCCCGGCGTCAGCTTTACTTTCGTACCCGCCGGTACGGTAAACTCCCGCCCGTCGCAGTTCACCGTCACGTCCGTGTCGGCAAATTCGCCGTCCTTCGTGGAATTGTAGACCGTGATCAGCACGTTGCCGCCGCCTCTGTTGATGATGTCCTCCATCTTATTCCAATGGAAATGCATGGGCGCCATCTGCCCTTCCTTCACAAGAAGGAGCTTTTCCGCGTAAGTCTTTGTGTACTTATCCATCTTAAGGTTCCCGTTCCGGATGGTGATGAGGGAAAATCCAACCTCGTCAAATTTCCCTAAGCCGTAATCCGTAATATCCCATCCAAGCATATTATCCCGGATCTCATCGTACTGCGCGCCCTTGCTCTCCCAGTCTTTTGCCGTCCACTTGCAAAAGGGCGGTATCTCAAAGCCATGGGCCTTTATCATCTCTTCCATATGCCGAATCTCTGCATTAATCTTTGACCGTTTCATCCTGATTCTCTCCTTCTTCTTTTAGCAAATCCTCTGCCTCTTTCTTCACCCCGTCAAGCTCCGCGCCTGTAAGGAAAGTAAGCTTAAGCCTCTTGACCTCCTCAGAAAACGGCTCCATCCGGTGAAGGTCACCCTTCTCCCGGTGGTAAGCCCTCCCATAGACGCTTGCATTGGCAGGCTCAAGGCCCGCCACATAATCTCCCGCCGCGATAGATTTCCACTGCATAAAGTAAGGCAGCTCCCTCACATTATAATCAATCTTAAGGCCGATGCCAAGCCCGGGATTTATAATCGCACCGAAAGTATTGCCCCTTTTATCCGCCGCCATCTCGTGGAGGAAGACATACTCCGGCTCCTCCTTTGCCGCGATGAGATAGGGTCGCATCTGAGCCGCCGAATCCCTGAGCCACATAGCAGGAATGTCTCCGGTCACCACGTATGCCGTTCCGTCCGGCATGCGCTTTACCGTCCTGTCCAGCGTATTTGTGTAGCAGTTCTCAAAAATCCTGGCAAGCCTCTCCTCCCCCTTAAGCTTTTCCTTCACTGTCTGCAAGATCCTTTCTATCGAATCATACTGCCGTCTTCGTTCCATGTTAAAATCCCTCCGCTGGTTTTCGTTTTCTGAGATTGTAACATTTCTAAAGCCCCAGTTACAACCGGGTTTGGAACAAAGAAAGAATATGTCCAGCAAAACGAGAATAGTTACGTATCGCTTTATACAAAACACGTGTAGAAATAAGACTCAAAACATGCTACAATAAAAAAAAGAATTAAACTGTTACCTCTTTGATCAGCATACGATTTTAGAAGATTTGGAAGAGATAGCAGAAAAAGAAAAGGCGGAGGAAACTCTAAAAGCAATCGCGAAAAAGCGCAGACAGATAGAGCGAAAGCTTTATCAAAAGCCTCCGCTTTTAATGGAATAAAAATTTTGAAAAGAGCTGCCGGCCAATCCCGGCAGCTTATTTTTACATAAACATATTGCTGGTTCCGACATACCGGACCCCGTCCTCAAACACACGTTTTCCGCCCATGGTCACAAGCTTTACGTCATTTAAGCACTTGATATCTTTGCTCAGGTCGCCGCCCACAACTAAAATATCCGCGTCAAGCCCTTCTTTTATCAGCCCTCTCTCCGCCTCGGCGCCAAGCACCTTCGCCGGGTTGAATGTAGCAGTCTGGATAGCCTGTACCGGAGTGATGCCGTACTCTACCATATACTGAAGTTCCCGGTTCAGCGGCAGGAACGGCGACTGGTACATCACCATGTCCGTTCCGGCGATAACCGTCACGCCGGTATCGTAAAATGCCTTGAAATTATCCCGGTAAGCCTTGTACGCCGGCTCAAAATACTGATAATCGTTAATCTCTTTCTGCATCACCGGGTCATTCACCGGCGCGCCTGCATGGCTTTCCATTTTCTCCCTGCAAATGTCATATAACAGCGTGTACGCCATAATGGTCGGCGTCCAGGCAATTCCCTTCTCTGCCATCTGCTTTGCGTGGTCGACGGTCATGAAGGTCGCATGCTCGATGGTGTCAAACCCTGCATCGATGCACATCTGGATGCCCGGATTCGTTCCCGCGTGGACGCCGCACTTGATGCCTCTCCTGTGGCACTCGTCCACCGCCGCGTCAAGCTCCTCCTGGGTAAACTCCGGGATATGGGAGCGGTGTGTCGTGAGAATCTTCACCCAGTCCGCCCCGTCGCGCACCTGCCTGCGGATTTCCTTCCGGATCTCCCACGGCCCGTCCACTTCCGCCGCCTCATCCCACGCATGGCCGCCGGTCATGCACATCCCCGCGTCCGTGTGGGTAATCCTCGGCACTGTCACAAATCCCTTCTCCGCCGCCAGCTTTAAGTTCTTGCAGACCCCGCGGGCAGAGCACATATCCCGCACTGACGTAATGCCCCGCTCAAAAGCTGCCTGAGCGTGCTGCAGCGCATAGAGCATAATAAGCTGCGGCCCGTAGTTAAAGCTGTCGGGCTGGGAATAGTAATATCCCAGATGGGCGTGCATGTCGCAAAGCCCCGGCAGGATGGTGGCATCGCCGTAATCCTTTACCTCCTCCTCGAGGAATTCGGCAGTCAGCTCCTCCTTTGGGCCGATTTTCTTAATCTTTCCGTCTGCTCCTGTCAGGACAGCCTTGTCCTCAAGAACTGTCTTTCCGTCGCCTGTCATAAGATGGCTTGCACAAATAATCATATCTTTGTACCTCCTGAAAAATGTTGTATGAGCCAAAATGTATAAATATGGTATACAAAATGCCTTGATACACCAGGACGGCATCCCATCGCCCCTTTTACGTCCGAGTGAGGAAACAGGGCGATGGGATGCCTGGGTATAGCTGGGATTTATGTTTGCATTAGCATATTTTATATATTTTGGCTTGGGATGATTTGTGAATATTATAGCACTTTTTATTAGACTATGGTACGGAAATATTGAGATGAATCAAAATAAATCGGAGTATGTTCCCTGTGGCTGACCAGTACATAACCAAACGTGATTTTAACAAAGAAACCGCCAGCCGTAAGGAATTTCTTCGTAGACAATGGGTATTCTGTAACTCCATCACAGAGGACATATTTAACCCAAGGTCATTAAACAATGCCTCCGCCTCCTGTTTTAATGCAGAATCCACACGGACATCAATAAGTCTTTACACCGAAATCACGAATTGATATAATGAAAGTACCTGATAAACACACTTTCAAAAAGAGAGGTGATAATATGCCAAACGGTCTTGAAATCATGAAAGCGGCAGTTGACGATTTTAAAAAGATTCAAAACTATATGAGTTTAGCCAAAGAAGAAAACGCTGTAAAAACATATGCCGAATTAAAAAGAGAGTATCTTGTTTTAAAAACAATCCTTCAGACTGCCGGTGTTAATTTAACAGATATTGACGAAATAAAAGAGTAGTCATGCCATCCCCAAATCCGGGTTTGTTTTCATTAAAAGAGATAAGCATCCAACTTTCTCAGGGTACGGATGCTTATCTTTTTTTAATGCTCACATTCATTCCATTTTCCTTTGTTTTCTCATCCACCCAAACGCTATCACGCACACCGCCACCGACAAAAGCGACCCGCCCGGCGCGGCAAGCCCCATGGGGTATAAGTTTTCCGGGAACCACCGGGAGGCAAAGAACGCCCCCGGCACGCGCACGCACACGATAGACAGCACATTATGCAAGAAAGAAATCCCCGACAGCCCATAGGCGCAGAAATACCCGCTAAAGCTAAAATGCACCCCCGCGATCATGCAGTCCCAGATATAAGACCGAAGATACTGGTCTCCGAGCATAATAACTTCCGCGTCTCCCGTAAACATCCCCACGATAACGCCCCCGGCAAACTGTACGGCGACGGACACGAAAAATCCGAACCCGGCAGTAATGCAGATGGCATAGCGCAGGATAGCCGCCGCCCTCCCATGCTTTCCGGCTCCGATATTCTGGGCGCAGAGGGCGGACACCGTTGACAGCATGGTAGACGGGATAAGGAACACTACCCCGATGAACTTTTCCACGATCCCCACGGCGGCAGCATCACTCAGGCCCCTGCGGTTGGCAATGACCGTGATGACGATAAACGCAATCTGTATAAACCCGTCCTGCACCGCCACGGGAACTCCGATTTTCAAAATCTGCCCCATAGCCGCCGACTGCGGCCGAAAGTCCTCCCGCCGGAGCGAGATGCCCATTTTCCTCTTAAAAATCACCGCAAACGCTGCAGCGACGCTGACCGTCTGAGACAGCACCGTACCAAGGGCAGCCCCCGCCGCTCCCATATGGAACACGCCGATAAACAGGCAGTCAAGCCCGATGTTCACCCCGCAGGCAACCGCAATAAAGTACATCGGGCTCTTAGGATCCCCCAGCCCCCGAAACACCGAGCTGATAATATTGTACGCTGTGATAAAGGGAATCCCCACAAAGCAGATAGTAAGATAGGCCACCGTCTCCGAAAACGCCTCCACCGGCGTAGACATTACCGCCGCCACAGACTTTACAAATATAAGCAGCAGAGCCGTCGCCCCGGCAGACACGCCCATAAACAGCGTAACCGTATTGCCCACGGCGCGGGAAGTCTGGGTCAAGTCCCTTCCCCCCACCGCCTTTGCGATCGTCACCGTAGAGCCCATGGCAAGCCCCACGATCATCACCGTCAGCATATGCATCACCTGCCCGCCCACGGAAACCGCCGTGATGCTGTCCACGCCATTAAACTGGCCGATGATGAACAAATCCGCCATCCCGTAAAGCGTCTGCAGAAAATACGATAACAGATAAGGCAGCGAAAAAGAAACGATATTCTGAAACACGCTGCCGGAAGTCAAATCTCTTTCCATAAATCCATAATTCCTTTCCTAATCCGGCGCGCCCGCCCCATACGCGAAACCCGCCAAAACATTCCAGATTAAATTTCTTCATCCAGCCTCCGGATCACCCGGCAGGGGTTCCCTGCAGCCACGCAGTTCGCTGGAATATCACGGTTCACCACGCTCCCCGCGCCGATGACGCTCCCCTCCCCGACAGTCACGCCCGGCAGGATGATGCTCCCGCCGCCAATCCACGCACTGTCCTCTATCACCACCGGCAGTGCATACGTCCTGAAAAACGTTGTTCCCCGCTCCTTCCAGTCCGCTGCCAGCCGCTCCTTTTGCGACACCGGATGAGATGCCGTATAGATCTGCACATTAGACGCAATCATCACCCGGTCGCCGATGCGGATCTCCTGATTGTCCACAAACGTACAATTCATGCCGATGACAATATCATTTCCAAGGTAAATATTATCCCCGTGGTCACAGTGGAAAGGCGCGTCAACAAGCACATTCTCCCCCATCCCGCCGAAAAGCTCCCGCAAAATAGCCTCCCTCTTTTTTGCATCCTCATAATCCGCGAGATAATACTCCCGCGTAAGCCGCCTCGCCTTGGCAATCTACGCTAAAGTCGCGCTGTCCGCCGTCTCCAGAAAATCACTTTCCCTGTAATACATCCTATCCCTCCTGACCGCATAGTACCGGATTCCAAACCCTTTTGTACCCTGCATTTTCAAATGAAACTTAAAATTATCTTACTTTTCCGTAAATACAGAGGTCATAAATATTGTTGTTTTTTATAACTGCTTTTTTCATTACGCCTTCAAGTAAAAAATTGTTCCTTTCCAGCACTTTTTTAGATGCAATATTAGGTTCATACACCATTCCCGTAATTCGAAGGATATCTAATTTCTCAAAAGCAATTTCACAGATCTGCCTTACCGCCTCTGTCATGATTCCCTTCGAATATACTTCCTGCAGCAAATAATATCCAATTTCAGAATCTTTCCGGTAAACATCTCCCTTTTGTTCAACTGACACTGCGCCTGCTATTTTACCATCAACAACGATTTCCCGAAACACACCATTTTTTTCATCGTTTTCTTCTACCATATTTAACCACCATTCTGCTGATTCATCTGTATATGGGTCGGGTAATCTATCCGATAAATAGTTTCGATCTATAGTGTTACACATTTTTATGAGAAATTCCTTATCTTCAAAACTCCATTTTTTCAATTCAATTTTCATTTTACCACCATGCTCCATTTCCTTGACATTTTAAAATTTTTTTTTACCATTTATTGTGCATTTATATTACTCCACTTTTCGTTATCATACAATGTAAGATTATATATTTTTATAATTTACCCTCATTGAACAAAGGAACTCACGCCTTAACATTAACAATATCCGTATCTCTCCCTGTACTTCAAAAACAGGCAGCCCGACAGAACAAGCGCCATAAACTCCGCCGCAGGCGTCGCCAGCCAGACGCCGTTTATGCCAAACAAAAGCGGCAGAAGGAAAAGCGCCGCCAGCATAAACACAAAAGACCTGGAAAACGCAAGAACCGCAGACACCGCTCCATTTGACAGCGCCGTGAACATCCCGCTGCCAAATATATTAAAGCCGATAAACAAAAGCGCCGCCGTACAGATCTTATTTCCCGTCACCGCAAGGGCATGCACCGGATTGCCCGGCCTTGCAAAGACAGCCACCATAGGCTCCGTGAAAAGGAAAGATGCAGCCGCCGTCAGAACAGAAATCGCGGCAATCACCTTAAGGCTCACGGAAACTACCCTTTTAAGCTTTCCGGAATCCCCCTCACCCCAGTAATAACTCAGCATAGGCGCAACCCCGTAAGAATATCCCGTATAGAGGGAGCTTGCGAACATCAGCACATACATGATGATCGTGACCGCGGCAACCCCCTCCTCGCCCGCGGCCTTGAGCATCATCCAGTTAAACGCCAGCGTGACGATTCCCGTGACAAGCGCGCCCGCCATCTCGGAGCACCCGTTAGCGGCGGCAGCAATAAGCACCCCCGGGCGAAACGACGGTCTCTGAAAATGAAGGAAACTGCTTTTCCTGCAAAACACAACAAGCCCCGCCACCGCAGTCACCGAATACCCAAGCCCCGTAGCCACCGCAGCGCCGCCAATCCCCGTACCGAGCACACCAAGAAACAGATAGTCAAGGGCCATGTTCAAAACCCCTCCCGCCACAGAACAGGCAAAAGAAAGCGACGCCTTCCCGCTTGCGATCATATAGAGGGAAAAATTGTTCATCAAAAGAATCGGAACCGTAAACAAAAGATAGCGGCTCAAATATTCCTCGCAGTATGCCGCCACCTCAAAAGACAGCCCAAAAGCCGCAAACGCCCCGTCCATCAGCACATATCCCAGAATGCACACAGCAATCCCCACCGCCACATTTACAGCAATCAAAAATGTAAAATCCTCCCTCGCCTCAGCCTCCCTCTTCTCCCCCATCTTCTTCATGATCACCGCGCTGCCCCCGGTGGCAAGCATGGTAGAGACCGCGGTCACAAGCTGGATAAACGGCGCGGTCAGGTTGACCGCCGACAGAGCTTTCGTTCCGATAAGGTTCGATACAAACAGGCCGTCAACCATAGAGTAAAATGACATAAACACCGTCATCGCAATGGTAGGAACCGCAAATTTCAAAATATTGTTAAAAGTTACAGGCTTTAAATATACATTCTGGCTTTCCATAATCATCCTCCTCGCCTTGCAATTAATATCCTCCTGTAGTATCATAAACCGTACAGTAACAGTACAGTCAAGGAGAAATCACTATGGACAGAAAAGAAAAATTACTTACCATCGGACAATTCGCCGCGCTCCACGACATCAACAAAAAGACGCTGATGTGGTACGACGAGACCGGCCTTTTTAAGCCCGCCGCGAAAAACGCAGAGAACGGCTACCGCTACTACAGCTACCGCCAAAGCCCCCTTTTAGAAACCATCCTCCTGCTCAGGGAGCTCAACGTATCCGTCGCCGAGATACAGAAATTTATAAAAATGCGCTCCGCAGAGAGCCTGAAAAATCTTCTGGAAAAAAAGATCAAAGATGTGGACGCGCAGCTTATGCACCTTCAGGCCATCCGAAAGACACTGCATAGCCACCACCAGAACATGGTCACCTTACAGACTATAGACTTGTCGGAAATCACGGTTGCCAAAAAAGAAGAACGGTGTCTGGTAACCGTAGACATCGACAAAGACACCACCTTTGAAAAAGAAGTAGAGCTGATTACCGCCGAGACATCCCGCCGCCGGCTCGGCCGCCTCCGCGACGCCTCCTACGGCTCCATGATTCCCATAAAAAGCCTGCTAGACGGCTGCTATGACAGCTACACAAAGCTGTTTATCGAGATACCCCTCCTCACCCAAAAAGCCGGACTGCACATACAGCCCGGCGGAACATATTTAAGAGCCTTCCACAAAGGAGACTTAAGCGCCCTCCCGGAAAAGTACCGGGAAATCCTCACTTACGCCAAGGCCCGCGGCCTAACGCTGACCGGCTATTCCTACGAAAAAGGAATCAACGAGACCGTGGCGGAGCAGATTGAAGATTATATCGTACAGATTGAAATCCCCGTCCTGACACAATAATCCCGGCAACACTGTTTCTCCTCATGCCGCCCTTATCGCGCCCTCACATCAGCGGCGCGATCGCCTTCATCAGCCGCCCGGTAAGCCTCACCGTCCACTTCTCCTTCCGGACAGTCTCCGGCGTGACCCGCCTGCATTTCAAAAGAGTCGCCTGGAAATCCTCCTCAATCTCCCGGATGCAGCTAACGCCGTACAGGTAAGTGGCGCACTCAAAATGATGGTAAAGGCTCCGGTAGTCCAGGTTGATAGTTCCCACCACCGCCTCCGCGCCGTCGCTTAAGAACACCTTGGCGTGGACAAACCCCGGCGTGTACTCATAGATTTTCACCCCGGATTCCAAAAGCGGCATGTAATGCGTCTTGGCCAGCGCATAAGGCACCGCCTTGTCCGGGATTCCCGGCAGGATCAGCACAACCTCCGCCCCGCGCTCCGCCGCGAACTTAAGCGCCGTCTCCATCTCGCCGTCCAGAATCAGGTAGGGCGTCATAATATGTACATAAGAAAGGGAGCGGTTCAGGATGTCCATATACACCCTCTCCCCCACCTTCTCCCCGTCAAGGGGGCAATCCCCGTAAGGAACCACATACCCTCCGGCCCCTTTCACCGGATGCGGGTCATAGGCCAGAAAACGGGCGTACTCATCCTTCCGCTCGCCGATTCCCCACATTTGCAGAAACATCAGGGTAAAGCTCCTTACCGCCTCGCCCTTGAGCATGACGGCCGCATCCTTCCAGTGGCCGTACTTTACCTTCCGGTTAATGTACTCGTCCGCCAGGTTCACGCCCCCGTTAAACGCCGTGTGCCCGTCAATCACCAATATCTTCCGGTGATCCCGGTAATTGTAGCAGGTAGACACAAACGGCGTCACCGGCGCAAACACCTTGCACCGGATCCCAAGTTTCTTAAGCCGCCTCGGATAATCCCTGGGCAGCAGGGCAAACTCACAAGTACCGTCATACATCACCCGCACGTCCACCCCCTGGGCCGCCTTCTTCGCAAGAATCTCCAGGATCTGCCCCCACATCACGCCCTCGTCCACGATAAAGTATTCCAAAAAAATAAAATGCTCGGCCTTTTCAAGCTCCGCAAGCATGGCCTCAAACTTGCGCTCCCCGAGAGGGAAATAAGTCACCGCCGTATTCTCAAACACCGGATGGCACCCGCTCCTGCCCATATAGCGCGCCAGAGACGCCGCCCCCGGGCACTCTCCCGCAAGCCCCTCAAGCGCGCCCTCCGGCTGACGGATGCTCATCCACGTATCCGCTGCGATCCGGTCAACCCTCCCTTTAAGCGCCCGATGCCCCACATCGCTCTGCGTATACAGGTACAAAAGCACGCCAAAGACCGGCAGCAGCGAGATCACGATCAGCCACGTAATCTTCGCCGTAGGATTCATCCTGCTGTTCAAAAGATAGACGACCATCCCAAAAGTAAACAGCACCAACACTCCATAAAAATGCAAAAGGAACTCCTCGAACCACTGAAACACGCTGAAAAGAATGATCACATGCACAATAAGCAGAACCACCGTCAGCCCGAACCGGCTGAATACCGCATGGACGATCCCCTTCTGGCCCTTGTGCAAAAGAGAAAGCCCCTTGTCCTTATAATCCGTCTTCAAATCCCATCACTCCGTAAGCAAAATTATTCGTCCTCCTATTTTAGCATATAACCGTTAAAACTCCAAACTAAATATTAACACCCGAATTTTTCAGAAAGACGGACTCCAAAAGCAACAAAGACTTAAGACGAGAACATTCCCATACGCCTTAAGCCTCCGTTATTAATCCATTCACACGCCGTTCCCGGTTAAACGGGATATAGTTTCACCCAAAACCGCGCCCTCTTTACTTCTGATTCCGAAACTGCATCGGCGTCATATTATACGCCTTCTTAAACAGCCGGTTAAAATGCTCCACATTCTGGTATCCTACCGACAGCGAGATATTCTCCACCGTCATATTGCTGCTCTTAAGGAGCGCCTTCGCCTTCTTCATCCGGATCTTCTTCACCAATTCCCCGAAGGTCATCCCCGACTTTTCCTTAATATACTTGGAAATATAAGGTTTCGACAGGAAGAAATGCTCCGCGATGTCATCCAGCGTAATGTCGATATAATTCGCCTGGATATAGTTCATGATCTCAATCATCCTTGCATCCTTGCACGTCTCCGCGCTGCCGATCTCCTCAATCTTATTCACCGCCACGATCAGAGCCTCGATGGACGCGCTGATAATATCCGCGTCAATGCCAACGCCCCAGAAATTCTTGCCGTTGCAGGTGATTCCCACATAAGCCGCAGCCTTAGAAGACGACCCCCTCGTCAGCGAATGTTCCTCATAGAACCGCAGCTCATAGCTGATATTAAAATACTGCTTGATCGCATTGCTCACCGCGTCCAGACGCCCGTTTCCGTTGGCGGTAATAGTGCGGCTCTCCCCGCTGTGGTTGATGGAAACCTCCGCCGTAATCCCGTCCACCTGCTTGAAATGGCACTCGTCAATAGAAAATACCGGCTTGGTATTCACATAATTGTCCGTAAATATCTCATAAATCCACTCAGGGCTGAGCTCCTTGTGAGCCTTATCCGACACGTCCTTCACCAGATACCCCACCTCTTCCCTCATCTTCATCGGAAGATTGATGCCAAAGCTCTGTTTCAGGATATAGCTTACGCCGCCCTTCCCGGACTGGCTGTTGATGCGGATGACGTCAGAATCATACCGCCTTCCCACATCCTGGGGGTCGATGGGAAGATAAGGAACCGTCCACATCGCGCACTTCTTCTCGTCTCTCCACGCCATCCCCTTGGCGATGGCATCCTGATGGGACCCGGAAAATGCAGTGAACACCAGATCCCCGCCGTAAGGCTGCCTCGGATTTACCTCCATCCGCGTCAGCCTCTCATAAGTCTCCCGAAGGCGCTGCATATCCGAAAAATCAAGCCCCGGGTCAACCCCGTGGGAGAACATATTCATGCCCAGCGTCACGATATCCACATTACCCGTACGCTCCCCGTTCCCAAAAAGCGTGCCCTCGATGCGGTCTGCCCCCGCCAGAATGCCAAGCTCCGCCGTGGCGACGCCGCACCCCCGGTCATTGTGAGGATGCAGGCACAAGATCACATTATCCCGGTACTTTAAGTTCTTATGCACATACTCAAGCTGGCAGGCAAATACATGGGGCATGGCATTCTCAACCGTAGTCGGGATGTTGATGATCGCCTTATTGTCCGCCGCAGGCTGCCACACGTCCAGCACCGCGTTGCACACCTCCACCGCGTAGTCAACCTCTGTACCCGGAAAGCTCTCCGGGCTGTACTGGAACGTAAAATTGCCGTCCGTCTCATTTGCCAGCTCCAGAAGGAGCTTTGCTCCCTCCACCGCAATCCGCTTGATCTCTTCCTTGTCTTTTTTAAACACCTGCTCCCGCTGCGCCACGGAAGTAGAGTTGTAAAGGTGCACCACCGCGTGGGGCGCGCCCTTCACCGCCTCAAAAGTCTTCTTGATAATATGCTCCCTTGCCTGGGTCAAAACTTGCACCGTCACATCGTCCGGAATCATATCCTTCTCAATGAGCGTCCGCATAAACTGGTACTCCGTCTCCGATGCCGCCGGGAATCCAACCTCAATCTCCTTAAACCCGATATCCACAAGCATCTGGAAAAACTCCAGCTTTTCCTCAAGGCTCATAGGCTCAATCAGCGCCTGATTGCCATCCCTTAAATCCACGCTGCACCAGATCGGCGGTTTCTCAATATACTCCTTCTTCACCCAGTCGTAGCTCACCACCGGCGGCATAAAATAAGTCCGCTCATACTTGTCAAAATTCTTCATGTCATCCATCTCCTTTTATATTGGAGCCATCGAAACAGCTCCAAGCTGTGAATTAAGATTCATCAATCTTATTGTCTAAATTTAACTCTCCCCTATCCTATCACAGAACCGCAAAAAAAGAAAGTGATAAATATAATCACTTTTCTTGATGTATGTTATCCTCTTCCTGCCTCCTCTGCATCTTCGACCAGCTCACAAACCCATAGATGTCATTTACCAAAAATACCCCAAAACAGATGACAACCGAAATATATGATATGTCCGCGCATGCCGCCAAAACCCAGAGCACGATAAGCACCACGTCATTTGCCGCATAGCCCAGTGCAAAAAACGCGCTCCTGCGAAATGTCATATACACCCCAAGAAAACTGGTGGCTACAGACAGCGTGCTAGGCAGCAGATTTGCCGTATGAAAAGCCGCCAGAGTTTGTCAGAATAGAAAATCGGCACAATAGAGTCCCTGTCGCCATGTAGCAGAAAAAATTTTTTCCATATTCTTTGATCCGTTCATAGGGTTCCTAATTACAATTTTAACACATCCCCCTGAAGATATCTTTCTCCATTGCCCCTGCCTTATTGGATTCGGGTAATTCCATCCTTTTAAAATACGGGCAGAGATAATTTCCTTCATTTCTTCAACTGTAATATTCGGTTCACGCGCTAACCTCTCAAATAGTGCATCTTGTCCTGACATAAAATCGTCTCCAATTTTTACCGATATCCTCCCCAAATACTCTCCAAAGTATAATTTATGTTCATATTTTTTTCTTTTGTATGAATATAAAAAATGCAATCAAAACTGCATTGACAATTAGAACTATTATACTTCCTTCAATTTTGCAAATTCCGCCGGACAAAATATCGTTTCCAGTAAAAGTCGTAACAAACAGATTTGGATAGTCATCAGCAAGTGACACACCACCTAAAACTAATGCACCAATTCCATTCCATAAAAAGTGCATAATAATTGGTGCTATAATAGAGCCACTATATTCAAGGACTGCTGTCATAAGCAAGCTCATAGTAAGTACATTTAAAACAGGAATAACACCTGCTTCAAATGCCCCTCCGTGCAATGCCGTAAAAAGTATTGTTGTCACAACCGTAGCAACAATTATATTGTGCTTTTGTTTAAGCATTTGGTACAAATAACCACGTACAAGAAGTTCCTGCATAATTGTATTTAAAAATACTGCCAGCAACCAAACAGGAAATAGGTTAATTAAGTTAGTTCTGTCAAAATGGATAATTTTTGCTACATACATTACCAAAACAGGAATAGCTAACCATACAATCCCTGTAATTACTCCCAATACTATTCCCTTTAATGGATTATCGAATAAATGTAACTTTACATTTCTCCTTTCAGCAAACCAAAAGACGAGAGTAAAAACTGCTATTGCCAATAGAGGTGTAATTTCTGCCCATAACCTCCATATAACTTGTTCCTTTGAAGATGATAACGGCAAGATAGAAACCAATATTGCCCATCCCAGAAAAAAGCCTATGGATTTTATAATTGTAATTCCTATTTTTTTCAAAATAAATTCCTCCCAAATTACGATTGAGCAAAATCGCTGCGCGATGGCCTGCCAAGGTTGTGGCATAGCAATTTTTCGTTTCTGTAACATAAAGCAGTGGAAAGCAAGTCCTAAAAGCAGTATTGTTAAGTCACCACAACGAAACAATCAAGCAGAATCGACCATCCCACTGCCTATGAAAAGAATACCATCTTTCCGCTTGATTGGCAAGCGGATTTATGACCCAAATGCACCTCCGTGTAAAGCAGTGTTTTGATTACTACTGATTTTGCATAGAGGATTTTGTTATGTATGATAAATATTTAGAACAGCTTGAGGAAACCGGAAAAATCCGCAACCTCAAAGAACGTTCCATCAATTGCTATAAAAACTATGTTTCTTACTTCCTGAAATATCAAGCTAAGCCCCCGGAAGAACTTACCTGTCAGGACGTTAGGACTTTTTTGCTTGCCCAAAAAGAGGAAGTGCTGAAAGCCACAACTTTGAACCTCTATAATTCGGCTATCCGTTTTTTCTATCGGAATGTCCTGCATATGGATGATATCACAGTTCCACGTATGATTCTGGAACACAAGCTTCCAACCATACTGACTGTCGATGATATCAAATATAAAGCCATGTTTGCAACGATGTATTCTTCCGGAATGCGGGTTTCCGAAGTGATCCATCTACATTATGATGATATCTCCCGCACAAATATGCAGATTCATGTCCGGGATACAAAGAACCGGATGGAGTGCTATACGATTCTTTCCAAACGTTGTCTGGATATCCTTACACTATTCATTCCTTTTAACAATTCCTGCTATCGTTAAGAAGATTTGCAAAATCAGAAAACAGAGCAACCTCCGTAGCAAAAGAAGGTCGCAAAATCGTAAAAATAAAATCGCAGAATCCGTAGAAAGGCTTATTCCCACGCATTTCTGCGGTCTTCCATTGTATCAATTCCCTTGTTGCGATGTTTCTGTATACCTGTATTTTCCCAATATATATCTAAAATTCCTATCGTTAAACAATGCACCAAACTCATGTTTAGGTGCATTGTATCAAATTGTGGTACGCAAGCCAGATTATTTCCCCTATCCACTCCTCCTGTCTTTTGTGCCCCTTCTTCACGATCGGTTTTGCCGGAACGGCGCCGACGGTTGCTCCTGCCGGAACATCTTTTCTCACAACTGCCCCTGCGGCTACGATCGCCCCGTCTCCGATATGAATGCCTCCCTGATCCTGAAACTTACAGCAGGATTAATAAACACATGAGGAGAGTTAGGAAAGCAGCTCCTGATTCGCGGAACAAAAGGCTCTAGAAAAGTAACGCTTACGGAAGAAGGAATGCTTCTCAGAAAGCGGGCGGAAGAAATCTTTAATCTGGTGAAAAAAAGAAAATGAGATTGCGCTCTCAGACAATGTAATCATCGGCGACGTGTATATCGGAGACGGTGAGACAGACGGTATCCGCCTGCTGGCAAAGGCCGCCGGAGAATAAAAAAGACTATCCCGGCATCCATTACCACATATCCAGCGGCAACAGAACATTCGTTACCGAATGTCTCGACAAAGTGTTTCTTGATTTTGGACTGGTATTCGGAACACCGGATTTAAAAAATATGATGCATTATAGCTCCCCGATAAAGACTCATGAAGTGTCATCATGCGAAAAGACGACATCCTCGCCGGGAAAGATGCCATCTCTCCAGAGGATTTCTTTAGACAGGATCATCAATATTTCCGGCAACAGCAATTTAGCTTTCCGCCCATTTCCGCAAACAGCGTATTTTAACATTCCGAAAAATCTGAAAGGCAACAAAAAATCGCCGCTCATTTTTTAAGCAGCGATTTTTTACCGCCCTGGGAGGGCGCTTTATTTACAGTTGATTTTCCTAATTTCCTGCAAGAGTAAACTGTTCTACAAGCCGTTTCAGATTAGCCGCCTCAGCAGAAAGCTCCTCGCTGGCCGCCGCGCTCTCCTCAGCCGTAGCACTGTTGGTCTGCACAACCATAGAAATCTGGCTGACCCCTTCATTTACCTGCAAAACTGCTTCCGACTGTTCATTTGACACTGTGGAAATCTGGTCGATAGAACCGACCATGGACTGAATGTTCTCCACAACATCTGACAGAGCGTCAGCCGTATGTTTTGCAATCTCCGTACCTGTCTTCACTGCCTCCGTGGAATGTGTGATCAGTAGGGAAGTATTCTTGGCAGCTTCTGCCGACTTGCTGGCAAGATTGCGGACTTCATCCGCCACAACCGCAAAGCCTTTGCCTGCAGCGCCTGCCCGTGCAGCCTCCACAGCCGCGTTCAGCGCCAGGATATTGGTCTGGAAGGCAATATCTTCTATTGTTTTGTTGATCTTTCCTATCTCTTCAGAGCTGGAATGGATCTTATCCATCGCTTCCATCATCTCCTTCATCTGCGCGTTGCACACAGATACGCCTTCCCCTGCATGATGGGTCTGCTCACGCACCTTCTGAGCGCTGTCTGCGGTGTCCTTGATCTGATTTGAGATCTCGCTGATCCGGGCCGCCAGCTGTTGAACGGCGCTTGCCTGCTCAACAGCCCCCTGGCTTAAGTGCTGGGAGCTTGAAGATACCTGGTCGCTGGCATCTGACACCTCTTCCGCAGATGTATTGATCTGATGGAGGATGTCGCTCAGCTCTACTTTCAGGTTATGCATTGAATCCAGGATGCTCTGGAAATCTCCCACATAAGCATCATGATGCTCGGACTGGATATCCAGATTCTGATTCGCCATCTCGCCCAGAAGATATCCGATATCACGGATAATGACAGACAGACCCTGCACCAGTTCGGCGGTAGACTGCGTCAGCATTCCCGTCTCGTCCCTGCTGACAACCTCCGGAACCGGAGATTCCAGATCCCCTTCCACCAACAGGCGCATGCGCTCTGCACAGGCTTTCATCGGCCGGCTGATGCTGTTGGCAAGTTTCAGGGCAACGATAATCGACAGCAGGATGGCAAGCACCATCATCACAAGATTTATAACAATATCAAAATATGTAGTAGAAAGATAGTCCGACTGCGGGGCAACGACTGCCACGCTCCACCCGTCTGTGCCGTTTACCGGAGCATAAGCAGCAAACATGCTCTTCTTTCCGTCCTTATAGTCTCCGAAACCATTCTTTCCTTCGCGCATGGCAGAATGGATTGCCGCTAGTTCTTTCAGGGAAGAGTCGCCTTCCGATTCTTTTTCAATATTCTGAACCGTAATCGTTTCCAGTGTAGTATCCGCAATCGTATCCCCGGAACTGTTGATCATATACGCACGGCTGTGCTGGCTGACGCTTATCGAGGAAACGATGTCATTCAGGAATGTCTCGCGGGGAACGAAGTAGACCACGCCTTCAATATCGGAACCTTTGATTCCCCCTTTGTAGATAGGCGCCGCTACCATAATCGAGAGTTCCCCTGTCACCTTGCTGACCAGCGGCTCTGACACGTAGACATTGCCCTGCATCGCCTGCTTGACATATTCGCGGTCGGAATAATCATTTCCGTCAAAGATGCTGATGCCGTCCGAGCCGACGATGTTCCCCCTCTGGAAACCGTGCATGCTGACACGCTCATCGATGATTGAGCGTTTTTCCTCCAATGGAACCGTTTTGTCGAGAAGCTGTGGAATACAGCCGGAATCCACCGCAACATTCTTGTAGGCCGTCAGTTCCTGTTCTATGCGTTCCGACGCAAGAACTGCAGTCTCACTCATCATTTGATCCACAGTCGAGAGCGTACTCCTATAGTTGAGCGTTATGCTCGATGCCCCCACCACGAGCTGTGTAGCCAGGACTGTCACCATCAGGCATAAGGTGATTTTTGTCCGAATGCTTTTCATGTCTCTTTACCTCCTAGTTTTTCATAAGTGAACTACATATAACATCACTGTATATTATTATATAAATTCGTACTCTGGTTTGTCAACCGGATTCATGCCTGAAAACTCCCTCAGACATATCTGTCACGGCTCTTTACTTCTTAATCCTGCCGCTCAGTTTCCTTTTGCTCCATGCGCCGTACAAAGTTTCCTTGCCGGATTTTTTGTAACTGCGTATTCTTACATAATATCTTTTACCCTTTTTCAGCTTTTTGAATGTGCAGGATGTCTTTGACAGTTTCCTGACCTGCACATTTTTCTTAAATTCCTTATCCGTGCTTATCTGAACCTGATATCCCGATGCCCTCTTATCCTTTGCCCACTTCACCGTCAGCTTTTTGCCTTTCGCTGCCTTTGCCGACTTCACAGACTGTTTCTTCGGGGTTACCTTTATCGTCACTTTCTCAGAGTCTTTCCCTGCCTTGATGGTTATGACGGCAATCCCGGTATTTTTCACCGTCACCTTTCCGGTATCCTTATTCACAGAGGCAATCTTCGGGCTAGAGCTTGTAAAGGTCATCCTGCTCTTAGATGACGCACTGACCTTAAATGGCTTTGCTCCGTATGAAACCGTATATACCGCCTTTTTGCAGACAATAGATGAGACCGGGGTCTGCTCCGGTACTTTTGTGTCTTCCGAGCTGCCGCCTCCATTGCCGCCGGAACTGCTGCCGCCTCCGTTGCCGCCGGAACCGCCGCCGCCCGGTTTATAATTATAATGCATCCTGGCCTTTGACACTGCCTCTTTCGTATCCTCGCTTTTACTCACACTGTTCCACTGCGTTTCACTGCCGGTAAAGTATATATCCTTCAAAGTACATTGGGCAAATGCCGCTGTTCCTATTTCCGTTACGCTGTCCGGGATTATGACCGTGGTAAATCCGGTGCAGGAGGCGAATGCCGACCCTCCTATGCGCTCTGCGCCCTGGGGAATTTCAACCCCGGCAAGCATCATGCAGTTCTGGAACATACCGTCTCCAATGCCGTTTATACTTTTCGGCAGCGTCACCCGCATCAGATAGTAGCATTGCGTAAACAGATTGTCTCCCAGCTTTACCTGTTTGCTGCCAGGAGCAAACGATACGCTTGCCATTGCCTGGCATTGGAAAAACGCAGCGGCGCCCACCTCCCCGATACTTGCAGGCAGCGCTATAGAGGTTAGTTTCGTACAAGCGCGGAAAGCATTTTGGCCGATAGATTCCACCCCTTCGGAAACAGCCGCCGAGCTGAGATTCTTACATTCGCGAAACGCGCTGTCTCCCACTGTTTTCACGCTGGAAGGAATGGCGGCAGAAACAAGCGATGAGCCCTGAAATGCACTGTTTCCGATTATTTTCACGCTGGAGGAAATCTCCGCGCTAAGAGCCCGGCAGTTTCTGAAAGCACAGGCCCCCACACTTGTAACGCCATTTCCAATAACAATCTTTCGGATCTTGCTGCTATCACCGCTCCAGGGCTGTTTATCAGCACTTTCAAAATCCGGCATAGCCCCCTTTCCGGAGACGGTCAGGGTACCCGCTTTCGTCAATTTCCAGGTAAGCCCTCCGCCAAGAGCTCCCTCCCCGATTATGTCATTTGCAGCAGAATCATCCGGCGGCATATATCCTTCCGGATAGCGGGTGATATAATGGCTGGCGGTTCTCATCACCTCTTCCTTAGAGATCGCCCTCCCCCAGTGGACTTTGCCCTTGTGGTCTCCGTCGCTGATGTTTCCTTCGGCAACAACGATCCCCGCATCACCTGTCTCCAGCACGATCACCGTATGGGTATCATTGTTTACCCGCAGGATGTCTCCGGCTTTTATATCCTCAAATTTAAAGCTCCCCGCGGCAGACATCCTGGCCGGCAGACTGCCAAATGCCGCATCGCTTAATATAAAGGCAAAGGCTACGCACCCCACGGCGCTAATCCTCTTCCCGTCAATATTTCCGCCCTTCCAGTAATAATATCCTTTTGAGTCCGAGTAAGGCTCATAATCGGTCCAGGGCGTTCCCTCCTTATACGCGTCCTGATTCTTCAGCGCAATCATGGCTTTATAGGCTTCCGCCGGAGCAGGTACCGTACTGTCACGGGTGGCCGGCTCAGATGCAGGCTGCGCCGCAGCAATCTCCTCCTGCGGTGAAGGTTCCTCCTGCCATGCATATGTTGTTGACTGAAAAGAAATGCATAAGCACAGTATTAAAGCAACTGAAAGAATTCGTTTTTTCAAATCTGCAACCTCCTGGATTTAAAATTCGGAAAACCTTTGGCAGATGCCGTTCCCCCCTCTTATAAAGATATTGCCATTTTTCATTTTTATCAACAAGGAGAGCTGTCATTTCCTGACAGCTCAATTCTTCCTTACTCTTCTAATGACCGTTTCTTTGATATGGTCACTTTCTCTTCATAGCACATAAAGATTTCATCCACCTTCGCCTTATCCGGTTTCGGCGTCACAACGCTCACCGCCGGCACGACAATAAGCCCCGCGATCATCGCCGCTGCCCCCGCATTGATAGGAGACGCTATATAATGGAAATACATGTTGGAAACCGTGATTCCCACGCCAGCCGCAAAGCTTGCCCACACAGCCGCCCTTGTAACGCCCTTCCAGTACAGCCCGTACATGAACGGTGCCAGAAACGCCCCTGCAAGAGCGCCCCAGGAGATCCCCATAAGCTGCGCGATAAAGGTAGGCGGGTCAAGTGCGATCACCACAGACAGCACGATAAAGAACACCACCAGCGCCTGCATGGTCCGCACCTGTTTCTTCTCATCCATGTCCTTCATCACATTGTCCTTTAAAAGGTCAAGGGTCAGCGTAGAGCTTGACGTCAGCACCAGCGACGCCAGCGTAGACATAGATGCCGACAATACAAGCACGACCACCACGCCAATCAGAATATCCGGCAGCGTAGAGAGCATAAAGGGGATAATCCCGTCAAAGACCACTGCTCCCGTCTCATCATAAATCGCCTCATTGTCAAACAGCCGCCCGAAACCGCCGAGAAAATAGCATCCTCCGGAGATTATCACCGCAAAAATCGTCGAGATGACCGTTCCTGTATTGATAGACTTTTCATCCTTGATGGCATAGAACTTGCCCACCATCTGAGGCAGGCCCCATGTTCCAAGAGAAGTCAGTATTACGACCCCAAGAAGATTTAAGGGGTCAGGCCCCAAAAATGAGGTGAACGCCCCCGGCTGCCCCATAGTAACCGGAACGTCGCTTGGCATCTCCGCCATCTTCCTGATCGCCTCGATAAGTCCTCCCTGGCCGGAAAGCACAGCCCCGATGACCGCGCAGATCCCAATCAGCATAATGATCCCCTGGATAAAGTCATTGATGGCCGTCGCCATATAGCCGCCCAGGATCACATACACCCCGGTAAACACCGCCATACCGATAACACAGTATGTATAGGGAATGTTGAACGCCATCCCGAAAAGCCTTGACAGGCCGTTGTACACCGATGCCGTATAAGGGATCAGGAACACAAACACGATCACCGACGCCGCAATCTTTAACGCCTTGCTCCCATACCTCTCCCCGAAAAAATCCGGCATTGTCTTGGAGTTTAATTTCTGGGTCATGACCTTCGTGCGCCGCCCTAAGACCACCCATGCGAGAAGACTTCCAAGCACCGCGTTGCCAAGCCCGATCCAGGTGGACGCCATCCCGTATTTCCAACCGAACTGCCCTGCGTACCCCACGAACACAACCGCTGAAAAGTAGGACGTACCGTAAGCAAACGCCGTAAGCCACGGCCCTACCGAACGTCCGCCCAGCACGAAACCGTCCACGCTAGTGGCATGCCTCCTGCTGTACAGCCCCACCGAGACCATCACCGCAAAGAAAATCACAAGTAAAAATAATTTGACTGCCATAGTAAATCCCTCATCTTTCCTTACTCGATTCCACTTTAAAGCGTAACGCTTTAAAGTAATAAAGTACTATGAAATCATACCACAGCAATAAAACAATGTCAATTATTTCAGCTGAAATCCGTCATAAATTTCTCTGCTATTCATAAACCCTCTCCAATTCCTTTTTTAAATCGTCTATGTATAAGCCTTGCTGTTTTCCATATCAAACTCCCAACGCCTGGGTGGTTCAAATGCGGTAACCGAGAAAGTAGTTGCATACCCTTCTTTGGTATATTCAATAAACTGCTTTTCGTTTATTACGTCTATTTTACTTAAATCGCTGCGCCATTGATATTTTTCTAAAGAAGTGACTACATTCCACACGTCTTGTATATTATGATTAAATACAGCTTTTATTGTTGAAAGTGCCATGCTTATTTCCTCCTACTATTCCTCTGATGTGCTGTTTCACCCTCTACAGGAAAACTTCCTCAAAACATTCCACAAACATGCTCATATGATGGGAGGCGGTTGCCGGTGTCAGCTTAAGTTCCTTCCGCCGCCCGCAAAGTCCCTTTCTCTTTTTCTCCTATTATTTCATTTGGTTCACCCGATCCTGAACCGTCTTATTAAAGTTCTCAACTTTCCTCTCATAAGTGCCGTCCATATACTCCGAGCGGAGCATAAAATCAGCCGTGGCAAGATTGTTCGCAACCGGAATGTCATAGACTACCGCGATACGAAGGAGCGCCTTCACATCCGGGTCGTGAGGCTGCGCCTCAAGTGGGTCCCACAAAAAGACCATAAAGTCGATCTGCCCCTCCACAATCTTCGCCCCGATCTGCTGGTCTCCGCCCAGCGGGCCGCTGTTATAGCCCTTCACCGGAAGGCCCGTCTTCTCCGCGATAAGCCGCGCCGTCGTGCCGGTCCCGCACAGGAAATGCCCCTTTAAAATCTCTTTGTTCTTATCACACCACTCTACCAGCGCTTTCTTCTTCCCGTCATGGGCAACCAGCGCGATATGTTTCGTCTTGCCAATCTCCAGTGTCACAAAGTTATCATTCATCATCCTCTGCACATCCTTCCTCATAGTATTTGATGAGCGCCTGTGTTCCAAGCTCTCCATGCCCTGCCGCCTGCAGTTCCTCATAGCTTGCAAGCACCTGGCTCAGCACCTCCAGGCTCAGCCCGCTCCGGTTCGCCTCATTAAGCGCCAGCGTCATATCCTTGATAAAATGTTTCATAAAAAATCCCGGCGCGAAATCCCCCGCCATAATCTTCGGCGCGAACAAGTCAAGCTGCCTGCTCCCCGCCGCTCCCGTCGCCACAGACTTCACCACCGTCTCAAGGTCAAGCCCCTTAGCCTTTGCGTAGGTGAGCGCTTCGCACACGCCGGAGAGAGTTCCCGCGATCATAATCTGGTTGGCAAGCTTTGCATGCTGCCCGCACCCGGCCTTTCCCTGGTAATTGATGTTCGTTCCCATTGCCTCAAACAGCGGCGCGCAAGCCTCCAAGTCCTCCTTCTCGCCACCCACGAGAATAGAAAGCGTCCCGGCCTTCGCCCCTGTATCTCCTCCCGTCACTGGCGCGTCCAGCACATGGAATCCCCTCTGCGTTCCTTCCTTATAAATCTCCTCAGCGATCATCGGGCTTGTGGTGGTCATATCGATAAGGTACGCCCCCGGCTTCGCGCTGTCCATTATATTTCCCGCGTCAAAATATACCTCTTCCACATCCTTCGGGAATCCCACAATGGTAATCACCGCGTCGCGCTCCTTCACGCAATCCACGATAGAATCATGGAACACCGCGCCTTCCGCGATCACATCCTCTGCCTTTTCTCTGGTCCGGGCAAAGATATGTACCTCATATCCCGCTTTCATCAGATTTCTCACCATGGATTTCCCCATGATCCCCACACCGATAAAACCTATTGTCTTCATCCTGCACTCCTCCTTCTCCCCGCAGGGTTTACTCATACTTTTCCACAACTTCTCCCTGCTTTTTGTAGATACTTCCTGCCGGCACAAATCCTCTAACAGAAGACAACGGGTAAATATTCGTATGGCTCCCCACGACGCTGCCCGGATTCAGCACCGTACCACAGCCGACCTCCACCTCGTCTCCCAGCATCGCGCCGAACTTCTTAATCCCCGTCTCGATATTGCCCTCCGGCGTCTTCACTACAACCAGCTTTTTATCCGACTTCACATTGGATGTGATAGAGCCCGCGCCCATATGCGCCTTGTACCCAAGAATCGAATCCCCTACATAATTGTAGTGGGGAACCTGCACTTTATTAAACAGTATCACATTCTTAAGCTCTGTGGAATTGCCCACAACAGCTCCCTCGCCTACGATGGCATTGCCCCGAATAAACGCGCACTGCCTCACTTCTGCATCTTTTCCGATAATTGCAGGCCCGTGAATGTAGGCAGACTCGAACACCTTCGCGGATTTGGCGATCCACACATCCTCACCTATCTTGTCATATTCCTCCGCGGGAAGCGTCTCTCCAAGCTCCAGAATAAACGCGCCGATTTTCGGCAGCACCTCCCACGGGTATGTAACTCCCTCAAAAATATCCTTTGCAATCGTCTCGTCCAGCGTATACAGCTCTTCTACTGTTAATTCCTTCATCCAAAAAACTCCTTCCTAATCCAATTTAAAACAGAATACCACTTTTCCTCCCCAAAGTCAAAACATGACGTACCTCATTTCCCTTTCGGATAATATTCTGCCGCTTTGTCGTAACACGCCTTTAACGCCCCCTCGTTCCTGAGCCCTTTCACGCCCTGGGTGCGGCTTACGATGAAACGGTCCAGCTTTTCCATATATTCCTCCGCCGTAATCTCCCCGTCCGCCACGTAGGTAAGCCCCTTCTCCCAGCTTGCCGTAAGCTCTGGGTTCAGGAGGGATTTGATGGAATGTTCCACCACGTCAAAGATCATCTCCCCCAGAAGAGACGGGGTGACGATCTGCGTCTTTTTATTAAGAGAAAGGTACTTATTGTTGAATAGCTTTTTCAGGATCTCGCCTCTGGTGGCGCTTGTGCCGATGCCGCTCCCCTTTATCTGCGCCCTAAGCTCCTCATCCTCGATAAGCTGCCCGGCATTTTCCATGGCAAGGATGAGGGAACCTGAATTATAGCGTTTCGGGGGGGATGTCTTCCCTTCTTTGATCTCCAAAGACTGCACCGGGAGGACCATCCCTTTCTTAAGCGCCTGTATCTTTTCAAAAAATACCTGGTCTGCGTCCTGCCCGCTTTCCTCACCGCTGTCCTGTCTTTCTTCCCGGGCGGCGTTCTTCTTCCCCGGAACTCCCGCCGCCTTAAAGTACCCTTCCTCCGCAAGCACCTTAAAGCCGGCAAAAAAACACTCTTCCTTTATCTTTGTGACGATGGACACCTTCTGGTACACTGCCGGCGGATAGAAGATGCTGAGGAAACGCCGGACGATCACATCATACACTTTCTTCGGAACGTCAGGCAGAGATGCCAAAGCGTCTATCCCATGCCCGGTAGGCACGATGGCATAGTGGTCTGTAATCTGCTTATCGTCCACATACCGGGTCTTTGCAATGTTCTTATGGCTGCCAAAACTTACGATGTCCTGTAAGTACGGCACTGCCGGGCTATATTTCATCAGCCCGTTCAAGTTCTTATGTATCTCTTTCGCCACCGCCGAAGACAGCACCCTGGCATCCGTCCTTGGGTAGGTGACAAGTTTCTTCTCATAAAGCTCCTGAATGATCCTGAGCGTCTCGTCAGGACTTATCTTAAAGCGTTTTGAACACTCATTCTGAAGCTCCGCCAGGTTAAATAAGAGGGGCGGATTTTTCTTCTCTTTCTTTTTTTCAATCTTCTCAATCCGGCAGGTTACGGGCTTTGGCTCACTCAAGCTGTCAATCAGCTCCTGTGCCTTTTTTTCTTCCTTGAATCCGTTTTCCTTGTAAAGGTCAAAGGATTCAAACCACCTCGACCCCTTCACTGCCCGCCATTCTCCCTCAAAGCACTGTCCTTCTTCTCCCTGCCGGGCAATAACCCGGTAAAACGGCATCTCCACAAACTCCCGGATCTCCCGTTCCCGCCGAACCACCATGCCAAGGACGCAGGTCATGACACGGCCCACAGATATGACCGAATATTTCGTATGCAGGTAATTGGAAATACTGTTTCCGTATTTCAAAGTCAAAAGCCTTGAGAAATTGATCCCCATCAAGTAATCTTCTTTTGCCCGGAGATACGCCGATGCCGACAGATTGTCATATTCCTTTAAGTCCTTCGCCTCACGGATGCCCCGCAGGATTTCCTCCTCTGTCTGGGAGTCGATCCACACCCGGCGCCTCACTTTCCCCTTCACGCCGGACTGCTGTTCCACCAGACGGTAGATATATTCCCCCTCCCTTCCCGAGTCGGTACAGACATAGATGGTTTCCACATCCTCCCTGTTCAAAAGCCCGGACACGACCCGGAACTGTTTTGCAACAGCCGGGATCACCTCGTACTTGAAGTCCTCAGGAATAAAAGGCAGAGCCGCAAGACTCCACCTCTTCAATGACGGGTCATAACTTTCCGGATAGCTCATGGTCACAAGATGCCCCACGCACCATGTGACATACGCCTCCCCGGATTCCAGATACCCGTCCCTTCTCTTTAGATTTAATTTCAGCGCCTTCGCAAACTCCTGCGCTACGCTTGGTTTCTCAGCAATGTAAAGTGCCTTCCCCATAAATGTACTTAACTCCTTTTGCTCGCCCTCATTCCGATAAGCTCTTTCACCCTGCCAAGCAGGCTCTTTTCCTTCTGCGCCGGTTTCTCATTGCGCGCGCGGACCGCCTCCTCCATAAAGGCAGCCTGGGAATCGATATAGGGCGGAACGAGTTCTTTTTTATAGTAATTGCCGTCGCTGTGCAATTCCCTTGCCTTGATATTGTCGTTGAGCATCACCTTCAGGTAATGGGTCACAAGTTTCCTCACATCTGCATCAAGAATCGGGCACGCCACCTCCACACGTTTCTCCGTATTGCGCGTCATCATGTCCGCCGAGCCGATATATAATTTCTGCCCGTCTCCCGTGCCGAAACTAAAGATGCGCGGATGCTCAAGATAGCGCCCTACTACACTGATCACCCGGAGGTTGTCCGTATATCCTGCAATCCCCGGCAGCACACAGCAGATTCCCCGCACGATAAGGTCTATCTTTACCCCCGCCTGGGAGGCCTCCGCCACTTTTTCTATAAAATCCGTATCCGTCACGGAATTCATCTTCATAACGATACGCCCGGCATCACCCTTTGCAATCTCCTCATCCATAAGGCTCAGCACAGTCTGTTTCAGGCCGAAAGGCGACACAAGCAGATGCTCGTAGGTTCCCTCAAGGTTGCTGATTGCCATGTTCTTAAAAAACTCCGAGGCGTCCGTGCCGATCTTCTGGTTCGCAGTCATGAGGGAGAGGTCCGTATACATACCCGCCGTCTTCTCATTGTAGTTGCCGGTTCCAATCTGGGTGATGTACTGTATCTCGCCCCGGTTCCGGTAGGTGATCAGGCATATCTTCGAGTGCACTTTGTAATCCTCAAATCCGTAGATTACCCGGCATCCCGCCTCTTCCATTCGCTCCGACCAGTCAATATTGTTCTGCTCGTCAAACCTCGCCCGAAGCTCGATAAGCACCGTTACTTCCTTTCCGTTCTCCGCCGCCGCGCACAGATACTCCACGAGCCTCGCCTTCTTGGCAAGGCGGTATATGGTAATCTTGATGGTCATGACATTAGGGTCATAGGCGGCCTCCTTTATGAGCCGCAAAAACGGATCCATGCTCTCGTAAGGATAAAAGAGAATCAGGTCTTTCTTCTTTATCTGGCGCATAATGCTGCCGTCCTGCACCCTCGCGCTCTTCTGCGGCACAAACGGGGGATAGGTCAGCGACTTCTTCATAGGCTCCGGCAGGTTCCCGCAGATTGCAAAGATATAGTCCAGTTTCATAGGCATCTTTGTACGGAAGATCTGCCTCGGCTTAATCTGAAATTTGTTGCAGAAATATTTTTCAGTCTCCGCACTTAATTTTTCCGCTGCCTCGAGACGCACAACCGACATCCGGCGGCGCTTGTGCAGCGTCTTCTTCATCAGATACCGAAAATCGTCATTTACCTCCAGCGCCTCATCATCCGGCGCGATATCCGCATTGCGGGTCACGCAGATATAGTTCACATCCGATATATCATACTTGGGGAACACAAGATTTAAGTGCTCCATGATGATCTTCTCCATTCTGATATAGCGGATATCGTGTCCCGGCAGATACAGAACATTAGATACAAACTGGGGAACCGGAACGATTCCCTGCATAGTCTTATCCTTATCCCTCAGGTTCGCCGTCACATAGATTTCCTTATTCAGCAGATGGGGGAACGGATGGTTCGCATCTACCACCTGGGGAGACAGGACAGGAAGAATCTGCTCTTTAAAATGTTTCTTCACATATTTCTTTTCCTGCTGCTCCAGCTCTTTATAGTTTAACCCGCACACTCCGTAGGGGCGGAGCTGCTTTTGGATGTCCGAATAGATCTTATCCCTCTCCTTGTAAAGAGGGGCCACCGCCTCAAAAATCTTCTCCAGCTGCTCGTCCGGAGTCATGCCGGAACGGCTGTCCTTTGCCTTCGGATCCGCATGCGCCATGTCAAAAAGGCTGCCTGCACGGATCATAAAAAACTCGTCCAGATTGCTTGTAAAGATTGCGACGAACTTCATCCGCTCCAAAAGCGGCACCGTAATATCCTGCGCCTCCTCCAAAACTCTACGGTTAAACTTAAGCCACGATAATTCCCTGTTCTGCGAAAAATTCAAAATATTCTTTTCCATAGCAGTTCCCTCATCTTCTTACGCCTATTTTGCCTTAATGTACCCTTTTGCCGCCAGCGCCTCCGCACAGAGCACGGCTCCTCCTGCCGCGCCCCGCACCGTATTGTGGGAAAGCCCCACGAACTTATAATCAAACATGGAGTCCTCCCGCAGCCGTCCGACCGTGACCCCCATGCCCTTCTCATAGCCGACATCCAGCGTAACCTGAGGACGGTTGTCCTCCTCCATATAGCGGATAAACTGCCCCGGAGCGCTTGGAAGCCCTGCCTCCTGTGGGAATCCCCTGAAGTTCACAAGCCTGTCTATAAGCTCCTCCCTTGAAGGTTTCTTTTCAAAATTGATAAACACAGCCGCCGTATGCCCGTCAAGAACCGGAACACGGATACACTGGCACGTGATTTTCGGAAGTTCCGCCTTTACGATCTCCCCGTTTTCAATCCTGCCCAGTATACGCAGCGGCTCCTGTTCGCTCTTCTCTTCCTCCCCGCCGATATAAGGGATAATGTTTTCCACCATATCCGGCCAGTCCGCAAAAGTCTTTCCGGCTCCCGAGATTGCCTGGTAAGTGGTGACTGCAAGCTCCTTCGGGCCAAATTCCTTCCACGCAGCGATGCAGGGGGCATAGCTTTGTATCGAACAGTTCGGTTTTACCGCGATAAAGCCGCGGTCTGTTCCGAGGCGCTTTCTCTGGTCTTTGATCACGTCAAAATGCCCCGCATTAATCTCCGGCACTACCATCGGCACATCCGGCGTCCAGCGGTGGGCGCTGTTGTTTGACACAACCGGCGTCTCCGTCTTTGCATAAGCCTCCTCAATCGCCTTTATCTCATCTTTTGACATGTCTACGGCACTGAAGACAAAATCCACGCCTGACGCGGTCTTTTCCACTTCATTCACATTTTCCACTACGAGTTTCTTTACAGACTCCGGCATAGGCGTCTGCATCTTCCAGCGGTTTCCGGCAGCTTCTTCATAAGTCATCCCGGCCGATCTGGGGCTTGCCGCCACTTTCACTACCTCAAACCAGGGATGGTCCTCAAGCAATGCGATAAAACGCTGCCCCACCATTCCCGTAGCTCCTAAAATTCCAACCTTTAATTTCTGATCCATCTTTCCTTCACTCCTATTCCTTATCCTTCTTTCCGTTTCCTATGCCGTCCAGATATTCCCTGTAGATGCCAATTGTCTTCTCCATAGCGCCATGCCCCGGAGCACCCTGCGTCACGCGCTTATTCACACATGTCTTAAGGCTGATGGCATCATAGATATCTTCCTCAAATACCTCCGATATCTTCTTGTATTCCGAAAGCGGCAGATCGTCGAGGGCAATCCCCCGTTCAATGCATAGAAGCACCAATCTTCCCACAATCCCGTGGGCATCCCGGAAAGCCACCCCATGGTTCACGAGGTAATCCGCCGCGTCCGTGGCATTTGTAAAGCCTTCCTTCGCGCTGGCCGCCATCCGCTCCTCCCGGAACTTCATCGTTCCCAGCATCCCGGCAAACAGCCTGATACATCCCTTTACCGTATCCATGGCATCAAAGGCAAGCTCTTTATCCTCCTGCATATCTTTATTGTATGCCAGCGGAATTCCTTTCATCGTCGTCAGCAGCGCCTGGAGCGCGCCGTAAACCCTTCCCGTCTTTCCGCGCACCAGCTCTGCGATATCCGGATTCTTTTTCTGGGGCATGATGCTGCTCCCCGTACTGTATGCATCGTCGATATCCACAAACTGATATTCATTGGAATTCCAGATAATGACCTCCTCACAGAACCTGGAAAGGTGCATCATGATCATGGACAGCGCTGCCAGAAATTCAATCAGGTAATCCCTGTCCGACACCCCGTCCATGCTGTTGAGCGTCGGTCCGTCAAAGCCTAAAAGCTCCGCCGTATATTCCCTGTCCAGAGGATACGTGGTTCCTGCAAGCGCGCCGGAGCCGAGGGGGCACGTTCCCATCCGCCCTGCGATATCCCGAAGCCTTTCATGGTCGCGCTTAAACATCTCAAAATAGGCTCCCATATGATGCGCCAGCGTAATTGGCTGAGCCTTCTGCAGATGGGTAAAGCCAGGCATGTAAGTATCTGTATGCTCCTCCATGACCTCTAAGATTACATGCAAAAGCTCCGTGACGCTCTCGTCTGTTTTATAAATCTCTTTTCTTGTATACATTTTCATATCCAGGGCTACCTGATCGTTGCGGCTCCTCCCGGTGTGAAGTTTCTTCCCAGGCTCGCCAATCCTCTCTGTCAGGACCGCCTCCACAAAGCTGTGGATGTCCTCATACTCAGACCCTATGGAAAGGCTTCCCTTTTCCAGCTCATCCAGTATGCCCTGAAGACCGTCTATGATAGCCTCCCGCTCCTCGTCCGTAAGGATGCCCTGCGCCGCAAGCATCCGGGCATGCGCCATGCTGCCCTCGATATCCTCCCGGTACAGCCTTTTGTCAAAAGAAATCGATGCATTAAAATCATATACTAAACGGTCCGTCTCCTTTGTGAAACGCCCTCCCCACAACTGCGCCATATTATAAATCTCCTTTTTCTCTTTCTTTTCTTCCTATGAATTCTACCATATTTTTGCCAAAAATCAAACAATAAATCATTCCTGCCCCACAGGCTCATTCCGTGAAAATACGCACCCGCAGTGATCCTGCCGGTACAGTCCGTATTCCTTCGAAAGCTCTATGGAACGTTTATATCCGTTTTTCTTCTTAAAGTCAGACTTCAGGTACTCTACACCGTACTCCTCCCCGAGCCTGGCTCCAATCTCATTTAGTTTCTCCGCCTTTTTCAGAGGGCTGATGCTAAGCGTCGTCGTAAAATAATCAAACTCCGCATTCTTCGCCATTTTAGCTGCCTCCCTGAGGCGCAGCTCATAGCACTTAAAGCACCTTTCTCCCCCCTCTTTCACATGCTCAAGCCCCTTTGCCATCTTAAAAAATCTTTCACTCTCATAAGGCCCTGCGATAAAGCTTATGGAGTGCTTTGCCGGCAGCATGTCAAGCAGTCTCTGCTGCTCGCAGATCCGTTTCGTATACTCGCTTTCCGGGAAAATGTTAGGATTATAGTAAAACACGGCAATTGAAAAATAATTGCTCAGGTATTCCAGCACGTAGCTGCTGCATGGGGCGCAGCAGCTATGGAGAAGGAGCCTCGGCACTCTTCCCTCCGCCTCAAGGCGCCTTGTCAGCTTGTCTAATTCTTTCTGGTAATTCATCCATATCTCTCCTGTTACACTCTTATTAGCTGTCTCTATTATATCTGCCGGACGGGCTAAATACAACCATCACTTCTCATATATGATATTTTCCGCACTTCTTTGCGGTATTTTGAATAAACTAATATATATTCACGGGGAATGCATTCCATTCCCTATCCGGGAGGTATCTATGGATCAAGTACTGGAACTTAAGAACATCCACTATACTTATCATACGCTGGACGGGGAGACGCCCGCCCTCACAGACATCTCTTTTTCCCTGAACAAAGGAGAGTTCGTCGCCATCGTCGGGCCGTCCGGATGCGGCAAATCAACGCTCCTGTCGCTGATTGCCGGACTGATAACGCCGGAAAAAGGGCTGATAAAGATCAGCGGAAAATACTTGAGGGAAAGCACCACAAACATCGGATATATGCTGCAGCACGACGAGCTTTTTGAGTGGAGAACCATCTACCACAACGTACTTTTAGGCCTTGAAGTCCAGCACATGCTCTCCGCAAAGACAAAGGCAAGAGCCCATGAACTTTTAGACATCTACGGGCTTAAAAACTTTGAAAATTCCCACCCGTCCGAACTGTCCGGCGGCATGCGCCAGAGAGCAGCGCTTATCCGCACTCTTGTCTTGGAACCGGATATCCTGCTTCTTGATGAGCCATTCTCCGCCCTGGATTATCAGACCCGGTTAAATGTCGGGGATGACATCGGCCAGATTATCCGTCAGGAAGAAAAGGCAGCTCTCCTTGTAACGCATGACCTTTCCGAGGCTGTCTCCCTGGCAGACCGCGTCATCATCCTTTCCGGCAGGCCGGCATCCATACGCCAGACAATACCGCTTATCTTTGATTTAGAACAGGACACCCCTCTGAACAGACGGAATTCTCCGGAGTTTAAAAACTATTTCAATCTGATATGGAAGGAGTTAAACAGCGATGAATGAGTTTTCCAAAGAGCAGCTTTTGTTTCTGAAAGAACAAAAAAAACAACAGAGGATCGTTAAAATTTCCAGAATCCTCATCCTGCTAAGTTTTCTGTTCCTCTGGGAATTTTCTGCAAATGTAGGATGGATAGACTCTTTCATTTTCAGCAGCCCGTCAAAGATTGCCCTTTGCTTTTGGGGAATGGTTCTGGACAAAAGCATCTTTCTGCATATAGGAGTAACCCTTTATGAGACAATTATAAGTTTTCTTCTTGTAATTATAATCAGTATTTTTATAGCCGTATGCCTGTGGTTCAGCAAAAAGCTCTCGGAAATACTGGACCCTTATTTAGTTGTATTAAACAGCCTCCCGAAATCGGCGCTTGCGCCCCTTCTTATCGTATGGCTCGGCGCCAACAGGATAACCATTATCACTGCCGGGATGTCCGTCGCTATCTTCGGCTGTATTTTAAGCCTATACAGCAGTTTCGTCACGGTAGACCCAGGGAAAGTAAAGCTTATTTACACCTTGCAGGGCAGCCGCATGCAGGCGCTCACAAAAGTCGTGCTCCCGCACTCGCTGCCCTCTATTATCAGCAATATGAAAGTCAATATCGGACTGTGCCTTGTCGGGGTCATCATCGGGGAATTTCTGGCGGCAAGGAACGGGCTCGGATACCTTATCATCTACTCCAGCCAGGTATTCAAGATGGATTGGCTCCTCATGTCCATCGTAATCCTGTGCATTATGTCCACAGGTCTCTACACCCTCATCAATTTATTGGAGCGCTGGTGCCAAAAACATTACTAAACCCAAAACAGGAGATGTACTTCCTGCACATCTCCTGCATACAATAGCTTTTCGCACTTTTTATTTCACTTTTCTCAAAATCTTTTTTACAATCGCCAAAACTGCAAGCACACAACACCACAGCAACATTAGAAACATGACAAATACGCCAAACACATCTCCCATCTCCACACTACCGAATATCATCCCGTAAAATGGTGTGAAAACTCCTGCAATCTGTATCACAAGCATGAGAATCGCAACCATCATCTGAGAGAAGATTGAAGAATGGTTCTCGTAAAGTTTCCTAAACATCAGTCCGCCAAGTAAAGCCAAAGCTGCCAGATACAGAAACACACCTATTGCCTGGAATTGACTTATAGGTATCTTAGCCGAACGAATTACAATTACAACCGTCGTCAGGATTCCTATGTAAACAAATTTGTCATTATTTCTCTTTTGCAGTCTGCCTACCTTTCGCTCCAATACCTTATACAGTTTCTGAGCCTCTGGAATGAGCTCCTGCTGATTCGCTCCACGCAATCTGTATACATTCACAAAATAGGAGTAAACCTCTTTCTTAAGCTCACTGCCCGCAAGGAGGTCCGCAAAAACTCCCATAAATTCTGCTGTCCGTATTGCTGCTTTATATTCCTCCTTCGCAAAGAACTCCCGAAATAATTTCATTTTATGGCAATACTGCGGCGTAAGCAAAATCTGCACTTCTGCAAGCGCCCGAAGTACAATTTCATGGGTTCTCTCCCACTCCTGGCGTTCCCCTTTGCGGAGTGTTTTTTCAAAATCATACTGTTCTTTTGTTTCCTCAGATTCTTCTTCCTCCGGCTCTTTTTCCTTCGATATTATTTTCTCTGGCTTTATTTTTTCAGAATATTCCGTATAAATATCATCTTCTTTTACAGGATTGTTTCCACCGCCACGTCTCACTCTCCTTGTAAGGACAGAATATGCTTCGTGAATCTGCTGAAATTCATCCGGATACTCCTCCGGATGGTATTCCTTGGAAAACTTTGCGTACGCCGTCTTAATATCCTCGCGGCTGCACCCCTCATTTAATCCCAGTATCTCATACGCTCTTAACTCGTCCAAACTCTGTCATCCTCCTCTTTCACTTCAAATGCATCATCTTCATCCCACCCTGCATCATCTGCATCATTATACGCATCAAATTCCATACGATGCTCAAACGGGTCATAAGACTCATACTGCTCAAGCGTTTGTTCAAGGAATTCCAAGTACTTCTGGATCTGCCTTGGATTCTGTTCTGAAAGAAGTCTGTCAAAACAAACAATAAAATCTCTGACTTGCTCCCTCATATACGTCGGAACCTCCTCATAAAGCGACTTCAGCCGTTCAAGCATCAAGCGGTTCTCTGAGATATCCTTCGGATGTACCTTCAATCTTTCAAGTTCTCTCATACGGTATTCAATTTCTCTTTCATCCATATCCTGAGAAATCACCCTGGATACCGTCTTTCCTGTTGACACAACCGTTATATCCACAATCAGGATTCCGTTAATGTCATAAGTAAAACGAAGATCAACCGACTCTTCCCCACTCTTTTTTCCCGGAACCCTTATGCACATCTTCTCGAGACAAAGGTTATCGTCCGCATAGGGATGTTCGCCTTGCAGAATGCTAATATCTATCTTTGTCTGATTATCAAATACTGTATAGAAACGTCTCACTTTGGAACACGGAAGAACTGTATTGCGCTCAATGATCGGTGCCATATAACAGTTCTCCGCATCTGCCCTGTTAAAGACACTCGTTCCAAGAGTAAATGGGCAGATATCTGTCAGCACATAATCTCTGACTGCCTCATCCCGCTCCTTCACAGCGCATAGAATCCCCAGGCCCCTCACAACCATCTCATCACAATTTCCAACTACAAACGGTGCCTGCTGGAACAGATGCCGCAAATACGATTGAATAAGGGGCATTTTACTGGAACCCCCAACCATAACAACCACATCAATGTCACGCATAGCCAGCCCGCTGTCTTCTAACGCACGCCCCATAACTTTCTTTATTTTTCCCAGAATAACTGCACTCTCGTCCATGAGTCTCCTGTTCGTAAACTCACTTTGGTATGTTCTTCCGGCAATAACTGCCGACATCCTTGCCGCCGTTTCCGCCGTAAGTCTCTGTTTGCATATTTCTGCCCGGCGGAGTAGCACCGCATATTCCTTATCTGTTACCGCATTTCTTATAAGTCCATGTTCTGCAAGAAATGCCTCAACCATAATCTCATGGAAATCATCTCCGCCAAGATGGTTATCTCCTGATACAGACAAAATCTCCACCATCGTATCAAAACACTCCACAATGGAAATATCAAATGTTCCTCCTCCAAAATCAAAGATAAGATATATCTGTTCCTGCTGTGCATGAAAATAAGACGCTAAGGCTGCTGCGCTCGGCTCATTGATAATCCGCTTTACTGTAACGCCTGCAAGGGTCCCTGCCTGTTTCGTCGCCACCCGCTGTTTATCATGAAAATATGCTGGAACGGAAATTATCGCTTCCTCTATTTCCTCTTTCAAATATAATTCCGCATCTTCTACAATCGAACGAATAACAAAACTGCTTAGTTCCTCCGGGAGAAACTTCTTATTTCCGAGAACTTTCGCTTTCTTTGTCCCCATATCCTTCTTAAAAGAAGCTGCGCTCTGTTTCGGATGGGTGACAAGCCTTTCCTTTGCCACCTCACCTACTAAAATCTCGCCACCTTCTCCCAGACTCACCACGCTCGGTGTCAGATAAGAGCCAAAACGATTCGGTATGAGCTCTACCTGTCCGTCACGAAATACCGCCCCCAGCGAATTTGTCGTTCCAAGATCAATTCCAATTACCGCCATATCACTTACCTCCCACCTTTTCCTTTATTATAGCTGTTCTCTATCTCTAATACAAACAAAAACAGGAAAACTCCTGAAAGAAATTTCCTGTCATAAGAGCCTGAAAAAGGAGATGCATAGAACTCTCTACACATCTCCTGCATACATACTTTGAAATTTAATACTTGCTATTGTCTACCGGCAGTGAAAATGAACTGTCATAAGCATTCTCATGAACCGCTTTCGGTCCTGACGATGACCTTGAAGCGCTCGGTGCACTAGGTGCGCTCGGTGCAACAGGCGTGCTAGGAGCCGCGCTTACATTTGGCACATACCCCCCGTCAACCTCTTCAATCGTAAATCTGTCAACCAGTCCTTTCAGAATCTGTGACTGGCCGGCAAGCTCTTCACTTGCTGCAGCGCTCTGCTCAGCCGTAGCGGAGTTGGTCTGTACGACGCTTGAAATCTGGTCGATTCCGATTGTTACCTGTTTTACCGCGTCTGCCTGCTCTACGCTGGCATCAGATATCTTCTCAATCGTAACCGTCACGTCCTCAACGCCCGTAACAACATTGCTCAAAGACTGAGCGGTATCATTTGCAATCCTCGTGCCGCTCTCAACCGCCTTAAGAGAGCTCTCAATCAGAGCCGCCGTATTCTGAGATGCCTCTGCGGACTTCCCTGCAAGATTCCTTACTTCATCAGCTACAACAGCAAAGCCTTTTCCTGCCGCTCCTGCTCTTGCCGCCTCTACAGCCGCATTCAGCGCGAGAATGTTTGTCTGGAACGCGATATCTTCGATTGTCTTGATAATCTTTCCGATTTCTCCGGAAGTGCTGCTGATGTCTTCCATAGCGGAAAGCATCTCCTGCATCCGGATACTGCTTTCTCCTGCCTGCTCTTTCACGCGCTCGGCACGTTCGCTGGCCGACCTTGCGCTCTCTGCGTTCTGCGTGATATTGTTTGATATCTCATTAATCGTAGCAGCCAGCTCCTGAACAGAGGATGCCTGTTCCGTAGAACCCTGGGAAAGAGCTTGAGCCCCCGCAGACACCTGGTCAGAACCGTTGGACACCTGATTGGATGCCTCATTAATCTGACTTATCGTGCTGTTCAGGTTATCTTTCAGCTTGCGTACGGAATCCAGCAAAGATTTGTAATCGCCTACATATCCCTCTCTCATCTTGCTGCGGACAGTAAAGTTTCCTGAGCCCAGCTCAACAAGAAGATAATCCACGTCATTGATGATATTCTTGAGGAATGTTAACATAGAACGCATCCTGTTTGCGAATTCCCCAAATTCATCATTTGCCTCATATGACACTTTTGAATCCAGATTTCCGTTCTCCATGTCTTCCATGACACGCTGCATCTCCCGGATAGGAACAAGAACCGCCGTCATCAGGCGCAGCGCCATGATAACCGCAAACACAACCGCTACAACTGCAAGGACAATCGCAATTATCATCTGAATCTTCTCATCCCTCATAGCGCTTTCATAATTATCTGCCGCAACGCCTCTCTGAGCATCCGTGAAAGCCTTGATGTCCTCTTCCGCAACCTCGTTCACCGGATTGTAATCATTCGTCATAATGTTGATAGCGCGCGCGCGCGACTCTGCCGTGCCCTCTTCTATGAGCGGGAAAAGCTCTTCGGTGAAGCCTGTGATTTTGTCCATCTCCGTCTTAAATTTTTCAATCTGAGACGTATCTCCGTCAAATTCCGTATTGAACCACTCCAGATCGGATTCAATTGCCGCCATGTTCTCTTTCGCGCTGTCAATATAAGACTCTTCTCCCTCCACAATTCCATACAGCACATTCTTTGTCGTACTCTGCACATTGATGCGGATGTTTCTCGCACGCATAGTTGCTTCATGCCGCATCGTGTAGAACGTCGAGTACTTATTAGCCGTATTTATCATGCCCAGGACATTAAACACAAGGGCAATAATGAAACACACGATCACGACGCCAAAAGCAAGTGTAATCTTTTTCATCATGTTCAATTTTTTCATATTGTCATCCTCTCTTTGTATGTATTCGTGTCTGTTTTATCATATATGCAGACATACCTTGGCAGAAAATCCCCTCTTCGAAATTTCCCCACAATGTTAATATCGGCATAATAGATTCAAATATTAAGCGTATTCATGTTTTTTTGTAAAATAATCACAAAATACAATAAAAGCCGCAAGCCCATATCACTAAAAGGCTTGAGGCTTTCCGCCTAAAGCTGGAAATCGGACTTGAACCGACGACCCCTTCATTACGAGTGAAGTGCTCTACCGACTGAGCTATTCCAGCAATCTTCAAAGTCATGTTCGTATGACCACAAATAATATTATATCGCATTTTCCAACAATTGCAAGAGATTTTTTTAAATTTTTTCCCGGCCCATATGCACGGGTCTTTGACAGTTAAATTTATAATAATGCCATTAAACCCCTTATAATATCTATGTTTTCTTCGTCAAGCATTTTGTTTCCTTGTATAGTAATGTCTGTAATCTCTTGATATTTTCCTGATATAGACGTAAAATACTCATATATATACCGACATGAAGGCTTTATCCCCTAACTCTGCATAATATCAGGGGTTCGCAAAAATTTTCAGAATTGAAAAAATTACTATATATTAAAACTTGGGCTGAAACTGCTACAATGCTTATAAATCATGCGTTGCAGCAGTTTTATTTTTTTTAAAGTGTCAAAGACGGGATATTATATCGCATTTTCCAACAATTGCAAGAGATTTTTTTAAATTTTTTCCCGGCCCATATGCACTGTCATCTGAGGATACGGGATTTCTATTCCGTTTTCGTCAAGCTCCAGCTTGATCTTTTCCAGAATCCTCCATCTGGCAGGCCAGAATTCATCGTTTCTGACCCATCCCCTCATGCCGAGTATTACCGCGGAATCACCAAGCTCTGACACGAACACATTCATTTCCGGCTCCTTCAGGACAGCCGGGTCGTTTTCCAGTATCTTAAGCAATATGTTCTTTGCCGCCTTAAGGTCAGACTGATAGGAAACCCCTATCTTCAGGTCAAGCTGACGCTCATTTTTTTCCGAGACATTCGTAAGGCTGTTGTTCGTCAGTATCCCGTTTGGTATCACGATCGTCTTATTGTCAATGGTGCTGAGTTTCGTATAGAAGATTTGTATCTCCTTGACAGTTCCTTCATTCTTATTCGTGTCCTCGATAATATAGTCGCCCACCTTGAAAGGTTTTAAAAGGAGTATCAGCACTCCTCCCGCGAAGTTGGAAAGGCTGCCCTGCAATGCAAGGCCCAGCGCCACGCCCGCCGAGGCGATGACTGCTGCGACAGATGCCGCATCCAGGCCAAATTTTGTGGCAATCGTAAAAATGAGCACAAAATAGAGGCCGAATTTAAGCATGGAATCCACGAACTGCTCTACACCTTTATCCACTCCCGAACGTTCCAGCGACTTGCGGACAATCTTCTGTATCCACCTGATGATGATCCGCCCTATGCAGAACACTATGATGGCAAGCACCACTTTAAGGCCGAAAGATATGAGCGCCGGGATATTATTCTGAACGTAGGAAGTGAACCGGTTCACCTCCTCTACCGTCTCCTGCGTGGCCTCCACAACCTCATCTACTGTTTCTTCTCTCATGGGAACCTCCTGCTTCCTATTCTTTCAGCGCCAAAAACGCGCTTAAATTTCCACGTTTCTCCCCTGCCGCCCTGTGGGAGAACAGTATCTTTGGATTGCAGTGGGTGCACACATTTGTCACCGCCACATTTTTTTCGGATATGCCCGCCTCCAAAAGCACCTCCCGGTTAGCCTGCCACAGGTCCAGCTGATACCTGCCGTTTTCTTTTTTATAAAACAGTCTTTCCCACAGCTTCTCCGGGAAATTCCCCCTGAATTCGCGGATGACGTCTTCGCTCACCTCATAGCAGTCCTGGCAGATGGATGGCCCGACGGCCGCGATAATGTCCGACGGCCTGCTGCCAAATGCCTCCGCCATCTTTTCCACCGTCTTCTTACCCATCTTATTCACCGTTCCGCGCCACCCTGAATGGCTCAGGCCCACCGCCTTCCTTACAGGGTCAAGAAAGTACAGCGGAACGCAGTCCGCATAGAACGTCACAAGGCATATCCCCGGCGTATTGCACACAAGGCCGTCGGTCTCCAGAAAACGCCTCCCCCTGTCCTTTCCCTCCGCAACAGCCACATTGGTCGTGTGCGTCTGATGAGTAAACACCATGTTTTCCGGGCGTACCCCGATGGCCCGTGCGATCCTCTTCGTATTCTCTTCTATGGCCGCCGGATCGTCTCCTCTCGTAGTGCTGATATTCATTGTTGACCAGCACCCTTTGCTCACTCCCCCAAGCCTTGTGGAAAAACCATGGTTCACAAGGCCGGTCTGCTCCAGCGCCGGAAATGAAAGGTAGGGAACGCCGCAGCTTTCTCTCTCTTCCAATATCCGGTCTTCATTTTTATACTTCAAACCAAGCATGTTTCCTATCTCCCTGCATATTCAAAAGCATTCTTTATAAGCGTGATCTCTTTTCCCTCTATGCCTACAACGTCAAATCTGCACGGCACGTCTCCCAGATGTTCTGAAACAAGGTAATACGAGGCGCACCTTGAAATGGTTTTCTGTTTCCCCGTTCCCACTGCCTCCAGAGGATGCCCCTTTGCCAATCCCGCCCGGTACTTTACCTCGCAGAACACAAGGCAATCACCGTCCCACGCGATAATGTCGATCTCTCCCGTCCGGCACCGAAAGTTGTACCTCACAATCCGGTAGCCCAGCCCTTCAAGGTACGCTCCCGCCTCACGCTCCCGGCGCGCGCCGATTTCACGCTTATTATATTTTTGTCCTGCCATATGTCATTTGATTCGTCAGATGTAATTTTTTATAAACGTCCTCCGATGGATCGGGCACGCCCCCATTTTCTTTATGCTCTCCCGGTGCGCTGCCGTTCCGTATCCTTTATGGGATGCAAAACCGTATCCAGGGAACTCCTCCTCATATCTTACCATGATCCGGTCCCTCGTCACCTTCGCAACGATGCTTGCGGCCGCTATGGATACGCTCTTGGCGTCTCCTTTTACAATCGGCACCTGCCGGATGTCAATTCCCGGTATGGTGACCGCGTCATTCAGGAGGATTTCCGGCTCTATACCCAGATTGCTTACCGCTGTCCGCATAGCCTCGTAAGTCGCCTGGAGGATATTGATCTCGTCAATCCTCTCCGGACCGACGATCCCGACCCCCACCGCGGCCGCCTTTTCCATAATCTCCTCGTAAAGCTGCTCCCTCTTTTTTTCCGACAGCTTTTTCGAATCGTTCAGGTACAGTATCTCGGCATCTTTCGACAGTATCACCGCTCCCGCCACCACAGGGCCGGCAAAAGGGCCTCTCCCCGCCTCGTCAATCCCGCATATGTTCCCGTACATCCCATACTCTTCCTCATACGCCCTCATTGCCTTCAGGCGCTCCCTTTCCTTAGACAGCTTCTCCTGCTGCCTGCGGATTTTCTCCTCTTCCCGCTTATTCATGCCTGATCACTCCCACCTTGTCAAAAGGATAGATTCTGACCCATGCTTTTCCCAGCAGGTCTTCCCTTGTAAGTATCCCGACGCTTGGATCCCGGCTGTCCGAACTGTGGTTCCGGTTATCCCCCAGAACAAAATATTCGTCCTCCCCCAACGTCTTTGCCTCCGCCACAATGCCGGGTTCCTCCATGAGCTCCGCCCCGTAGATGTCCGATTCCAGGAGCTCGCCGTTAATATATGTATAGCCGTCAACTACCTGGACAGTCTCCCCCGGAAGCCCGACGATACGTTTGATGTAGAAGACATTTTCCTCATATTTATAGGGGAATACGATAATGTCATATCTCTTCGGCTCTTTAAAGCGGTAGGTGAGCTTATCCACGATCAGATTGTCTCCATGGCTGAGCGTTGTCTCCATAGAATGCCCGCTCACCCGCGTCCTCTGACCCACGTAAGTGATGATCAGGTAGGTAAGCCCAAATATGATCATGATATATACAATCCAGCTCATAAGCTCTCCGAAGATCCCCCGTCTCTCATATCTGCCTTTGTGCATAGCCATCTCGTGCCTCTCAATCATTATTATCTAATTTTTCCAGTGTTATCCTGCCGAGCCTCCCGTTCCGGAAATCATCCAGAAGGAGAGACGCAGCCTTCTCCGTATCCAGCTCATTCCCCCTCACGAGGCAATGCCTGCTCTCTGCAATCCCCCGGAGCGTCTCAAAGCAGTCTCCCCAGGAAGGAATCTGATACTTTTCCTCCAGTACGCCCGGATACTCGCCGCCCATAAATTTTATGAACTCCAGGGCCAGCTCCTCGGTATTGAGTATCTCGTCCTTGATGGAGCCGATGAAAGCCAGCCTGAGCCCAACCTTCTGATCCTCAAACTTCGGCCAGAGGATTCCCGGCGTATCCAAAAGCTCCACCTGCTTATTCAAGCGGATCCACTGCTTTCCCTTCGTAACGCCAGGCTTATTGCCCGTTTTCGCACATGCCTTTCCCGCCAGGGCATTGATGAAAGTTGATTTCCCCACATTGGGGATGCCAACCACCATTGCCCGCACCGGGCGGTTTAAGATTCCGCGTTTCCGGTCTCGCTCCGTCTTCTCCCTGCATGCTTCCTGAATCGCTCCCTGAATCTGCTTGAGCCCGTTTCCCTTTTTGGAATTCACCTTGACTGCCACAAATCCCTTCTCCCGGAAAAACTCCACCCAGGCATTGTTCATGTGCTCCTCCGCAAGATCCGACTTGTTGAGCAGCACCAGGCGCGCCTTTCCTTTTCCCAGCTCGTCAATATCCGGATTGCGGCTGCTCAAAGGTATTCTCGCGTCCACAAGCTCAATGACAAGATCAATCAGTTTCATATTCTCCCGCATCATCCGTTTCGCCTTTGTCATATGGCCAGGATACCATTGAAAATGCATATCATACCTCTCTATCTTACAAATCCCATGTGCTTCCGCGGCGACGAGACAAACCATGCTTTCCCGTAAATGTAGCTCCTCTTAACGTTTCCCACATCCGCGTCGCGGCTGTCCTCGCTGTTCGCCCTGTCGTCTCCAAGCACAAAATATTCATTATTGCCAAGTTTCATCTTCTCCGTGACGATGCCCACGTCGTCAATGCCGCTTGTCTCATACTCTTCCTCCAGTCTCTCGCCGTCAATGAAAATACTGTCTTCCACAATCTCCACCGTCTCTCCCGGCAGGCCGATGATGCGCTTTATATAATAATGCGAGCTTTTATTTCCCTTGGGCTTGAATACGACTATATCCCCGCGCCTGGGTCTCATGGCATTGTAGACGATCCTGTTCACCAGGACTGTGTCGCCGTTGCTCAGGACAGGTTTCATGGAATCTCCCACGGCGCTTACCTTCTGCCCGAAAAACCAGACGTAGACAAAAGCGAACAAAAGAACGACAAAGATTTTAAAAACCGCTCTCGCAGCATAGGGAACAAACTCAAGGATGCTCTTAAAAAGCGCCTTCCATGTGCCGTCCTCGCGGCGCTGGCGGCGGCGCTTTTCCCTCTCAAGCTGGCGGCGGCGTTTTTCCAGTGCGGCATTTCCCGTGTCTTCGATCCTGCGTTTCCTGGCAGCGCTCCTTCTTCTTCTCATATTTTCTCCATATAAAGAAAAGGACAATTACCGTATGTAGTTGTCCTTTTTTGCTGTTTCTTATTTTACTAACTCTTTTACCTTCGCCTTCTTGCCCACGCGTTCTCTCAAGTAGAACAGTTTTGCCCTTCTGACTTTACCTCTTCTCACTACCTCGATCTTCTCTACGTTCGGGGAATGCAGAGGCCATGTCTTCTCAACGCCTACTCCGTTAGAATTCTTGCGGACAGTAAATGTAGCTCTTGTGCTGCCGCCCTGTTTCTTGATAACGGTTCCCTCAAAAATCTGAATCCTCTCACGGTTTCCCTCTTTAATCTTTCCATATACCTTCACGGTATCTCCTACGTTGAACGCAGATACTTCTTTTAACTGTTCTGCCTCAATATTCTTGATAATGTCATTCATTCTGTGTGACCTCCTTCATTTATAAGATGTTCTTAATACAACTTGTACCAGAGGACCATCAATTTCTTCACAACGTATTTTAGTCTACCATATCCGCATCAAAATGGCAAGAGGTTTTTCGCAAAATATCTGCCGCAAGTTCCTGCTCTTCCTGCGTAAGCTGCGCCTGCTCCAAAAGATCCGGCCTGTTTTCTGCCGTCCGTATCACGGACTGCCTCCTCCTCCATCTCTCAACATTCGCATGATGCCCAGACAAAAGCACCGGAGGAACTGCCTTGCCGTGCCAGACTTCCGGCCTTGAATACTGGGGATATTCTAGCAGATGGTCCTGAAAGCTCTCAAACTCCGCAGACACATCATTGTGCAGCACTCCCGGAACAAGCCTTGCCACCGCGTCAACTACCATCATCGCGGGAAGCTCTCCCCCGGTCAGCACATAATCTCCCGCAGATACCACGTCTGTCACGATCTCCTCGAGGACGCGCTCGTCAATCCCCTCATAATGCCCGCAGAGCAACACAAGGTCATCTTCCTTTGCGAATTCCTCCGCCATAGGCTGGGAAAATGTCCTGCCCTGGGGCGAGAGGTAGACGACCCGCGGTTTCTTTTCCCCGCCCGTCTCTTCCTGCCCTTTCCGGCTCCGTATCTTTTCTTCCAGCGCCTTGTAGCACTGATACACCGGTTCTGCCTGCATCAGCATCCCCGCCCCGCCGCCGTAAGGGTAATCGTCCACGCTGCCATGTTTGTTGAATGCATAATCCCGGATGTTTACTGCCTCCACGGACAAGAGCCCCCTGTTCACCGCCCTGCCGATAATGCTGGTGCTAAGCCCGTTCATGACCATCTCCGGAAACAGCGTCATAATATGAAAATTCATAATGTCCACCTATCCACAATCCTTTTTATATAAGCCCGTCCATCAGATGGATCCGCATCCTGCGCTCCTCAATGTCCACGTTCAGGACACATTCCTTAATGGCCGGGATCAGCACCTCTCCATGTTTGGCGCTCTCAATGACATACACGTCGTTGGCGCCTGTCCTGAGCACGTCCTTAAGCGTTCCGAATCTCTCCCCGTCTTCCGTCACTATCTCCATCCCAATCATGTCCGCGACAAAATACTCTCCCTCCCCAAGGGCGACCGCATTTTCCCGCGTCACCATCAGAGGGCATTTCCTGTATCTTTCAATATCATTTATATTGTCAATCCCCTTAAACTTCAGGATGACAAACTGCTTAAAGAACTTGACGTTTTCTATCTCCAGCGGGATCGTCTCCTTTCCCGCATCAAGCATAACCTCTTTAAGCCCCTTGAACCGAGCCGGGTCGTCCGTGGTCGGAAACACCTTCACTTCCCCCCGGACGCCGTGGGTCGAGGCGATGACCCCTACTTTTAACATCTCTTCCATAATCTGTCAACTTCTCCTATAACAATCGGAGACAGGCCTTAATCTTTGGACCTGTCTCCATATGAAGTAAAACCATGTGAAATCCGGAAATTAATCCAGAATATCTACGACCACCTTTTTATCTTCCTTAGCTGCGGCAGCTTTCACAACGGAACGGATCGCCTTCGCAATGCGTCCCTGCTTGCCGATGACCTTTCCCATATCGGCATCCGCCACCCGGACTTCCAGAACGGTAGCCTTTTTATCCTCCCGCTCCGTCACCACGACTTCCTCGGGAGAATCAACCAGGGCTTTTGTGATTACCTCTACTAACTCTTTCATATCATATACCTCCAAGGCATAATGCTACCTATTTTTCGATACCGGCCGCCTTAAAGATCTTGCTTACGGTCTCTGTCGGCTGAGCTCCCGTGCTGAGCCACTTCTTCGCCGCCTCCTCGTTTACGGAAATCGCGCTTGGCTCACGGTTCGGATCATAGGTTCCAATCTCATCGATAAACCTGCCGTCTCTCGGCGCTCTGGAATCTGCCACGATGATTCTATAGAAAGGAGCCTTCTTCTGTCCCATTCTTCTTAATCTGATTTTTACTGCCATTTTCTTTCACCTCCATTGAATTTTTCAAAAATATATCTTGTATATAACGCGCTTGCGCGCGGTATAACCTAAAACTTAAAACGGCATCCGGAACTTCCCTTTCCTTCCGCCCTTGCCCATCATCTTCATCATCTTCTTCATCTCGCCGAACTGCTTGACCATGCGGTTGACCTCGCTGATGTCAACGCCTGCTCCCTTTGCGATGCGGTGCTTGCGCGACGGATTCAGGATATCCGGTTTCTTTCTCTCCTCCACGGTCATAGAATGGATGATGGCCTCTATCTGCGCCAGCTTCTTTTCAGCCTGCGCCGTCTCATTTTCGTCGGGAGCTTTCATCTTGCCCATTCCGGGCATCATGCCCAGGATACTGCCGAGCCCTCCCATCTTCTTCATCTGAGAGATGCTGTCCAGATAATCCTCAAAATCAAACTGGGCTTTCTTTAATTTCCCGGCCATTTTTTTTGCCTGCTCTTCGTCAATCTGAGCCTCTGCTTTTTCAATGAGGGTCAGCACATCCCCCATGCCCAGGATCCTTGACGCCATACGGTCCGGATAAAACTGCTCCAGGTCAGAGAGCTTTTCTCCCATGCCGACATAAAGGATAGGTTTCCCTGTCACTGCCTTTACGGAAAGAGCCGCGCCGCCCCTTGTGTCGCCGTCAAGCTTTGTCACGATCACGCCGTCAATGCCGGCTTTCTCGTCAAACTCCTTCGCCACGTTTACCGCGTCCTGCCCGGTCATGGCGTCAATGACAAGAATCGTCTGATGGACCTCCACCGCCTCTTTTATCTCCTTAAGCTCCGCCATCATGTCTTCATCGATGTGGAGACGGCCGGCGGTATCCAGGATGACCACATTATGGCCGTTCTTCCTCGCATACTCCAGAGCCGCTTTCGCGATGTTGGAAGGCTTATGGCTCTCCCCCATGGAGAACACTTCCACACCCTGTTTTTCCCCGTTGACCTGCAGCTGCTTGATCGCTGCCGGCCGGTACACATCGCAGGCCGCCAGAAGCGGTTTCCTGCCCTTTAATTTAAACTTTCCAGCAAGCTTGGCGGTGGTGGTCGTCTTACCCGCTCCCTGCAGGCCTGCCATCAGGATTACCGTGACAGCCTTCCCAGGCTCAAGCTTTATCTCCGTCGTCTCGGAGCCCATCAGTTTCACAAGCTCCTCGTTTACGATCTTTATGACCATCTGCCCCGGGTTCAGCCCGTTCATCACGTCCTGCCCGACTGCGCGCTCCTGCACGTTCTTTATGAAATCCTTGACAACCTTAAAGTTGACATCTGCCGCCAGGAGAGCCCGCTTTATCTCCTTCAGGGCCTCCTTAACGTCATTCTCCGTAAGGCGCCCTTTGCTTCTTAAGCTCTTAAATACGTTCTGAAGTTTTTCTGTCAAGCTGTCAAATGCCATGTCATAACTCCTCTATTATCTCATCAGCAAGTTTCCGGATGCCTTCTGCCAGCTCTTCCTTGCTCTTTTCCGCGCCTGCATCCAGCAGTTCGTTCATCCTGCCCACTTTTTCTTTCACAGACATAAACTTCTCCACAAGATGGAGCTTTTCCTCATAGCCCTTCAGAGCCTGGCTGCACCTCTTCACAAGGTCGTGCACACCCTGGCGGCTGATTCCGGCCTCTCTTGCAATCTCCCCAAGAGATAAGTCTTCCAGGACAAACTGCTCGTAGATCTCTTTCTGGTGCTCATTCAAAAGTTCCCCGTAGAAATCATACAATAACGCCTGTTCTAATAATTCATTCATGTTACTCACCTGTGCTATCTTATACCAAAAAAGGAGCGGTGTCAAGCATTTTTTCTTTACACCTATAAAATCCTTGATTTCTTTAAAAATATATCGTAAGATAGACTTGTTTCATTTCCATATATTATAAGGGGAGGATATAATGGAAGACAAAAATTATTATGAACTGCTGGAAGTGCCTTCTACGGCATCTCCGGAAGAGATTACCGCAGCAAAAAATGCCCTGGCAAAAAAATACCATCCGGATGCCAACTTAAAAGACGGCATTGACACTACCGAGCAGATGCAGGCTATCCTGGAAGCATACGCCGTGCTCTCCGACCCGGTAAAGCGCTCAGACTATGACCGTAAGATTGCCGGAAGGAAGTCCGTCATGCAGACTTTCGACCTGCACGAGGCAGAAAATGAGCCGGAGGCGGCGGAACCTGTTTTTGTTACATATTGGAAAGCGTCTAACAGCCTGTATGACATCATCGTGGAAAGCGACGAGCTCATCCGCATGAAAAACCAGGCGGCTAAGCTGGGGCAGCTTGCCATGCAGGCGTTAAAGCACATCATCATCCTTCGCCAGTCAGAGATTCCGGAGCGTTACTGGCATCCCGACATTATGAACTGGCTCCTGTTCACATGGCTGAAGAACCGCAACTACACGGCGGCGTACCTCGTAGCTATGTATGATGATTACCTGAAAAAAGAATTCAAAGGGCTGGAAAAGCTTCGGATGCAGAACAAAGCCCTGCACTACCAGCGCTCAGTCAAAAAACTTTTGAAATATTGAACCGCCTCTTTCACACATCTGCGCCCCACGCATATTATGTACTGTAAATAACCTTTAATGGAGGATTTTTAGTATGAGCGAATTAAATTGTGGATGCGGATGTGAAGATACTGCAAGATACAACAACTGCGGATGCGGCTCCAACAACAACAGCTGCCTGTGGATCATCCTTCTGCTCTTCTGCTGCGGCGGATGCGGCGGCAACAGCTGTGGATGCGGATGCTAATTTTCAGGCATATGAATATTTCCTAAGATAATCCCAAAGGGGTTCCGGCAGGTCGTCAAAGCCTGCCGGAACCCCCTTATTATTGAATATTTTCCATCTTTCCGTCATATATATTTACAACGCAGCAGACTAAGGAGGCGCTAATGGAAAAAACTCCCCCCAGGCCTATGACCCCCCTAGACGAACTTGTCACCCCAACCTTTTTATATACAGTAAAGCTCCTGCTCCCCTATGTGCCTCCCGCCATGCAGAGGACATGCGCTATTTTCCTCAAATTTTTTGAGCTGAAAAGGACAATGGAGCTTTTCTACGGTTTCGACGACAGCCGCAGGAAAAATTCCTCCGGCGATATCTTAAGCGACCTTAAGCCCTACATGGATCCAAAAGAGCGGGAAATGATGGAACAAATGGAGGGAATGATGAATATGATGGAAATGATGCAGCAGATGCAGAATGTTTCGGATGCTTCACCTGGCGGAGACGGCGGCGCACAGCCCTTCGACTTCATGAAAGGAATGATGGATCCCGAGCAGATGCAGATGTTCGACATGTACAACAATATCTTTGAACAGGCATTGAATCCCGAAGATTCCAACAGCCGGAAAGGAGAATCAGATTATGAATGAATGGCTCAACAACCCTGCGATGAAAAACATTGACCCTGTCAAGCTGGAGCTCATCAAGGCAGCCGCACAGCAGACGGAAGGAAAGAGCGGCAAATCTCTCGCTCCTGTCATGATGGCGCTTATAACCAACGCCAACAAACGGGGCATCCAGTTTTCGCCGGACGAAGTTTCCCTCATTATGGACATCGTAAAAGACGGAAAGCCAAAAGAAGAAAAAGACCAGATTGAAAATATGGTCAACATGGTTACGTCCTACATGAAAAAAGGCCCCGGCACAAAATAATTTCCCCTTTTCTTCCATTTTAAGATTTGATATACTTATTTTAAAGTTCAATCACAGATAAGGAGTCTTACAATGCGAAATATAATGCTTACGATAGAATATGACGGCAGCCGCTACCAGGGCTGGGCGAGGCTTGGCAAAGACGAGCCAGGCAATACGATTTCCGCCAAGATCCTGGATGTCCTGACTAAAATGACAGGGGAAGACATCGCAGAGCTTTACTGCGGATGCCGCACAGAGGCGGGCATACATGCCTACGCACAGGTCGCCAACTTTAAAACCGGGTCCAGTATGGACGTCCATGAGATCAAGCATTACTTGAACCGCTATCTTCCCATGGACATCGCCATCACGGACGTAAGGGATGTGCCGGAGCGTTTCCACGCGCGGCTGAATGCAGTGTCCAAGACCTACGTCTACCGTATGACCATCGCAGACGTTCCCAGCGTCTTTGACCGCAAACACACCTTCCACTGTTTCAGGATGCCGGATGTGCGTCTTATGCAGGAGGCTGCGCTGCTGCTTACCGGAGAACATGATTTCCGAAACTTCTCGACGGTAAAAAAAGCAAAGACTACCCTCCGTGAAATCTACGATATTGATATCTACGGGGATGAGGAAGAGATGCAGATCATGATCCACGCAGATGACTTTCTGCACAATATGGCCCGAATCATCATCGGAACCCTTCTGGAGATCGGCATGGGAACCCGGCAGATAGAAGAAATCGAAGAAATATTCAACGGGGAAGTTCCGGCCAGCGCGCCCTGCGACCCAAAAGCATTATATCTTCAGGAAATATCTTACTATTAAAAGAAAGCCTGACGCAGCGTTCCTGCCGCGTCAGGCTCCTCTTTTCCATTCTTATCCTTTTCTTAGTTTAAAATACCCCGAAAGACTGCACCAGAAGGATAAACAAAAGCACCGGCGCGATATACTTGATCATTGCGATGTAAAGCGCCTTCCTTCCGAATTTATATCCTCCGATCGTCACCTCGTCAATAACGGTGTCCGGCTTTGCCACCCACCCGATCAGGATGCAGGTGCACAGCGCCACAAGCGGCATGAAGATATTGTTGCTGAGGTAGTCCATAATGTCGAGGATCTGCCCCACCGCCCCGTTCGGCAGCTCCAGCTCGAAATACAGCTTATTGTACCCAAGGCATACAAGAGTTCCAAAAATCAGCGTGTATACTGTTGTGATTGCCGTACTCTTTTTCCTGGAATAACGGAACTTGTCCATTATGCTCGACACGATTGCTTCCATAACTGAAACTGCGGAAGTGACAGCCGCAAAGATAACCATCAGGAAGAAGAGGATTCCAATCAGGCCGCCCATCGTCCCCATGGCCTCAAAAACTTTTGGCAGAGACACGAACATAAGCCCCGGCCCTGCCGACATTCCCTCAAGGCCTGCAAACGTATATACTGCCGGGATGATCATAAGTCCTGCCAGCAGAGCTACCAGCGTATCAAAAAACTCTATCTGGTTGATAGACTTCATAAGATTCGTCTCTTTCTTCGCATAAGAGCCATAAGCGATCATAATTCCCATGGCAACACTGATGGAGAAGAACAGCTGCCCCATAGCGTCCATCAATACGATAAAAAACTGTTTCACCGTCATCCCGGAAAAATCAGGGATCAGATAGACTTTAAGCCCTTCCATGCCTGTCCTTGTGATTCCCTCGGCATCCGTATGCTTAAGTGTCAGGGAATAAAAACCTATCCCTATAACAAGCACAAAGAGGATCGGCATCAGTATCTTGCTGTAATTCTCAATTCCCTTATTTACTCCGTTAAAGACAACAAATGCCGTAGCGGCAAGGAAAATAAGCATCCATATAAGCGGCGCCCACTGGCTTGTGATATAGCCGGTAAAATACCCGTCCGCCGCAGTATCCGTGCCATGCCCCGTCAAAAACTCCGCAAAATACTTCAGCACCCATCCGCCGATCGTACAGTAATACGGCAGGATGATGATCGGCACAAGCCATGCGAAGAACCCGATAAAGCGCCAGTTCTTGTTAATCTTCCCATATGCTGTCAAAGGCCCCTGAGCCGTCTTCCTCCCAATGGCAATCTCCGTGGTCAGAAGCGTAAATCCAAAAGTGAGGGCGAGGATAATATAAACAAAGATAAACACGCCCCCTCCTCCTTTAGCCGCAAGATAAGGAAAGCGCCAGATATTTCCAAGGCCTACCGCGCTTCCCGCGGCCGCCAGCACAAACCCTAATGAACCTGTAAAATTACTTCTTTTTTCATGTGTACTCAAAAAATCATACCTCCTACTCCAGATATCTGCATAACGCGTCATACTGCTTTTCCATCAATTCATATCCATGCTCGTAAAAACGCATCAGCGTATCATAATTCCTTTCCAGCCTTGACACGGGCTCCGTCTCCGGCCGAAGGACAAATATTTCCCCCTCTTCCTCCATCCTTTTAATCCGCGCCATTGTCTGATTGTATTCAAAGTTCCTGCGTATCGCCGCACGGGCAAGCTTAGGATAGCTTTTATACGCCCTCCGGTACATCTTCGCTACCGGTTTCGTAGTCATTTTTTTGCGGTATCCGCGATTTCTCGTCAATATAAGGACAATCTTTTTGTTCCCCAGCTCTACCGCCCTCTGAACCGGAATCGAATCTGCCAGCCCGCCGTCCAGATACGGCACACCGTCGATATTCACCATCGGGGATACCAGCGGCATGCTGCTTGACGCCCTGCACATCCTCATCAGTCTTTCTTTATCCTCCCGTTCTTTCATATATTCGGCCTGTCCGGTAACGCAATTGGTCACGACAATCTCACATTCCATCCCGGATGCGAAATACGTCTCATAGTCAAAGGGAAACATTTCATTGGGATATTTGTCAAATATCAGATCCATGTCAAGAAGGCTTTTCTCTTTTATGAATTTTCCGAAACTGCTGTAATAGCTGTACTCCTTCTCCTTATGGATCATACAGTCGCGGGTGCGCCCTATCTGCCTGGACACATAGTCCACCCCGTTGCACGACCCGGCCGAAACGCCGATGACATGAGACAGATAAGTCTCCTTCTCCATCAGAAAATCCAGCACCCCCGAAGTAAACACTCCTCTCGTGGCGCCTCCCTCCAGCACGATTGTTCCTGTCGTCATATACTACACTCTCCTCAGCAAAAAAATCCTACTTTAGTATTATATACGGTACATCTTGAAAACACAATGATTTTATGTATAATAGAATAGATAGTCAAAAAATCAGCAAATATTAAAAAAAGAGGTTTTCGTATGATCAGTGCAAATAATGTAACGCTGCGCCTCGGGAAAAAGGCGCTTTTTGAGGATGTGAACATCAAGTTCACGGAAGGAAACTGCTACGGCCTTATCGGAGCCAACGGTGCGGGGAAATCTACATTTTTACGGATTCTCTCCGGGCAGCTAGAGCCTTCAAAGGGCGATGTCTCCATCACTCCGGGGGAGCGTCTGTCTTTTCTCCAGCAGGACCATTTCAAATATGATGAATTTCCGGTGCTTGACACGGTTATGATGGGAAACGAGCGTCTGTACCAGATCATGAAGGAGAAGGAGCAGATCTACGCAAAAGAAGATTTCACCGACGATGACGGCATCAAAGCCAGCGAGCTTGAGGCAGAGTTCGCCGCCATGAACGGATGGGAGGCAGAGTCCGACGCTGCCACTCTCCTAAACGGGCTGGGCATAGAAGCAGAGCTCCACTATGAGACAATGAAGGACTTGGACGGCCCGAAAAAGGTAAAGATCCTGCTGGCGCAGGCTCTCTTCGGGAACCCGGACATTCTTCTTTTAGACGAGCCTACCAACCACCTGGACTTAGATGCCATCGCATGGCTGGAAGAATTTTTAATAAACTTTGACAACACTGTAATCGTCGTGTCCCATGACCGTTATTTCTTAAATAAGGTATGTACGCAGATCGCGGATATTGATTACGGAAAAATCAAGCTTTATGCGGGAAATTATGATTTCTGGTATGAGTCCAGCCAGCTCCTCATCCGGCAGATGAAAGAAGCTAACAAAAAGAAAGAGGAAAAGATAAAAGAGCTGCAGGAGTTCATCTCCCGTTTCAGCGCCAACGCATCCAAGTCCAAACAGGCTACTTCCAGGAAACGGGCGCTTGAAAAAATCCAGCTCGAGGAGATCCAGCCATCCAGCCGCAAATATCCCTATATCGACTTTAAGCCAAACCGCGAGATCGGTAACGACGTGCTGATGGTGGAAAACTTAAGCAAGACAATTGACGGGGAAAAGGTGCTGGACAATATCAGCTTTACCCTGAACCATGACGACAAGGTTGCTTTCGTCGGCGGCAACGAGCTGGCAAAGACAACCCTCTTCGAGATACTTACAGGCAACATGGAGCCTGATGAGGGAGTATACAAATGGGGAATCACCACTTCCCAGTCCTACTTTCCGTTAGACTTCGGCGATGAGTTCGAGAACGACTCTACTATCGTAGAATGGCTGACCCAGTATTCCGATGAAAAGGATGTCACCTACGTGCGCGGGTTCCTTGGAAGGATGCTCTTTGGCGGAGATGACGGCGTAAAAAGGGTACGGGTTCTCTCCGGAGGAGAAAAAGTGCGCTGCATGCTCTCCAAGATGATGATTTCCGGCTCCAACGTGCTGCTCCTTAACGAGCCTACCAACCACCTGGACATGGAATCAATCACCGCGCTCAACAACGGAATGACAAAGTTCCCCGGCGTTCTGCTCTTTAGTTCCAGGGACCATCAGATCGTACAGACGACCGCCAACCGGATTATGGAGATTGTTCCGGGAGGAAAGCTGATCGATAAGATAACGACTTATGACGAGTATCTGGAAAATGACGAGATGGCGAGAAAACGGCAGACGTACAGTATCCAGAGGGAAGAAGACGACTAAAAATGTATGGTATGTAGTGAGGACGACACGAAAAAACCCTATATCCTTCGCTCCGAGGCTGCGCTTAGCCTCCGCTCTGGACATAGGGATTTTTTTTGTGTCTGTTTACACCGCTGCATACACATGCATCTTACGTTTTTCGTCTTCTCCGATATGTTTGTTTACCCTGTCTCTATCTTACCCGTTCCGGGAAACCTACTTTTTTCTGGACTTTGCGGAGGGTTTTTGCAGCGAAGTAGTTTGCTTTTTCTGCGTTGTTTTTGATGATTCCGTCGATGTAGGCTTTGTCTTTTTCAAGCCTTGCCACCTCGTCCTGCAGCGGTTTCAGGACGGATACCACGGATTCTCCCACGGCAGCCTTGAAATCGCCGTAGCCCTTCCCTTCAAATTCCTTCACGGTCTCCTCCGGGGTCTTTCCGGTGCAGGCGCTGTAGATGTCTATCAGGTTCTTCACTCCCGGCTGCTCTTCTCTGTAGAGGATCTGAGCTTCGGAGTCAGTCACCGCCCGCTTGCACTTCCTCATGACCGTATCCGGGTCGTCCATCAGGTAGATGCTGGCGTTTGGATTTTCATCGGACTTTGACATCTTCTTTAACGGATCCTGAAGGCTCATGATCTTCGCCCCCACTTTTCCGATATACGCCTCCGGCACGGTGAATACGTCTCCGTAGATGTTATTGAAACGCTCTGCGATATCTCTTGTAATCTCTAAGTGCTGCATCTGGTCTACCCCCACCGGAACCACATCCGCCTGATACAGGAGGATGTCCGCCGCCATAAGCACCGGGTAGGTGAAAAGCCCTGCGTTTATATTATCCGCATGCTTTGCGGATTTGTCCTTAAACTGGGTCATCCGGTTCAGCTCACCCATATAGGTAAAACAGTTTAAGATCCAGGAAAGCTCCGCATGGCCGGATACATGTGACTGATAATAGATGCAGTTTTTTTCTGGGTCAAGTCCCGCCGCGATATAGAGCGTCAGAAGAGCCCTGGCGCGCTTTCTGAGCACCGCCGGATCCTGCCTGACCGTGATGGAATGCATATCCACAACACTGTAGAAACACTCATACTCATCGCTTAATGTCACCCAGTTCTTCAATGCCCCAAGGTAATTTCCAAGGGTCAGGTTTCCGGTCGCCTGCATTCCGCTGAACAATACTTTTTTTCCGTTAATCATCTTTACATCCTCCAAATTCTCTGTTATATACTGCTACCACGCCTTTACGTCGTCTTTATAATAAGCATGGTTTTCCGACAATATCACTGGTACGCCGCCCGTCACTTCTACTTCTGTGACAGCGCAGTTTTTATGTACGCCCTCTCCCCAGTATTCGGACATCGCCTTTCCCTTGATGATGTTCAATAATCCGCAAAGAGCCGCCCCATGAGTCGTGATCAGGATATTTTTATCCTTCCAGGACTCCTTTTCACAAATTTCTTCCAGGAAATCTTCCAGCCTGTTCCTGACCATGTAGAAATCTTCCCCGCCTTCCGGCGCCCTGTACCGTTCCGGAGCCTCAAAAAAATCACGGAACTCCTGCGGAAGGTTCCACCCTTCTTTCGAACAGCACCCGCCTTCCCATATGCCGAACGCCATCTCCGTAATGCGGCTGTCTTTTGCCACAGGGGTATCCTTTCCGCCAAGAATAAGCTCTGCCGTCTCCACCGCCCGCGAAAGAGGACTGCTGATGCAGATGTCGAAGGCAATATCCGACAGGCCCTTTCCCGTCTCCTCCGCAAGATGCCTTCCAAATCCATTCAGAGGGATGTCAGCCTGCCCCTGAATCCTTCTCTCCTTGTTCCAGTCTGTTTCACCGTGCCGCACGATATATAGTTTCATCCGTTACGCCTCCTGCCTGATATAATACACTTCGGACACACTTAGTAAGTATATCACAACTCCCCGCATTTTTCATAGTCAATTTCTCCTAAAAATGTTATAATAGAAAAAGTTCCTTCAGCGGACAATCAATAGAAAAAGGAGACAGACATCATGGAAAAAATAACAAGTTTCACTGTAGACCATCTGCGCCTTGTTCCGGGCGTATATGTATCCCGGATAGATTACGTGGCGGGAAATCCCGTCACAACCTTTGACCTGCGCTTGACAAAGCCTAACTGCGAGCCTGTCATGAATACCGCCGAGATCCATACGATCGAGCACCTGGCCGCAACATTTTTGCGTAATCACAGCGAATACGGAGACAAAACCATATATTTCGGCCCCATGGGATGCCGCACAGGGTTCTATCTCATCCTGTCCGGAGAATACTCCTCCAAGGACATCGTGCCGCTCATGGCTGAGCTGTTCCGTTTCATAGCCGATTTTGAGGGAGACGTTCCAGGCGCCGCCGCAAAGGACTGCGGAAACTACCTCGACATGAACCTCCCCATGGCAAAATATCTGTCCGGGAAATATCTCGATGAAGTGCTCTTACGCATCACGGAAGAACAGCTGAACTATCCGGAATAGCATACGTAAAACGGAGCAAATACCCTGAGGTGATTTGCTCCGAATATAATCTATCATATATTTCCTAATCAAGCTTACCCTGTGCAAGCTCTGCAACTGCCTTAAAGCCTTCTGCGTCATTGACAGCCATCTCTGCAAGCATCTTTCTGTTGATGTCGATGTTCGCAAGCTTAAGCCCGTGCATCAGCCTGCTGTATGACAGTCCGTTCAGCCTTGCCGCCGCATTGATACGCGCAATCCAAAGCTGGCGCATCTGACGCTTTCTCTGCTTTCTTCCCGCATAAGCGGATGTGAGTGCCCTCATGACAGACTGCTTTGCAACTCTGTACTGTTTTGAACGCGCTCCCCTGTATCCTTTCGCTAACTTCAAAGTTCTGTTATGTCTTTTTTTAGCGTTTAATCCACCTTTTATCCTTGCCATCTCTTATTATCCTCCTTTAACTTCTTACCATTTCTTCCGTCAAGCAAAGCTTACAGATATGGCAATACTTTCTTCATATTCTTTACGTTCGTCGCATCCGTAATGGTTGATTTCCTAAGATTTCTTTTTCTCTTTGTAGATTTCTTAGTCAAGATATGGCTTTTATAAGCTTTGTTTCTTACCAGTTTCCCTGTACCCGTCTTCTTGAAACGCTTTGCAGCGGCTCTATTTGTTTTGATTTTTGGCATAATAATTTCCTCCTTAATTTGTATATATTTTTAACGTTTTTCAGTTAAAACCATACTCATGTTCCTGCCTTCCAATTTTGCCGGCTTTTCAACTGACGCCACGTCCGCAAGCTGCTGTGCGAAATCATCTAAAATATGCCTGCTCTGCTGCACGTGAGCCATCTCACGGCCGCGGAAACGCAAAGTGACCTTCACCTTGTTGCCCTTGCCGATAAACTTTCTGGCATTATTCACTTTTGTGTTTAAGTCATTCGTATCAATATTCGGCGAGAGACGCACTTCCTTGATCTCAACGGTCTTCTGTTTCTTTCTGGCGTCCTTTTCTTTTCTCGCAAGCTCATAGCGGTATTTTCCGTAATCAATAATCTTGCATACCGGCGGCTGAGCCTTCGGGGCAACCTTTACCAGATCCAGCTCCGCCTCCTGCGCCAGCCTCATCGCCTCTTTGGAAGACATAATCCCAAGCTGTTCTCCATTCTCGCCGATCAAACGTACTTCCTTGTCTCTAATCTGCCCGTTAATCATTAAATCGCTAATTGTCGTGCACCTCCATCAAATAAAATAAGTGAATAGTTCCAGACTATCCACTTAAATATCTGTACAGATAACACAAAAATGCAATCCGCCGTCAACAATATCAGACCAATAGTCACCCAATCGTGCTATGGTGAGAGTGGACACTCTGCTTTGTTTTTATCTCACACAGCTAATAATCTATCACATATGCGCCAGAATGTCAACCCAAATTTTACGTCCACAAAAAAAACCACAAAAAAATCATGCAAAAGCCGGCTGGAAACATTATTCTGCCACCCAGGCCTCAATCTCCCGTGCAAAAGCATATTTTTCAAGATATCTTTTTCCATGATCCAACGCTTTTTCCAAATCACCATTGTCAGAGAAAGAGTAGATTAGCGTAAGCACTTCCTTCGTGTTCTCCGTAATCATTGCCCTCTCGGAATCACTGGTAGAACTGCCTACCGCCCCCTCCGAATCGGCCAGAACCGGAAGGCCTTCAATCTTAATCTGCTCTTTTCCAATCCCCTTATACATCTCTCCCTCCTTCCCCACCCGGAAGACAAGCTCGCCGCCAATCTTCGCGGCATCATAAGAGCCCACGGAAAAGCCGGATTCTACAGATATAAGGTTATTCGCGTCAACCACCGTATTCACTTCGTAAAGCCCTTTCCCCTGTGCGATTCGCCGGATAAGCGCTTCCGATGAAACTCTGTATCTGCTCGGATCTTTTCCAAACGCCTTATATGCTGTTCTTGATTCCCTGACATTCGGGATTTCGCTCACGCCATAATCAAAAACAGCATCTTTCACACGTTTAAACACCTCTTTTTTCAGATACGCCCACAGCTCCTCATTCTTTTTTTCCACATCCGCCATGTACTGGATGCATCCAACCCTCGCAGCCGGCCAGATTCTCTTCATATCCCTGTCAATGCACAGCACTTTCCTCATCTCAATCCTTCTTTCCTAAATTTTTATCGCCAACCAAAGTATACCATATTTTTTTAGCATGCAAAACTTGTTTTTCTCCCAAAACCAATGTAATATAGAACAAAGAATTCTGAAAAACAATGAAAAAGGAGGGGTTATATGGATTTAAAAAAATGGCATGTATTCCTTGCCGTATCCAAATACGAGAACTTTACAAAAGCAGGCGAAGAACTGGGCTACACCCAATCCGGCATCACGCAGATGATGAAGAACCTTCAGCGCGAAGTCGGATTCCCCCTGTTCAACAAGACAAACCACGGCATTACCCTCTCCCCGGAAGGAATTGCCCTCCTGCCCTCCATCCGCAATCTTATCGCTGCAAATGAATCGCTCAAGCAGGAAATATCCTTTCTAAAGGGCGCCGAGCTCGGAACCTTGAAAATCGGAACCTACACAAGCTGTTCCATACACTGGATCCCCAAGATCATCCGGGAATTCCAGAAAAAAAACCCGGGCATCCTTTTCGACATCATAGAGGGGCATGAAAACGAGATTGCCGACTGGGTTTTAAACTATCAGGTGGACATAGGGTTTACCAGTTTCCAAAAAAGCCAGACCGCGGACTTCATACCGGTCCATAACGACGAGATGATGGCAATCCTCCCCAAGGGGCATCCCTGGACCGAGTATGACGAGATTCCCCTGGAATGGTTCCAGAACGCTCCATTCATCATCTGCGAGTACACTTACACAAGCGATATTCATCAGATCCTGAAAAAATATAAAATCCGTCCGGACATCAAATATACAACCCACAATGATTTCTCCGTTCTTTCCATGGTGGAGCACAACCTGGGAATCAGCATCCTGCCGGAACTTGTAATACGGGGCCATGTCGGGGATTATGAAGTGCGTACGCTCAAGCCTTATGTATTCCGAAAGCTCGGCATGGCGGTCCATCCGTCCCACGACTGGTCCCCCGCCATGAAGATATTCATCCGCTACGCAAAAGAATATCTGCTCACGTAGTTACGGCTTTATGCCTGCCCCATCTCTCTCATAAGCCTCCTCGCCGTGACGGCAAACAGGACGGAAGTCGTCAGCACCGATATCACGTCCGCGATCGGCTCCGCCCTGTAGATTCCCATAACTCCCATAAATTTAGGGAGGATGACAGCGAGCGGGATCAAAAGAATGACCTTCCTCAAAAGAGCGATGAACGCAGATACCTTTGCCTGGCCCAGGGCGACGAAGGTAGCCTGGCATGCCGACTGGATCCCGAAAACGGTCATTCCCAGGAAATACGTAGGCATGACCTGTACCGTAAGGCTGACCAGAGCCTCGTTGCTCGTAAAGATGCCCGCATACACGCCCGGAGCCACTACCGCAAGCCCGCAGAGCACGAACATGCCCGTGAACGTAATGGAGAACATCCGGAGAAACGCGCTTTTCACTCTTTTTATATTCCCCGCCCCGTAATTGTAGCTTAAAATAGGCTGCACTCCCTGGGTGATGCCCTGCAGCGGGATTGTGATAAGCTGCATGATACTGGTCATGATCGCCATCGTTCCCACATACAGATCTCCTCCGTACTTCTGTAGCCCTGAATTAAGCGTAATGCTCACAAGGCTTTCGGTGCTCTGCATGATGAAGGGGGAGACGCCGAGCGCGGCAATCTGCTTTACCGTCTCCGCCTCTGGTTTCATATAAGAAACTTTAAGTTTCACCACGCTTTTTTCGGACGTGAGGAAACGCACGACCCACAAGGCGCTAACCGCCTGCGAGATGACAGTCGCAAGCGCCGCTCCTTTTACCCCCATATGCAGGAGGAATATAAAGACCGGATCCAGGCAGATATTGATGACCGCTCCGATCAGCACAGAAAGCATCGCCGTTTTCGCCGCTCCCTGCCCGCTGATAAATGTATTAAGGCCCAGAGCCGCCTGCACGAAAAGAGTTCCCGCCAGATAGATTCCTATGTAGCTCTCCGCATAGCCGATGGTGGCCCCGCTCGCACCGAAAGCATAGAGGACCGGAGTCTTAAAAACGGAGAAGAGCACAGTAAGAACTACCGAAAACCCAAGAAGGAGCCCTGCCGAATTTCCCAGGATCCTCTCCGCTTTCTCATAGTTCTTTTTTCCCAGCTCAATAGATGCCAGAGGCGCTCCTCCCATCCCGGCAAACGCGCTGAACGCCGACACCAGCATGATAATCGGAAACGTCACTCCTACTCCTGTGAGCGCGATATCTCCCTCCCCGGGGATATGGCCGATATAAATCCGATCTACGATATTATATAGGACATTGATAAGCTGCGCCGCCACCGCCGGAAACGCCATAGATGCCATAAGCCGCCCAAGCGGCGCGTTTCCCAGCCTTTCATCCTGTTTCTTTGTCTCAGGCACATTATCTTTTTGCATAATCTACCATCCTTCTCTCTGCACACAATATACAGGCGCAGCATGCCCCGCCTGTTCTCGGTTCATTCTGGCCTGTATGGTAAAGTATAGCATATTCCTTTTCTTATTTCAGATAATTGCTTTATATTTTAGTTTAATTTAACATTTAGGTAGCTCCTGCCGGAAAGCGTCTTATTAAAGCAGATGCTCGCCGCAATGATCAGGCACCCTGCCGCAAATCCCCACCAGTCAAACACAGCCGTCAGGATCAAAAGCTCCAGGCGCATGAACTTCAGGGCATATCCAAGCTCAAAATTAGGCTGTGTATAGTTCGCCACCGCCACAAACGCCATATAGAGCATAACTTCCGAGTTAAACCACCCCGACTGCACGGAAAACTCGCCCATCACAAGACCCGCGATGACGCTCAGGGGGGTACTCAGCATACTCGGCGTATTCAGCGCCGCCAGCCTCAGGCCGTCAATGGCAATCTCCAATATCAGAAGCTGAAAAATAAGCGGAACATTGACCGTATCCTGCACCGCCACAAAGGCAAAGCTTTTGGGAAGCCAGTTTAAATTCTGCATAAACAGCAGAAATACCGGTGTCAAGAACACTGTCATGACCGTAATCAGCGTTCTGGCAATCTTGAGATATACATTTGTGATGGTCGGAAAGTAATAATCATTAGCTTCCTCGATCATATCGAAGATCGACGTCGGAAGGATCATGGCAGAGGGCGAGTTGTCCACAAGGATGACCACCTTCCCTTCCAGAAGGCAGGCAGCCGCCGTATCCGGCCTCTCAGTAAACTTAAACTTCGGGAACGGATTGAACCACTTGCGCTTAAAAAGGCACTCTGCAAGGCTCTGTTGGTTCATCCGCAGCGCGTCCGTCCGGATGCTGCCAATCCGTTTTGTCACCGTGTCAAGAAGCTCTTTGTCCACCCGGTCTTCCATATAGCAGAGCGCCACATCCGTGCGGGAGCTTTCCCCCACCTCCACCATCTCCATGATAAGGTGCGGATCACGGATCCTCCTCCTCATAAGCGCCGTGTTAAACACAATCGTCTCCACAAACCCATCCCTGGAACCCCGGAGGGATTTGTCCTTGTCAGGTTCATCCACGCTCCTGGCCGGATAAGTGCGGCAGTCAATGGCGATGCATGCCTCATACCCCTCCACAAACAGGCAGGTTACCCCGGACAGCACATTTTTCAGCACCTCGTCAAAATCCGATATGACATCAACCTCCACATAGGGAATCATGGCCCTGGAAAACTCTGTGGCATCCTTAGGCATGTCCTCCTTTGTTATCTTCATGAGGGAATCCATGATCTTCAGCATCGTCTCATCTTTCATGAACCCGTCTATAAAGTAGAAAGATGACGCCAGGCCGCCAATGTAGATATCTCTCTGTATAATGTCAAAACTCTCCTTCACCGGAAGAACCTGATTCATGTAGGACGTATTTTCCTCTCTTGAGGCAGTCACTTTTTTAATATCCGGCATATTCCACCCTCCATTCGTTTTTCATTAGAATCCCCAGATTCCATGAAAATATTCCAGAGAGTATCTTTTAACCGCGCCCCGTCGTACTGCCAAATCCTCCGTTTCTCAACTCCGAGGCCTCATCGTCAAAAGTAATGCCGTACTCCGTAAAAATGCCCTGCATAAATCCTGTTCCGGATGCAATCTCAACTGTTTTCCCTTCTTTTGTGTCATTTGTAAGTTTTGCAAATATATGCCCTTCATTATCTGAAATATAATAATCACTGTCAATGATTCCCACTGTATTGTTAAGCTGCAGCCGGTACTTAAAGCCCAGCCCGCTTCTCGGATAGCACTGAAGCACCCATCCTTCCTCCATCCACACCCTGATGCCTGTAGGAATCTTTACCGTCTCCCCCGGCTTAAGCATCACGTCAGCCGGCGAGAAAAAATCATATCCCGCAGAACCGGTCGTCGCCCTCCTGGGCAGTTTCAGGCCGTCATACGCCTCTTTAATCTTTCTGTCGTCCGCCTCTCCCAAAGAATCTACAAACCCTTCTTTAAATTGCCCGAAACTTACCTTTTCAAATCTTGCTACTCTTTTTGACATCCGGTTTCCCCTCTCCTTTTCCTGATATTTGTCATTTGATACAGGCTTTATCTTACCACTCTTATATTTCTCCGTCAATCCGGCGTGCCCTTCGCCTGACATATCCCGCGCCGAAAACCCGAAAAAGAGCCCGAAGGCTCTTTTTTCGTCTCATCTTGTTTATCTTTATGTATTTGTCATTCTGTGGCAAGTGCATTTATAAAAACAATCTTATACATCCTATAACGTTTATTCCTTAATGACCGGCACCGGAGTGTCATCTTTAGCATCAAGGTTATTGATATACTTCTTTGTATCCGCAACCATGATATTCGATAACAGCAGCACCGCAATCAAGTTCGGTATGGCCATCAGCGCATTCAGCGTATCCGCAATGAGCCACACAAGGTCAAGAGCCACTACAGGCGCAATCGCCGCAACCGCGATATAGAGGATACGGTAAGGGATAAGCCCCATCTTGCCCGCGAAATACTCTACGCAGCGCTCGCCGTAATATGCCCAGCCGAGAATCGTAGAATACGCAAAAGAAATGATTCCCAGCGTAAGGATAACCGGCCCGATTACCGGAATCTGGCCAAATGCAAGCGAAGTAAGCACGCCGCCGTTGTCAATCTGATCCGCATTGATATTCGGGTTCTTCATGATCGTGGACACAAGCACAAGCCCTGTCATCGCACATACGACTACCGTATCCCAGAATGTTCCCGTAGAGGAAACCAGCGCCTGGCGAACCGGATTCCTTGTCTGAGCCGCCGCTGCCGCGATCGGAGCGGAACCAAGGCCAGACTCGTTAGAGAAAAGTCCTCTCGCAACTCCGTAACGGATCGCCATCATGATACCTGTTCCTACAAGGCCGCCTGCCGCTGCTCCCGGAGCGAACGCCAGCTTGCAGATCGTCACGATTGCCGGAATGATGAAATCATGGTTCATTCCGAGGATAATGATACATCCAAGCACATAGAACACTGCCATGAACGGAACCAGTTTCTCGCATACGCTTGCGATGGATTTGATACCGCCGAAAATTACGATTGCCGTAAGGACTGCGACAATAATGCCTACGCTCCAAAGCGGAATGCCAAAGTTCTCTTTGCATACCGTAGCAATGGCATTTACCTGCGTCGCGCAGCCGATACCAAAGGATGCGAAACCTGCAAGGATTGCGAATGCCATGCCGAGCCATTTCATATTAAGCCCGCGCTCCAATGCATACATGGCGCCGCCCTGCATACGCCCGTCTTCCGTCTTGACCCTGTACTTTACAGCTATGTAAGACTCCGCGTACTTCGTAGCGATTCCGAACACACCGGTAAGCCAGCACCAGAGAACCGCTCCCGGTCCGCCGATGGCAATCGCCGTGCCCACGCCGATGATGTTACCAGTACCGATTGTAGCAGCCAGAGCTGTCGTCAGCGCGCCAAAGTTCGATACTTCTCCCTCTGCGTCCGGATCTTTCGTAACTGAAAGCTTAATTCCTTTCGCAATTGTATGCCTCTGGATAAAACCTGTTCTGATCGTCAAAAATAAATGTGTTCCCAATAACAGCACAATCATGGGCCAGCCCCATACAACACCATTAATCGCACCAACGATATTGTTAATAGTATCTAACATATTGTTCCCCTTTCTCTGTCTCTGATTCCAATTTTCCACTTCCAACTTGTTTCGTACATGCACTCATAATTCTATCACTTACATTGTATCTTAATTTTCGGGAAACATCAATAATTGATATAAAATTGACACACTATTCGTCACATTTACTATTTTGCAGATATTTTTCATTCTTTTGCATATTGTTAATCTCATAACAATACCGATTCTGCAGGCAATATTTTCAGTAATTTTTTATTTTTATCCTCCATTTCAATTTTTGCTTTTCAAAATTATATACAAATTGCACAATTATTAATGTCTATCATTTGCCATATTCCCAAAATATATCCATTAATATTTTTCTGAATTTTCTGAAAAATGATTTTTTGTCAGTTTCCTGAAGACATCCAATGTATGCGAATTGCATACGGCCATATAATTTCCGCATTTACTAAACCCAAAGGCCTTTAACTCATAATCGTCAAAGAGGATGGTGCATTTGTCAGGATTTTGGGTATAGTGACGATAGTTTGGCATAAATATGATTTTCTCCATCGGCCAAAAGGGCGCTGCTGATGCCAACATATTCCCATCTTTGGAATATCGCCGCAAACCTCCTCCGCCATCTCCGGCGATCGGCACAATCTCATCGCCCAATTCATCAGCAAGGGCAATCAAATCATCCTCGTCATAATTTTCATCACAATACGTTTTACCACCCGTATTACAGTCTATAATGCTCTGCCCCTGGGCCGATATGACAACAAGTTTCTCTGTGTGCATATTGGAAAAGCCTACATACATCAAACCGCCAACCGCATAAGTAGTTTTCTGCCACCCATCAGGTATGCCGGCAGGAATAAGCCGGATAATGTCAAATAATCTTTTTCTGTTTGCATCTTCAATATTACTTGTGTCCATAATATACCTCCGTCATAGAACTTCACCCGAAATTATGCGACATCCAATTAAAGCAGATCCTGCATCCGGTTCCACGTAGTTTCGGTCATCCTCATTCAACAATACTGCAAATGGAGATGGAATTACTTTACACTCACCTTTATTACTCTCAATATAGCTTTTTATCTGATATGACAGATCCATTACATGCATTTGGTGCCTCGTATTAGGTGGAGCCATATAATAAATTTGTTCGTCAATTAATTCTGCACGCTTTCCATCTGGCAATGCATAGATATCTTCTAATGCATATCACATGATCCCTATCAGAAAATGCCTATTTTTCAAAATTTTCGTGTTTTACGGAGCGACACATCCCGAGCAAAAATTGCTTTTTATTCATGCCCCTTATCACTCCATTTCTACTTTAATTATGACATTAAGTTCTTCCGCCTGATTGGCAACTGTCTCTAAAAATTTCAGGCAATTGTCCGTCATGCCATGTTGAAAATGAATTTCTATCACAAAAGACTCAAAATTATCTTGAGGATATGTTGATTCATATTGCTTAGATTCAATAAATGCTAAATACGAGTTTATTTTATCCTGTAAAATCACCAAATGCTCGTACTCGTTCTCCCATTCTAAATGGTCTGCAATCAACAGGCTCAATTCCTTTTTTTCTTTACTCTTTCCCATCGCGTCTATCTTGTTAGATTCTACTACTGACATTGCTAATCCTCCCATCACTTTCTTATTCCCTGCCGTTTTTTCCTCAGTTATTTCTTCAATAACACTATAAACCAGTTCCGAAAATAATCATACCTAATTGTAACATTAAGTTCTTCTGCCTGACTGGCAGCTGCCTCTAAAAATTTCAGACAATCCTTATAATGTATCTATGCACAAAGATTCATTTAAGTCTTTCGCTCTCCATCTATATCCCAAAAACTCTCCGTTTCCTATCTGGTACCAATAATATTTTACTTTAAACCCTACTGCCATAAATGTATACCGCCCCCTTTCTCCCGGACGCGAGCACTTATTCCAACTTCACACAAAATACTTACACTTTTCCCAATAGAACTGCTGCTCTTTTTCAAACAGGCAAATTAACTTGCTCAGAGTTTTTTCTTCCCTATACTCTTTCAAAGCCTCCAGATACTCATCTCTATTTGCATCTTCAATCACAATCGGAACAATCTCATTCTTCAGGCACTCTCTAAAAAGAATCAGTCTGCCCATTCTGCCGTTCCCATCCTGGAAAGGATGAATACTCTCATATCTGGCATGAAATTCAGCCAATACAGAAAGATTTATTTTCTGACTGAAATACCATCTCATCAGAATATTCATCTCTTCCTCGACATTCTCCGGCCTGACAGTCTGATACATACCAATCATGTTAGGACGCTGCTTATAATCACCAATAGCATATCCATTCGCTCGATCCTCGAATACCCCGGATTTCAATTCATAGTGGAATTGCTTTATCAGCCCCTGCGATAACGTTTCATCCAATGTATCCAGCATCTTATTAAACATTAGAAAATGTCCATTCATTTCCTCAACATCTTTTACTCTATAATAATCATCTGATTTCGGCAAGGTTCCGTTATTAAATAATGAGGCGGTCTGCTCCTCGGTAAGTGTACTTCCTTCAATCTTATTTGAATTATAAGCAAGCAGACGCTGCGTATATGCATACACGCCGGATCTGTCAAACTTCTCTCTTTCTATTTTGAATCTTTCCAGAAGAAAATCTATAATTCTTTTATTTTCTATGTTATTCATAATAATCTCCATTCCGCCGCCTTTCAGTTGGCGGCACAAATAGTAATGAAAGTGTTTCAACCCTCCACGTTATGCGGTAAAATAGTTTGTAAGAAGCTATACTACAAAGCACGGTGAGGTGAGTTGTAAAAACTTTCTTCGTTTTAGACAGCATAATAATCAGTGTAAGTCCTGCCTTTTCAAGCACAAATAAGTGGCACCACGAGTCCGTACACTAAGAATTGTTTAAACTCCTTTGTTTAATTGTGTGGCAGTCCAGTCAATGGCTTCTTATCTTTTACGAAAGGAGCACTTGCTTATGAAAGTTACTTTTCTGACCTGTTGTGGTGTTGATGTCCACAAATCTTTTCTCGTTGCCAC
>CAJTQA010000003.1 GCA_910578455.1 uncultured Dorea sp.
TCTTGGGACATCAAGCTGGAATTCCCCATACTGGCTTTTCAGGGTTTTAGGGGAATGGCCGTTCCGTTTGTTATCTGTCAGCAAGCCACCCTTTTGATTTTTCTCGTAACCAAGGGTAGCATCCAGTTCTGCTTCCATAAGCTCCTGAAGGATGTCTTTGAAACTCTCTTTGAGAAGAGAATAAACATCTGATACGCTGTTAATGTTGTTTTGTGAAATAATCTGTCGGATCTGCTCCTTTGCAACTGCCATAAAAACACTCCTTTTCTATAAGAATTGTCATATCTTAATTCTTACCAAAAAGGAGCCATTTTCTTCCAAAAACACAAATTAATTTACACTACCCTTGTTATCAGTGGTAGTGCAGGAGTAGCAACTTCTGTGAAAAGAAAATATATAGAGTGTAAATTAGGAGGTAAGGTAACTAGCAAAAAATATAATTTAAACAACATGTTAAAAAAGGATAAGATAGGGAAAAAGTACTCAACTAAATTAAAAGGAAAGACTATTACAATAAAAAAAGCAAGTAAAACATACTTAGAAGTTTCTTGCAAATCTTTCCCCCAAGAAGTTTAAGATTTATTCTGCAAAAAAAATAAAAGTAAAGTAGGTAAGATATGTTTCAGGGAAAAATATGTTGGGAAGGAAGATGCCAGAAGGTATTTTTCTTGAAAGAAGACATAGGACATATATTTGTAGGGATAGTAATCATTTGTTTCATTTGTTTTTGGAATAATATATTAACCAATTCCATTTTGGATGTTGTGGTTAATATAGTTCTGATATTGATTGCATTTTATGAAATTATGGGTCAATTTTTAATACGTTATTACTATTCTAAAAATGTATATTATCGTATCAGGAGTAATCAAATTGAAATAATAATAAAGATATTATGCTGGGAATATACGAGAAAGTATATGATAAGCGATATTACTGTTATTGCTAAAGTGTTATATAAAGGAAAAGCGGGTAGCATACATTTTGGAGATGCAGAAAATAAATACTGGGAAAGAGGAGTCGGATATGTTGGAAAGATAAATCCAATACTTACGGTAGGCGGTTTATTGAGACCAAGCGATAAATATCATAGTGGAATTTTGTATGGTCTAGATGATGTTGATTATGTATATCGAATGATAATGTCATTAAAATGAGTTGCCCGATTTATATCTTGCTACGAATTTCATTTGTATGCTTACGACGGGAACCGGTGGCTCACCGACGTCAGGGCAGTGATAAAAGGGAGGGATGATAAGCTCCTTATCCGGGAGTACGCTTATGACCCGCAGGGGAAAGTGTCGGAAGTGAAGGAGTACCCGGGATTCTCGGGCGGAGCAGCGGAAAATACATGCATCACCAAGACCTACAGTTATGATAAGCTTGACCGTGCAACCTCCATGGTTTATAAGAATGGCTCTGAGGTTTTGGAATCTTATGCATACAAGTATGACAAGAATAGCCAGCTCACGGAAAAGACAGAAGTCAACAATACGCCGAAGACGGAGCATGATAAGGTCAATATCACAAAAGCATACACCTACAACGCTCTGGGGCAGCTCACGAAGACGGAAGTGACCGACCATAAGGACAGGGATAAAAAAGAGACTATTTCCTACGGGTATGACAAGGCCGGGAACCGGACGAAGAAAGTGAAGGGGAGCGCACAGACATCCTACACCTACAACGGACTTGACCAGTTGCTTATAGCAGTGACAGAGCGCGACGGGGAGCAGGAAAGAACGATTACTTATGAGTATGACGTGAACGGGAATCAGGTGAAGGAATCTGACAGCAAGAGCCAGGTTACGACGGTGAACGAGTATGACGCAGAGAACCGGCTGAGCAGGGCAGTGATAACGATGCCGGAGCCGGAGCCGTTGCCGGGGGATGTGGCAGAGCCGGGGTCAGGGGCGGCAACCGGACAGGCATCCGAAGTGGCGGAAACAGACGGTACAGCAAGCGGAAACCGAATAAAGACAATCACACAAGAGAACCTTTATAACGGAGACGGACAACGGGTCAGAAAGAGCGAGGGGGCGAAGGAAACTTATTACTTCTATCAGGACGGCGTAGTGTCGTATACGATGGAAGGGAAGAAAGAGACGAAAGCTGTTCAAAACCTCCTTGGGCTAGAAGGAAATGTCATTTTGGCGGAGCGGGCTGTGAAGATATCCGGGGAACCGACATCAGAAGGAGGAACATCGGGAGAAAAGGCAGAAGACGGTGCTGCATCCGAGGAAACGAAGAACAGAAACTTTGATTATTATCTGTATAACAAGGATGTGCAGGGGAGCACGACGAGCATTTTGGATGAGGATGGAGCAGGCGAGCTTTCTTATGAGTATGATGACTTCGGGGAGACGGAGATTAATGGGAACAGTGTGTTCCAGAATGAAATTTGCTATACGGGTGGAATCTATGACGAGACGACGGGGCTTTATTACCTGAATGCGAGGTATTATGATCCGGAGAACGGGAGATTTTTGACGGAGGATACATATAGGGGAGAATTAAATGAGCCGGATACGCTGCATCTGTATGTGTATTGTAAGAATAATCCGATCAATTATGTGGATCCTAGTGGACATAAATTTTTTGGATTTTGGAATAACAAACAAAAGTATTTCGCATTCAATCAAGATGCACCACAAAAATATTTTGGGTATTATGATATCTATGATTATGCTGCAAAATACTTTGCAATGGATTTGGTTACTCGGAAATTTGAGACGAAACATTGGAAATTACAATTTTGGAAAGGGAAATATGGCAAGATGTATGGATATGGGATTTCCAGTGGTTGTGAAATTGGCTTGTATTATAAAAGCGGTCGCTTATGTAAATGTGCATATCAAAAGGAAAGAATGATAAGAATGAGTATGACATTATATAAAGTGGGTTATGGAAAAGCAATGTTTTCAAGAGATAGCAATTCTACAACTAAAAGTAAAAAAGCATGGTGGCTTACAGCGTTTCAACCTGCACAATATATGCCAGGAAAGAAAGCAGTAGGTGGTAGACAATTAATTATGAAAGGTACCATTTATTTTAATACAAGTAGTTCTAAATATAGAAGTTCATTGCTTGCGCTTGGAAAGGAATTCAATAAAAAAGCTCGGTTTGGAAAAAGACCTGGTGAAAAGTTTACGGTAGGAGGTAATGGATCAAAAAAAACATTTACATGGGAAAGGTGAGAAAGTATGAGGAGATTAAAAGTTACTGGAGGATTCATACTATGCATCCTTTTCCTGTGCGCTTGCCAATCAAAAGAAGAAAGGGATGCCGGAGCCAGGCTGTTCTATGCGATTGATTCAGGTGACGTGCAGGGAGTCAGGGAAACTCTGGAGAGCTGTGAGATAGATTTGGAAAAGCTCCCTGTCAGAGAGGATTCGAATTTTAGGATGGGAGACAGGAGGGCGCTGGCATTTGCCATAGATAAAGCATATGGCAATTCAAAAATCGTACAGATGCTAATAGATGCCGGGGCGGATGTAAACAGTAAAAATGACGGCGAATTTACATATTTGGAAGGAATCATGTATGGGGCATCGGAGCGTGTCTATAAGGAGATATGTGAAATGCTGGTCAGGGCAGGAGCGGGCGTTTCCGGGGAAAAGGCAGCGATAGACCTATGGTTTGCCACTTCTGTGATGGATGAGTTTGGCGAGAGGACACGGGGGGATGTCTGGGGGATGGCAGAGCTTATGGAAGAATATGGAGAGGGAATCACCCCGGACACGCTGAAAATGTATCTGGAATACGGAGGATGCGAATTTGCCGGAGAGCTTATAGAGCACCTGGAGAAATCCGGGCAGGAAACAGGAGTCGGCAAGGATTTGGAATATGCAATTTTCGGGGAGAACGAAAAGCTCTTGAAATATCTGGCGAAAGGGAAAGTATCGGATAAGAAGAAGGTTTTATGGCAGGCTGCGGCACGCTGCAATGTTGAAGTGCTGAAGGCTTTGAAGGAACAGGGATGCGATTTTGGGGAAAAGGCAGAGAATGATATAAGCCTGCTACATGCGGCGTCTAAGTACAATAGCAGGGAAGTGGTATCCTACCTAATGGACGAAGGACTGGACCCTTATGAGAAAACGTGTTATTCCCAGAGCAATGCGCTGACTGCTGCGGTTATGGGAGCAAACCGGGAAGTGGTGGATTTTTTGAAAAAAGCGGGAATGGGATGGCAGAGGGAAAAGGAGCATGACGATGCAGGGAACAGCTGGCTCAGCGTATGCAGGGGAGGAGAAAGAGAGTCGCTTGAGATTATGCTTGGGGATGGATTTTATCCTACCGATCAGGAAGTCATATATGGGTACAGGGAGTGCAATGAGTGTATGTTTGATGCTCTGATAGAAAGGGATATCCCCTATAACAAGAAGTATTATGAGAGCGGCATAATGTTCAGTGGATTTACGGAGCTTTGCTCAAGCCAGCCTAAGTTTGCCATGAAGATATGCGAAAAAGATAAGGATTTGAGAGTCACACCGCAAAACTTGCAGGATGCGATCGAGAGCGGCAGCAGGGAGCTGGCTGTGGAGCTGATAGGCAGGGCAGAAAGCCTGGATGTATGTTGGACATACAGCCCGCTGGAGGCTGCCGTAAAGGCCGGAGATGCGGAACTTGTGAAATACCTTGTGGAAAAAGGGGCGGGCATTAATTATATGATTCCGGCAGAGGAAAATGATGCGTACCATACGGTCATGCATACTGCGGCGTGCCAGAGCCGGAAAATATTAGAATATCTTCTGGAGCAGGGTGGAGACATGACGGTAAGGAACTATGATGGGAAAACCCCGTATGAATGTGCAGAGGAATATAAGGCAGTCTGGAATTATGAGATATTGGAGCCGTATAGGGGGATGATTCTGAAATGAAAATAAGAGCTGAATTTGCATTATCGTGTGAAAATAACAGGATAAGGAAGAATAAGAAATTTTCTTTTTTATTAGACAAATTGAAAAAATATAAGCAAAAAGATGAATGGATTGGAGATGCGATATATAGTATTGATCAAAATGGAGATTTATATAAACAAGTAATAGAGTTTTGCAGTATTTATAAAAAAGATATCAGATTAATCAAATTGGGGCATTCTGTTGAAGTGACCGATGAGGATCGGGAAAGAGCAGTTGCTTTTTATCCAAGCCTTCCGGTTTATTACTGTGAGGAGGATTGGGAAAGGGTATATGAGTACGATGAATGTGACTTCTGCTATTGCAAAAGGAGAACGGATTCTTGCTTTCATGTCCAGATAAAAGGTTATATAAAAAACCATCAAAATGATTATGGAATGGCGGGAATTGATAGAGCAGGAGGAGGAATATTACTGCTGCCCGAATTGGTGAAGAAAATGATTCTGGAAGGAATACATGAGAAATATTTTCAACCGGTGTACAGCAGGGGAAAGAAACTTATGGGATATACTTATATAACGGATAACATTTTGCCAGAGGGCGCTTTAATAGATACGAATTACAGATATCTGGGTAAATGTCCGGTTTGCGGGGGTGTGAAACTGAAGGAAATAGAGGAGCAGTATAGGTTTCAGCCGAAAAAATTAAAAAAAGATATGTTGAAAGATGTTCAAGATGTTAATTTTACTTATGAGTTTTATGATGAGTATAGAGAGATAGTAGTGAGCAAAAGAGTGGAGGAAATCATAAGAAAGTATGTAAAATATGCAGAGTTTATTCCAATCTTTTTGAGCGAATAAGTATTGCTTAATATTTTGACCATTGTGTGTATGTGTATAATGGTGTATAAACCTTATGTTTTATCTGGTGTCTATCGGGAGTGGGTAAAAACTGTTGGCAAATAATAAGACGTTTTTTGGGCAATCAATTTTTGCTCCTGCTGCGTTGCCTTCCGCGTACGTCCAGTACGCGTCAGCCAAGCGCCTTGCAGGAACAAAAATTGGTTTCTTTCCGACTCTACGACCCTGACCATAGATATTTGGGCGATTTTCAAGGCGGACGATTGAGGCGTACTGGACGTACGCCGATTGAGGACAACGCAGAAAATCACCCAAATATCATGGTTCAGGGCGTGTATCTCTTTGTTCACTGAGGGTATACATGGCTTTTTACGGAAAATGCGTATTTGGATGATGTATTTCGATTTTTCCATAATATTTTACTATTCTGCGACATATTTAAAAGAAAATTGACTGGATTTTAAAGTGTTAGAAGAAAGGGAATTGGATTCGCAGATTGCTTATTTGCCAGACATCTGCTTTTCCTGCTGCTCGATCATTTTCTTAATCATATATTCGCCTACAGAACCATTCTGTCTGCGGAGGTGTGAACCGGAAGGAAGAGGTTGTATTATCATTGCCAGGATTATATTCATTTAAAGGGGTAGCCAAAAAAGAATATTGTGTTTAAGAGGAAATGTGATTATGAAAAAGTTAATAACAAGAAAAAGGCTGCTTATAATGATGCATGTACTGATTTTCCTTTCTATACTATTTTATGTATTTTATCAGTGGTTTTTATATGAGACATCACAGGAGGCGACGATAAGCGGCGAGATAACAGTATGTATCGATGGAACATACATAGATTCCTCGGTAGTTCTTTTGAAATGTGTACAGGAGGATAATCAGAGAGTGCGCGCTGTTACAAGGAAAGATAAAAAGGAGAAGTGTGAGTATTCTGTTGTTACGCATGATAAAGGATATTTTGCTATAGAATTAGCTGTTCCCAGTCATTTGATGGAACAGCGGACATGGGATGAAGATTATGTGGAATATAAGAATATTTTTATATTTAATATCATGGGTGGTAATGTGGAGTCAAATATTCATATTGATATCAGGCAGGAAAAAGGGCTGTATAGATCTCGTTGTACAGTTGCAACAAAAGCTGGAAAAGATTCACCAGAAGATGTTTGCGATGAAGAAAGGATTATTAATGAGAAACCCCGCAAAGAAATTCGGTGGGGAGTGTGATGAATTAACAAAATAAAGGTAACGAATAAATGAAAAAGTTTAAATGGTTAAGGATTAATACAAAGATAATATATTTTTCCTGCATAATTTTTTCTATGCTGGTGATTTGGCTGTTATATCCATCTGTAATTTCCGGCGAAATAGAAATTGCAGAAACAATGTGGCTGTTAGGTACAATAGTGTTTATGAACAGCGTTGGAGCAACCTTGTATCTATATTGGATAAGATTAATCGTATATATTAAAATCGATGAGAAAACAGTGAGTTTCTACGATTTGAATAAACACGGGCATATAGTGTCGTTTGACGAAATAAAGCGGGTTGTATGTACATCAGATAAGTGGGAGTTTGAGATTTGTGGGGATAAGAAGTTTTATGCACACCGAAAGATATGGAAACCATATGTGGAGAAAGACGGGGTAGTACATATAGATGTCTTACCGACAGATTTTGTGGGGGTCAGGATAGATGAACGCTAATAAGCCATTTTTTGAGCAATCATTATTGAAAAAATACATAGAAGAAAAGATGGAGCATAAAGAGCTATTAAAAATTCTCTACATGGAATGGAAAAAGGCAAAGAATGAAGAGCTTTTTTTAATCTTGCTTGGGTATACGTGGCTTTTTATGGAAAATGTGTATTTGGATGATGTATTCCAATTTTACAATGAAAGGATATATGAAAAGGAGCTGCTATTGATATTATTAAAATATGGAGAAAAAAATATGGGGAAAAACGTAAAATATTGGCTATTAACAGGATATATATAGTACGACAGGGTATTATTTTTGGGGAGATTTAAAGAAGTCCCAGGAGGAAATTGAAGAAAATGGAGAAAAAATAATATCAGAAATGTATATGAAGTATCCTGAATATTTTATGACTGGTTATTTTTATGGAATGATACATGGATTTGAAAGTATGTATAAAAAAATTGACAGGGAAAAATTTCAAGAGATGGTTTATGAGTTATTCCCGTCAAAGTCAGAAATCGATATATATTTTAGAGAAAATTGCGGCTAATTAAGATTTTATTTGGCTTACCTATAGCGTGTTAGCATTGTTAGAAAAATGATTTAGTGGTTGACAGTTGGCTGGATTATTAGCAGTAGATATGGAAATCGTCAGATTATGTATATCGAGATCAGGGATAAAGCAGATGTAAAAAAGAAAAGTCAGAGAAAAAGGTGATTGATATGTATGAATTTAAACATTTATACGTTGAAAGATTACGAAGAAAGTATGAGCTTTCGGAAAAAGATTATAAAGTTTTATACAGGTTTTCCCATAGCATTGATAATGAATTAAGGTGGGAGGCGGCTGAACTGCTGTGTGACCATTATACGCCGAAAGCTGAAAAGGTGCTGCGGAGAATGACATATGACAGATGTTACATTGTAAGGCTGAATGCGGTTGATTCTCTCTGCATCGGAAAAGCAAAAAAGACTCTTAGGAGATTGTACATGCTTACAAAGTCAAAAGATGAATTGCTCAGGATGTATGCTTATCAATCAACCAATGACATCATCGGAAACCGGAATATCCGGGAAGAGACATCCCGGTACTTAAGATGGATACAGGGTGGCGTGCTTGAAAAGGATTCCAGCGATAAAGTAAGGCTTGCGATGTATGGGGAATTTTATAAGATGGGGTTTGGAGAATATCTTAGCCGATTTAATGAAATTGTCAAAAAGAAGATAAGGAAGAAGGAGAACAGGGAAGTATGGCTGATTTTAAATATATTGAAAAGTATAATGGATGATTCTGATTATGATTATAATGCAATTATGGAGATTTTAGGGTCACTTCGCTGCATAGCGAATCCTAAACAATTGCAGAAGATAGAAAAGTTGATGTTGTGTTGATCCTTAATTTAATATGGCAGTATCTGGCGGCATTATGATGAGGAATAAGAAGGATAAAATGGATTTCAAATATATGCTTTTAGTATGGGCAATCATGAAGAATAAAATGAGGTTTTTAAATTTTATAATAGGAACAGATGTAGATATTAATAAAAAAATATATGGTTTCACACCTGTAGAATGTGCATGCATCTATCAGAATATTCCGGCAATAAAACTTCTGGTTGCGGCAGGATGTAAATTAAATTATAGAGGCAGCATTGTATGTCATGTGCTAGCGGAATGGAATCTGTATAAGGATTTAAAATGGTTAGTAAAAAAAGGCCTGGATGTTAATGTGAGGGATTGCAATGGTAGAACTGGTTTACATTGGGCAGCAGAAAAGGGCAGTGTTGAGAGTGTGGAGGTATTGCTGGAATCAGGGGCAGATGTGAATGTGATGGATGGGGATAATATGACACCTCTTACAATTGCAAGTATGGACGGAGAGTATGAAATTATAGAGCTGCTACTGAAATGTGGCGCTAACGTTAATTGTCAGGATGGTGAAGAGCATACGCCTTTGTATCATGCTAAAGAGAAACAGAGAAAAAATATTCAACAGCTATTGCTGTCAAATGGTGCTAATGAATGAAACCCATTGCTTTTATTGGTTAGTAGGAGGATAACATGGTATTGTTGGTAATAGCAGTCATTTTTCTGGGATTAGCATTGGCAGGGATATTCTTTTGGACAATACTTCAAAAAAGAAATATGAAAGTATTAGGTTATGTTTGTTCGGGAATTTTAATTTTGCCATTAATTTTGTTTATTCTAATACCGCGTATATTGCGGTATATTGATGAAATCGCTGAATTTGTTTATTGGATTAAAAACATATAGGGATAAGATCAAAGGGAAGGCTAAGATGCAAGAGCACATAAGTACGTTTCAAGATTTAATACGATGTTATTATTGTAAGAATGTGTATTACCGTATCAGGAGCAATCAGATTGAGATAATTATGAAGATATTACGCTGGGAATATACAAGAAGATATATGATAAGCGATATTACTGTTGTTACCAAAGTGATATATAAAGGAAAAGCAGGTAGTATCCACTTTGGAGATGCAGAAAACAAATATTGGGAAAGAGGAGTCGGATATGCCGGGAAGATAAATCCGGTAGTTACGGGAGGCGGTTTATTGAAGCCAAGCGATAAATATCATAGTGGAATTTTGTATGGTTTGGAAGATGTGGATTATGTATATCAAATAATAATGTCATTAAAATGCTTTTAAATCGTGGAGTATGTAGAGTGAGATGAAAAGAAAAGTAATTATTTGCGCTATAATAGTGACAGTAGTAACCGCACAGGTTATGTGCATGGGTAGCAGACGGGTATTCGTTGATTATTGGCTGCGCTATGCGCGGGGAGAATATGATACGAATATTGATGTCGCAAATGACACGGTGAATTACTGCGGAACAGTAACGGCATATTTTGGTGGTGAATATTACTGCTATGATAAGGAGAAGGGCGCGATTTGCGAATACAATACGGGAAATCCTATAGTGCCGGTAGAGACAGTTCCGAAAGGACTGGCAGTTTCAGGGCAATATATTTATTATTGTACGGATTCCGGCTTATATCAGTGTAATTATCAGGGGGAAGAAATTTCTGCCTTTCCGTTTCCTGAGAAGACATGGGCAGAGGAATTATACCTTGAGGGGGCTCACGTATATTGCAAATGAAGAGAGTATAGCAGTATATCAGAAGATGCAGAGATAAGGGACGCAGTATATATTTTAGATTCAAAAAATATTTCCAGCGCGGAAACGGCTTGGAAGATTGATGATGAATAGAAGGAAATACTGTCTTATGACGAAGAGATAATAGCTGGAATAGGCGGATTATATGTCAAAAGGGCGGGCGATGATTGGTTGGTGGCGAAAGGAGATTCCGACCAGGTTCAGATTTCATGTGAGGCATACGGCTTGAAAGTCTTCAATGAGGATATGGGAGGAGCCTTTGAAGTGTTGTCAGGCAGCACAGGAAAGGCAATATTTCACACAGAACAAGAAATCATGGAAAGAATCAGCAATGTCTGTATTTATGACAAATGAGATTGGATGCTTTGCAGAACAGAGACAATGGGTGGTGTATGAAAGCAGCCTTGACACCGATTTAAGGGTTTCCCGTATGACAATGGACGGAAATATATGGATTGTTCTTTTAGAAGAGTATGCGGTCGGAAATATCGGTTCCAGTCCGGAGGGGGCGGTGGGGGAATATTTGAACAGTCATATAGTATACATTGATTTGAATACGAAACAGGTGACGGACAGCATACCTGTAAAGACAGGACAAGTTATCTATATGGACAAGTATCAATATGCAACAATTCAGGATGGGAAAGTAAGTTTCTATAAAATTGCCGGCAGGGAAAAGATGAAAGAGCATAAGGTGAAAGGATATCGGCTACGTGAAGATTATCATATCGAATCATGTGAAAATAAGCTCTTTTTCTTTCAAAATGGGAAACTGACAGATGCCATTGATATATAGATGTGGGATAATGAAAGTTGGGAGGATTACTATGAATAACACTTTATATGAGAAATTAGAACAATTATCGGAGAGCAAGCAGATACATATGATATTACAAGTATGGAATGTGATACTCAGAAAATGCAGAGCATTAAAATACTTGCGGAAGAATGTGGAGAAAAGAAAATTGATTTGGAAACATAGGAGAGGGAAGAAGATGTACGCGGTGATTTGTGGCAGAAAGGACAGAAGATATGATAAAACTTACGAATGAAATCATAAAGAACTATCAGATTCGAAAGACGAAAAAGCAGAAGACGGAGTTTATTGAACTGTTGAGGGCGCATTTTCCGGAGATGCGGATTGAGAGCGGTGGTTTTTAAAGTGCCGGAATCTTGTGATTGGGGATGTGGAGAGTGCAAAGGTAGTGTTTGGAGCGCATTACGATACGGCTGCGGCGCTGCCGATACCGAATCTGCTGTTTCCGAAGAATCCGCTTTTGTTCGTGCTGTGTCAGTTTCTTATTGTAGTGCCGATGATATTTTTTATGCTGGCTGTGGGAATTACGGTATTTCAGGAAGAGAACATATCGTATTTTGCAGAGAGCATATGCCGGCTCTGTGATATTATGGAAGAAGAGGAAGAAGAATATGAAAAAGGTAATAGACTGGGTGACAATTAAATTCTTAATCGTTGGGGTTATCAACACGTTAGTTGGGACAAGCGTGATGTTTGTGTGTTACAACGTGTTTCATACGGGGTACTGGATTGCCTCCGCGATGAATTATATTATCGGGAGCATTGTAAGTTTTTTCCTGAACAAATATTTTACGTTTAAGAGCGGGAAAAAATCATTTGGTGAGATTGTGAGGTTTGTGATTAATATAACCGTATGCTATATTCTGGCTTATGGGATTGCAAAACCATGCGTACATTATATCCTTTCCGGATACTCCGGGGCGGTGCGGGATAATGCGGCGATGCTTGCGGGGATGTGCCTGTTTGTGGCATTCAATTATTTCGGGCAGAGGTTTCTGGTGTTCCGGCAGGAATAATGCAGCAAAAAAACAGAGCGCACTCTTGATTTTATGCGCCGGCGGTATTATAATAAAGGGCATATTTACAGATTATATATGAACGGAGGAGTTTGCGATGGAGAAGAAGAACATTGACTGGTCCAATCTTGGATTCGGTTATATTGAGACGGATAAAAGATACGTTTCCAATTACAAGGACGGAGCGTGGGATGAGGGTATGCTTACCTCCGATTCAAATGTGGTGATCAACGAGTGTGCATGTGTGCTGCAGTATGCCCAGACATGCTTTGAAGGGCTTAAGGCTTACACGACGGAGGACGGGCGCATCGTGACTTTCCGCCCTGACCTTAATGCAGAGCGGATGGCCAATACGGCGACACGCCTTGAGATGCCGGCATTCCCGGAGGAGCGGTTTGTGGAGGCGGTCAGGCAGGTTGTGAAGGAGAACGCGGCGTATGTTCCGCCTTTTGGCTCCGGGGCAACCCTCTATATCCGGCCGTACCTGTTTGGCTCTAATGCGGTTATCGGCGTGAAACCTGCGGATGAGTATCAGTTCCGTGTGTTCACGACACCGGTAGGCCCGTATTTTAAAGGCGGCGCAAAGCCTATTACCATCAGGGTCTGTGATTTTGACCGGGCGGCGCCCCACGGAACGGGGCATGTAAAGGCCGGGCTTAACTATGCCATGAGCCTGTATGCGATCATGGATGCCCACAGGCAGGGATTTGACGAGAATATGTACTTAGACGCGGCTACCAGGACGAAAGTTGAGGAGACAGGCGGCGCAAATTTCCTGTTTGTCACGAAAGACGGGAAAGTGGTAACGCCGAAGTCAGACACGATATTGCCTTCAATCACAAGGCGTTCCCTGATGCATGTGGCGAAAGAATATTTAGGGTACGAAGTAGAAGAGCGGGAAGTGTACTTAGATGAGGTGAAGGATTTTGCGGAGTGCGGTCTTTGCGGCACAGCGGCAGTCATCTCCCCGGTAGGCAAGATCGTAGACCACGGGAAGGAAATCTGTTTCCCAAGCGGCATGGAGGATATGGGTCCGGTTACGAAGAAACTATATGATACGCTTACCGGAATCCAGATGGGAAGAATCGAGGCTCCAAAAGGATGGATCTGCGAGATCTGCTAATCAAAGCGCAGATGGCAGAGTGACGGCAGCAAGCCGGATCTGCGGAAAATACAGAGAGTACAGAGAATACACAGGATAGATAGGGTACAAAAAATCAGGAGAATGCCCGGAGGGGTTTTGCCAATCAGGAGTTGGCAAGGCTCATCCGGGTGTTTTTGTTTGTTTCATACAGGTAGGATAAAATAATTTAAAATAAACAGTATATAACAGTTGACAACTGTTTAAAACTGTTATATACTGTTTATAACGAAGGGGGGATAGGATGAAATTGATTATCAGTCATTCTTCCATGCAGCCAATCTACGAACAGATCGTGGAGCAGATCAAGGGGCAGATTGTAAAGGGAGACCTTAAGGCGGACACGGCGCTGCCGTCGGTGCGGACGCTGGCTAAGGAATTGAAGGTCAGCGCCTTGACGGTGAAAAAGGCATATGACGGGCTGGAGGCGGAAGGATTTGTCATAACGGTTCACGGAAAGGGCAGTTTTGTGGCGTTTGCCAACCAGCAGATGATGCTGGAAGAAAAGAAAAAGGAAGTGGAGGCTGATCTGGAGGGCGCGATACGCAAGGGCAGGAGCTGCGGCATGACGGATCAGGAGCTTGAGGAGTTATTTCATATTGTTTTGGAGGAATAAAAGATGCTGCGATTGGAAAATGTGAGAAAGAAATATAAAGACTTTGGGATGGATGTTACGATGGAAGTAAAGCCTGGACGCGTCACCGGGCTGATCGGAAGGAACGGGGCGGGAAAGACGACTGCGTTTAAAGCTGCGCTGGGCTTGATCCGAACGGAGGGAGGGGAGATTTCCATGCTGGGGAAACCTCTTTCTAAGCTCAGTGAAAAGGACCGGGAGAGAATCGGCGTGGTACTGTCGGATTCCGGGTTCAGCGGCTACCTGAAGATAAAGGATCTGGTAGTGATTTTAAGGAACCTTTACTCCGGATTCGACGAGGAGTATTTTACCGGGAAATGTAAGAGTTTCGGCCTTCCTTTTGATAAGCGGACCAAGGACTTTTCCACCGGCATGAAACGAAGGCTCCACGTTGCGGCGGCGCTTTCCCACCATGCGGATCTCCTCATTATGGATGAGCCGACGGCGGGCATGGATGTAATTGCGAGGGATGAACTTCTTGCTATGATCCGGGAATACATGGAGGCGGAGGAACGCTCGGTTCTTATAAGCTCCCACATTTCCGGGGATTTAGAAGGGCTGTGCGACGACATTTACCTGATTGATGAGGGGAAGGTGATCCTTCACGAGGACACGGATGTGCTGCTTGATGAGTACGGCATACTGAAAGTGACAAAGGAGCAGTATGAGGCGATGGATAAAAGTTTCCTGGTGTGCCGGAGAAAAGAGGAGTTCGGGTATAGCTGCCTGACGAAGGAAAAGCAGTTTTATATGGAAAATTACCCGGATATTGTAGTGGAAAAGGGTTCGGTTGACGGTGTGATGACAATGATGATTCGAGGTGAAAGATGATGAAGGGATTGCTGATGAAAGATTTAAAACTGATGATGACACAGTTTGCTTTTTTTATTTTATTGCCGGCAGTAGGAGCGGTGTTTGTAGTGCCTACCGGGGAGATGAGCATGGGATTTGGCTATATCACAGCGATTTCCGGGCTTATCGGGGTGACGACGGTCAATTATGACTCCTATGACAATGGATTTGCATATCTGTTCACTCTTCCTGTAAGCCGCAGGGGATATGTGAAGGAAAAATATATCTTTGCCGCGCTGTCTTCTGTGGCGGTGATGATGGCTGTCGGGGTTTTCATGTGGGCGCTCATGGCGGCGGTGCATCCGGAAAATGCTTATGCTTTCACAGATTTCCTTGGGGATATGGAGAACTCTTATCTGATTGCCCTGACGGCGCTGGCATTCATGTTGCCGGTATTCTTAAAATTCGGGGCGGAAAAAAGCCGGTTTGTACTCCTGATCATTGCCGGGATATTCATGGGAGTGATGATTGGCGTCTCCCAGGTGGAGGCACTGCGGGATGTTGAGCTTGGCAGGGGGAACTGGGCGAGGGTGATAACGCCGATTTTGTGTCTGGTGTGGCTTTCTGCATCTTATCTGATTTCTGTCAGGATTATGGAGAAGAAGGATTTTTAAAATGTTTCGGGCCGGATGACGCTTATCCGGCCCGGTGGCTTTGTATGATCAGTCTCACTGACCGGTACAAAAAAGGCTTATATGTTTCGATTGGAAGCGGCTCGTTATAAAGGATGGAGTTGTATCCGGCGGAGCCTGCCAGCTCTACGATGGTGAAGAGCATGACGTCGACATCTGCGTAGGAGTAGGCATCCTGCTCTACCAGCTGTAAGAACTTATCATAAAATTCACGGTCGCTGCTCTCACCGGTCAGCAATGCGGAGCGCAGCGCGCCCATCACCAGGTTCTTTGAGATGAAGTTTAAGAGGGGCTTGTTTTCTACAAGTATATCAATGATGTGGTTGATGATAAAGATAAGCTCGTCCTCCAGCCCGGTGATGCCGGATTCTTCCAGCGCCGCCCCGGCGGCGGTGAAAAGCTCATTGGTCTTGTGGACGATGAGCTTGTTTTTTACATCGTATTTATCTTTAAAATACAAGTAAAAGGTTCCCTTGGCAACCGCCGCTTTTTCCACGATATCGGAGATGGCGGTGGAGTTGATGCCTTTTGTGGTGAACAGTTCGTAGGCGGCGTTAAAAAGCGCCTCTTTTTTCTTTTTTTTATTTTCATCTACTTTTCCCATATGAAAACTCCTATATATATGTTGTTTCAGCCATTTATTAAGGATAGTATAGTATGAAAAAACAGGATTGTCAAATAAAAATGACCAATAGTCAAAATAAGTGTTGACTATTGGTCATTTTTGTTGTATATTGAGTTTGGAAATAATGACTGACAGTCATAAAGAAAGGAAGAGGAAGATGATTAAGTTTGGAAAGGCAGTGGTGAAAAGCAGAATCGTAATACTGATATCCAGCGTATTGCTGCTGATTCCGGCATTGCTTGGCTATATAAGCACTCGGATCAATTATGACGTCCTTACCTATCTGCCGGAAGAGATTGAGACGATGCAGGGCCAGGAGATTATGATTGAGGACTTTGGCACAGGAGCTTTTTCCATGTTTATCGTGGACGGCATGGAGCTTAAGGATGTGGCGGAGCTGAAGGCAAAGATTGAGGAAGTGGACCATGTGGAGAAGGTTTTGTGGTATGACTCTATCATGGACATATCCGTGCCCCAGAGCATGCTCCCGGATAAGGTATACGAAGTGTTCAACTCGGATACGGGAACGATGATGGCAATCTTTTTTGACGAGGGAACTTCGGCTGACAGCACGATGGATGCCATCACCCAGATACGGAAACTGGCGGGAAAGCAGTGCTTTGTGAGCGGCATGTCGGCAATCGTGACAGACACGAAGGCTCTTTCCGAGCGTGAGACTCCTATTTATGTGCTGATTGCGGTTCTTCTGTCCACGCTGGTGCTGGCAGTGACGATGGAATCCATTGTCATACCGGTGCTGTTCCTTTTAAGCATTGGCATGGCGATTGTGTATAATCTGGGGAGCAACGTTATATTTGGGGAGATTTCCTATATTACAAAAGCATTGGCGGCGGTTTTGCAGCTTGGGGTGACGATGGATTATTCCATCTTCCTGATGCACAGCTATGAAGAGCAGCAGGCAGTTTATGAGGGAGATAAAAAGCGCGCCATGGCACATGCGATCTCCCAGACGTTTTCTTCGGTAATCGGCAGTTCTGTAACTACGGTGGCGGGATTTATCGCTCTGTGCTTTATGAGCTTTACTCTGGGAATGGATATCGGGGTTGTCATGGCGAAAGGGGTCATACTGGGAGTGCTTACATGCGTGACGATCCTCCCGTCTATGATACTTGTGTGCGATAAGCTGATTGAAAAGACAAAGCACAGGCCGCTCCTTCCGAATATTGACAGGATTTCAAAAAAAGTTACAAAGCATTATGGGGTTTATGTGGCATTGTTTTTAATCTTTCTGGTTCCGGCTATATATGGGAACATCCATGCGGGGGTCTACTATAACCTGGATGAGACGCTGCCGAAAAATCTCCCCTGTATCGTGGCAAATGAGAAACTTAAGAAGGATTATGATATGAATACGACCCACATCCTTCTGGTGGACAGCAGCGTGCCGTCAGTGGAGGCAGGAAGGATGCTTAAAGAAATCGAAAAGGTGGACGGCGTGAAATGGGCGCTTGGACTTGACAGCCTGGTCGGCCCGGCATTTCCTCAGAGCATGCTCCCGGATTCGCTGACGGAGACGCTTAAAAATGACAAATATCAGATGGTTCTTATCAATTCTGTCTATAAAGTAGCCTCGGATGAGGTAAATAAACAGGTGGATGACATCAATCAGATTCTGGACCGGTACGACGAGGGAGCGATGCTTGTAGGGGAGGCTCCGCTGACGAAGGATCTGATCGACATTACGGATAAAGACTTCCGGACGGTCAGCGTGGTATCTATCGGAATTATCTTTGTGATTATATTGATTTTATTCCGCTCCATTTCTCTTCCGGTGATTTTGGTAGGAGTCATTGAGTTTGCCATATTCGTCAACATGGGAATTCCGTACTATACGGGAACGACGCTCCCCTTTGTGGCATCTATTGTAATCGGCACGATACAGCTTGGGGCGACGGTGGATTACGCGATCTTAATGACGACTAGATATAAGCGGGAGAGGAGCATGGGAGCAGGCAAATATGATGCCATTACGGTTGCACACCAGGCATCGGCACAATCTATTATTGTAAGCGCGCTGAGTTTCTTTGCGGCGACAGTGGGCGTGGGGCTGTATTCTAACATAGACATGATCAGCTCACTGTGCATCTTGATGGCAAGGGGAGCTATTATAAGCATGGCAGTGGTTGTATTTGTGCTGCCGTCCATGTTTATGGTATTTGACAGAGTGATCGTAAGAACAAGCAGCGGATTTTTGCCAGAGAAAGCAGAAAACAGGTAACGCTTAATGTGCCGGACAGAGGTTGTCAGGACAGAAAATAAATCAGGACAGAAAATAAAGAAAAGTAATAACAGGAGGTATGGTCTTATGAAAAATAGTATGAAAAAACGGGTGTTGGCAGGCTCTATGGCGGTGGCTCTCGGAGCCGGGATGACGGGCGCTTACGGTGCGACAGGAAGCGGACTGGATGAAGTAAGAGCGGCGGACAAAAAAAATAAAGAGGTTGAAACGCTGAAAGAGACAGCAGAAAATGCCCTTGAGGCGGGGAAAGGAACAGAAGAAGAAAGCACGGGAAAGCTGTTTAAAGATGAGTCGGTCTATGTGAAAGCAGACCCTTCCGGGAAAGTGAAGGAAACTACGGTTACAGAGTGGCTGAAAAATCCTGGCAGCGGGAACGTGGAGGACGAGAGCGCTTTGAGCGGCGTAAAGAATGTGAAAGGGAAGGAGACATTTTCCCAGAGGACAGGAAACGCTCTGCAATGGAAAGCGAAAGGGGAGGATATCTACTATCAGGGAACTTCTGACGGAAAACTTCCGATAGATGTGAAAGTGTCCTATAAGCTTAACGGCAGGAGCATCCGGGCAGAGGAGCTTAGCGGAAAGAGCGGAAAGGTAGAGATTACCGTGGATTATACGAATCATTCCAAGGAGACAGTGAAAGTCGGGAAGAAAGACGCAGAGATGTATACGCCTTTTGCCATGGTGACAGCGATGATGCTATCGGCAGACGAGTACAGCAATGTCCAGGTTGACAACGGAAAGGTGATTTCCGACGGGGATAGAAATATCGTGCTGGGGATTGGCCTTCCGGGCCTTTCCGATAATCTGAAACTGGAAGAGACAGAGCTTGACCTTGATATCCCGGAGAGCGTGAAGATAACGGCAGATGTAAAAGAGGCCACCGTAGGCCCGACGGTCACCATGGCGTCCACGGAGTTTATGAGCGAGTTGGACATGGACGATATCGACAGCTTTGATGAGCTGGAGGATTCCCTTGACGAGCTTAAAGACGCATCCCAGAAACTGAAGGACGGCTCGAAGGATGCCGCGGACGGGGCGAAAAAGCTGGCGGATGGCTCCAAGGATCTGAAGGATGGAACAAAAGAGCTAAAGAACGGCTCCGGAGAGCTTGCCAGCGGTTCAAAGCAGGTGGCAGACGGGGTAAGCACACTGAATGACAAGAGCAAAGACCTGATCAAGGGAGTGAATTCTCTTGTGGACGGCGTGAATACTTATACAAGCGGCGTCGGCAGCCTGGCGGCAGGGAGCGCGCAGGTAAGAGACGGGGCAAAACAGGTAAATAATGGGGCGGCAGCTCTGACGGACAGCATAAAGACGATTAATGGCATGCTCTCGCAGACAGCATCGGAAGCATCATCAGCGGACAGTCAGGCAGACAAGGCAAAGCAGCAGCTTGGAGCGGTGGAGAAAGCCATTGATAAAGTAGGCGCAGATGTTGAATATACTGGGGATACGAAAGGAAAGGTGGTAGCCACAAAGAGCGCCTCTGAAATCGCTGGAGAAACGGTAGGCTCCGTCTCTGTGGACGTCAGCCTTTCAGGCATACCGGAGGAGTATAGGGGTGAAGTAAAGGCGGCGATAGAAAAGGCGGAGGATGAGGCGAACTCGAAACTTAAAGCCCAGGCCGAGAGAGTAGCGGAAAAAGCTCTTGACAGCACGAAAGTGGAGATTACCGAAGAGAGGAAGGCAAAAGCAGTAGTCCATACAGGCGAGGCGGAGGCGGCAGTTGACAAGGCTCAGGGGAGGGCGGAAGATGCCCGGGCCAGTACGGCCGACCTCATGGCAACTTTACAGAAACTGCAGGGAGCGCTGGCACAGCTGCAGCAGGGAGCAGAGGAACTCAGCACAGGAACAGCCGGTGTGTATGCAGGGGCGGATACGCTTGCAAAAGGAGCCGAAAAGCTCAATGAAAACAGCACCCTCCTGACAAGCGGAACAGCAAAGCTTAAAGAAGGCGGGGCGCAGCTCGCCGGCGGCGTGAAGAAACTTGACAAAGGAGCGGGCGCAGTGGCGGACGGAGCCGGGAAACTGAAAGACGGAGCCGGCCAGCTGGACAGCGGGGCAGGAACGCTTGTCAAGGGAACAGACGCCCTGGCAGACGGAAACCTGGAGCTCTCGGACGGCATGTCAGAATTCAAGGAAGAGGGAATTGACAAGCTGGCAGAGGCCTTTGACGGAGACTTCCGGGATATGAAAGACAGGCTTGAGGCGATGTCGGACATGGGGAAAGCATATAAGTCCTATGCCGGGATAAAGAAAGGCATGGACGGGAGTACCAAGTTTATCATAGAGACGGAAGGAGTAGAAAAAGAATAGAAAAAGAGCAAAAAAGACAGTGCCAGGGGGCGTAAAATTATCTGATCAGACGATTTTGCGCCCTCTGGCGCTGCTATGCCCGGAATTTTTGTTTCTGCCTGTTAAGTTTAAAAAAATTGTGATAGAATATATGAAGGATTGGGAAGAGAGATGCCATGAAAGACGAGAGGGAAAATGAAATGGACATTTATACAGGTTTTGCCGAGGTTTATGATACATTTATGGACAATGTTCCTTACAGCGAATGGGCGGACTGCCTTGAAGGAATTTTGAAAGAACATGGGGTTTGCGGCGGTCTTGTGCTGGATCTGGGATGCGGCACGGGCAGCATGACGGAGAGCCTTGCCGGGCGGGGCTATGATATGATTGGCGTGGACAATGCCGGGGAGATGCTGGAGATTGCCGTGAAAAAGAGAGAGGAGAGCGGGCATGACATCCTGTATCTTCAGCAGGACATGTGCGGGTTTGAGCTTTACGGAACCGTGCGCGCGGCCGTAAGCGTATGCGACTGCATAAATTATGTCCTGGAAGAGGAGGAGCTTTTGGAGGCTTTCCGGCTTGTAAATAATTATCTGGATCCAGGAGGCATTTTTCTTTTTGATTTCAACACACAATATAAGTATGAAAATATTTTGGGGAACAGAACCTTTGCAGAGGACAGGGATGAGTGCAGTTTTATCTGGAATAATTTCTACTATGAGGAGGACAGGGTAAATGAGTATGAACTGACGCTGTTTATCCGGGATGGAGATGCGGGCGGACTTTACCGCAAATTCCAGGAAACACACTATCAGAGGGGATATACGTTGGAAGAGATTAAGGGGCTTATTGAGAAGTCAGGGCTGGAATTTGTGGAGGCTTATGACGCTTATACAAAGAAACCGGTGAGCAGGGGGAGCGAGCGGATTCTGGCAGTTGCAAGGGAGAAGGGAAAGAGTAAATGTTAATGTGCAAAATAAATATTGAAGTTGGAATTTAGTGATAGTACAATAAAAGTAATTTGTTTTCAGGAAGGATAGATGATAAGGATGAAAGACTATATTGTAAGAGCAACGGCGGCAGGCGGCCAGGTACGGGCTTTTGCCATTACGGCGCGGGAGCTGGTGGAGGAAGCCAGGGCCCGCCACAACACAAGCCCGGTGGCGACTGCGGCTTTGGGAAGGCTCCTTGCCGGAGGAGCCATGATGGGCAGCATGATGAAAAATGATTCGGACATGCTCACGGTGAAAGTCCGGGGAAACGGGCCTCTCGGAGGCATTACCGTCACGGCGGACAGTAAGGCGAATGTAAAGGGATATGTTGAGAATCCCGACGCGATGCTGCCGCCGAAGAACGGAAAGCTTGATGTGGGCGGAGCAGTGGGAATCGGCATACTTCAGGTGATAAAAGATATGGGGCTTAAGGAGCCTTACGTGGGAGATACCATGCTTGTCACAAGCGAGATTGCGGAAGATCTGACTTATTATTTCGCAAGCTCGGAGCAGGTACCGTCATCAGTGGGCCTGGGGGTGCTTATGGAGAAGGACAATACGGTGAAATGCGCCGGAGGGTTCATCATCCAGATGATGCCCTTTGCCTCGGAGGAGACGATTTCCAAGATTGAGAATAACTTAAAACATGTCACGTCTGTCACGGAGCTTTTGGACAGGGGATGCACGCCGGAGCAGATACTTGAAGAGCTTCTCGGAGATACAGGACTTGAGATCACGGACACCATTCCTGCGCGGTTTTACTGCAACTGCTCAAAGGAGCGGGTAGAAAAGGCTGTGGCAAGTATCGGCAGGGAAGACATTCAGGAGATGATAGGCGAGGGGAAGGACATTGAGGTGAAATGCCATTTCTGCAACAGCGCATATACTTACACGGTAGAAGATTTAAGGCGGATCATGCATGGAGGAAAGCGATGAGAGACGGATTTATAAAGGTTGCGGCGGTGACGCCGGATATACGGGTGGCGGACGTTTCTTTTAATACGGAAAAGATCTGCCAGGCAATTGACAGCGCGGCGAAGGAAGGGGCGAAGATTGCGGCTTTTCCGGAGCTTTGCATTACAGGATACACATGCGGGGATCTGTTTGCACAGGATGTTCTTCTGGACAATGCAAAGGAAGGGCTTCTAAAAGCGGCGGCGCACACAAAAGGAAAGGACATGCTTGTCTTTGTGGGGGTTCCTCTGGCAGTGGACGGAAAGCTCTACAATACGGCGGCGGCGCTTAATGACGGGGAGATCTTAGGATTTACCACAAAGACATTTTTGCCGAACTACGGAGAGTTCTATGAGATGCGGCAGTTTCATGAAGGCCCGTCTCAAGCCCGATTTATAACTTTTGACGGGAAGGAGCTGCCTTTCGGGCCGCAGCTTTTGTTCGAGGAAAAGAGCATAGACGGGCTTATCGTCTCAGCGGAAATCTGTGAGGATGTATGGTCCGCAGTGCCGCCAAGCATCGGGGCGGCAAGAGAGGGGGCGGTGATTATCGTCAACTGCTCTGCCAGCGATGAGACCGTCGGGAAGGCGGCTTACCGGAAGGCGCTCATTGAAGGGCAGTCTGCCCGCCTGCTGTGCGGATATGTCTATGCTAATGCCGGGGAAGGGGAGTCTACCACAGACCTTGTGTTTGGCGGGCATAATATCATCGCGGAGAACGGAGCGGCCCTGGCGGAGGGGAAACGTTTTGAGAACGGGATGATCTGCTCGGAAATCGACATTAAGCGGCTGTGGAGCGAGAGGCGCAGAAATACCACTTTCCAGATGTCGGACGAGAGGAGGCTGTTAAGGATTCCGTTCCATATCGGAATGGGAGAGACCTGCCTTACGAGGACATTCCCATCCCGCCCCTTTGTTCCGTGCGATGATAAGGAGCGGGCAAAGAGGTGTGAGGAGATTCTGACGATTCAGGCCATGGGCCTTAAGAAACGTCTTGCCCATGCCCATGCAGGGAGCGCGGTAGTAGGGATATCAGGGGGGCTTGACTCCACCCTTGCCCTTCTTGTCACGGCAAAGGCGTTTGACGCGCTGGGGATGGACAGGAAGCACATTGCGGCGGTCACGATGCCGTGCTTTGGAACTACGGACAGGACATACCAAAATGCCTGCAAGATGTCTAAGAGGCTTGGGGCAGACCTCAGGGAAGTGCCGATAGCGGAATCAGTGAGGCAGCATTTTAAAGATATCGGCCATGACATGGAAGACCACAGCGTGACTTATGAGAATGCCCAGGCAAGGGAGCGCACGCAGGTTATCATGGACATTGCCAATAAAGAAAACGGCATGGTCATCGGCACCGGCGACATGTCGGAGCTGGCGCTTGGATGGGCGACTTACAACGGCGACCACATGTCCATGTATGGCGTGAATGCGTCCGTTCCGAAGACGCTTGTAAGGCATCTTGTCCGCTATTACGCGGATACGTGCGAGGATGAGACGCTTAAAGAAGTGCTCTATGATGTTTTAGATACGCCGGTAAGCCCGGAGCTGCTGCCGCCGGAAGACGGGGAGATTGCCCAGAAGACAGAGGATCTGGTGGGGCCGTATGAACTGCATGACTTTTTCCTCTATTATTTCTTAAGGTTCGGGTACGAGCCGGCGAAGATTTACAGGATTGCAAAGTCAGCGTTTGCAGGGGAATACGGGGATGAGATAATCTACAAATGGCTGCATACTTTCTGCCGGAGATTTTTTACGCAGCAGTTTAAGCGCTCCTGCCTGCCTGACGGGCCGAAAGTGGGAACTGTGGCGCTGTCTCCTAGGGGCGACTGGCGGATGCCGAGCGACGCATGTGGGGCTGTGTGGATGGAAAACCTTGAAAAAGCAAAAGAAAGACAGTGAGGATCGGGGGGTGCAATGCATGGAAAAGAACAAGCACAGGGCAGCGGCAAATTTTCTGGAAAAGAGATACAACTGCTGCCAGTCGGTTGTCTGCACATATTGTGAGAAATACGGAGTAAGTGAAAGAGACGTATTCCGGATGACGGAAGGGTTCGGGCTCGGGATGGGAGGCCTTATGGATACCTGCGGGGCAGTCACGGGGATGTTCCTTGCCATCGGGCTTTCAAACAGCGCCGGAGACATGTCCGCTCCTCTTGTGACAAAGATGGACACTTACGAAAAGGTCAGAAGGGCGGCGGAGCTTTTCAAGGAGAAAAGGGGGTCTGTCTATTGCAGGGACCTGCTGACGGAAAAAGGGCCCCAGCCTCTTGCCTGCTGCGCCAAATGCGTGGAGGCGGCGACAGAGGTTCTTGACGAGATGGGCATATAAGCATAGCGGCGATGAAACATAAAAACGGCCCGACAGACTGGAAATTTTCCGTTTCAGGATTTTCCGGTCTGCCGGGCCGCATAGATGAAGGAAAAAACACTATAATTGAATATCCTTGAACAAATCGCCAAGGCTTGTTCCGATATTTTCGGATTTAGGGATTACGACCTTCTCCACAGGCTCTTCTTTCACTTCTTCCAGAGCCTTCATGCTGAGGCTTATCTTGCCGTCTTTCACACCGATGATCTTTACATTTACCTCATCGCCTACAGACAGGACATCCTTTGGCAGCTTTATGCGTTTCTGGCTGATCTGCGATACATGCACCAGCCCGGACAGCCCGTCCGGAAGACGGATGAATGCGCCGTAGTTTTGCAGTGTCTCGACTGTGCCGATGAGAACTGTGCCAATCTTGACATTTGCGATTCGGTCTTCTCTTTCTTTCTTTTCTTTTTCTTTTAAGATTTCCCGCGCGGAGAGCACAAGGCGGTTTTCAGCCTGGTCTGCGTCGATGACACGGACTTCGATATCTTTCAGAAGATAGCTCTCTAAATCTTCAATGTAAGATAATGATAATTTGGATGCCGGAATAAATCCACGGATGCCTTCCACCATGGCGATCGCGCCGCCATTGACGATACCCTCAACCTTTACGGGGAGCACGGTTTTATTCTCCATATAAGACTTCACCAGATTCCACGGATTGGCATCGTCAAAATGCTCTTCAAAATCGGCCATCGTCTGTGCCTCTTCCTGTAATAATTCTTCACTCATTGTCCTTTGTTCCTTTCTCATTGTTTACTGTCTTTAAGTATAACACATTATAAGCAGTTTGTTCAAAGAAAAAAGCAAGAAACGGGAAAATTCTGGTTGACTTGGAAGAAAAAAGATGGCACTCTTACTATATGGCAGCATATGGATGGTTTAAAGGAGTTTTATTTTATGAGTAAAAAGGCAAAAAAGATATATGTAGTGGGGCATAAAAACCCGGATACGGACTCTGTCTGTTCTGCGATTGCATATGCGGAGCTCAAGCGCAGGGTGACCGGGGACGAATACGTGGCAAGGCGGGCCGGACAGATCAATGAAGAGACGCATTACGTGCTGAAAAAATTCGGGGTGGACGTTCCGGGGCTCCTGCAAAATGTTAAGCTTCAGGTGAAGGATATGGATATCCACAAGATCGACGGCGTGGCTCCGAATGTGTCGATTAAAGAGGCGTGGGAAAAGATGAAGGAAAATCACGTTAAGACCCTGCCCGTCATCAAAGATGATGAGCTTGCCGGAGTGATCTCCACCGGAGACATCGCTACGTCATACATGGATATCTATGATAACAAAGAGCTTTCTTCAGCCAGGACGCAGTACCGCAACATTGTGGAGACGCTGGACGGAAAGATGATTACGGGAAACGAGCATGGGTATTTTGCCAAGGGGAAAGTTACGGTAGGAGCGTCTAACGATGAGCTTATGAGAGAGTTTATCGAAAAAGACGATCTTGTGATCTTGGGCAACAGGCCGGAGGCGCAGGCATGCGCTATCAATATCGACGCAAGCTGCATGGTTGTGTGCCAGGATGCGGACATCTCCGCGGAGCTCATTAAGAAAGCAGAAGAGCAGAGCATCGTGATCATCCGCACTCCCCATGATACATATACGGTGGCAAGGCTTATCAACCAGAGCATACCGGTCAAATATTTTATGAGCAAAGGGTCTCTTGTAACGGTACAGATGAGCGACTATGTGGATGATATCAAGGATCTGATGACGAAACATAAATTCCGTGATTTCCCGATTCTTGACCGGCACGGCAGATTCCGGGGATTTATCTCCCGGCGGCGCTTTCTGAACGTGAAGAAAAAGCAGGTTATATTAGTGGATCACAATGAGAGGTCTCAGGCGGTTGACGGGATTGAGGAGGCCGACATCATAGAGATTATCGACCATCACAGGCTGGGAAACATCGAGACTATGGGGCCGGTGTTTTTCCGGAACCAGCCGGTAGGCTGTACGGCCACCATCATCACTCAGATGTACGAGGAGGCCGGAGTGAAGATACCGGCGAATATCGCAGGGCTTCTGTGCAGCGCCATTATCTCGGACACCCTTTTATTCCGCTCGCCCACATGTACGGCGGTTGATGAGAAGACGGCAGGGAAACTGGCGAAGATTGCCAGGATAGACATGGAAAAATTCTCCATGGAGATGTTTAACGCAGGCAGCAGCCTCAAGGGAAAAAGCGCAAAAGAGATATTGTTTCAGGATTTCAAGCAGTTTACGGTGGGAGAGACGGTATTTGGCGTAGGGCAGATCAACTCTATGAACAGGGAAGAGCTGGAAGAGGTAAAGGAGATGCTTACGCCGTATCTTCCGAAAGCGCTGGAGGCAGAGAAACTGTCCATGATCTATTTTATGCTGACGGACATCCTGAAGGAGTCGACGGAGCTTTTGTGCAGCGGCATAGGGGCCAGGAGCAATATTGTCAGTGCGTTCGACCTCCCGGAAGACACGGATAAGATTGTCTTAAGCGGAGTGGTGTCGAGAAAGAAACAGCTGATTCCGACTCTTGTGGCGTCCTTGCAGCAGTAAAGGAGTGAGAAGATGGGAAAACAGATTTGGAAACCAGGGAATATGCTGTATCCGCTGCCGGCGGTGATGGTGAGCACGGCGGACCGGAATGGAGAGGACAATATCATAACGGTAGCATGGACAGGTACGGTATGCACCAACCCGGCCATGCTGTATATCTCCGTTCGCCCGGAGAGGTATTCTTACCATATGATAAGGGAGAGCGGGGAATTTGCGGTGAACTTGACGACGGAGCGGCTGGCGAAGGCGACGGACTGGTGCGGCGTCCGCTCAGGAAGAGATGCGGATAAGTGGAAAGAAACCGGGCTTACGAGAGGAAAGGCAGAGAGACTGCAGTTTGCCCCGGTCATTGAAGAATGTCCGGTAAACATAGAATGCCGGGTCACGGAAGTAAAGGAGCTTGGCTCCCACCATATGTTCCTGGCAGAGGTGCTGGCAGTCCAGGCGGAGGAGGAGTGCATGAGGGAGGACGGGAAGTTCGAGCTGAATTCTGCCGGGCTTATCGCATATTCCCACGGGGAATATTTTTCCCTTGGCGAATCCCATGGGAGATTCGGGTGGAGCGTGAAAAAAGAGAAAAAGAGATAAAATGCAGAAAAATAAAAATGCTGTGACGCATCACAGCATTTTTATTTTTTGCCTGTAGATTCGTATGAATAAGAGCGTACACAGCAGCACCGATACAAGCTCGGCGATGGGGAATGACCACCACACGGCGGACAGCCCGAATATTTTTGCTGAGATGTAAGCAACCGGAAGGATGACGAACAACTGCCTTGCCGCTGATACGATCAGGCTGTAAACACCGTTTCCGAGAGCCTGGAAGGTAGAGCTTATGATAATGCTGTACCCTGCAAGCACAAAGTGGAGGCTGATGATCCTGAGCGCCGGCACGCCGATGGACAGCATATTCTCCGATGCGCTGAAAAGCGCCGACAGGAGAAATGAGGGGCATGCAAGGAAGACAATGCACCCTGCTGCCATGATAGACATGGCAATGGCAACGCTCATTTTTATCGCCTGCGTGATGCGCCGCTGCCGCCGCGCGCCGTAATTGTACGCGATAATGGGGATCATGCCGTTGTTCAGACCGAAGATAGGCATGAAGATAAAGCTCTGCAGCTTAAAGTATACCCCGAATACGGCTGCTGCCGTCGAGGAGAACATGAGCAGTATCTTATTAAATCCGAAGGTCATGACAGAACCGATGGACTGCATGATGATGGACGGGATGCCTACCTTATATATAATGGCGATGGTTTTTTTGTGGGGGCGGAATCCGCGGAAATCTACATGGATTTCCTTGTTTTTTGTCCGGTTGAAGTAGACGGACATGAGCACGGCGATAACCTGCCCGGTCACTGTGGCGACAGCGGCGCCTGCAACTTCCAACCGCGGGAAACCGAAAAGCCCGAATATCATGATGGGATCCAGGATGATGTTGATGATCGCCCCGGTTCCCTGGGTGACCATGTTGTAAAAGGTCTTCCCCGTGGACTGCATGAGCCTCTCGAAGGTAATCTGCAGGAAGATGCCGGCGGACAGGACGGTAATGATCCTTAAATATTGTGTGCCATAGTTTATGATAACCGGGTTGTCCGTCTGAAGGGTAAAAAACAGCCGGGAACCAAAAAAACCTGCGGCGGCAAATACGATGCAGCTTACGATGGCAAGGAAAAGGCCGTTAGTTGCGGCCCTATCTGCCCCTTCAAAGTCTTTTTCGCCCAGGTTCCTTGAGAGCAGCGCATTGATGCCGACACCGGTTCCGCCGGAGATGGCGATCATCAGCGTCTGTACCGGGAATGCCAGAGATACGGCAGTGAGGGCGTCCTCGCTTAGCTTGGCAACGAACATGCTGTCAACAATATTGTAAAGCGCCTGCACAAGCATGGAGAGCATCATAGGCAGCGACATGGTGATTAACAGTTTCGGAACAGGCATGACGCCCATCTTATTTTCCGGGGCATCTGTTTGCTTTTGTATGTCAGACATTTAAAAACCTCCTTTAAATATGCATTGGCTATTATATCATTCATATATTTATAATGCAATGGTTAAAAGAGGAGAGAAAATGGTGGGCAGTATAAAAACAGACCTTAAAGGGCGGGAAGAACGGCATGCCATCCGCAGCCTGTGCGCGGTGCTGTATTTATTTATTGTACTGAACATGCTTGGGATCGGCATTGATTTACATGGGGAAGACAAAAGGGAGGCGGTTCTGGCGGCGGGGGAGGCGGTGTCGGAGAAACCGAAGATCGCGCTTACCTTTGACGACGGGCCGAACCCGGCGTGTACAGGGAACCTTCTTGACGGACTGAAAAAGAGAGGCGTGAAAGCGACTTTTTTCGTGCTAGGCAGAAACGTTAAGAAATATCCGAAACTGGTAAAGCGCATCAGCGAGGAGGGGCATCTGATCGGAAACCACACGTATGACCATATCGAGCTTAATAAAGTGCCGGAGGAGAAGGCGAGAAAAGAGATCAAAAAGGCAAACAAGGCAGTCCGTAAAGTGACCGGGAAAAATCCGGAGTACATGAGGCCTCCTTATGGAGAGTGCAGCAGGAAACTGGAGGATTCGCTGGACATGATACTCGTGCGCTGGACCATAGACCCGCTGGACTGGAAAACGGAAAATACAGATGAAATCGTAAATAAGGTAGTGACGGAAGCAGAGGAAAATGCTATTATCTTATTGCACGACTGTTATGATACGTCAGTCGACGCGGCGCTTAAGATTATAGATACGCTTGAGAAGGAAGGCTATGAGTTCGTGACAGTGGATGAACTGCTTCTGAATTAGGCATGGGAGAGACGGAAGATGGATTTATTTGATTATATGCGGGAAAAAAATATGGATCGGGAGGCTCCGCTGGCATCAAGGCTCAGGCCGGAAACGCTGGACGAGGTGGTGGGCCAGCAGCATATCATAGGAAAGGATAAGCTCCTTTACCGGGCGATTAAAGCGGATAAGCTTGGCTCCATCATTTTTTACGGGCCTCCGGGCACGGGAAAGACGACGCTGGCAAAGGTCATCGCCAATACGACCAGTGCAAAATTTATGCAGATCAACGCTACCGTGGCGGGGAAAAAGGATATGGAGGAGGTGGTGCGCCAGGCAAAAGACATGCTTGGAATGTACCAGAAGAAAACTATATTATTCGTAGATGAGATACACCGGTTCAATAAGGGGCAGCAGGATTACCTTCTCCCGTTTGTGGAGGACGGCACGCTGGTCCTTATCGGGGCGACGACGGAGAACCCGTATTTTGAGGTGAACGGGGCTCTGATCTCCCGCTCCAGTATCTTTGAGCTGCATCCTCTGGAAAAAGAGGATGTGAAGACCTTAATCCTGAGGGCGGTTACGGATACGGAAAAGGGGATGGGCAGTTTCGGCGCGGAGATTGATGAGGACGCGGCAGAGTTTCTTGCGGACGTCTCCGGGGGAGATGCCAGGAACGCGCTGAATGCGGTGGAGCTGGGCATCCTGACGACAGAACGGTCGGCGGACGGGAAGATACATCTGACTCTTGGCGTGGCATCCGAATGCATCCAGAAACGGGCGGTGCGCTACGACAAGACAGGAGATAACCATTATGACACGATATCGGCTTTTATCAAGAGCATGAGAGGGTCCGACCCGGATGCGGCGGTATTTTATCTGGCAAAGATGCTTTATGCGGGCGAGGATATAAAATTTATCGCCAGGAGGATCATGATCTGTGCGTCGGAGGACGTGGGGAATGCAGATCCTATGGCGCTTACCGTGGCAGTCTCCGCAGCGCAGGCAGTGGAGCGGATCGGGATGCCGGAGGCGCAGATCATCCTGTCGCAGGCTGTCCTGTACGTGGCGACTGCGCCCAAGAGCAATTCGGCATGCAACGCGGTCTTTTCGGCGGCGGAATGTGTAAGGAGCCGCGGGACGACGGTTCCAGCCCATCTGCAGGACGGGCATTACAAAGGCTCTAAGAGCCTGGGGAGGGGAACCGGGTATAAATACGCCCATGATTATCCAAAGCACTACGTCCGCCAGCAGTACCTGCCGGAAGAGATTGCTGACGCCAGGTTTTATGAGCCGGGGGATAATGGGTACGAGAAAAAGATAAAAGCGTGGATGGAATATATCAGGGAGTAAGCACGGATAAGAAGAACCATTATTATACTAGGAGGAGATACGATGAAAGAGAAGGTAACATTCCGTTATGCACAAAGAGAGGATGCACCGTTAATCATGGAGTTTGTGAAGGCGCTGGCAGAATATGAAAAGATGCCGGAGCTGGTGCGCGCTTCGGAAAAAGATTTGGAGGAGTGGCTGTTTGATAAGAAACGGGCGGAGGTGCTTTTTTTGGCAGTGTCCGGCAAAGAGGCAGGATTCGCGCTGTTCTTTGACAGCTTTGCATCATACCCGGGGAAAGGCGGCATCTATTTGGACGACCTGTACATAAAACCGGAGTACAGGGGAAAGGGCTATGGAAAGGCATTGTTCCGGAAACTGGCACAGATAACAAAAGAGAGGGGCGGCATGAGGATTGAATGGCTGTGCCTTAAGAGCAACCTGCCAAGTATCGGGTTTTATGAATCCATGGGCGGGAGGCAGATGGAGATGAGCACCACTTTCCGTCTTGAGAATGATGCACTTGAGAAATTGGCGGAAGAGTAGTATAATTTTACATGTAATGAATACAGTAAGCTGGGAGGAAACAAAGATGAAGATTTATGATGCAGTGAACAAGACAGAGGTAGAGGTTGACGGAACAAAGGGCCTGATTCAGATCATGAAGGACGGACGCCAGGTTGACATCTATCTGAAAGAGAAGAAATCCGATGAGGATGGCTACATGAGCTGGGATGTGGAGCATTGGTCAAGCGTGGACGGGAAGAGATTTATCCGGTGCTATTCCTTGGAGGGAAGAGTTCTCGGCGAATCTACGGGGCATAATATCTATGACCTTGAGAATGAGTTTAAGCCGGAGGATGCGGCGATGGTCGAGAAGGTGGAGCTGAGCTAAAGAATCAGAGCCGGAGGTGCGGGAGTGAATGTAATGAGAAAAGAAGAATTTTATACCGTTGATGACATCTATGCGCTGCCTGAGGGGGAACGTGCGGAGCTGATTGACGGGAGGATTTATTACATGGCACCTCCCGGCTGGAAACATCAGAAACTCAGCATGTTCTTATCAATGGAGATATCTTCTTATATAAAGAAGGCGGGCGGAGGATGTGAAATATTGGCAGCCCCCTTTGCCGTGTTTTTAAATGCTGATGACTTGAATTATGTAGAGCCTGATATCTCGGTCATCTGCGACCAATCAAAACTGGATGAAAAAGGATGTCATGGCGCTCCTGACTGGATTATTGAAATCGTATCGCCAGGCAGCAGAACCATGGATTATATGACAAAATTATTCAAATACCGTACAGCAGGAGTCAGGGAGTACTGGATTGTTGATCCGGAAAAGAGTATGGTAATGGTATATGCATTTGAACAGGACAGGGCAGAACAATATTTATTTGGAACGGATATACCAGTAGGAATTTATGACGGATTTCAGATAAACCTGGGAACACAATAGTGTTCCCGGGTTTATTATTTTTCTGCGCTGACCAGACAGTAAACTGCTGAATACGGCGCGAGCGTGAGCACGGCCTTCTCTTTCTTAAGCTGGAGCACGGTCTTTTTTTCATAGGATTTCTCTCCCCCGTAGATATCCCTGTCACTGGCGAGAAGGACGGTCAGCTCTCTTCCGCCCGGAACAGTCAGTTCAAAATCCTCCTGCTCCTTATCGGAGAAATTAAAGACGGCGGCAATCCTCTCTTTTCCGTCAGTGCGTTCAAAAGCATAGATGCATCGTGCCTCCTGATGGCAGTCGAGCCATGTAAATCCTTTTTGTCCGTAATCTTCTGCAAAGAGAGCCGGGTGGGTTAGGTACAGCTTATTTAAGTCTTTCATAAAGCGGTGGAAGGAGTCGTGGCTTGGGTATTTTAACAGGAACCAGTCCTGCTCCTTTTTTTCATCCCATTCTCTTAGCTGTCCGATCTCATTTCCCATAAAATTCAGCTTTTTGCCGGGATGCGCGTACATATACATATAAAAAGCACGAGCCTGGGGGAATTTGTCCTCGTAATCACCGCTCATCTTTTGGAGAATCGTAGCTTTCCCGTGTACTGTCTCATCATGAGAGAGGGGAAGAAGATACCGATCATTGTAGTAGTACATCATGGAAAAAGTGAGCTTATGGTAATGTTCGCTCCGGTATTCCGGTGCGGTGCGTAAATAGTCTAATGTGTCATTCATCCAGCCCATATCCCATTTGTAGTCGAATCCAAGCCCGCCCTCAGAAACCGGCTTTGTGACGCCCGGGTAGGAGGTGGAGTCTTCAGCGGCAAGAACGGCGGTGGGGTGCATGGCTTTAAGGCCCCGGTTCATCTCCCGGATAAAATCAACGGCAGTATTATTGACACCCCGGGCAGGCTCGCCCTGCCAATAGATGATACGGCTAATGGCATCCATGCGGATACCGTCAGCATGATATTCTGTGAGCCAGTAGTTGGCTGCAGACTGTAAGAAACATCTCGTCTCCCCGCGGGAATGCATGAAGTTGTAGCTTCCCCACTCACTAACGCCAACATCTTGATGGGGATATTCGAAAAGCGCTGTTCCGTCATAGTTTGCAAGGGCATATCCGTCCACGGCAAAATGTACGGGAACGAAATCCATAATGACACCGATTTCATTCTGGTGGCAGGCATCGATAAATGCCATCAGCTCACAGGCTGTTCCGTAACGCGAGGTAGGTGCGAAGAACCCGGTATTCTGATAGCCCCATGATTCGTCGCATGGATGCTCGGAGAGGGGCATGATCTCAATATAGTTATAGCCGTATTCTTTCAGATAAGGAATCAGGATGTCTGTCATCTCCGTGTAAGAGTACCAGTCGTCAGCCCTGTCGGAAGGTTTCCTGAAAGAGCCGAAATGCAGCTCATAGATATTAAACGGCGCGCTTTTGCAGTCTGTCCGCCTCTGCATCCATTTTTCATCTCTGAATTGATATGCCGATAAGTCACGCACGATGGAGGCGCTGTTCGGGCGCAGCTCCATGCCGAAACCGTAAGGGTCGCAGTGATCCGTGAAGGATCCGTCCTGCTTGTAGATGCGGTATTTGTACATCTGCCCGGGTTTTGCCGCTCCTGCGTAACATTCCCAGAAGTTGCCGTCGTGGACGCGGTTCATGGTCCACTCCTCCCAGCCGGTAAATTCACCGATGAGGGAAATTTTCGCGGCGCCTGGAGCAAAGGTGCGGAATATGACCCCTCCCCCAGGTTCGGTATGTGCGCCGAGAAATCTGTAAGCGTCAAATATTTTTCCTGTGTAAAATCCGTAAAAATCCATATTGCCAGTCCTCCGGTAAAATAATAGACAGCAGTTGTTTTTCTGTGCTGTTTTGCTATAATAGTGCAGAGGGATTGCGAAGAGTAAAGCAATCCATAACCTTATTATAGTAAAAATCAAAAGAGTTGGGCACCGACAATTTCAGATGACAGTCGGATAACAGACGCTCGTCGGAAATTGTCGGGTTACAGAATGGTAAGAAAGGGAGGATGAATTTATGGACCTGCGGATTGAAAAGACGGAAAATGCGATACGGAATGCATTTATACAGCTCCGGGCGAAAAAGGCTCTGGAGAAGATTACCATAAAGGAGCTATGCGAGGCGGCGCTCATCCATAAATCTACATTTTACTCTCACTATCGAGATATCTATGACCTGTCCGATACGATGGAGACGGAGGTGGTGAAAAATATTACCGGCAGCATTCCGCTCGCCAGCCTTAATACTGCCAGCCTATCCCAGGTGACAAGGGAGCTGACTTACGGGTTTGTCGCCCAGAGCTCGCTTATCAATATCCTGTTTTCTGGAAATGAGAGGAGCCGCCTGGCTTACCGCATTGAGGAGAGCTTAAAGGAGATTATTTTTGAAAAATACCCCGGGTACAAGAATGACTTGAGATGGAATATCGTGCTAAGTTACTGCATCCAGGGGGCGTACTGGGCGTTCCAGGGCAGCCGGGGGCAAGACGTGAATGAGGTGATCGCGGTCATCAGCGAGCTTACGGAGCGGGTTCAGCCGTTGTGCTGAGGATTTGTGCTGAGGAGGCGTATTTTCTTCTTGACAAATCGCTTCCTTGTGATACAATATAGCTAAGAACATTGCAATGCAAGGTAGACGGAAAAGGAGAATGGTTATGGGCATATTTTACAGCAACTATCGAAAGCTTGTTAAAGAGAATAACGACGAACTGTTAAGGCTTCCGAAGCAGGACTGGGAAATTTTTGAACGGATGATGAAGTATATGGCGAGTTTCCGCCTGTCCCGTTTTGAACTGGAAGTGATAAGAAAAGACCTTATCGGTATGGCGGGGGAGGCGAAACTTGAGGGAATAGAATTTTCCGACAGGCTTGGCATGCCTGAAAAGGAGTTTTGCGACAGGCTGATTAAGGATGCGGCGAGGCAGGGTGTAATGGAGCGGGCAATCCCTGCTGTGCGGAATGCCATGCTTGTTGTCCTGGGGTTCTATATACTGGAATGGCTGCTGGAAGGAACCCCGGAGATTTATGGCGTCACAAACAAGCTGCTATTTTTTGGTGGAACTATGGCAGTACTTACATTATTTGACGAATGGAGTAAAGGCCGGGGGATTTATATAAGTAATCGCTGGAGAAAGATTACCTGGACAGTTTATTCTATGATTCTTTTTTGGGTTATTATTGGGATTGACGATTTTGTCTTTGAGGATCCGAGCGTCTATTATACAGGCATATTCCCCATAAAGTTTGTGGTAATGGGAAATGGAAAAGTGATTCTTGCTGTTTTGGCAGTTCTTTCGGCAGCGGTGTATCTCTGGGGAAATTACTACTATGACCGATGCCTGAAAAGATATCTATAGGAGTTTTTACAGAACAAAAATTTAAAATAGGGTTGACATGAAGAACGTTTGTTTGTATAATTTATTTATCGAACGAACGTTCTTTGTGTTGCGGGGTGGACATTATGAGGATTCAGGAAACAATGACAGTATATGACAAGCTGAATATTCTGTCAGATGCCGCGAAATATGACGTGGCATGCACTTCCAGCGGAGTAGACAGGAGCAATGACGGAACTGGGATGGGAAACTGCAAGGCCTGCGGGATCTGCCACAGCTTTTCGGCGGACGGCAGATGCATTTCCCTCCTCAAGATCCTTTTTACGAACGAATGCATTTATGATTGTAAATATTGCATTAACCGCAGGAGCAATGATGTGGTGAGGACATCTTTTACTCCGGATGAGATATGTACGCTCACAATGGAGTTTTACCGAAGGAACTATATAGAAGGACTGTTTTTAAGTTCCGGGGTGCTTGTAAGCCCTGACTATACGATGGAGCTTTTATGCGCGACGCTGCATAAGCTAAGGAAAGAGTGCAATTTCCAGGGGTATATCCATGTGAAGGCAATTCCCGGGGCAAGCCCGGAGCTGGTGCAAAAGGCCGGTTTCCTGGCCGACCGTATGAGCGTCAACCTTGAACTGCCGACTTCCGAGAGCCTTAAGCGGCTTGCGCCCCATAAGACTCGAAAGAATATCCTGACGCCTATGCGCCTCGTACAGAACGGAAGGCAGGAGAACAGGCAGGAGCTTGCCCTGTATCGGAATGCGCCCCAGTTCGTTCCGGCAGGGCAGAGTACCCAGATGATCATCGGGGCGACGCCGGAGTCGGATTACCAGATTATGAAAGTGACGGAATCACTGTATCAGAAGTTTGAGCTGAAGAGGGTGTTTTATTCGGCCTTCGTCCATGTGAACGAGGATTCGAGCCTTCCGGCGAGGACGGACGGGGGGCCGCCTCTTCTTCGGGAGCACAGGCTGTATCAGGCGGACTGGCTTCTGCGGTATTATCATTTTCAGGCGGATGAGCTTTTATCAGAGTCCTCGCCGAACTTTAACGTGTTTTTTGACCCAAAATGCAACTGGGCGTTAAAACATCTGGAACAGTTTCCGGTGGAGGTGAACCGGGCGGATTATAAGCTGCTCCTGCGTGTTCCGGGAATCGGCTACCGGTCGGCGGAAAGGATTGTGAAAGCGAGAAGACATGCCGCGCTCGACTTTGACGACCTGAAAAAGATAGGGGTAGTGCTGAAACGGGCGCTCTATTTCATCACATGCAGGGGCAGGATGATGTATCCAACAAAGATTGAGGAGGATTACATTACAAGGAATCTTTTGAATGTGGGGGAAAGGCTGCCCATGAATGTTGTAAATATGGGGTATGAGCAGCTTTCTCTTTTTGATGATGTGAGATTTGACTCAGACAAGGTTGTGCAGATGGGGTGAAAAGCTTTTATGAAGACAGTGTATGTTTGCAGCGATACGGTGACAGGGATATTCTCTGCGGTATATGATGCCTGGAGGGCAGGCACAAAGGCGGAAGAGCGCGGGATCGCACTCAGGGATTGCCTGGAGATGGAGCTGTTCTGCGACTATGTGCAGGTGGAGGAGACAGAGCGGAAGGCAGCGGCTGTAGACGGTATGATACGGAAAAACCTGGGGCTTTTTGCCTACCGCAATATTTACCAGGCAGTTTTAGCGGCAGACGCGCGCAAGGGGAGCGCAGTGCTCGGAACTTTGCTTGCTGCCAGGAACCTTTCGGACAGCAGGAGGATTATGGAGCATTTAAGCTGCCCGGATGTGGGGAAGGTGTTTGAACTGAGCCGTTCAGTAGGGAATGAAGCGCATCTTTTGACAGAGTTTATCAGGTTCCGGGAGCTGGAAAGCGGGGTCATGTATTCTCCCATAACGCCGAAAAGCCAGGTGCTAACCTGTCTTGCGCCGCATTTTGCAGACCGGTTTCCGCTTGAAAACTGGATGATTCACGACAAGACCCATCACGCCTTTGCCGTGCATGAAGCAAGGAAAAGGTGGGTGATCGTGCAGGAGGAGAGAGGAGGAACTGACGGAGGCTGCGGGGCTGCGGGAGGCAGGCAGGAGATGTTTGGGCAGATATCGGAGAAGGAGGCAGAGTACGAGGTGCTGTGGAAGAGTTTCTGCAAGACCATTGCCATAAAGGAGAGAGAGAATCCGGTGTGCCAGAGGGGGCATCTGCCGCTTTGGTACCGCCCTAACATGACGGAGTTCTGCTAGAGACTATTTTCTGAAACTGCTGAAAGAAATTTTGGGAAATTTTATGCGTTTTTAATTGACAGAACAGGGGGCGGTATTTATCATTATCCTGTAGCAATGTGAGGTCAGAGGGAACGGTAGAGATGGAGCAGCCTTGTGTGAGGATTTCGGTACGCAGCCTTGTGGAGTTTATTATGCGTGGCGGAGATATAGACAATCGGATAGCGGGAGGGGATAAGGATGCCATGCTCCTGGGCGGAAAGATCCACCGCAAGATCCAGAAACGGATGGGTGCAGATTACCGTGCGGAGGTTTCCCTGAAATATGAGATACCCTGCAACGGTTTTGTGCTTTTGCTTGAAGGGCGGGCAGACGGCATTATAGAGACCCCGGCGGGAACGGTGATTGATGAGATCAAAGGGGTTTTTAAGGAGCTTGACAGTTTGGAGGAACCGATTTTGGTGCATCTTGCACAGGCGAAATGTTATGCCTATATTTACGCAGAGCAGCATGGCTTACAGGAAATCGGGGTGCAGATGACCTACTGTAATATGGATACGGAAGAGATTAAGCGTTTCCAGTATGTTTTTGGCACGGCGGAACTTAGGCAGTGGTTTTTGGAGCTTGCGGGAAAGTATGAGAAGTGGGCGAGATATCAGATCAGGTGGAAGGAGAAGCGTGAGAAGTCTATAAAAAAAATAGAATTTCCGTTTGCCTACCGGGAGGGGCAAAAAGAGCTTGCCTCATCTGTCTATCGGACAATCCTACGTAAGAAAAAACTGTTTATACAGGCGCCGACCGGGGTTGGGAAGACGATGGCCGCAGTATTTCCTGCAGTAAAAGCTGTCGGGGAAGGCTTGGGGGATAAGATTTTTTACCTTACGGCGAAGACAATCACAAGGACAGTGGCATGGCAGGCTTTTGAGCAGTTAAAGGAGCAGGCGCTGAGGATGAAAGTCATCGTCCTGACGGCAAAGGAGAAGATCTGTTTCTGCGAGGAGACAAACTGCAATCCGGAGAGCTGCCCGTATGCGAAAGGGCACTATGACAGGGTGAATGACGCTGTCTATGAACTGCTTGCGGAATCCGACGAGATCAGCCGGGAAAGGGTGGAAGAGCAGGCGCAGAAGTGGCAGGTCTGTCCTTATGAGATGAGCCTTGACGTGTCAAGCTGGGCAGATGTCTTAATCTGTGATTACAATTATGTATTTGACCCTAACGCGCACCTCAGAAGGTTTTTCGGTGAGGGGAACCGCGGGGAATACCTTTTCCTTATCGATGAGGCGCACAATCTTGTGGAGAGGGGAAGGGAGATGTACAGTGCCAGCCTTTACAAGGAGGATATCCTTAAAGTGAAAAAGCTTGTAAAGGATGAGGACAGAAAACTCGTGAAAAGGCTGGATGACTGCAACAGGCAGCTGCTGGCAATGAAACGGGAATGTGAAGAGTTTCAGGTGCTGGAGAACATATCGCACCTATATCTTAAGCTCCTTAACCTTATGACGGAGCTGGAGAGGTTCCAGGAGGAACACCGGCAGGGGAACAGGATAGCGGAAGAGGCAAAAAAGGAGCTTTTGAATTTTTATTTTGACGTGCGTAATTTTTTGTATATACATGAGCGGCTGGATGATGATTATATCATCTATTCGGAACTTGAGGGAAACGGGAAGTTTAAGCTTAAGCTCTTCTGCGTTGATCCGTCCAGAAACCTTCAGGAGTATCTGGATAAAGGAAACAGCACGGTTTATTTTTCGGCGACCTTGCTTCCTGTCCATTATTATAAAAAGCTTCTCAGCACGGCGAAAGATGACTATGCAGTCTATGCCGAGTCTCCCTTTGATATTTCAAACCGCCAGCTTTTGCTGGGAGTTGACGTGAGTACAAAGTATACAAGGAGGGGAAAGGAGATGTATCAGAGATACGCCAGGTATCTCCTTCTGGCGGCATCTGCAAAAAAAGGGAATTATATTGCCTTTTTCCCGTCCTACCACTTTATGGAGGCAGTGTATGAGGAGTTTATCGGATTTTTAGAAGATCCTGAGGTAGAGAGACCGGGAACCATATCGGTTGATTATGTGGTGCAGTCCCAGTATATGTCGGAGGAGGCGAGGGAGATATTCCTCGAAAACTTTGACGAGGAGCGGGAAAACAGCCTGATGGGGTTCTGCGTTATGGGAGGAATCTTTTCTGAGGGGATTGACTTTGCACAGGACCGGCTTATCGGGGCGGTGATCATAGGCACGGGATTGCCTCAGGTATGCCGGGAGCGGGAGCTTCTGAAAGAGTATTTTGACTCGAAAGGATACCGTGGATTTGACTATGCTTATCTGTATCCTGGTATGAACAAGGTGCTGCAGTCTGCCGGAAGGGTGATACGGACGGACAGTGACAGGGGCGTGATACTTCTTCTGGACGAGAGGTTTCGGGACAGCCGCTGCAGGGAGGTGTTTCCAAGGGAGTGGAGAGACATAAAGCTGTGCCGCGAAGGGAATGCGGCACAGCTTATGGATGATTTCTGGAAAAGAAGACAATGAAAGATTGTTCCTCTAAGCCAGGTTTATCTTTTTCTTCATAATGCCGTAGGTCACAGCGTACAGGACAGCGGTCACCACAAACATGAGAACGCCGGTAATGCGGAGTACCTCTAAGACGTAGCCCACTGTGCTGAAATCAGCATTGACGGCATCCGGATTAAAGGTGAAGACAGAACGCAGCGCGCCGGAGCCGAAAATGACGAGAGAGATGAAAGAAAGTATGGATTCTGTGAACGATATTACAAAGTAAGCGATTACGGCTCCCAGAACATGGTGGCTTGGAAAGAGCTGGCCAAGCGCAACGGATGCATAGATCATGACGATGTTTCCGATGGAACCGAATAAGCAGAAGACCAAAAGGGCAATCACTATAGCGGCGGGTGAAATGCTGGCATATTCACCTGTGAATCCGGCAGACTGCAACATTTCATCTATAGTAAAATCAAGCATCGCCCTGGAAAGAGGGGCTGAGATTACGATGAAACCGCAGATAAAAGTTAAGAGGACGTTAATGCATGCCCATATGCTTCCGGAAACTGTCTTTGAGAACAGATGCTGTCCACTGGTAGCCGGCAGAGTATTGGTAAGATACCCTTCATCGGAAAACAGATTTTGGTAAAAGCGGATGCCCGCCATTACGGTGGTGCCTGTCATCAGCACTGTGGCAATCATCATAAATAAAAACACCAGGATGAAACTGATAAAGGGATTCAGTAAAATCGGCGTAAAGAACCTTATAGCCAGGGCGGATACGATCAGATATCCGTGAAGGGCAAGTAAAAATCGGTTTAAATATTTTAAGTCGTATTTAATTAGTTTCCTTAACATCTGAATACCTCCCGGAATAATGTGTCTACAGATTTTCCTTGTTCTTCCCGGATCTCGTCTACGGTAGCATTTAAGACAAGCTGTCCCTGTTTCAGGAAAAGCACCCGGTCAAGGACATTCTCAACATCGTGGATGAGATGGGTGGAGAGAAGGATTGTAGCGTTTTCATTGTAGTTGCTTAAAATCGTGTTTAAGATATAATCCCGAGCAGCAGGGTCTACGCCGGCGATGGGTTCATCCAGTATATACAGCTCGGCATCCCGGCTCATGACGAGGATTAACTGAACTTTTTCCTTTGTGCCCTTGGACAGTGTCTTAAGCCGCGCCTGCTCATCAATCTGCAGATCTGACAACATGAGGCCGGCGCGCTCCCTGGAAAAGTTCTCGTAGAAATCCGAAAAATAATCAAGCACCTCTGATATCTGCATGGACTCATTCAGATAGGTACGTTCCGGCAGGTAAGAGACAATCTTTTTCGTCTCTACGCCCGGAGCCATGCTCTTTATCAGAACCTCTCCTGCCGTAGGTACAAGAAGGCCGTTAATCAGTTTGATCAGGGTAGTCTTTCCGCTGCCGTTTGGACCGAGGAGCCCGACAATCTGCCCCCGTTCCAAAAAGAGGTTCAGATTATTCAGGGCGTTGTACATCTTGCCGTAGCTTTTTGTGAGACCGTGACATTCTAAAATTGACTCCATATTAATCGTCCTCCTTTACTGTTTGCTGAATGAGGGAGAGTATCTCCCCCGTTGAAAAACCCAGCCGGTTCATCTTTTCTAAAAAAGCTCCTATCTGTTCTCGGGCAAGTTCTCCTTTGAGCTGTTCTATCATAGATTTGTCCTCCGTAATCAGCCGCCCGCTGGTTCGCATGGAATGGACGATGCCGCTGCGCTCCAGCTCGGCGAGTGCTTTCTGCATGGTATTAGGGTTTACGCTTGCCTCAAGCGCCAGTTCCCGTACAGAGGGGAGCCGGTCACCGGGCTTGTAAGTGCCTGAGATAATGTCAAGCTGTATCCGCTCCATAAGCTGAAGATAGATCGGACGGTTATTGTCTAAGTCCCATGGCATGTAATTCACCTCTCTTGTTTCACTATTGTATTAGTGGATTAGTACAATTGCATTATGACATACTTGCAAAGATATGTCAATATATATCTTGGAAATTGTCATATGTCTTAAAAGGAAAGACGGCCGGAACAGCTAATGCCCTAAGGCATGGCTCCCGGCCGCCTGTATTTCTGATATGTCAGAAGGCTGTCCTGTTATTCGATTTTTGAAAAATCAGCCACGCCGTGCTTGCACAGAGGGCAGATAAAGTCATCCGGCAACTCGTCGCCTTCGTAGATATATCCGCAGATTTCGCATACATATCCTTTTTTGCCGTCCGTGTCCGGCCTTGGCTTAACGTTGGCCTGATAATAATTGTAGGTCATGGTCTCTACGTTTGAGATTACTCGGGCCTCGGTTACGGTACAGATAAACATACCGTGGGTGTCAAGGTCTACATACTGCTCCACCTTGAGAGACATGAATGCGTTAATGTATCTTGGCAGGAATGCAAGCCCGTTGTCAGAGCGGAGGACTTCATAATCCGCAAACTTGTCAACGGCGCGCCCGCTCTGGAACCCGAAGTTCTGGAATATCTTGAACGGAGCTTCTGTGGACAGGCAGTTTACATTCATGATGCCGGTCTGCTTGACGACATGATGGGAGTAGTTTGCTTTATTGATGCATACGGCAACACGATTCGGGCTGTCTGTGACCTGAGATACGGTATTGACAATCAGGCCGTTATCCTTTGTTCCGTCATTGGATGTCACCACATACAAGCCGTACCCAATCTTAAACAGAGCAGTGAAATCCTGCTTATTAGCTGTCTCATCGTGCTGTGCCAGATAGTTTTTGCAGAATTCTTCTGCCATAGCCTCGAGCTGTTCTGAGCTTTCCTCATTAAGGGCAGATTTGATGGAGACCGTAGTCTTTGCAAAGGTAAGGTTCTTGCATCCTTCCAGCATCCGGCGCATGGTCTTTGCCGCCAAAGGAGCCCAGGTACCGTTTTCGATCAGGCCTATTTTGCGGTTCTGGAAGTTGCGCTCGGTCAGGTGATTGATGAACTCGCGCATAAACGGAAAGATGTCGGCATTATAAGTAGTGGTGGCAAGAATAAGCTTTCCGTAGCGGAATGCATCCTCGACAGCCTCTGCCATGTCACAGCGTGCCAGGTCATTTACTACAACTTTGGGGCATCCCTTTGCGCGCAGCTTGTCCGCAAGGAGCTCTACGGCTTTTTTTGTGTTTCCGTAGACAGAAGTGTAGGCGATTACGATGCCGCCTGACTCAACGCCGTAGGAAGACCAGGTGTTATAGAGGTTGATATAATATCCAAGGTTCTCAGTCAGGACCGGTCCGTGAAGAGGACAGATGATCTGTATGTCAAGCCCTGATGCTTTTTTGAGAAGGTTCTGCACCTGGGCGCCGTATTTCCCTACGATGCCGATGTAATAACGGCGGGCTTCGCATGCCCAGTCTTCTTCTACATCCAGTGCGCCGAACTTACCGAAACCGTCGGCGGAGAAAAGTACCTTGTCGCAGGAATCATAAGTAACGATGACTTCCGGCCAGTGAACCATTGGCGCTGACACGAAAGCAAGCTCGTGTTTTCCCAGGGAAAGGGTATCGCCCTCTTTGACTGTAATTTGGCTGTCTTCAAATTCAGTGCCGAAGAACTGTCCCATCATGACAAATGATTTTGCGCTGGATACAATCTTTGCGTCAGGGTAAACTTTCATAAAGTTGGCAATGTTTGCCGAGTGGTCCGGCTCCATATGCTGCACGATGAGGTAATCAGGTTTCTTGCCGCCCAGAACTTCCTGGATGTTATCCAGCCATTGGTGGGTAAAACGGGCGTCAACCGTATCCATGACAGCGATTTTATTGTCCATGATCACATATGAGTTGTAAGCCATGCCGTTTTCTACAACATACTGCCCCTCAAATAAATCTACATCGTGATCATTTACGCCTACATATTTAATGTCGTTGGTTATAACCATTGTGATTCACTCCTTTGTTTTTATTCTAAAGGCATTATATCATAATAATTTCCAAATGGATGTTTTTTTGGAGAAAATAAAAAAAATCATAGAATATTAATATTTTTGAAAGTGCATTATTAAGAAATTTTCTGTAGGATAGATGCAGATGAAAATGCGAAGGAGGATAAGGATGATTGATATATTTAAAGTATACAGCCTGGCATGCGTATTTTTGCCGTGCGTGGCCTGCCAGATTGTTTTTGTATTTAGGAGCCGCAGGAGAGGAAAAGGGGTCTCCGCTGTATGGCTGTCATGGCTGAATGTTTTTCTGCTTTATCTGTGGATGGTGTTTGATGTTACAGGTGTTGGAACGATGGGCGATATCCTGAGGAACAGAGTCCATCCAATTATCGGGGGCTATAATTTTATTCCTTTTGATTCATTTGGAATCGGCTTTTTCCTAAATATTATCATGTGCATGCCGTTTGGGTTCCTTCTTCCGCTTATCTGGAGAGAGGGAAGGAGCCTTGTGAGGACAGTTCTGACAGGCGCTGCCTTTTCCCTCATGATTGAACTTACACAGATATTTAATTTCAGGGCGACAGACGTGGACGATCTGATGGCAAATACTTTCGGTGCCTTTGCCGGGTATCTGGCGTGGAAACTGTTTTGCATGATATTTGGGGAGCGTCTTGAGGACGCATCGGACAGGAAACATGAGGCGGCTGGTTATATTGTACTGGCGATGGCGGGCGTGTTTTTCCTCTATAATCCCTTTATCATTATCCGGGAAATGATGTAGGGGAATGAAGAGGCGATGCCCGGCGGCTTATTCGTTTTCGGCAATAATCTTTTCCGGCATGGCAGGGTCAAATTTATTCTCCAAAAGCATGGCGATCTCGTGCCTATATGGGGGATAAGATTTTTTAGCTTTTGTCGGGGAAGGTATATAGGGAGTCTCCAGGATTTTCGGGACCTCCGCAAAGTCAGGGTGGTGCACGATGTAGGAGAGCGCGTCAAACCCAATCTCCCCGAACCCGATATTGGCATGCCGGTCTTTCTTTGCCCCGCACAGGTTTTTGCTGTCGTTGACATGGAAGACTGCGATCTGGTCTTTCCCCAGGAGCTTGTCAAACTGTGATATCACTCCGTCGAAGTCATGGATGATGTCGTAGCCGCTGTCGTGGGTATGGCAGGTGTCAAAGCAGACACGGAGCTTGTCATTATATGCGACGCCGTCGTAGATGCGGGCAAGCTCCTCGAAAGCACGTCCGGTTTCCGACCCTTTTCCCGCCATAGTCTCAAGGGCGATGTACAGGCCTGTGTCTTTTGTGAGCACTTCATTTAATCCTTTGACAATCTGCTGAATGCCGATGTCGGCCCCTTCGCCTACATGGGCGCCGGGATGGAGGATTAATACCTTGCTTTTGCAGCTTAGGGTACGTTCAATCTCCTTTTGGAGGAATGTTACGGCCAGCTCATATGTCTCGGGTTTCACGGCATTGCCCAGATTGATGATGTATGGGGCGTGGACCAGGATTTCATCGATGCCGTGATCCTTCATATACGCCCAGGCTGCGTCGATATTCAGTTCGCTGATATCTTTTCTCCGGGTGTTCTGCGGAGCGCCGGTATAAAACATAAAGGTGTTGGCGCCGTATGAGACAGCTTCTTTTGCGGAGCCAAGGAGCATGTCCTTGCCGCTCATTCCTACATGAGAACCTATTTTCATATGAATATCTCCTTTTGAATATAATAATAGTAATCATTATTAACAGAATATCATAAAAGATTCGATTATACAATCCTGTTTTTGCAAAAAGAATACGCCATGCAAAATTTACATGGCGTGTCCATATGCTGCTATTTTTTTAAGAGTGCGAACGCCTCGTAAGGTTTTAAGATGATTTCGCGCCTGCTGTAATCATTTTCCACATTGGAGATCAGCCGGTCACTGCCGATGAATTCTTCAGGCAGGGAGAGGGATGCCTCCTTGTCGGTGAAATTGCATGCCACGAAAAGTTTTTCGCCGCCGAGGATACGGGTGTATACGAAGAGCTCCTCGCTGTCTTTTAAAAGAGGCTCATATTTGCCGTACACGATTATGGGGTTCTGTTTCCTTAAGGCGATAAGCTTTTTGTAATAGTGGAAGACGGAATCCGGGTCGGCGGTTTCGGCTTTGGCGTTGATCTCTGTGTAGTTGGGGTTGACAGGTATCCACGGGGTTCCCGATGTAAAGCCCGCATTTTTAGAGTCATCCCACTGTACAGGCGTCCTGGCATTGTCACGGCTGATAAAGAGCATGCAGGGCCAGAAGTCTTCATGCGCTGCCTTGCCGCTTTCACACCATTCACGGTAGGCGTTGATGCTCTCGATATCCCGGAAGTCCGCGGGGCTCTGGAACGGGTAGTTCGTCATGCCAAGCTCCTCGCCCTGGTAGACGTAGGGGGTTCCCTGCATCATGTGGAGGCAGGTCGCCAGCATCTTTGCGGCTGCATCCCGGTACTGCGGGCGGTCATCCCCGAACCTTGAGACTGCTCTTGGCTGGTCGTGGTTATCCCAAAACAGGCTGTTCCACGCCTCGCCGTAAAGCTCGGTCTGCCAGCGCGACATGATGTCTTTCAGCTTTTTGAGAGGCATCTTCTCATCCGTCCATTTGCCGTATTTTCCAGCGGTGTCCACATGTTCGAACTGGAAGACCATGTTAAGCTCATGGGTATCCTCGCCGGCATACTGCTTTGCAAGCCCGGGCGTTACGCCAGGGGTTTCCCCTACCGTCATGATGTCATATTTTGAGAGCACTTTTTCATTCATTTCCTGGAGGTATCTGTGGACATTTGGGCCATGTACGCAGTAGGGGCCGTAGTCTCCGTAAAATCCGTTTATCTTTCCGTCCGGCATCTCTTTTGTCTTGGAGATGAGGCTGATGACATCCATCCGGAAACCGTCTATGCCCTTGTCGCACCACCAGGTCATCATGTCGAAGACTTTTTTGCGGACATCCGGGTTATCCCAGTTTAAGTCCGGCTGCTTTTTGGAAAACAGGTGCAGGTAGTACATGGCTGTCGTTTCGTCATACTGCCACGCGGAGCCGCCAAAGCAGGAGCCCCAGTTATTCGGGGGAGTCTCAGCGTCTTTTCCCTCTCTCCAGATGTAGTAGTCGCGGTAAGGATTATCTTTCCCGCTGCGGCTTTCCATAAACCATCTGTGCTCGTCGGAGGTATGGTTGACTACCAGGTCCATGACGATGCGGATGCCCCTTTTATGGGCCGCGTCAAGCATCTCGTCAAAGTCTTCCATTGTTCCGAATTCCTCCATGATTGCCTGATAGTCGCTGATATCATATCCGTTGTCGTCATTTGGCGACTGGTATACGGGGGAGAGCCAGATAACGTCGATACCCAGATATTTCAGGTAATCCAGCCGGCTCGTAATCCCTTTCAGATCCCCGATGCCGTCTCCGTTGCTGTCCATGAAGCTGCGGGGGTAGATCTGATAAATAACTGCCTCTTTCCACCATGTTCTTTTCATAATCTCAATATCCTTTCTGCTTTTTTGCTACATTTCTAAAATCAGCACCTGGTAGCCCAGGAGGGTTACCGTGCCGTTTTTTTCATCCAGGCTGCATTGGTTGTTCAGGAGCACGCGCCTGAAAGGGGCGGTCAGCGTGACGGACTGCGCTTCCCTCTGGTAGTTTCCGATTACAAGCAATGTCCTGTCGGCTTTCCGATAATATGCCATCAGATTGTGCCGGTCTTCCCATGCAGGCTCAAGAGTGCCGTAGACGATAGTCTCCTTGTATTCCGGATGCTTTCTCAGGGCAATGAGTTTCTTGTAAAAGGATCTTACGGAATCTGGATCCGCTATCTGTGATGCGGCATTGATGCGGGGATAATTGGGGTTTACTTTTAGCCACGGAGTTCCTGTAGTAAATCCTGCGTGCTCGCCGCCGGACCACTGCATGGGTGTCCTTGCATTATCTCGGCTGTATTTTGACACGGCTTTTAAAGCGTCCTCCGGCGACAGCCCGGCATTCAGGGCAACCTTATATTCTTCCAGGGTGCTGATATCGTCTACGTCGCCGATGGAAGAGAATACAGTGTTCTCCATGCCAAGCTCCTGCCCCTGGTAGATGAAGGGAATGCCGCGCAGCATGAAATTAAGCGCAGCCAGAAGCTTTTTGCTCTCAGGGCAGCAGTCCCCTTCCGGGATATAGTGGCTTACGCCTCTGGGTTCGTCGTGATTCTCGATAATATTGGAAAGGAATCCGATGTCTGCCGCCTTCGCCTGAGATTCAAAGCAGCACCGCTTGTAATCGTCGGGCGTGATAGGTTTTGCGTCGTACCATCCCTTGTCGCTTCCGCCGAATATCGTTTCGTTAAAGTCAAAGATGCTGGAGAAGTAACCGTCCTCCCCGATAAAGTCCGGCAGTTCGTCCGGCTTTTCGTTAAAGACCTCCCCGACGGAAAATGCATCGTATCTCTTGAAGGTCCGGTCGCGCATCTCGCTTAAAAACTCCCCGATGCCGGTAGCCTCTTTTAGCATTGCCTGGATGCTGCACAGCCCGTCTTCCCTGTCCGGCGCGTAATTCCGGAAGGGATGTGCCTTCTTGATATTGATTATAGCATCGATGCGGAATCCGGCAAGGCCTTTGTCCAGCCACCAGTTGATGTTCTTGTAGACTTCCTCCCTAAGCTCTGGGTTCTCCCACTTTAAGTCGGGCTGTTTCTTGTGGAAAACATGGAGATACTGCTTGTCGGTTCCCGGCAGGTCATCCCAGGCGGGGCCTCCGAAATAGGAGCGCCAGTTGGTGGGGAGCTCCCCTTCTTTTTTGTCTCTCAGGTAGAAGTATTCGCCGTATTTTCCGTCCGGGTCTTCACATGCTTTTTTAAACCATTCATGCTCGTCAGAGCAATGGTTGACAACCAGGTCCATCAGTATGTACATATTTCTTTTTTTTGTTTCGGAAATCAGGCGCTCCATGTCCTCCATCGTGCCGAAACGGGGGTCAATGCCATAGTAGTCCGAGATGTCATATCCCTCGTCGGCAAGCGGGGATGGGTAGCAGGGGGAGAGCCACAGGATGTCTACTCCCAGGTCCTGAAGGTAGTCGAGCTTGCTTATGATGCCCGGGATGTCGCCGATGCCGTCGCCGTTGGAATCGTAAAAGCTTTTTGGATAAATCTGGTAGGCAACCTTGTCATGCCACCATTTTTTTGTTCTATTTTCTGCCATAATTTATACCTCCGATAGTTGTTACGCTATATTATAATAGCTGTTTCTTGTTTTGTCTTACATTTCTCTGATAAAAAAATACATTATTTTGACTTTTTGGGGATTTTACATATTTTTACCACGCGGAAATGATGTTGACAAAAATATAAGGGGGGGGGGTATAATTGGCATGTAGAAATAAAGACGGACAGTTTCAGACCGTATCTGGTCTGCTGTTTGTGTGGATAACAGTGGGTCAGTACGCTGAGGAAGGCAATATGCCCAAGACAATATGTAAGATTATAAAACAGTATAATAAAGGTCCTGTCGCATCGGAAGATATGCGGAAACTGCAGGAAATCGCGGAGGACTGCCGGAAGGTAAAAAATTATGTGTATGACCGTTTCGGCGGGATTGGAGGGCTGCCAAAGCTCTATCCAGGGTATACAGTCCAGAATGAGATGACAAAGACCGGGCTGAGGGGAGAGCTCAAGCTGCCGTCCGTATACTTTTATCTTGCTGTTTTTGACGCGGTAAGGGATATTAAGTGCCTCTGGGCGCGCACAAAGTCCGATGTATTAAAAAGGATTGGCAGAAATGAAAACCTGACGGCTGAGGAAAAGCATTACCTGAGGTTTGTCCTGAGGGTTAATAATGCATTTGCGGCGGTGCTGCATAAAGAGGAGATCGTGCTTGAGGGCGCATTGGGAGAAAAGCATGCCGAAGTATCGAAAGGGATATCGCAGGAAAATATGCACAGATATCTTTGCAGGCAGGTGAGAAAATGCCATGTAAAGCTCCGCGCGGAGCTTGCGGAAGGATTTTCGGCATCTCCAAAGGCATACTGTTACGGGGATCATGGGATATATATTGCTACGAAAGAGCGCCGGAGGAGGATTTTTATTCCGCTGACAGACGCAAATGCATATAACAGCCAGATTTATATAAAGATTTTTCCGGAGAAATGTGCCGTTAATATCCATGTTCCGGTCAATGTGGCAGTCCGCTCTCATCATGATTATGTAAATGAAGTGGGCATTGCCATGGGGATGAATGTGATGGCAACTACGGACGCGGGGAACAGGTACGGTGAGAGGCTTGGGGAGTATGAGAGCGGGTATTCGGACTGGGTACGGGAGCAGACTGCGGCTTACAACCGGAACAGGGCAGGCAATCCGGGCAGAAAGAAATATCAGGCAAAGAAAAGGCGTTTCACAGAGCGTATGCACAGCTACATCAATCAGGAGCTGAACCGTCTTTTTGAAGAGGAAAAGCCCCGGATAATTTATGTGGCGAAACTTCCAAAGCCGCAGGCGGCCGGCAAGAACCGGAGAGTGAACCAGAAAGTATCTATGTGGCAGAGAGGATATATCAGGAAGAGGCTGGAATGGAAGTGCCGGGAGAGGGCAGTGGAGCTAGTGGAAGTCTTTGGGAAAGGAATCAGCAGCGAGTGCAGTGAGTGCGGTGGTGAGGGAACGCGCAAGGGCGGGGAATTTTTCTGCGGCGCTTGCGGATATGCCGCAGAGGTGAAGGCGAACGCAGCCAGAAATGCGCTGAAACGCGGACTGTCAGGAAAGACGGCTTATTAACATAATGGAGATCATAGGAACGGCGGTTCGGATAAATAACGGCGGTAAGCCGGGATTTTACTGAAAAGACCGGACGGCGGGCTCATGATATAAAAAAAGCAGGCTCCGTGAAAGGAGCTATGCTAAAGACAGCGGCCTTAGAAGGCGGGAATTTTTCCGCGCATTGGGTAGGCCAGGACCTTTGCGAACACAGGAAACCGTGACGTAGCAAGGAGCGAAGCGGAAGTGATTTCCGCATCATTTCGGCAAAAGAGCCGGGATGACCAATATGCCTTATTATTCAAAATTATTGCAGACAAAGAGGAAAGAAGATGAGAAAAGCGCAGAAAAACCAGGCGGAAGAGTTTCTTAAGGTACTGGAAGAAGCACATGGCCAGATCCGTGCAATGGCAGAAAAGAAAAATGTGTCGGCTGTCCTGGAGATCTTAGAGGACTGCCAGCAGGGGGCATTAAGCCTCGGAAACATGATAGAGACAGCCGAGGGGGAGGGCTGCGCGGTTATTCCGCTGCTGGAGAGGTACTGTGAGCTTGTCTGGCAGTTTTATGAGGAGCTCTCACAGGGAAAAGCCCTCAACGGGAACAAGATGCATAAGCTCTTGCGCTCTTTCCTGCTGAAGATCGAAAACAGTGTGAGGAATGATATAAAAGTACGGGTGGAGGCCGTTTTTCTTCCGTATAAGGCATCCATGTGGGATAGCCTGGAGAGCATATGGAAAGCGGCAGATGCGGATCCTGACTGTGACGCATATGTGATTCCGATACCGTATTATGATAAGAATCCGGACGGGAGTTTTCGTGAAATGCACTATGAGGGCAGCCTGTATCCTGCTGACGTGCCGGTTATGTGGTATGGGAATTATGATTTTGAAAAAAGGCGTCCGGATATGATATATATACATAATCCATATGATAAGTATAATTATGTGACCAGCGTGCATCCGGACTTTTACAGTGAGAATTTAAAAAGGTATACAGACAATTTGATTTATGTTCCTTATTTTATGTGTGGATATTATTCCAGTGAAGAATCGGCACAAAAACATATTCCGCCATGCATACAAAATATAGATTATATGGTTGTGCAGTCAAAACTGCATAAAAAACTGATGGGAATTAATGATTATATGAATAAAAAGCTGCTTGTCCTGGGCAATCCGAAAGCAGACAGAGTTCTAAACATGCCGGATGATTTGCCTGTTCCGCAGGAATGGATCGATAAATCAGAAGATAAGTTTGTCATTCTCCTGAATTCTACTATTTTGAGATTGCTGAGGGTCAATGACTGGGCAGAGAGAACAAATCATTTATTGGATCTAATTGAAAGCAGGAATGATTTATTTCTTATATGGAGGCCGCACCCGCTTCTTCTTTCTACGGTAGAATCTATGGTTCCGTATAAGAAGAATGAGTTTATGGAAGTATATGACAGGATCGCGGCAATGGAATATGCTGTAATTGATACAAATCCTACGGTTGATTGTGCCTTGAAATATTCTGACTGCCTGATAAGCACTTACAGTTCTATCGTGATGCAGTATACACTGACAGGAAAGCCTGCATTGCTGATAACGGGATATTCTAAATATCGCGATACAAGACAGGTATGCTTTGACTTTTTTTCTAATTATTTCATGAAGGACGGCGTCTCGTTTGAGAATTTTATAGAGATTGTTGTTGAGGGAAATGATTATAAAAAGGATGTGCGTATAAAAAATAGCAGGGAATCTATAGAAAATAGTGACGGAACATGTGGTTTGAAAATACATAAACATATGATTTCAGAATATCTAAATTTACTGTAAAGGATGATGATTATGAAAGCAATACTACTTGCAGCGGGAAAAGGAACAAGGATTTCCAGAATGATTGAGCCTATCCCCAAATGTACTCTTCCAATTGACGGCGAGCCGCTTATCTGCCATACGGTCAAGATGCTGCAGAAAAGGAATATTGATGTAACAATATGTGTTGGCTATAAGAAAGAAAAGATTTATGAAACTCTCAGTGATTTTGAGATTACATACTATTATAATCCTTTTTATAATATAACGAATAGCATTGCAAGCCTGTGGTTTGCCAAGGAGGAGCTGGATGACGATCTGGTCATTATGAATGCAGATGTATTTCTCAGTGACTATATCTTGGACCTGGTGCTTGAAAATGAAATGGATAATGTACTTGCCATAGACAGATCCAGAATTGAGCTTGGAGATTATTTTTTCAAAACAACAGACAATGGATGCCTTAAAGAATATGGAAAGGAGCTGCCGCTTAAGGAGAGAAGCGGAGAATATGTTGGATTAGCCAAGATTACTAAAAAATTTCTGCCTTCCTTTACGGCGAAATTGGATGAGATGATTGACCGTCAGATGTATAACAAATGGTGGGAGAATGTTCTTTATTCATTTACGGACAATAACGAAAAAGTGATTTATACAGTTGATGTAAATAAGCATTTCTGGGCTGAAATTGATTATTTTGATGATTATGAGAGAATTTTAAATTACATTAAATCAGAAAAAGGAGATAATCCGGCCAATGGCTAGAGAATTGACCGACAAGGAAATAAAGTCAATACAGAGGATTCAGCTTGAGATGCTAAAGGAAGTTGACAGGCTTTGCAGGCTGGAAGATATTCCTTATTCGATAGATGGAGGGACTTTTCTTGGAGCAGTCAGGCATCAGGGCTTTATACCATGGGATCCAGATATTGACGTTATCATGCTGCGCGGGGATTATGAAAGGTTTTACCGTACAGCGATAAATAACATTGATAAAAGCAGATTTTTCCTGCAGGAAGAAAGGACTGATGAAAACTATAGATGGGGATTTACAAAAATCAGGAGGAAGGGAACTAGTTTTGTCCGGGAAGGCCAGGAACATTTGAAAATGCGTACAGGCATTTTCATTGACATCCTTATAATGGACAATGTTCCGGATTGCATTGTAATCAGAAAGCTTTTTCTGTTTTTTTGCTGCTATTGCCGTTTTGTAATGTGGTCGGAAGTGGGGAAGAAGACAGAGAAGAAAGCGTTTAAGAGATTTCTGTATAAATGTGCCAATCATATTCCGGCATCATTTGTCTTTAAGCAGCTCAGAGCGGTGCGGGGAATGTGCAATTCGGCGGATACGGAATTAGTCCGGTATATGACATGCAGATATACATATAATAAAAAGCTTTGCGGAATAGAAAGAAGATTTTTTGACTTTTTTTCGGAATATAGATTCGAAGGAGCCAAATTCAAGGGCTTTGCAGAATATGATGCGTACCTTACGCAGCTGTACGGCGATTATATGCAGCTGCCGCCGGAAGAAAAACGAAAAAGCCATATGCCAGTATCTCTTCTGGAAATTAACATAGAAGATTGAGAGAGGATTTGAAATGAGGAAAATAACAGTTGTCGGAGGCGGCAATATTGGAACGGCTATGCTTGCAATGCTTTCAAAGAAGGAGCAGTATGAGGCTGTTATGTACAGTTCCAAAAAGGACATATGGAATGAGACGCTTAAATATAAAAGCATGGCAGCAGATGAGTGGAAAGAGGCATGGGGATATCATGTGACAGACAATCTTGAAAATGCAGCAGCGGAGGCTGAGTATGTTTTTATAACATTGCCATCCTTTTTGAGGGAAGACTTTGTATATAAACTCGGGCGGCACATATCAGAAAATTGCAAAGTGATTTTTGTTCCTGGCTGCGGAGGGGTTGAGCTTTTTTGCAAGACTTTGATAAAAAAGGGAGCGGTGATCTTAGGGATGGACCGAGTGCCATGTGTTGCAAGGCTGGCGGAGTATGGGAAAAGTATTGAATTTGAATGGAAAAATTCAGTGAGGCTTGCAACGGTTAATAAGAGGGAAGACCTGGATGGAATCTGCAGCGAGCTGTCAGACATGCTTTCGCTCAAGGTTATCCCCCTGGATAATTATCTTTCAGTAACGCTGACTCCCTCGAATCAGATTATGCATCCGTCACGGATTTATTCAATAATGAAAGATAAGGATATTCATTGCGAATTTGACCACAATATTCTTTTTTATAGAGAATGGACAGACCAAACGTCGGAAATAGTTTTCAGATGCAGCGATGAACTGATGGCATTATGCAAAAAGTTAAGGGCATTTGATGTTATCCCGCTAGATGTTCATTACGAATCTGATACGCCCAAAAAACTGACAAAAAAAATACGTTCTATTCTTTCTTTTAAGAACATAAGATCCCCGATGGTGCAGCTGGCAAACGGAAATTATGTGTTTGATGTCTCATCCAGATATTTTACAGAAGATTTTCCGTATGGGGTTTTTATATTAAAGAGCTTATCAGAGATTTGCAATCTGAAGACGCCGATGTTTGACGAGCTGATCAGGTGGTATGAGGAATTGGTAAAAGAAGATATAGAGACGAATTCTGATAGCAGAAATTCCTGCTATGCAAATATTGCCAAAGTAAACGGAATATTTACAAGAGAAGATATTTTTAATTTTTATAATATAAAGTGAGGCGGGGAGAGAGTATGTATTATGTAGATAAATACATAAAAGAGCTGCATAGGATTAAATGTAAAGATGACAGGCAGAATGTTCTGAGGCTTGATATGAATGAAAATCCAATCGGGCTTCCGGCAGAGTTTGTTGAAAGGGTGCGGGGGAAGATTACGCCGGAACTTTTGGCAGCGTATCCGGTAAAAGAAGAATTAATCTCGCTCATTGCAGAGCATAACCATATCGGCAGGGACGGCATTACGGTCACTGCTGGTTCAGAGGAGGCTATGAGGCTGATATTTCAGACTTTTGGGGAAGAAGGAAAAGAAATACTTACCGCTTTCCCCACATTTGAAATGTATGATGTGTATTCAAAGATGTTTGGAATGTCTCATGTGACAGTTGATTTTGATGATGAGTTTAGAATTGATGCAGGAGAGGTTCTTGCCAAAATTAATGATGATACAGGCATCATTATCCTGCTGAATCCTAACAGTCCAATTGGAACAGCCTTTACGGAAAAAGAATTCAGGGCAATTGCAGAAAAGGGCGCCCGGCATCATTCGATTGTAGTTGTGGATGAGGCATATCATTATTTTTATGATAGTACCGCTATGGAACTGGCATCTGAGTATGATAATGTTATTGTCCTCAGAACGTTTTCCAAATTATGCTCCATTGCAGGATTACGGGTTGGATATGCTGCAGCAGATCCGCAGCTTATTCATTATATAGAAAATGCACAGTCGACATTCAACGTTAATAATGTTGGGCTGCTGTTCGCATCTGAAATATTAAAAAATCCCCAGATGATGGATGAGCTTATTCGAATTGAACGGGAAGGGCATGCGTGGATTTATAATAAGCTGTGCGAAAAAGGTTATCATGCTTTTTCAGCGAATGGCAATTATGTACTTTTTTATCCTGTAATTTCTTCAGGCGATCTTATTTTAAAACTTAAAGAGCATAAAATATGGGTGAGGGACTATAACAAAGGTGTTCTGAAAGGATGGATACGTGTTTCTACGGGCGATAAGGAAAGCATGAAGAAATTTTTTGATGCGCTTGTTATATGCGATAAATAAGAGAGGGATTTATGGAAAAAATGAACGTAATAAATACCCTTCCGGCTTTGTTTGAGAAAATTGACAAACTGGAATCCGAGGGTTTGTTTAGCGGGAAACGTGTATATTTGTGGGGAATGCAAAAGGCGGCTTACATTGCGTCTCAGTATATGGCAGAAAAAGAGATTAACATTATTGCGATATTAGATTCCAATCCTGAGCAGCAGGGGGAGATTAGTGCGAAATTTAAAAGCCGGTATGCTGAAAAGGCAGAAATGTATGTAAAAAGCCCAGAAGTGTTAAAAACACTGGAAAATAAAGAAAATATTATTATTCTTGTGTTCTCGAAAGCTTTCAGCGCAATAAAGGAGACGGCTGTTTCTTATGGAATCATTCCGGAGCTGTGCATAAAATTTTATTCGACACAGGATAATCTTAATAGTTTTCATGTTGAGAATAAAACGCTGATACAGATGGATGAGCGCAAAAAAATACAGTATGATTTATTAAAATATTTAAAAGGAGTCTGTGAAAGGAACCAACTCCGATTTTATCTTGCGGCAGGAACGTTGCTGGGAGCGGTTCGGCATCAGGGATATATTCCGTGGGATGATGATATTGATGTGTATATGCCGTGGAAGGATTATACAAAACTAATAGAGCTTTTTGAAAGCAAAAGAGAAGGAACACCGCAGCATTCGCTGCTGTATCACGGCATATGCGAGAATTTTACATGGGTATATGCAAAGCTGCAGGATAACCGTACAATCTCTTATGGAGTGAGATACCCTTTGATATGTGAGATCGGGGTCAATATTGACATTTTCCCAATGGGGGGATTTCCGGATGAACCTTTAAAACAGGCTGAAAAAAAGGAAGAAATATATGCTTTTTTAGGGAAGTGGAAAAAGCATCTGACATATTTTAATTATAATCCTGATTTTGAGTTTAGGAATGCCGCTGAACATATCGAGCATATTTTTTCTGAATATGATTATGACAGCTGCAAGACTGTTGGATACTTTATCAATGCCTGCTGGGACTGGGAGCTTAACTCATATTCTTCATATAGCAAGGCAGTGGGCCTGAAGTTTGAAGACGATGTGTTTCCGGCTCCGGCAGGGTATAATGAAGTGCTTAAAAACAGGTATGATGAATATATGAAACTGCCCCCGGAATGTCAGAGGAAGTCTCCCCATGCATATAAGTCATATTGGAGATAGCTCCATATGGCTTTTTTGAAAGGAGATAAAGAATGTATAATACGACATTAAATCTTATCAGGGGAGCGCTGCCCAATGTAAAGAAAAGAAAAATCGTAATATGGGGCGCGGGGAAAGGCGCGCAGGAAACAATCAATATGCTCGCATCGGAAGGGCTTGGTGACAGATTCGCATTTATTGTAGATTCCAAGGTACAGTCTCCAAGCGTGAAAAATATTGATGTTTTAAACTGCAAAGGTAAATATTATGTTGTTGTAAGTATTTCAGGATATCATCCGGAAATTGAGGATCAGCTCATGAGATGGGGGTATGAGCCCGAACTGGATTATTGCTATTATTATAAAAGATATGTGGAGGGGATTTCAGATTATTCGGATAAACTGGGAAACCGGGTCGACGGGGATCCGGGAAAGGCCGAGATCTGTTTTGTCGGCAGGGATGCCAGAGTAAAAATAGGCACGGGATTTTTGTGCAGCAATCTGAAAATACTGATGGAGACGGGCGCATCTTTGGAAATTGGGGAAAACGTCAGGATATTTAACGAGACATCGAATGACTGCGCGAGATGGAAATTAAAAGAAGGCTCTGTAATGATTCTTAGAAATAATGTTTCGCTGCAGTCGAAAGGACTTATTTATTGTGCATCTCATGGCGGGGTTTATATTGATGACGGAACGACTATTTTAAGCAATCACAGGATAGTAGCATCTTCAAAAGGAAGAGTGGCTATAGGGAAAGACTGCCTTATATCCCATGACTTTGCAGCATATTAGAATGATATGCATCCGATATTTTCTGTTGAAAGCGGAATGCGCCTGAATAACAACTGCAGGAAATCTAATATTGATATAGGCGATCATGTATGGGTGGGATTCAGGACGACATTTTTAAAAAATGCTTGCGTGGGGGTGGGGAGCATAATTGGAAGTAACTCTCTGGTTTCTAAAAGCTATCCCAATAATTGTATTGCAGCAGGCATTCCCGCAAAGGTGCTCAGGGAAAACGCAGCATGGAGCAAAGAGGAGATAGACAGCATTGAGATGATTGACAGGGAGTATATCGGTTATACAGAAATACCAACAGACTTTCCTATTGCTGAGTAGAGAATGTGCCCCTTGAAGTTCCCTCCCTTTTTTTCCGGTATTTTAACGGCGTAGTTCCCGTCTGTTTACGGAACTCCCGCAGAAAATTCCCCAGATTGCCGTAACCGCATTCCATGCAGACCTCCGTGACCGGGAGGTCTGTTTCTTCAAGCAGGCGCAGGGACTGCTTGATGCGGTATTCGTTTACATACTCCATAGGGGTGCGCCCGATGGATTTTTTGAAGAAACGGCAGAAATACTGCTCGTTCATGTTAATCTGCCCTGCCAGGTCTTTTAAGTATATTTTCTCTTTATAGTTTTCTTTTACATAGGTAAGGATAGTCTTGACATCTTCCACATGTTTATCATAATTTTTTTCAGCAGGCGTAAAGAGCCGGTGCTCCGAGAGGATTGCAAGGAGGCGCAGAAGGGAGGACTTGATGTATAGCTGGTTTGTCAGGTCATCTGTGATCGCGCCTTTTTCCAGGGGGGAGCCGCTGTCCAGGGAATAGCCGAAAGAGCGCATGGACTCTAAAAATGCGTCGCGCACAGGGATGAACCCGGGATGGGCCGGCTTAAGGCAGCGGGGAAACAAAAGCTTTCCCCCCTGTATGGGCTGGATAAGCTCTGTCTGCGCGGCATCGCAGGAGTCGAAACTCAGGATGCCGGGGGAGAAGACAATTGCATACTCGCCCGGGTTTCCATAACTCTCTGTAAATATGCTGTGCAGCTCGCCGGGGTTGATGAAAAATAACGCCTCTGAATGTACGAAGAACTGCTCCATATTGATTTCCAGGCGGAAATCTCCTCCGAAAAAGTATAGGATCTCTATCTCATCATGCCAGTGGTGCTTGACGAGAGTGCCTTTGCCGAGAGAGCGGGTCTGGTAGATGGCGCAGGGAAAGGACTTTGTGCCGTGGAGGCATATTTCTTTTAATGCGGTTGGATGCGGGCGATGCATAAGCGGCTCCTCTCTAAGGTGATATGCGGAATGCTGATGAACTATCCTGACTTAATGCTGCAGGTAAGATTTTATCATTGCCATGTGATAATATCAAGTTTTAGGTTTTTAAAAACAGATAATTGTGTTATACTCATCTATGATAAAATGAGAAGAAATTACAGAGCAGGTAAACATATTGCGGCAGATTAGGAGGAAATTATGAAAAAGATGATTGATCTGATAGAGGAGGAGCTTGGGGCGGCCTTTGAACGTGCGGGGTATGACAGGTCTTACGGAAAGATTACCCTCTCGAACCGCCCGGATCTCTGCGAATACCAGTGCAACGGGGCGATGGCGGGGGCGAAAGCCTACCGCAAGGCGCCTTTTATGATCGCGGACGACGTGATTGCAAACCTTACGGACAAAGTGCATATCGGGGAGATTGAGGCGGTAAAGCCGGGCTTTATCAATATAAAGCTCAGCAGGGAGGCCGTCGCGTCCTACTTGAACAGAATGAGGGGCGATGCCGGGCTTGGTATTGAAAAGGCGGAAAACCCTCAGTCCATCATCGTTGATTACGGCGGGCCGAATGTGGCAAAGCCTCTTCATGTGGGGCATCTGCGCTCTGCCATCATCGGGGAGAGCGTGAAACGGATTGCCAGGAAGATGGGGCACAAGGTGCTAGGAGACATCCACCTGGGAGACTGGGGGTATCAGATGGGGCTGATTATCACGGAGCTTAAGGAGCGGCAGCCGGAGCTTGCGTACTTTGACGATGAGTTTGGCGGAGAGTATCCGAAGGAGGCTCCGTTTACCATCGGGGAGCTGGAGGAGATTTATCCCACTGCCAGCGCGAAGGCGAAAGAGGATGAAGAATACCGGGAGAGAGCCCTTAACGCCACCCGGCTTTTGCAGAACGGGCACCGGGGGTACACGGTGGTGTGGCGGCATATCATGGATGTGTCGGTAAAGGACCTTAAAAAGAACTATGAAAACTTAAATGTGACATTTGACCTCTGGAAAGGGGAATCGGATGCCCAGAGCGACATACCGGACATGATCGGGCGGCTTAAGGCGGACGGGTTTGCCCATATCGACCAGGGGGCGCTTGTGATTGACGTGCAGGAGGAGTCTGACACGAAAGAAGTTCCGCCCTGTATGATCCAGAAGTCTGACGGGGCATCCCTCTACGGAACGACGGATCTTGCCACGCTGGTGCAAAGAAGGCGGGATTATGACCCGGATCAGATCATCTATCTGGCGGACAAGCGGCAGGAGCTGCACTTTGTCCAGGTGTTCCGCTCGGCGAAAAAAACGGGCATCATAGCGCCGGAGACGAAACTGGAGTTTCTTGGATTCGGCACGATGAACGGAAAGGACGGGAAACCTTTCAAGACAAGGGAAGGGGGCATCATGCGCCTGGAAAGCCTGATTGCGGACATCGAGGAAGAGATGTACAAAAAGATAACGGATAACCGCACCGTGGAGGAGTCGGAGGCAAAAGCTACGGCGAAGATCGTGGGCATGTCAGCCATTAAGTACGGGGATCTGTCAAACCAGGCGGCAAAGGATTATGTGTTTGACGTGGACAGGTTTACCTCGTTTGAGGGAAATACAGGGCCGTACATTCTGTACACCATTGTCCGCATTAAGTCCATCCTGAATAAATATACTGCCGGGGGAGGCTGCCTTGAAAACTTATCTATTGCCCCTGCGGCGGGAGACAGCGAGAAAGCGCTGATGCTGGAGGCGCTGCGGTACAGCGATGTTTTGGAGACGGCTTATGGGGAGCTTGCGCCCCATAAGATATGTGCGTATATATATGAGCTTGCAAATGCGTTCAATAAATTTTATCATGAGACAAAGATCCTTGCGGAGGAAGACGAAAAGCAGAAGGAAAGCTATATCGCGCTTCTGCTCTTGACGAAGGATATCCTGGAGTCGTGTATCGACCTGCTTGGCTTTGAGGCTCCGGAGAGGATGTAAAAGATGCCGGCGGCAGCCGGTCTGCGGAAAAGTATGAAGAAAGGGTAAGGTTTTGCGAAAGATGGAGGCTACGGTAAAGTTATTTTATGAAGACAGCCACATGGAGGAATTTGACGCGGCAGTCTGCGCCTGCCTGCCTTACGGGGATAAGTACAAGGTGGTTCTGGACAGGACTGCCTTTTTTCCTGAGGGCGGAGGCCAGTATGCGGACAGCGGGGAGCTTGGCGGCGTAAAGGTGTTTGACGTCCATGAAAAAGAAGGCGTCGTGTACCACTATACGGACGCTCCGCTTGAAGAGGGGCAGAGGGTTCACGGGCGCATCTGCTTTGAGGAGCGATTTGAGAAGATGCAGCAGCACACGGGGGAGCATATCGTGTCCGGTATCGTGCATGAGAGGTTCGGGTATAACAATGTAGGGTTCCACCTGGGAAATACATACTGCACTCTTGATTTTGACGGACCCATCACGAAGGAACAGCTGAAGGAGATTGAGCTGGCGGCAAACGGAGCGGTGTTTAAGAACCTGGATGTTGAGACAGCGTACCCTTCTAAGGAAGAGCTCGGGAAGATGGAGTACAGGAGCAAGATAGAGATTGAGGGGCAGGTTCGTATCGTGACAGTGCCGGGGTATGACGTATGCGCCTGCTGCGCGCCCCATGTGAAGAAGACAGGGGAAATCGGGCTTATCAAGTTTGTGAATATGATTAATTACAAAGGCGGGGAGCGCATTACCATGCTCTGCGGGTACCGTGCGCTTAAAGATTACGCGGAAAAAGAGGAGAATGTGAAAAAAATCTCCGCACTGCTCTGCGCGAAGGAGGAGGAGACCGCGGACGCGGTATCGCATCTGAAGGAGGAGAGTGGAAAGCTTAAAGGGAGGATTACATCCCTGGAGCAAAAGATGATCCGGTATAAGGCCCAGGAGATTGAGATTGGGAACGGTGTCGTGTCGGTCTTTGACAGCGAGATCTCCGGGAACAGCCCGAGGGAGCTTATGAATCAGGTGCTTTTGAGGGGGGCATCCGTGTGCGCGGTTTTTGCCGGAACGGACGAGGCGGGATACCGCTATGTGATCGGAAGCAGGGAAAGAGACGTGCGTCCGCTGTGCAGGGAGCTTAATGCGTCTTTTGAAGGGCGCGGCGGCGGAAAGCCCGAGATGGTGCAGGGATCGCTTAAGGGAAATAGGGAAGAGATACGGAAACTCTGCAGTGAAGAAAAAATATTTTGACGGCAATCGGCAGCAGGGTGTCCGACGGAGAGAGTATACTAGGAGGAGATGGCATGCGTCTTTTGGAGGAGCGCATCCGCCGGGACGGCATTGTCCGGGGCGAGGATGTATTGAAGGTGGACAGTTTCCTGAACCATCAGATGGATGTGGAGCTGTTTGCGGAGATGGGGAAGGAGTTTAAGCGGCTGTTTGAAAGGGAAGAGATTACAAAAATCCTTACCATTGAGGCATCCGGAATCGGTATTGCCTGTGTGGCGGCGCAGTGTTTTGGAGTTCCGGTGGTATTTGCGAAAAAGAGCAAGACAAAGAATATCGAGGGAGATGTATACACGTCTAAGGTAGAGTCCTTTACCCACGGAAGGGTTTATGACATTATCGTCTCGAAGAAATTTTTGGGGCCGGAGGATAAGGTTCTTTTGATTGATGATTTTCTGGCAAACGGCGCCGCCCTTATGGGGCTTATTAGCCTTGTCTGGGAGTCTGGGGCGTCTCTTGCGGGCGCCGGAATCTGTATTGAGAAAGCTTTCCAGCCGGGAGGCGAGAGAATACGGAATATGGGCGTGAGGGTGGAATCGCTTGCGAGAGTGAAGTGCATGAGCGAAGAGACTGGCGTTGAATTCTGTAAAGAAAGAGAGGTTTAAAGATGATGGGGAAATTTAAAAAGATCGTGGCGGTGGCTCCGGTAAACCTTGTGCCGTGGGCGAGGGAAGAGCTGAAAGAATATGCGGAGGAAACGGTGTTTTATGACACGCCGCCGAAAGACGACGAAGAGATCCTGGAGAGGATTGGCGATGCGGACGCGGCGCTTATCGGAATCTCGTCCTCCATCGGGAAATATGTGCTGGAGAAAGCGCCGAACCTAAAGTATGTGGGGATGGTTTGCAGCCTTTATTCGGAAGAGAGCGCCAATGTGGACATCGCATTTGCCAGGACGAAAGGGATCACGGTAAAGGGCGTGAGAAATTACGGCGACAGGGGCGTGGCAGAGTATGCTGTCTACCAGCTGATCCGGATCCTGCACGGCTATGATTTTAAGCGGAGGCAGGAAAAATCCCGGGAGCTTACGGGGCTTAAAGTGGGTATGGTCGGAATCGGGGATTCCGGCGGGCTGATTGCGGACGCGCTGCATTTCTTCGGTGCGGAGGTATCCTATTTTGCCAGGAGCAAAAAGGCGGAGAGGGAGCGGCAGGGAATCTGCTACAAGCCTCTGGAAGAACTTCTCCGTGACAGCGAGGTAGTGTTCACCTGCCTGAATAAGAATACCATCCTGCTGCATGAAGAGGAGTTTCGGCAGCTTGGAGACGGGAAGATTATGTTTAATACTTCCATCGGGCCGGCGGCGGATATGGATGCACTGGAAGGCTGGATTAAGAGAGACGGGAATCTGTTCTGCTGCGATATGACGGAGTCGCTGGGAGATATGTCGGAAGAGGTACGAAACCGGGAGAATGTAATCTGTATCGGGGAGTCTTCCGGGATGACAGAGCAGGCGTATGACCTTCTGGCTAGAAAATCGCTTGATAATATAAAGGAGTATCTGGTAAAAAATATTTAAGAAATCTGAGGTGGATTTTTCCAGAAGGGATGGTATAATAAATAACAGGAAGTCAGTGATTTCCTAAAGAGAACGAGTGGCGGTTCTGACTCGTTGGAAAAATAAAGATGACCAGGTGAAGAGTGTACGGGAGGTGAAAATCGCCTCCCGTTTTAAAGGTAACCAAACCTTGTGCGGAAGAACGCATTGAAAGGGCAATATTAAAGGCCAATACATGGCTGATACCAGCAGATGCAGAAAAACCGAAAGATCCAAGATGAGTCCGTAAAATGGAACAGTAAATATAAGATAATGCAATTATAAAAACTGAAGTGAGGTAAACTATGTATACAACTATTGAACTTTTTGCAGGAGCCGGCGGATTGGCACTTGGAGTGGAAAAAGCCGGATTTCATACAATTGGCTTGGTAGAAATTGATAGAGATGCGTGTGATACGCTTGAAAAGAACCGACCTGAATGGAGAGTTATATGTGATGATATCGCCAATATCTCACAACTTGATTTAGTAGAGTATTTTGGTATTAAAAAGGGAGAACTGGATTTATTGTCTGGTGGTGCACCATGCCAGGCATTTTCATATGCCGGAAAAAGATTGGGTCTGGAAGATGCAAGGGGAACTTTGTTTTACCATTATGCCATCTTTTTGGAGAAGCTGCAGCCCAAAATGTTCTTGTTTGAGAATGTCAGAGGCTTACTTACTCATGATGGGGGAAAAACATATCAGACCATGCTCAATATTTTCGAGGGAGCCGGATATGATATTCAAAAGCAGGTACTTAATGCGTGGGATTATGGAGTGGCTCAAAAGAGAGAACGTTTAATCACAATTGGAATACGTAAGGATTTGAAAAGTCAAATTACATTTGAATTTCCCGAAAAGCATGAGTATAAGCCAGTACTGAGAGATGTACTTCAGGATGTGCCGGAGAGCATAGGAGTTCCTTATGGCGAGAACAAGAGGAAATTATTTGAATTAGTACCACCAGGGGGATATTGGAGAGATATTGATCCGGAATTAGCAAAAGCGTATATGAAGAGTTGCTGGGAAATGGAAGGCGGCAGAACAGGAATTCTTAGACGAATGAGTCTGGATGAGCCTTCATTGACAGTTTTAACATCTCCGTCTCAGAAACAGACAGAGCGCTGCCATCCAATTGAGGCAAGACCGTTTAATGTAAGGGAAAATGCGAGATGCCAGAGTTTTCCGGACAAATGGGAATTTTGTGGTAATGTTATGTCGCAGTATAAACAGGTAGGAAATGCGGTGCCGGTAAATCTTGCCTATGAAGCAGCAAGATGTATTAAAAACGCATTGGACAAGGAGGATAAATAATGTCATGGACTTTACCATTTATTTCAGAAGAAGATTTTACAAATCATGTTAAAGCTACAATAGATAAATACGGAGAAAAGTTAGAATCATTTGATATTGTGCGTTTTAATAAAAATATCATTGATCCAATAAAAATGATTTTTGACAAGACCGTTTATCAATCTACATGGGAAGAAATTGTGAGTAATGAAATCTTTCGTCAGAGAGATAAGTCTAATAACAATGATATTGGATATTTTCACCAGAGAATCTTCCAGTACATTGCAGATTGCCATGTTCCAGACAATGGAAAAGAAGGCGGATGGGATGTTATTTTTCAAAAAGATGAAGGGATTCAGCTCCCAGATGGTGATGTAGTACATACCGTTTATGTTGAAATGAAGAATAAGCATAATACTATGAATTCGTCTGCAGCGGGCAAGACCTATATTAAAATGCAAAGCCAGTTGCTGGATGATGACGACTGTGCATGTTTTCTGGTTGAGGCAATTGCAAAGAAGTCACAGAATATTAAGTGGTCAACTACGGTAGATGGTAAGAATGTATCACACAAAAAGATTCGCAGAGTAAGCCTTGACCAGTTTTATGCATTAGTAACAGGGCAGGAAGATGCACTTTACCAGATGTGCATGGTGTTACCAAAGGTCATTGAAAAAGTAGTGCTGGAAGGCGGAGAAGATATATGTGTTCCGCATGATACTGTTTTAGCAGAACTGAAACGTGTGGCTGGGCAGATGGGTGAACATGATGAAGGACTTGCAATGGCAATGGCAATTTATCTATTGGGATTCAGCACCTATAAAGGTTTTACAAAAGCTGCAGGAAATGTAATAAATGACGTGGATGACAATATGCTCCGTAGAATATATGAGTACGCAAAAAAAATTCAGAAAAGATAATTGTATAAATACGGCGGTGTGCAAATAATTCACACCGCTTTTTACATTAAAATGAAAGTGACAAAAACCGGTTAAAATGGTACAATTATTCTGTACAGATGGCATTTTTGATGAAAGAGGGCTGAATATGAAGAGAAAAATAATGATTGCATGTTGTGTTGCTGTTGCGCTGTCGGCAGCTGTGGGCTGTGCGACAGCAGATGGGAACGGGAAAAATGCCGAAACAGCCGCAGAACAGGAAGAAAAAAGTGATGAGCGCAGTGCGGCGGATTTTATAGGGAACGAAACAAAAGCTTATTTATCAATATCGGATAATGATACGACTGCGGTGGCATCTATGATGGAGCTTAATGGGGCTGACTCTACATTTGTCTTTGTGAACGATATGCTGTCATCGTTGGCATCTGCCCATATGGATGGCAGCTTTAGTATTGAGGGCGGTGTTTTGACAGCTGTTTCCGCAGACGGGGAGAAAAAACTGTTATTTGAGATTGAAGATAAAGATACGCTGAGATTTATGCAGGACGGTTCTTCCGAGATTGTGCTGTCAGGCGCGGATGATTACAAAAAGGTTCTGGCTGACCGGACGGTTTTTAAGATGGAAGAGATGGCCGCGCCGTCGAAGGAAGAAGTGTTTGCCATGCGAGAGAGGGCTTTAGAGGGCATGACGGATGCTGAGAAGAAAGACTTAACGGATAAGGTGAAAGCGGCCAATGAGTGTCTGGAGAGGGAATGGGTGAACGGAAACCTCTTTGACAGATTGGCTGACCCGGAGGATCTGTATTGGAATTACCTGGAGCAAAAAGGGGAGATTCAGACCGGCTGGGCGTTTTCGGATGGAAAGGAATATGACGAGTCTTCCGGCATGTCTTTTAAAGAATACGCGGAAAAATACGGGGAGCGTGTCGTGGCGGACAACGAGTATGACGCAGAGGACTTGATAAAGCTGATAAAAGAGTTGGAAGGAACCTTAAAAAATGACCTGCTGAAACCGGATTTTGAGAATCTGGCTGAAAATATCCGACAGGCAAAGGAAACTCATGACGCGGCGTATGTAAAACAGGCGTATTTTATCCTTCATGACATGGACTATTTTCTGCTGCGCTATGGCATAGAGGACGTAGGAAGGAAGATACAGGATATGTCTATGGTGTCTATCTACCGCGGGGCGCTGGAAATATATGACAACTGATACGCGGCATAATACATGTTCCGGCGGAACAGGCGGACTTTGTCCGTCAAGGTATACCCACAGGGCATCCCATAATACATGTTCCAGCGGAACAGGCGGACTTTGTCCGTCAAGGTATACCCACAGGGCATCCCATAATACATGTTCCAGCGGAACAGGCGGACTTTGTCCGTCAAGGTATGACAGAAGGGAAGGTTCAGGATGAAGAAGGTGCAGCTTGCGGTCGCGGTTCTTGCTATGTTCCTGCTGGTGACAGCGTTGCTTTTGACAAGCTTTCAGGTGGTGATTTACGGCGACCCGGAATATAAATTTTATGAAAAAGAATATGAAAAATACAATGTGACGCAGTCTCTTGGTATGACGCTCCCGGATGTAATGGGCGTGACAGAACACATGATGGACTATCTGATCGGTCGGGAGGATGTGCTTTCCATAGAGACGGATGTAGACGGGAAACATCAGGATTTTTTTAATGAGCAGGACAGGCTCCATATGGCCGACGTGAGGAAACTCTTCCTGGGAGGGCTTAAGCTCAGGAATGTGATGGTGATTTGTGCGGCTTTGCTGCTTGCGGCCCTTGGGCTTATGAAAGCAGACTTAAAGAGCCTCCTGTTAAAAGCATACGGAACAGCCATGGCTGTATTTGCGGCGCTGCTTGTTTTTCTGGGCGTAGCGTTTACGGTGGATTTTACGAGATGCTTTACGATATTCCACAAGATTTTTTTTACAAATGACCTCTGGCTCTTTGACCCGGATACGGATTATATGATCCGCATGCTGCCGGAAGGATTTTTTTCAGACATGGTGATAAGGATTGCCCTGATATATGTGGGGGCGCTCGCAGCTTTGGGCGTGGCGACGGTGCTGGCGTGCAGGAGGCGCTCGCAGGGAAAGGATGTCAGAAAGAAGAAAAATTGATTTTCTTTGCGGGGATAAATATGGTACAATGTACACACACGCATCGGCAGATACGGGAAAACTGCCGGGGCAATAAGGAGGAGAATGGATGAGTAATGTAAGACGAGTATTCGTAGAAAAGAAACCGGATTTTGCCGTTCAGGCGAAAGACCTTAAACATGAGATCAAAGGCTATCTTGGAATCAGCGACGTAGAATCGGTGCGCGTCCTGATCCGGTACGATGTTGAGAACGTTTCTGACGAGACGTTTGAGAAGGCTTGCAAGGGCATTTTTGCGGAACCGCCGGTGGATTTCCTTTATAGAGAAGAATTTCCCATGGAGGAGGGCGGCAGGTGCTTTTCCGTAGAGTACCTTCCGGGTCAGTTTGACCAGAGGGCGGACTCGGCGGTCCAGTGCATCCAGTTTATTAAGGAGGATGAACAGCCTGTAATCCGGACGGCGACTGTCTATGTGATAAAAGCTGCGGGGAGGCCGATATCTGACGAGGAGCTTTCGGCAGTGAAAAACCATTGCATCAATCCGGTAGACTCCCGTGAGACAGGGATGGAGAAGCCGGACACGCTGGTGGTGAGATTTGAGGAGCCTGCGGATGTCCTTATCTTTGACGGATTTACGGAGCGCGGCGAGGACAGCTTAAAAGAACTTTACGGTTCTCTTGGCCTTGCCATGACCTTTAAAGATTTCCAGCATATCCAGAACTATTTTAAAAACGAGGAGAAGAGAGACCCGTCCATGACGGAGATCCGGGTGCTTGACACTTACTGGTCCGACCATTGCCGGCACACCACCTTCTCTACGGAGCTTACGGACGTGGCTTTTGGAGACGGGGATTACCGGAAACCGATCGAGGATACTTACAAGCAGTATTTAAGCGACCACAGCGAGATATTTAAGGGCAGGGAGGACAAGTTTGTCTGTCTGATGGATCTTGCGCTGATGGCGATGCGGAAACTGAAAAAAGAAGGGAAACTTGACGATCAGGAGGAGTCGGATGAGATCAACGCGTGCAGTATCGTAGTTCCGGTTACGGTGGACGGCAAGGAAGAGGAGTGGCTTGTGAATTTTAAGAATGAGACTCACAACCACCCTACGGAGATAGAACCTTTCGGAGGAGCGGCTACGTGTCTTGGCGGTGCCATCCGCGACCCCCTTTCCGGGCGTACTTATGTGTATCAGGCGATGCGGGTGACCGGTGCGGCGGACCCGACGGTCTCTGTAAAGGATACGCTTAAGGGCAAGCTCCCTCAGAAAAAGCTGGTGCAGGAAGCGGCTCACGGGTACAGCTCCTACGGGAACCAGATCGGGCTTTCCACCGGTGCGGTAAAGGAAATCTACCACCCGAACTATGTGGCGAAACGCATGGAGATTGGGGCGGTCATGGGAGCGGCTCCAAGGCGGGCGGTCATCCGTGAGACTTCCGACCCGGGCGATATCATCATCCTTCTTGGCGGGCGCACCGGGCGCGACGGCTGCGGAGGAGCGACAGGCTCTTCAAAAGTCCACACGACAGAGTCCATAGAAACCTGCGGAGCGGAGGTGCAGAAAGGAAATGCGCCTACGGAGCGGAAGATTCAGAGGATGTTCCGCAGAGAAGAGGTGAGCCGGCTGATTAAAAAATGCAACGACTTCGGCGCGGGCGGCGTGTCGGTGGCTATCGGTGAGCTGGCTGACGGGCTTAAGGTAGACCTTGATAAAGTTCCGAAAAAATATGCCGGGCTTGACGGCACGGAAATCGCGATATCAGAATCACAGGAGCGCATGGCGGTAGTGGTAGACCCGAAGGACGTGGAAGAGTTTATGGCCTATGCGAAGGAGGAGAACTTAGAGGCGACGGAAGTTGCGGTCGTTACCGAGGAGCCGAGGCTCGTCCTTTCCTGGAGAGGGAAAGACATCGTAGATTTGTCCAGGGCGTTTTTAGATACGAACGGGGCGCATCAGGAGACTTCTGTCGCTGTCAGCATCCCAAGCCGGAAAGACAGCATCCTTGTCAGGGAAGAGGTAAAGGATGTGAAAGAGAAGTGGCTTTCGGCGCTCTCAGACCTTAACGTATGCTCTCAGAAAGGGCTTGTAGAGATGTTTGACGGCTCTATCGGGGCAGGATCTGTCTTTATGCCTCACGGCGGAAAGTACCAGACGACGGAGACTCAGGCCATGGTGGCAAAGCTGCCGGTGCTTAAGGGCGACTGCGATACGGTTACGATGATGAGCTATGGGTTTGACCCCTATCTGTCTACATGGAGTCCGTATCACGGGGCAATCTATGCGGTGACGGAGTCTGTGGCAAAGATTGTGGCAAACGGCGGCGATTTTAGAAAGATCCGCTTTACGTTCCAGGAGTATTTCCGCCGCATGAGCGTGGAGCCGGAGAGATGGAGCCAGCCTTTCGCGGCGCTCCTGGGCGCATACAGCGCGCAGCTCGGGTTCGGGCTGCCGTCCATCGGAGGGAAAGACAGCATGTCCGGAACATTTGAGGACATTGACGTGCCTCCGACCCTTGTCTCCTTTGCCGTGGACGTGGCGAAAGAAGGCGACATTATCACGCCGGAGCTTAAAACGGCGGGGAACAGGCTTGTGTGGCTGCGGATTCCTACGGATGAATATGACGTTCCCGTGTATGGCAAGGTGATGGAGCAGTACGGAAAATTCACGGAAGACATTCGTGCGGGAAGGATTGTGTCTGCGTATGCCCTTGACCGCCACGGCGTCATTCCGGCGGTGAGCCGGATGGCGTTCGGAAACCGGATGGGTGTGAAGATTGAGCATAATATTGATGAGAGAGACCTGTTTGCCCCGGCTTTCGGCGATATCATCGCAGAAGTGCCGGAGGGCAGGGTGGGAGAGCTTTCCATTACCTATACCGTGATTGGCGAGGTGACGGGAGACGGAACATTCTCTTACGGACATATAAGTATTCCGGAGGAAGAGGCTGAAAAGGCATGGAAGGGAACCCTTGAAAAAGTGTTTAAGACCAATTCCGGAGCCAAGGGGCAGGAGGAAAAGGTGGATACCGGGCTTTACCATGCGGAAGATATCCATATCTGTGCTCACAAGATTGCCCAGCCCACTGTGTTCATCCCGGTATTTCCAGGGACCAACTGTGAGTATGACAGCGCCAAAGCCTTTGAGCGCGCCGGGGCGAAGGTAGTCACAAAAGTGTTTAAGAACCTGGATGCGGCAGATATTGTAGATTCCGTAAATATTTTTGAAAAGGCCATCGCTCAGTCGCAGATCATCATGTTCCCGGGCGGGTTCAGCGCAGGCGACGAGCCGGACGGCTCCGCGAAATTCTTTGCTACTGCGTTCCAGAACGCTAAGATAAAAGAGGCGGTAGAGAGGCTCTTAAGCGAGAGAGACGGACTTTGCCTGGGCGTGTGCAACGGATTCCAGACGCTCGTTAAGCTGGGCCTTGTTCCCGGAGGGAAGATTATCGGGCAGGATGAACAGTCGCCGACTCTGACTTACAACACAATCGGGCGCCACATATCGAAGATGGTCTATGCGAAAGTCGTATCGGATAAGTCTCCGTGGCTTTCAGGGGCAGAGCTTGGGGGTGTATACACCAACCCTGCGTCTCATGGGGAAGGCCGGTTTGTGGCGGATAAAGAGTGGCTTTCAAGGCTGTTTGAAAACGGCCAGGTGGCCACCCAGTACTGTGACCCGGAGGGAAATGTCTCCATGGACGAAGAGTGGAACGTCAACGGCTCTTATATGGCAATCGAGGGAATCACAAGCCCAGACGGCCGTATCTTTGGGAAGATGGCCCACTCCGAGAGACGGGGCAGAAGCGTTGCGGTGAATATCTACGGTGAGCAGGATATGAAGATCTTTGAGTCCGGCGTGGGATATTTCAAGTAATCCTATTGGGCATATCTCAATAGAAATGAAACATTTCTATTGAGATATTGCATTGGAACGTAAAAAATATACAAAAATCGATTGCAAATCAATGAAAATGCAGGAAATAGAAATAGAAATTGCAAAAAATTGAAGTTTTTGTAAAAAAACTCTTGTATTCTGCACGGAAATCCTTTACAATGTTAAAGGACAAAAGCGTCATGTAAAAGCGGATAGCATTGTCTATCCGCTTTTGTTTTTCCGGCAGGCTGGAGAGCTATGCATTGCCGGGGCAGCTTTGAGGAAGTTGAGGAAATATATTCTAGGAGGTAAAAGCATATGTCGTACGTTGATGAAGTTTTAGAGAGAGTAGTAGCGAAGAATCCTGCGGAGCCAGAGTTCCATCAGGCGGTAAAAGAAGTTCTTGAGTCTTTGAGGGTAGTCGTGGAGGCCAATGAGGAGCAGTTTAAGAAAGACGCGCTGCTGGAGCGGCTGGTAGAACCGGAGAGGCAGATTAAGTTCCGCGTTCCGTGGGTGGACGACAAGGGACAGGTTCAGGTGAATACCGGCTACCGCGTACAGTTTAACAGCGCTATTGGGCCATATAAGGGAGGGCTTCGCCTTCACCCGTCTGTAAACCTTGGAATCATCAAGTTCCTTGGCTTTGAGCAGATTTTTAAAAACTCGCTGACCGGCCTTCCTATCGGAGGCGGTAAGGGCGGCTCTGACTTTGACCCGAAAGGAAAGTCAGACAGGGAGGTTATGGCTTTCTGCCAGAGCTTTATGACAGAGCTTTGCAAATATATCGGCGCTGATACGGACGTTCCTGCCGGGGACATCGGAACAGGGGCAAGAGAGATTGGTTACCTGTTCGGGCAGTATAAGAGAATTCGGGGCCTTTATGAAGGCGTGCTCACCGGAAAGGGATTGAGCTACGGCGGCTCTCTGGCAAGGACGGAGGCCACCGGGTATGGCCTTTTGTACCTGACGGAAGAGCTTCTTAAGATCAACGGCATGGATATCAAGGGAAAGACAATCGCCGTGTCCGGTTCTGGAAACGTTGCGATCTATGCGATTGAGAAAGCGCATCAGTTAGGCGCGAAGGTGGTGACGGCAAGCGATTCTACCGGATGGGTATATGATCCAGAGGGAATTGACGTGGCAGCGCTGAAGGAGATAAAGGAAATTAACCGTGCAAGGCTTACGGAGTATAAGAATTACCGTCCGGATTCCCAGTATCACGAAGGGCGTGGCGTATGGTCCGTGAAAGTGGACATCGCGCTGCCGTGTGCGACTCAGAACGAACTTTTTATTGAGGATGCAAAGCAGCTTGTTGCCAACGGGTGCATCGCAGTGGCTGAGGGTGCGAATATGCCTACGACTATGGAGGCTACCGAGTATTTGCAGGAGAAAGGGATTCTGTTCGCTCCTGGCAAGGCGGCAAACGCAGGAGGCGTTGCAACATCCGCCCTTGAGATGTCGCAGAACAGCGAGCGCCTAAGCTGGTCTTTTGAGGAAGTGGATGCAAAACTTAAAAATATCATGGTAGATATCTGCCATAACATCGACGATGCCGCAAAGCGCTATGAGCTTGACGGAAACTATGTGGCAGGAGCCAACATCGCAGGATTTGAGAAGGTTGTTGAGGCCATGACTGCACAGGGAATCGTGTAAGGTTATTGTACAAAAAAGGGTGCCGGGGCACCCTTTTTTCTTTAGGCTGTGAGGAATTATTCTATTCTGCCGCAAAAAAAATGATTCAGAGAATCCACTACATCAATGGTAGTCTTAACCGGCCTGGTGGCGAGGCTTACTGCAGCAAAGACAATCAGAGCGGCTATAAGGCCCCACAGCCCTGCCATAAGCCCAAGGGGGTTGGGCACGATGAATGTCGTAAACAGCATGACGGCCTCTCCGATGAGAATACTGGAAAGCGCGCCCTGCGGCGTTGCCTTTTTCCAGTAGATGCCGCCTAGCATGGCGGGAGCCAGCGCCGCGACGCCTCCGTTTGCCAGAGCTAAGATATCGCTGATAAGGCCCGGCCTCATCAGTGCGACGATGACGGAGCAGAAACCGAAAGCAAGCGTTGCCAGCTTGGCAATCCTGTACTGTGAATAGTCATCCGCGGATTTGTTGATATAGGTTTTATAAATGTCTGTGGATACCATGGTGCTGACCGCATGCAGCTGGGAGTCTCCGGTGGACATGGAGGCAGCCAGCGCTCCTGAGATGACAAGGGCAGCAAACACGATTGGCGTATATTTTAAAAGTAGTTCTGGGAAGATGGTGTCCGGCGACTCCAATCCTGGCATCAGTATGTTTCCTGCCATGCCTACTGCGGGAAGAAAGACATAGATGGATGTCAGGTAGATGGATGAAAAGACGGAGGACCACTTCAGCACCTTTAAAGATTTCCCTGCAAAGAACCGGAGGGTTACATGCGGGAACATCATCATGCCGATGGTGATTACCGTCCACCTTGAGATCCAGTCGGTTGCCGTGACCACCCCGTTAGGGCCGGGCAGCGTGAGGAGAGACGGTACTTCGCTGTAGACGTTTTGGTATGCCGCCGCAACGCTGCCGAAATTCGTCTTCAGGATGAGATAGGAGCCGATGACCATGCCAACCCACATGAATACACCTTGAGCGGCATCCGTGAGCGCGACTCCCTTCATTCCGCCCATCCATACGAGCACGATCATAATGGCGAAAAAGATAATCGTGCCGACCTCATACTTCAGCCGTCCGCCGCTTATGGTCTGGAAGATATAGCCGGAGCCGATGGCCTGCATGGCCACATAGGGAACCGTGAATACCATGGCGATTACGGTGACTACAAGGCCGATTGCCCGGTTTTCATACACGTCGCTGATATATTGGGACATGGACATGTACCCTCTCGTCTTTCCGAGATACCAGAACCTCCTGCCAATGACCCAGAACAGTACGCCGGGGAATACAGTCCAGATTCCGTTGACCCACCAGCCGATTCCGTTGTTGTAGACAAATCCTCCCGCGCCCAGGAAGGCATATGAACTGTGGTAAGTGGCGCTAAAAGTGAGGGTCAGGACGAAGACGCCCAGGGAGCTGCTTGCTGTTGCAAAATCCTTGATGTTTTTCTTGTCCTGCCGGGATGCGTAAAAAGCGATCCCGAAAAGAGATAACGTATAGAGAGCCAGTATCATTAATCCTGTATTATTCATAGGTATCCTCCTCACTGTAGTCCTTTTTCCACGACCGGATCGTCAGGCACCCGGCCAGGAAAGCGATGATCGCCGCAATGTACCATGCGTTGAGCCAGACGAGGAGCGTAGGCCACCCCAGGATGAACGGATGCGTTCCGGCATAGTCGCTTACCAGGTTGACTACCGGCGGGTTTACCATAATTAAGACAAGTAAAAAGACTGCGTATATTACTTTTTCATTTGCGGATAGTTTCATTGCTTTTCCTCCTTTCGCTTATCTTTCTCTCAGTGTTTCGATGACTTCCACTAAACGTTTCACCAAGTGCTCGTGATAGGATTTTCCTTTCTGAGCGTCGGCTTTTGTGGGCTCTCCGGAAGTTCCTCCGGCAATCTCGGCATTTTTTTTGGCATGCGCGTATGTGCTTGGAACATAACAGAGCGTATCTTTTTCATAGGACGGGTCCACGGAATACAGATGAGCGTCCTTTACCGGGTTGTCCTTTGCCAGCGCAAGATTTACCAGATCCGGGTAGCGGTACATCATGTGGGAAGTCTCAATTTCCTCTGCGTGGCCGACTGCGCCGAATCCCAGATCTTTCACGATCTCTTTGGACATGTAGGCGGGGTCGAAGATCTTTACTGCCATGTCAAGCTCCCTCTGTATTTTTTCCGCCGCAAGCTGCATCCATACAACATTTACGATGCGGTGCCCGTTAATCATGATCAGCTTGCGGATCCCGTGGTGGCTTAAAGATGCCGCGATATCAAATGTGATTTCTGAGAGTATCTCGGGGCGGATGGTAATCGTTCCCGGCCTCACCATGTGGTGGGGGCTCCATCCGAACCACAGCGGAGGAACGATGAGGGCGCCTGCCTCCTTTGCAGCGTCTTCAGCCAATGTAATTGCCACGTAGCTGTCGGTGCCAAGCGGCATGTGGCAGCCGTGCTGCTCTACGCTGCCCACCGGGAGGATGGCGACTTTGCCGGCATTTTGGATTGCTTTTTTGGCCTCTTCCCATGACATGTCCTGTAACCATTGATTCATATTGATTTACACCTCCTGATGCCCTTTCGCTGAGGGCAATGATTTTTGATAATTTTATTTTACTGGAAAAATATTTTGAATAATGTGTCATGTAACACATTGATGCAAAAAATATTGTTGAATTTACAGAAAATGTCTATTATTATAATAGGCATAAGAGGAGGAGAAAACATGCAGAAGGATATGGTTGACTTTTACCGCCGCTGTAATTTTAAATATTTCAGTGAATATGGACAAAGAGAAGATTACCCGCCTAAATTCATGATCGGATGCGGCGGCGTGCATGCGGAGCATGTATACCTGATATTGGGCGGGCGCATCCGGCAGTATTTTGTCAACAGCCGTGGAGTGGAAAAGACGATGCTGCTGCTGTCAAAAGGCGATATGTTCGGAGAGGTGACCGCGCTGCAGAGGGATATGGACCAGGTGGCAACCCAGACGCTGACAAAAGTTTCTGTCCGTAAGATTCCTGTGGCTTCTTTTGAGAAAGCGCTGAGAGAGAATGCTGAATTGTCGTTTTCCGTGGCGTTTATGCTCTCGTACAAAATAAGGATCCTCATGCCGCAGATTCAGGACGCATCGTTCTGCAATACAGAAGAAAGGCTGAAAAACCTTCTGATCCGTCTGTCCGTCCAGCAGGGCGTTCCGGTTTCCCAGGGAATCCGCCTTCCGCGTAAATATACGCATGAGGAGCTGGCAAACATGATTTCTTCCACCCGAAGCACAGTATCGAGGATTATGAAAGGGCTGGCGGAAGAAGGATTTATAAAAATCATTGACCGGTATATTTATTTATCATGAGTACCATTTTGCCCGGCGGAAAGATTGCTACTGTTCACTTCGTGACCAGTAACATTCGCAATTCCATCTAAAATTCGCTCCGCGAATGGGATTTGCTCACTCCTGAATCACTTTCTTACGGTCTGTGCAGTGAATGCACAGACCTGTGTGAACAGTAACGAAAGATTTTACAAAAAATAAAAAACATTGAAAAAAGTGTTGACAAATACTGACAAAGGATAGTATAATAGCAAAGCGGGTTTGAGAAAAGAATCTGCAAAGATATGGGATCATAGCTCAGCTGGGAGAGCATCTGCCTTACAAGCAGAGGGTCATAGGTTCGAGCCCTATTGGTCCCATACTATATCTGGCGGGATAGCTCAGTTGGCTAGAGCACACGGTTCATACCCGTGGTGTCGCTGGTTCAAATCCAGTTCCCGCTATTTACAGGGAAAGAGACGGTTGGTGGCTGTCTCTTTTTTCGTATACAATGCTGCGGCAGGAAAAAGCAGGATTTCATATGACGGGGCCGGCAGCAGGCAATCAGGATGAAAGAGAGGGTGGGATATGAGCAGCAGATCACGGTTATATCTTTATATTGCGGCGGGGGCATACCTGGCGTATAACGGGTTCGGCCTTGTGAGGAATGCATTGGCGGAGCGCCCGGATAACAGCGCGCTGTATATGGTGTTTGGCGTTGCTTTTGTGATAATCGGCGGATTTTTGGCAGTAAAAAGCATCCGGGATATTTCAAAAGGGAATGATGACGATAATGCGGAAGGAGAATAGGCGATGCGGATTGGCATGGGATATGACGTCCACCGGCTGGTGGAAGGAAGAAAACTGATTCTGGGCGGTGTTGAGATTCCTTATGAGAAAGGGCTTTTAGGGCATTCAGACGCAGATGTCCTTTTGCATGCCATTATGGACGCTCTCCTTGGAGCGGCTGCCCTTGGGGATATAGGGAAGCATTTTCCGGACACGGATCCGGAATATGAGGGCGCGTCAAGCATTAGGCTTATGGAGCATGTGGCGCAGCTGATACGCGGTAAAGGATATAGAGTAGAGAATGTCGATGCCACGATTATCGCGCAGAGGCCGAAGATGGCTCCTCACATAGAGGAGATGAGAAAAAATACTGCGAAGGCATTGGGGATCGATGCGGATCAGGTGAATATCAAGGCTACAACGGAAGAAGGGCTTGGGTTTACCGGAACCGGAGAGGGGATATCATCCCAGGCGGCAGCATGTCTTGAAAGGATAGAATAAGGAGTCCGGTTATGGAGATAAGGAAATTAGGGCAGGATGAAAAAGCGGGCACGAGGGCTCTGTACGAAGAAGTCTTTTTGGAGGACAGCGAAGCCTTTGTGGACTACTATTATACGGAAAAGACGAAGGACAATGTCGTCTATGGGGCAGAAGAAGACGGGCGGTTTCAGGCGATGCTGCATTTAAACCCCTATGTGCTGTCGGTGAATGGCTCGGAGCGTAAGGCTCATTATATTGTTGCGGTCGCTACAAGGAGAGAGTACCGCAGGCGCGGCTATATGGCGGCTCTCATAAGGCGCGCCCTCAGGGATATGTACAGAGCCGGGGAGACCTTTACCTTTTTGATGCCTGCGGCGGAAGAAATCTACCTGCCCCATGATTTCCGTACAGTGTATGAACAGGAGAAACGCTACTACAGCGGGCAGGAAGGGTACGAACCTCTGAGGGCGGGAGAGTGCGGCGCGCTGTCGGAGGCGGCTGATGCGTATTTGAGCGCGTCCTGCCAGGTGTTCGCAAAGCGAAGCGAGGCGTACTACCGGAGGCTTATGAAGGAGTGCGCCAGCGACGGCGGGCGGCTGATGGTAAAAAAAGAGGGCGGCGGGATTTCGGACTGCCGGATTTTCTTCCCGGATCCTGATGAGGGGAAACCAAAGATCATGACCCGCATCATTGACGTTAGACGGATGCTTATGGCGGTCACGGCCAGAAGCTTTATGGCGGCGTGTTTCTTCGTCACCGATCCGGTGATTGAGGAGAATAACCGGTGCGTCATGATTACCGGAACTGAATTTTCCGGCATCATGCTGATGGATGGGAAAGCGGAGAACAGCGAAGGGGAGATTACGGTTGCCGCTCTTGCCAGCCTTCTGTTCGGCGCGAAGAGCACGGAAGAAGTGTGCAGGGAAAAGGGCGTTAAGATGACGGAGAGGATGAAGGGCGAGCTTGCAAAGCTCGTGCCTCTATCGAAGATTTATCTGAATGAGACAGTGTAGGTACTGAAAAGGAGGGGGAGCCATGCAGGAGAAAAGGCCGTTTATCAGCTGGGAGCTGGCAGAGGATTTTATGGCGGCGGTATTCGAGAAACACGGCGTGCCGGAAAGTGACGCACATATCTGTGCGGAGGTTTTGTTGGAAAGCGACAGGCGGGGGATTGAGAGCCACGGGTGCAATCGGTTTAAGCCAATCTATATCGACCGGATCCGGGACGGCATATTGAACCCTAAGACAGAGTTTGAGATAGTGAAGGAGACAGCCACGACGGCGGTAGCTGACGGGCACAACGGCATGGGCATGGTGATCGGGATAAAGGCGATGCAGCTTGCTATAGACAAGGCCAAAGCATACGGCATGGGCATGGTGGCGGTACGCAATTCCACGCATTACGGAATCGCGGGCTACTATGCCACGATGTGCACGGAAAATGACATGATCGGCATTACGGGAACCAATGCCAGGCCGTCTATCGCCCCTACTTTCGGGGTGGAGAACATGCTGGGGACCAATCCCATCACTTTTGGGCTGCCGACAGACGAGGACTTTCCGTTTGTGCTGGACTGCGCTACGTCGATCTCCCAGAGGGGGAAGATAGAGTTCTATGCGAGGAACGGGATGGATACGCCTTCGGGCATGGTCATAGGAAGGGACGGAACGGCGCTGACGGACAGCGAAGGAATCCTCAGAGGGTTAAATAGCGGGGAGGCGGCGCTCACTCCCCTGGGAGGCATCGGAGAGGAGCTTGCGGGATATAAAGGCTACGGTTACGCTACGGTAGTGGAGATTCTCTCCGCAGCTCTCCAGGCAGGAAGTTTCCTCAAGATGCTGTCGGGAATCGGAGAGAACGGGGAAAAGATCCCCTATCCGCTGGGACATTTTTTTATTGCCATCGACACGGAGGCTTTTATGGGGGCGGAAACCTTTAAGAAGACGGCGGGCGAGATTTTAAGGCAGCTCCGGGCATCCGAGAAGGCTCCGGGCCAAGAGAGGATCTATACAGCGGGGGAAAAGGAGCATGAAGTGCGGCAGTTTCGCAAAGACAGAGGCGTTCCCATCGGCGGGGCGCTGCAGAAAGAGTTTATCTCTATGCGGGATGAACTGGGGCTTACGCAGTTTGTGTTCCCTTTTGAGAAGATATGAGCATATGCCCTGCGGGGCTTATGCAAAATGCGGCATGTGCCGGGCAGAAGTCTGGCGCATGTTTTTTTGTTTTTCTTTAGAAATTCTTTCGTTTTTCAAGGGCATGCCCTTAAGAAACGTTATCTATACTTTTTAACATCAAAGGAGGAGAAGGGTTATGGAGATGAATCACGTATTGGTGGTAGAGGATGACAAGGAAATCCGGGAGGGGGTTAAGATCTATCTGAAATCCCAGGGCTACGAGGTGTACGAGGCAGCGGACGGGGCGGAAGGACTGGAAGTCATAGACAGGGAGGAAATCCATCTGGCAATCGTGGACGTGATGATGCCCAGGATGGACGGGATCACCATGACCATAAAGCTGCGGGAAAAGCATGACTTTCCGGTAATCTTCCTGTCGGCAAAATCAGAGGAGGTAGATAAGATTATGGGGCTTGACATGGGGGCGGATGACTATGTGACAAAACCCTTTACTCCAATGGAGCTTCTTGCAAGGGTCAATTCCCAGCTCAGGCGGTACAAAAGGTTTATGGAACGGCTCGGGAGCACGCAGATTTCCCGGACAGTGCATACCATCGGAGGACTTGAGCTTAACGAGGAGACTGTGGAGGTGACGGTGGACGGCGAGCCGGTAAAAATGACGCCGATGGAGTTTAAGATACTGCTGCTGCTCATGAAGAACCCGGGCAGGGTGTTTTCGGCGGATGAGATTTATGAAAGAGTATGGAACGAGCGGGCGGTGAACACGGATACGATTATGGTACATGTAAGGAACATTCGGGAGAAGATTGAGATTAACCCGAAGGAACCAAAATATTTGAAGGTGGTGTGGGGTGTTGGATACAAAATTGAAAAACAGGCATAAATTAGCAGTATTTTTGATAATCATTACGATAACGCTTCCTGCTCTTATCATGGCAGACAACTCTCTGGAGGCACGCTATGAGATGCAGGAGAGAAGAGAGCAGCTGAAGGAAGATGCATTGGTTTCCGAGACGTTTATAGAAAAGTTTGCAGATGTCTGCTATGTGCTTTACAACAAAGAGCAGACAGGCGGCTTTGCTGATTTTAAAGAAGAGAATGGACACCTGTTTATGGATTATGACGTCTTTGAGAGCTGCCTTGACTACCGGGTGGTAGATGAGAAAGGAGAGGTAGTCAGTAAGACGATGGCAACTTCCAGCGGTTACCCGGCAGAGGGAAACTTAAATTCCTATGCCATCGGGATGAGCATATCCTTTGATGCATACGGAATGCCGGCGGCAGTCATAAGCCAGGGGGATTACAGAAACGAGCGCAGCAGGATACTGACAAGGAAACTGGGAGACTATTTTGACGAGTCTACGATTGGCATGAATTTCAGCTCTGCAGGAGAGGAAGATATGCTGAAAACTCCTGAGAACAGGACGTATTATCTGGCGATGAAGGAAGAGAACATGGAGGAATACTTAGATAGTCTATATGATATATATGGAGCACATGTGGGAGCCCCCGGATGGTTTGTCAATCTGTTCCTCTCTTTCATGGTGGCAGTTGCAGCAGCGGCGATTCTGCTTCCGAAGTTTCGGTCTTTAAGGACAGGGGAGGAGAGAATTTTTAAGATGCCCTTTGAGATTCCTGCCATTGCCGCTATCATCTGTATCGCGGCATCAGCCGACAAAGCAGAAGACATGGTCCGTTTCTCCGGGGACTATTATAGTACGGCAGACTTCCTGATGTGGGCGTTTATCTTTGCGGTAGTCTACTGGAGCGCGGCGAGCCTGAGGTATCTGTTTGCGATAGGAGTAAAACGGGGGTTTGGGGAATGTACGCTTACGGTGCCGGTCCTCAAATATGTAAAGAAAATATGGAAACAAGCGGTGTCGCTGTGCCGCAGATGGTTTGACAGGCTGTACCGTTCCTTTGACGATCTCGACTTTGGAGATAAGAACAACAAAGCGATACTGAAACTTGTCTTTATAAATTTTGCACTCCTTGCAGTGATAAGCTGCATGTGGTTTGCCGGGATTATCGCATTGATCGTTTATTCTATAATCCTGTATTTTATCCTGCAGAAATATTTTAACGATTTAAAGGGGAAGTATGCATGCTTGCTGAAGGCGACAAACCAGATGGCGCAGGGGAAACTTGATGTGGAGATTACAGAAGACTTAGGGGTATTCAACCCGTTTAAAGCAGAGATTGCCAAAATCCAGGACGGATACCAGAAAGCGGTTGAGAAGGAGGTAAAGAGCCAGCGCATGAAGACAGAGCTCGTCACCAACGTCTCCCATGACCTTAAGACACCTCTGACGGCAATCATCACTTATGTGAACCTTCTGAAAGAGGAAAGAGACGAGGAGAAAAGGGCGGATTATATTGATGTGCTGGAGAGAAAGTCGCTGCGCCTTAAGGTGCTGATTGAAGACCTGTTTGAGATCAGCAAGGCGAGCAGCAGGAATATCACGCTGAATTATGTGGATGTGGACGTTGTGAACCTTTTTAAGCAGGTGCGGCTGGAACATGCCGAAAAATTTGAGAAGGCGGGCCTTGATTTCCGCTGCACATATCCTGAAGAGAAGGCAGTGGCGAGGCTTGATTCGCAGAAGACTTACCGCATCTTTGAAAACCTGCTTGTAAATGTGGCGAAATACGCGCTCCCGAATACAAGGGTATATGTGAAAGTGGAAAAGACAGAAGAGGAAGTGATCTTGCGTATCATGAACATATCGGCGACAGAGCTTAACTTTAATGTTGATGAGATCACGGAGCGGTTTGTGAGGGGGGATGTGTCCCGCAACACGGAAGGGTCGGGGCTTGGGCTTGCCATAGCCAAGAGCTTTACGGAACTTCAGAAAGGTCGCTTTAAGATTGAGACGGAAGGGGATCTTTTTAAGGCAGAGGCAGCTTTTCCCTGCGTGTAGCATGAACATGCCGGAAAGAGAGGAGGGGAAGCCGTGAAAGCGATGCTTAAGATTTTCAAGAGCAGCATATCAGACTGCATCCTGTGTTTTCTGAGTGCAGTCCTCGTCTCGGGGATGCTCTTTCTGTTCGAGGGGGTCAGGGTTATGATCCTGGCCTCCTTGGATGAGTATGAGAAGATGCACTCGAATATTGGAATTGCTGCCCAGACATATATTTTTGTCCTGCTGTTTATCGGGGTCATCCTGATTATGTATACAGTAGGCAATTACAGCAGGACGAGGCTTAGAGATTACGGCATGTTTCTTGTGCTGGGTGCAGAAAAGCTCCGTGTCATGGGGATGATCATTTCGGAGTACGCAGTCATATGCGGGATATCCAGTGTGATAGGCTGCGGGGCGGGTTTCCCTTTTTTGCTTCTGGTCCGGCATGTTTTTAAAAAGCAAGGGATTCCGGCACATTTTACGCCGGAGATGTTCATGGGAACGGTGTGTATGGCATTTCTTTACATGTTTCTTGTGTTTGCAGGAGCTGTTCTCCTCAACCTTATAAATATCCGGAACCATTCGCTTTCATCGCTTATGGACAGTAAGGAAAAGAAAAGCCGGATCCCGTCGTTGACGTGGAGCGCAGCGGGTGTGCCTGCAGGGGTATCCTGCGTGGCGCTTGCGGCGTTTATCCTTACAAGGCAGCCTGTAAGTTACGAAAAGATGAAGTACGCCTTTCTCCTGTTTTTGTGCGGAACCTGCCTGCTCTTTACTCATCTGGGGAATCTTGCCCTGAGATTTATGAAGAAAAGGGAAAAATGGTACTACAGGCATTTGCTGAGGGTAAAAAATCTGTATTACCGCTTTTCGGACAGCAGGAATCTCATGCTGGCTGTTTTTCTCATTAATTTTTTCGTGTTAGTATTTGTAAATATGAATATCGTGGAATATAAGAATACTACTTCAAAATATTTGTGGAAATATCCTTATGATTATGTGTGGATGACAGAAAAAGAGCAGATAGAGACGATCAGGAAAGCATCCTCGGAATGGGAGAACGAGATGAAGATATGCCCGTATACAAAGGTATTTTCCAATGACGGCGGTGAGTACATCGGGATCTCTTTATCTTCCTACCGTCAGTTATCCAGACGTAAAGCAGAGCTGGAGCCGGGAATGTTCCTGTCGATCATAGAAAAAGCCAAGTCGGATGAAGATGTGATGTTTCCCGATGAACAGGTATATCTGATGGAGGATGGCAAGGCGAGGCAGTTCTGGCGTAAGGCGGAATGGAATGAGATTCTGTTTGTGGCGCAGCAGCCGGAGCTTATCGGAATAATAGTGATGGAAGATGGGGAGTTTGATGCCCTGCGGAAGTCACAGGGCACAGATGCTGTGATCGTTGTGCAGAACGTGGAAGGAAACAACCGGGAAAAGGGGAAGAAACTGAATAAGGCTGCGTTGTCTGCCGGTGCGTCGGTGTACTCAAAAGAAAGCCTGATGCGAAAGGACAGGCAAGAGGATATGACGACGCTGATCTTCTATATATGTCTGGGAATATTCCTGATCATATCGGATATGACAGCTCTGGCGGTAAAAGTATGGTCGGAGATTCCGCAGTTAAGCATAAAATATGGTTTTCTTAAGAAAATGGGAATGGACGACGCAGATGTAAGGGCCAATATCAAGGGAGAGCTGTCTGTGTACATGCAAGTTCCCTTCTGGCTTTCGATTGCGGCGGGGGGAGCTGTGGCGGCTTATATCCTGCAGGGCGCAGAGAAGATAATTATTGCGGAGGTTTTGGCACTGTTTGTATTTTTGGCAGCAGTTCAGGCAATCTATATTGCCGGAGTGAAGGAGTACGGTTACCGGGCGGTAAATGCCAGATTTGTCAGGAGGGATAGAAAGTGGAACTGATCAGGACAGAAAATGTCGTTAAGAATTATGGGAGCACTGAGGTGCTTAAGGGCGTCAGCTTAAATATCCGGGAAAGAGAATTTGTCGGCATCATGGGGAAATCAGGCAGCGGGAAGACGACTCTTTTAAAAATCCTTGGCATGACCGAACCCGTGACAGATGGCGAGCTTATGTACCGGGGGAAGAGAGCGCAGGAGCTTTCGGATAAGGAGTCGGCCAGGATACGCCGGGAGGAATTAGGATTCGTGTTTCAGGAATTTTTTCTGATGGACAGCCTTGACATTCTTGAAAATGTCATGCTGCCGCTGCTTATCAGTAAAGATGCTGATGGCAGGGGAAAGAAGAAGGCTGCGATGCTGATGGAAAGGTTTGGCATCAGGGAACTGGCAGAGAAGATGCCATGCGAGCTGTCTGGAGGGGAGAGGCAGAGAACGGCGATATGCAGGGCGTTGATCAATGATCCGCAGCTCGTGCTGGCAGATGAGCCCACAGGGAGCCTTGATTCGAAATCCGGAAAAACGGTGATTGATTCCCTGGGAAAAATTAACCGGGAGCTTGGCAAGACAATTATCATGGTGACACATGACCCTTGGATGGCAAGCCATTGTAGCCGGGTGGTGCTGCTGAAAGACGGGATTATACTGGATGAACTGAAGTGCAGAAACGTAATGGATACATTTTATCAGGAAATACTTGGAAGAATGTCAGAGCTCTAGAGCCGTTTTGAGATATCTTTTTAAATGTCTGAAAACTTCTCTCTTGTAAACATGTTCTTAATAAGATACAATAAGATATATAATCAGAAATAAGAAGGTGTGGAAGGGGAGGGGAAGAAATAATGAAGATTATGAATGTATTCCTCGAGAAGTTTTTGCGAAAAAAGAAGGAGGATAATCAGGAGGAGCCTGTGGAAAAGGCGTTTTTGGAGGAGCCGGAGCCGCAGTTTGAGACGTCCGAAGACGATCCTGCCTGCCTGGAGCTGTCTCACGAACATCCGCTCTACCGTCTGTATGACCTTCGGACAGAGAAGTCCAGGAACACGCCCCCTCCGGAGCTGATAATGAAAGGGTGCGACGATCTGCCGGAGAGCAAAGTGAGGCAGGAGCTTATGGGATTCCGCATTGAGGTCACGAAAGCGGCTGACCAGCGGCTGAAGGATGCGACGCCGAAAGTAAAGGTAGACGAGGACGGGGTGGAGACCGTGGGGTTAGAGCCGTCCATGGACGCGCAGCCTCTGGTGCATATCTCGTCAGACAAGATGTATGCGTGGGTCATGGTCTTCCCGCCGACAGGCATGGGAAAAGAACTGGACCGGGAGATCCTCTGTGATGCGCTGGAGAAAAAGAAAGTCACTTACGGGGTAGATCTGGAGCTTCTGGAGAAACTGCCGGAGGACTATAACCGGTATTTCCATTTGTTTCCGATTGCAAGGGGAAGCAAGGCGGCGAACGGGGATAACGGCTATATCGTAGATTATTTTCTCAGGAATGTGGAGCGTGTGCCGGAGATGGATGAATTCGGCAACGTGGACTATACGTCCCTTGGTTCCGAGCAGAATGTTAAAAAGGGCGATCTGATCTGTGAGGCGATCCCGCCGACGGAAGGGATAGCGGGGCGGAACGTGCTGAATCAGGAGCTGCGCTGCAAGGACGGGCGGAGCGTGTCTATCCCGAAAGGGAAGAATACGGAGATCAGCGAGGACGGGAACAAGCTTCTGGCATCTCTGGACGGACGGGTGGAATTCAGCGGGCGGTATTTCTCGGTAAGGCCTCTCCTTGAAGTCCACGGGAATGTGGATTACTCTACGGGAAATATTAATTTTATAGGAGACGTGCTGGTGCGGGGCGATGTGTGCAGCGGTTTTTCGGTCCGCGCCATGGGGGATATCAAAGTATGCGGCGTAGTGGAGTCCTGCGAGATAGAGGCGGGAGGAGACCTGATCGTTGACAAGGGCATCATAGGGAACAAGGAGAACCTGGAGAATATCGTGCGCTCGCAGCACAATGTATATTCTAAATATATCGCGAACAGCATCGTACATGCCAGAAAGAACGTGCATACGGATGTCATCCGCTACAGCAACGTATACAGCGACGGGGATGTCCAGGTCTGCTCGGGAAGGGGGCTTGTGGTCGGCGGCCAGATACGTGCGGCGCGCGGAGTCGAGGCCAGGACGGTAGGTTCCGTGTATGAAAGCCCGACTCTTATCATGCTGGGGGGTCAGCCCTATGCAGATTTTGAGAGAGAGCTTTTATCTCGGAATATAAAAGAGATGAAAGCGGAGATGGAACGTCTGGAGCAGCAGCCGGACAGCCCGTTCCGTTCAAAACGCATGAGCAAGCTGCGGCTTGAGCTGTCCGTAAACGGGATGAAGCTTAATAAGTTTGACCGGGAAAAGGAGAGGCTTGACGAGGAGCTGGAAGAGAAAGGGGGCTGCCAGCTCAGGTGCAGCACGGCGCACCCGAAAGTGACGATAACGATCGAGGGAGAGACGGTTGTTCTGGACCGCACTTATAATTCCTGCTATGCAAGGCTCGTGGGCGGGGAGATATTCCTGATGTAACATTCAGCGAAATCAGTTGACAAATATCCGGTTTTCACATATTATGGTATGGTAATTATATTTATAGGCAAAGACATGGAACGGGAGGAGTAACAGTTTCCGGAACTGACAGAGAGGAGCCGTCACCGGCTGAAAGCGGCTCTGAGGGAAGAATCTGCGAAGTGCGCCCGGGAGTCTGTCCGGTGAACAGGAGCGGGGAGCTGTGATTAAGTAGCCGGATACGTTTGGCATACGTTACATGCATTGAGCGGAGGAGCGTCCGGGTAATCCGGAGGTCCTTTAGAAGAGTGGAACCGCGGGGCATAATGCTTCGTCTCTTGCCGAAACCAGGCAGGAGACGGAGCTTTTTTGTTATACCGGAAACTTGTTTCCTGCATGTTAAGTTTTATAATAAGGAGAATGATTATGGGCATGATATCTTACATCAAAGAAGAGATTAAGGTCATAAGAGAACGGGACCCGGCGATCAAGTCCAATATGGAAGTGTTCTTGTATCCCAGTTTTAAGGCGATCATAATGTACCGGGCGGCGCATAAGCTGTATCGGAAAAAACATTATTTCCTGGCCCGCTGGGTTTCCCAGAGGGCGGCGAGGAAAACCGGGATTGAGATACATCCGGGGGCAAAGATTGGGAAAGGGCTTTTCATCGACCATGGAAGCGGCGTCATCATCGGCGAGACGGCGGAGCTGGGAGATAATGTCACGCTGTACCAGGGAGTGACTCTCGGCGGTACGGGAAAAGAACAGGGGAAAAGGCACCCTACCCTGAAGGACAATGTGATGGTAAGCGCGGGGGCGAAGGTGCTTGGCTCCTTCACCATAGGGGAGAACTCGAAGATAGGAGCAGGCTCCGTAGTGCTTAAGGAGGTTCCGCCCAACTGTACGGTAGTGGGCGTTCCGGGCCGTGTGGTGAGGATGGGGAATATCAAGATCCCCCGCTCCGACATGGATCAGATTGACCTTCCGGATCCGATAAGCAACGATATCCGGGAGCTTCAGGCAGACAACATACGCATGCACAGACGGATCATGGATATGGAGAGAAAGTTAAGATCAGCAGCAGAGACCAAAAAGGAGATAAAGGAAGATGAAAGTATTTAACACACTGTCTAAGACAAAGCAGGAGTTCGTTCCGTTGGAGGAGAACAAGGTAAAGATGTATGTATGCGGGCCTACCGTGTATAATTTCATCCATATCGGCAACGCAAGGCCGATGATCGTATTTGACACCGTCCGCAGATATTTTGAGTATAAGGGATATGACGTGAATTTTGTGTCGAATTTCACGGATGTGGACGACAAGATCATCAAACGCGCCATCGAAGAGGGAGTGTCCTCCGAAGAGATATCCAAACGGTATATTGCCGAGTGCAAGAAAGATATGGAGGGCATGAATATCAAGCCTGCCACAAAGCATCCGCTTGCGACGGAAGAGATTGACGGCATGATCGAGATGATCGGACAGCTGATTGAAAAGGGTTTTGCCTACGAGAAAAACGGAACGGTCTATTTCCGCACAAGGAAATTCGGGGAATACGGGAAACTGTCCCATAAGAACCTGGATGATCTGCGCTCCGGGGAGCGTTCCCTGCTGGTGACAGGAGAGGACGAAAAGGAAGACGCTCTTGACTTCGTCCTCTGGAAACCGAAGAAAGAGGGGGAGCCTTTCTGGGAGTCTCCATGGAGCCAGGGGCGCCCGGGATGGCATATCGAGTGTTCCGTGATGTCAAAGAAATATCTCGGCGAGCAGATTGACATCCATGCAGGAGGGGAGGACCTTGTGTTCCCTCACCATGAGAACGAGATTGCCCAGAGCGAGGCGGCGAACGGAAAAGAATTTTCAAAATACTGGATGCACAATGCCTTTTTAAATATCGACAACCATAAGATGAGCAAATCTTTAGGGAATTTCCGCACGGTGCGGGAGATTTCCGGGCAGTATGACCTGCAGGTGCTGCGTTTCTTCATGCTGAGCGCCCACTACAGAAGCCCGCTTAACTTCAGCGCGGATCTTATGGAGGCGTCAAAAAGCGGCCTTGAGCGCATTGTGAATGCGGCGGATCACCTGAAGTTTCTGACGGGGAATGCAAAGAGCGAAACAATGACAGAGGCTGAAAAGGCTCTTTTCGGTAAGACCGGAGAGTTTGTGGAAGGCTTTGAGCATGCAATGGAGGATGATTTTAACACGGCAGATGCCGTGGCGGCAGTCTTTGAGCTTGTAAAATATATCAATACAAATACGGATGAGGGCAGTTCGAAAGAGTACCTTGGGAAGATGCTTGACCTGCTGAAAAAGCTTACGGACGTGCTGGGATTGATCGTAGACAGGAAAGAGGAAATCCTTGACTCAGATATCGAAGAGCTTATCAGAGAGCGGCAGGAAGCCAGGAAGGCAAAGGATTTTGCAAGGGCAGATGCAATCCGCGACGAACTTCTGGAGAAAGGGATCATCCTTAAGGATACGAGGGAAGGCGTACAATGGAAGAGAGCGTAACATGGCAGTTTGATTCTCTGATGGAAGAGATGTTCGAGATGCGGGAGGCGGATGTGAAGGAATATTCGCCTCTCACTCTGGCGTATATCGGCGACAGCATATTTGACTTGATCATGAAGTCTCTTGTGGTGAATGAAGGAAACCAGCCGGTACAGAAACTCCATCTGCGGACGAGCCGTTTTGTCCAGGCATCCGCCCAGTCCCGGATGATGCGGGTGCTTCAGGAGGAGCTTACGGAGGAGGAGCATGCGGTATACAAAAGAGGGCGGAATGCAAAGAGCGTGTCGCCCGCAAAAAACCAGTCGGTTACGGATTACCGCAGGGCAACGGGCTTTGAGGCGCTTTTGGGGTATCTGTACCTGAAAAAAGAGTGGAAAAGGATGCTTAGCTTGGTTAAGATGGGGTTAGAAAGCATAGAGGACGACAGATGAGGGATATGAGAGAAGAAAAAAAGGAAAATGAGAATATTATAGAAGGGCGCAATGCGGTGCTGGAAGCATTCCGGGCAGGAAAGCCTATTGACAAGCTTTTTGTGTTGGACGGATGCCAGGACGGCCCTGTACGAACTATCGTCCGGGAGGCGAAAAAGCATGATACGCTCCTCCAGTTCGTGTCAAAGGAGCGTCTCGGGCAGATGTCCGCCACCGGAAAGCATCAGGGAGTGGTCGCGTTCGGGGCGGCGTATGAGTACAGCCAGGTGGAGGATATGCTTGAGCTGGCGAGGGAGCGGGGAGAAGACCCGTTTTTAATCCTGCTTGACAATATCGAGGATCCCCACAACCTGGGAGCCATCATCCGTACCGCCAACCTGGCAGGGGCGCACGGAGTGGTCATCCCGAAGAGGCGGGCGGCAGGGCTTACTGCCACGGTGGCAAAGACATCTGCCGGCGCCCTCAACTATACGCCGGTGGCAAAAGTGACAAACCTTAAGAAAACGATGGAAGAGCTGAAGGAGAAGGGGCTCTGGTTCGTGTGCGCCGACATGGACGGCGAGCAGATGTATGAGCTGAACCTCACAGGCCCTATCGGGCTTGTGGTAGGCAGCGAAGGAGAGGGCGTAAGCCGCCTTGTAAGGGAGACATGTGATTTTGCGGCTGCTATCCCGATGAAAGGGGATATCGATTCCCTCAACGCGTCTGTGGCGGCGGGTGTGCTCGCTTATGAGATTGTCAGGCAGCGCCTGTAAGAATAGGTTATAATTATGAAGAAGTATGAACAGATGACGGATGAACAGCTGATCCAGAACCTCCGGCAAGGGGATTCCAACATTATCGACTATCTGATGGATAAGTACAAGAACACGGTCCGGAAAGAGGCAAACGCCATGTACCTTTTGGGCGGTGAGAATGACGACCTGATACAGGAAGGGATGATTGGGCTGTTTAAAGCCGTGCAGGACTATGATGCGGATAAGGAGGCATCCTTTTTCAGCTTTGCAAAGCTCTGCATCACGAGGCAGATGTATTCTGCCATAGAGGCATCAAAGAGGAAGAAACACGGGCCGTTAAACAGCTATGTCTCCCTCTATGAGATAGGGGAAGATCAAAGCACTCTCCTGGAGACGATGGAGGCCGGCGGCGAGAGCAACCCGGAGGAGCTTTTAGTAAGCCGGGAGTATGCGGAAATACTGGAGAACAGGCTTGAGGAAAGCTTAAGCGACCTTGAGAGCCGTGTGCTGTATCTGCATCTGCGGGGGACCGATTATAAGACGATCGCAAAGCTCTTGGACCGCAGCCCGAAGACGGTTGACAATGCGCTGCAGAGGATTAAGAGCAAGACAGAAAAGATATTGGAAAAAGAAAAGTTTGTATAAAAATGTCATTGACAAAACATGGGTTGGTATTGTATATTATTAACGTTGCATGTAATGAATGCAAGCTGCCTTGGCGCAGTCGGTAGCGCGCATCCTTGGTAAGGATGAGGTCGGCGGTTCAAATCCGCTAGGCAGCTTAAAGAGGTTTCAGAAGGCTTTTCTTTTGAAACCTCTTTTCATATACAGGATAAAACATAAGGAAAGAGAGTTAAGGAAAATCATGAAAAGAGAAGGTTTTAAATCCCGGCTGGGATTTCTTTTAGTCAGCGCAGGGTGCGCGATCGGAATCGGAAACGTGTGGAGGTTCCCGTATGTGGCGGGGCAGAACGGCGGGGGGATCTTTGTCCTTCTCTATCTTCTGTTCCTGCTCGGCATGGGGATGCCGGTTCTTACGATGGAGCTGGCGGTAGGAAGAGCCAGCAGGAAAAGCGCGGTGCTCGGGTATAAGGCGCTGGAAAAGCCGGGGAGCAAATGGCATCTCCACGGCTGGGCATGTATTTTTGGATGCTATATGCTGATGATGTATTACACCACAGTCTCAGGGTGGATGGTAAGCTACTTTTTCAAGTTTGCCGCAGGAACATTTAAGAGCTCTATGGGAGCCGAGGAGGTGGGAGCCGTATTCTCAGAGCTCCTGGCATCGCCATGGGAGATGGGCGTCTGGATGGCGCTCACGGTAATCCTCGGATTTTTCGTGTGCTCCAGGGGGCTGCAGAATGGGCTTGAGAAGATCAGCAAGTTTATGATGGCGGCGCTTCTGGTGCTGATCGTAGTGCTGGCGGCCCATAGCGTGCTCCTTTCGGGGGCGGCGGAAGGAGTATCCTTTTATCTCGTTCCCAGTATAGAGAAAGTGAAGTCGGTAGGGCTTGCCAATGTGATAACCGAGGCGATGAACCAGTCGTTCTTTACTTTGAGCCTTGGAATTGCGGCGATGGAGATCTTCGGCAGCTATATGACGAAAGAACACAGCCTTCCGGGGGAGGCGGTAAGGATCTGCGGGCTTGACACCTTCGTGGCGATCATGTCAGGACTGATCATCTTCCCTGCATGTTTTTCCTATGGGGTGGAGCCGGATGCAGGCCCGTCTCTTATCTTTGTGACGCTGCCTAATGTGTTTGTGAACATGGCGGGAGGACGCGTGTGGGGAGCGCTCTTCTTCCTGTTTATGACTTTTGCCAGTTTCTCGACGGTGATGGCGGTCTTTGAGAATATTATTTCTTTTGCGGTGGATATGTTCGGCACAAGCCGCAGGAAAGCAGTCCTGGTAAACGGTGTTATTATCCTGATCGCAAGCCTTCCCTGCGTCCTTGGCTACAATGTGTGGAGCAGCCTGCGCCTTATTGGCGGGCGGGATGTCCTTGACAGCGAGGACTTTATCGTCAGCAATCTGCTGCTGCCGATCGGTTCCCTGATATACCTCCTTTTCTGTGTCACCCGGTTCGGATGGGGATTTGACAAATATTATGAAGAATGTAACCAGGGAGAAGGACTTAAGTTTCAGAAGGCGCTGAAGCCTTACTTCCAGTTTGTGCTGCCAGTGCTGATCGTGGCGATTATCCTGCAGGGGCTGCTGCGGTAATCCATCCAGAGCGGGAACAGGATAACAGATATATAAATGAGGTGCGGTATGGATTATGAGATGCTGCTGAATGAAGTCTTGAATATCGGGAAAGAGATGCTTAAGAGCGGCGCGGAGACGGACCGCGCCGAGGACAGCATGTATCGGATGCTTGAGAGCTATGACCTGGAGCAGTGCAGTATTTTTGCCATCCAGAGCGACATACAGGCGACCATCAAGCCAAAGAACGGCTCTTTTATCACTCAGATCCGAAGAGTGCACAAGGTAGGGCTTAACTATGACCGGCTGGATTATCTGAACAATCTTTCGCGGTATATCTGTAAATATAAGCCTTCTCTGGAGGAGATAAGGGAAAAATATGCGGAGGTGATGAACCGGAAGGCGCAGCCTCTGTATCTGAAATATTTGTCAGCCATTATGGGTGGTATTGGTTTCGGCGTCTATTTTGGGTGCGATGTTGCGGACTCTGTTGTAGGAACCTGCATTTGTGCGGTATTTATCGTATATATGGGGAACGTCCTTGACAGGAAAGGCTACAGCCTTGTGGTATACAACCTGGTCCTTGCTTTTCTGTCTTCCGCCGCTGTGTACATAGCCGGAGGGGCAGGGCTTGGGAACCATCCGGACAGGATCGTGCTGGGACTTAATATGGTGCTGATCAGCGGACTTGGCGTTGCCAACGGCATCCGGGATGTGCTGAACAAGGCGTTCTTGTCCGGTCTTCTGAATGTCGTAAATTCATTTTTGGGGGCGGTTGCCATCGCGTGCGGAACGGGGCTTGCCATGATGCTTTTTGAAGGGAAGATGTATGAGATGTACATTGCGCCAAGCATCGCAGTGCAGCTGATTTCCTGCGGGATAGCCAGCATGGGGTTTGCCCTTTTGTTCCAGGCGGCGGTGAGGCAGTCGGTCTCCGCGGGAATCGGGGGAACGGTCAATTGTGCATGCTACCTTCTGGTGCAGGAGCTTTCGGGAAATAACTTTGCGGCTGTCATGGCGGCGGCAACCTTTGTGGCGGCTTACGCGTATATTATGTCCAGAGTCCATAGGGCGCCGGCGACGATTTTTCTGACGACATCCATCATGCCGGTGATTCCGGGGGCGACGCTGTTCTATATGATGCATGGGTTTGTGCAGGCCGACTACGCTCTGGCATCCCAGCAGACGATGGCGCTTGTGCAGACATGTCTTGCGATAGCGTTTGGATTTCTGATCGTCGAGATCGCCACGCGCTATACAGGCGGGCGGAGAGAGTAGCTGGTGCGTTGGATTCAGCCTTGTCTGCATATATAAATTATGATAAGATGGACGCATGGTAAGATTAAGGAGGAGAAATATGGGAGAAGAGACAGTTTCTAAAAATTTTATTGAACAGGAGATAGATAAGGATCTGGAGAAGGGAGTCTATACAGAGGTGTGTACGAGATTTCCGCCGGAGCCCAACGGATATCTGCATATCGGGCATGCGAAGTCCATTATTTTAAATTCCGGACTGGCAAAAAAATATAACGGAACATTCCACCTTCGGTTTGACGACACAAATCCGACGAAAGAAGACATGGAGTATGTGGAGTCCATAAAAGAAGACGTGGAGTGGCTCGGCGCAGATTTTAAAGACCATCTTTACTATGCGTCGGACTATTTTGACGTGATGTATGAGTGTGCCGTGAAACTGATCAGGAACGGAAAGGCTTATGTGTGCGACCTGACTGCTGACGAGATCCGGGAGTACCGGGGAACGCTCACAGAGCCCGGAAAGGACAGTCCTTACAGGAACCGTCCTGTAGAGGAGAACCTTGCGCTGTTCGAGGCGATGAAGAACGGAGAGTATAAGGATGGAGAGAAGGTGCTCCGGGCAAAGATTGACATGTCGTCTCCGAACATCAATATGCGCGACCCGGTCATCTACAGGGTGGCGCGGATGACGCACCACAACACGGGAGATAAGTGGTGCATCTATCCGATGTATGACTTTGCACATCCAATCGAAGATGCGGTGGAGAAGATCACGCACTCCATCTGCACGCTGGAGTTTGAGGATCATAGGCCGCTCTACGACTGGGTGGTGAAAGAGTGCGGGTTCGATCCTGCGCCCCGCCAGATTGAGTTCGCAAAACTGTACCTCACGAATGTGGTGACAGGCAAAAGATATATTAAAAAACTGGTGCAGGACGGCATTGTGGACGGGTGGGATGACCCAAGGCTCGTATCCATCGCAGCTCTAAGGAGAAGGGGGTTTACCCCAGAGTCGCTGCGGATGTTCGTTGAACTGTGCGGGGTATCAAAGAGCCAGAGCTCTGTGGACTATGCTATGCTTGAATACTGTATCCGAGAGGATTTAAAGCTGAAAAAGCCCCGTATGATGGCAGTGCTTGACCCGGTGAAGCTGATAATAGACAATTACCCAGAAGGGGAAATGGAATATCTGGAAGCGGACAACAATCTTGAGAACCCGGAGCTTGGAAAGCGGAAACTTCCGTTCTGCCGGGAGCTTTACATTGAGCGGGAGGACTTTATGATCGAGCCTCCGAAAAAGTATTTCCGGCTGTTTCCGGGTAATGAAGTTCGTCTTATGAATGCGTACTTTGTAAAGTGCGAAAGCTATGAGACGGATGAGGACGGCAATGTGACAGAAGTTCACTGCACCTACGATCCGGAAACGAAGTGCGGCACAGGATTTACGGGGCGCAAGGTGAAGGGAACCATCCACTGGGTGGCGGCTCCTTACGCAAAGAAGGCGGAGGTAAGGCTTTATGAGAACTTAGTGGATGAGGAGAAAGGTGTCTACAATAAGGAAGACGGCTCCCTGAACTTGAATCCGAATTCGCTGGAAATTCGCAGAAACTGCTATGTAGAAGACAGCTTTTCCAATGCAAAAGGGCATGACAGTTTCCAGTTTGTGCGGAACGGGTATTTCTGCATTGATTCTAAGGACTCGTCGCCGGAACAGCTGGTGTTCAATCGGATCGTGTCGTTAAAGAGCTCCTTTAAGCTGCCGAAATAAAACAATACAATGAATGAACTGACGATTGAGTTAAAAGCGGAATCTAAGATTCCGCTTTATGAGCAGATATATGTTTTTATAAAGGAAAATATACAGAGCGGAAGGATTGTGTACAGGGAAAAACTGCCGTCCACGCGGGCGCTGGCGAAACACCTGGAAGTAAGTCGGAGCACGGTGGAGCTTGCCTATGAGCAGCTCCTGTCGGAAGGGTTTATCGAGTCGGAGCCCTGCAGGGGCTTTTTTGCGGCGCAGATAGAGGAACTTTATCATTTCAGGCCCATGCAGGCAGAGGAAGAGGAGAAGGCTGCATGTGAAAGATATAGATATGACTTCACTCCCAACGGCGTGGATTTAAAAAGCTTTCCTTACAATGCGTGGCGGAAACTGTCAAAAGATATCCTGATTGACGACAGGACTGAGCTTTTCTGCTCCGGTAATCCTCAGGGGGAGTACGGGTTTCGGAGTGCTGTGTGCAAATATCTTTACCAGGCAAGGGGAGTGAACTGTACGCCGGGTCAGGTCATCATCGGTGCTGGGAGCGATTATCTGTTCATGCTCCTGTCGATGATTCTCGGAACGGACCGTAAGATAGCTTTTGAAGACCCTACTTACAAGCAGGCTTATCGCCTGGCGGAGAGCCTTTCTTTTGAGTGTATCCCGATTCCCATGGATAAAAACGGGATGCAGGTGGACGCTCTTTCGGAGACAGATGCGGATATTGCCTATGTAACGCCGTCACACCAGTATCCGACGGGCATTGTCATGCCGATCCGCCGGAGGATGGAGCTGCTTAAGTGGGCGAAAGAAAAGGACGGCCGCTACATCATTGAAGACGATTATGACAGTGAGTTCCGCTACAAAGGGAAACCGATACCTGCACTCCAGGGATATGACAGGGAGGGGAGAGTGATCTATCTGGGAACTTTCTCAAAGTCCATTGCCCCTGCGATCCGTCTGAGCTACATGGTACTGCCCCAGCCTCTTCTCGTCATTTACCGTGAAAGGCATGGTTTCGTGAATTCTACAGTGTCGAAGGTGGATCAGCTTATTGTGCAGCGGTTTTTGGAGGAGGGGTATTATGAGAGGCATCTGAACAGGATGCGGGCCCTCTACAAAAGCAGGCACGACGTGCTTATCGAGGCGCTGCGGCCGTTTCATGGGATGTGCCGGATTTTCGGTGAACATGCGGGAGTGCATCTTCTCCTGGCTTTTGAGGAGGATGCCCGGGAGGAGGAGCTGATAAGTAAGGCGAAGGAGCAAGGAGTACGGGTGTACGGGCTTTCCGATTACAGGATCTGCAAAGGCAGGGCAGCCAGGCCGACGATTCTTTTGGGGTACGCCAACCTGTCAGAGGGGCAGATACGGGATGCCGTTAGGATATTGGAAGAATGTTGGAAATAAAAAGAGAGATGCAGGGAACTTTCCCCCGCATCTCTCTTTTTGAAACCTTCATGTCAGGCATTAAGGCTTATTCGTCCTTCTTTACTTTATTCTTTACAGCTTCGGCAGCGTCTTTTGCCTTGTCTTTCAGAGCCTCGGCGACATCCTTCACTTTTGACTTTGCCTCTTCGGCAGTTTCTTTCGCTGCATCCACGGCGGTTTCGGCAGTTTCTTTCGCTGCTTCTCCGGCAGTTTCAGCAGTTTCTTTCGCTGCGTCCGCTGCAGCTTTGGCAGTTTCTTCAACAGCCTCTTCAGCTGCCTCGATACTTTCCTTTGCGGCTTCTTTCGCCTCTTCGGCCGTCTCGGAAAGAGACTGCGCGGCGCAGTTAAGAGGCACGTATTCGCGCTCGGAGGCCGGCTTTAAGTCATTGTCCAAGTCAAAGTCTTCGTCGGTGAAATCATCTTCAAAATCATCATCCTCAGACTGGCTGTTCTTTTTCAGGTAATAAACGGCTCCTGCAACAGCGGCGCCGATTGCCGCCAGTCCAAATAATTTCTTTAATACATTCTTCATATCATAAATCTCCTTTCGCTTAGCTGCGGTTTTATAATACTGCCATTGTAATACTTTTTAGAGAAAAAATAAAGGGAAAGGTGATATTTTTATCATTTTGTGATAGAATGGTGAACCAGATACTTATTTTAAGAGGCTTGGCTTGAGAAGGAGAGATTCGATGGGAAGAGTCAAAGGACCGGGAACAGCGAAAAAGAGCCTGTTCCGCATTATATTCAGCCGTACGGGGATTTTCCTGGTTTTGATTCTTATCCAGGTTCTGTTCTTCATCGGCACGACGTTCCATCTTCGGGAATACACGGTGTACATATACGGGGTGCTGATCATGCTCCGGGTGGCGGTCATCATCTACATCATCAACCGGAAAGGGAACCCTGCGTTTAAGATAACATGGATTCTGGCAGTTCTGGCATTTCCGGTGGTGGGAACTTTGTTCTACATGTATTCGGAGATGCAGGTAGGAACATCCTTTATGAGGCAGAGGCTTACAGAGCTTAAGCTTGAGACGGCGCAGTATATGCGGCAGGATCAGGACGTGGTGGACGCGATCTGGGCGAGCAAGTCCGCCAACTCGCATCTGTCCTACTATCTGTCGCACCAGCTGGGGTTCCCTACATACCGCAATACGTCGGTAAAATATTTTCCTCTGGGGGAATATAAGTTCAAATATCTGATAGAGGAGCTGAAACGGGCGAGGAAGTTTATTTTCCTTGAATATTTCATTATAGATAAAGGGTATATGTGGGGAACGATACTTGATGTCTTAAAGCAAAAGGCGGAAGACGGCGTGGAGGTGCGCGTGATGTATGACGGGATGTGCGCCATAAGTCTTTTGCCCTACGGGTATCCCCGGGAGCTAAGGAAATACGGAATCAAGTGCAAGATGGCAAATGCCGTGAAACCGTTTTTATCCACAACCCAGAATAACCGCGACCACCGCAAGATCTGCGTGATAGACGGGAAGACGGCATTTACCGGGGGCGTGAACTTGGCGGATGAGTACATCAACAAAAAAGTGAGGTTCGGCCACTGGAAGGACACAGCGATCATGCTGAAAGGCGATGCGGTGCAGAGCTTTACGGTCATGTTCCTTGAGATGTGGAATGTCAACGAGAGGAAGGCGGAAAATTTCAGGCGGTATATGACCCCGAAACGCAAAGAGCTGAAAAGAGAGCTGGGCTATGTGATCCCTTATGCGGACAGCCCGTTTGACAATGAGAACGTGGGGGAGGAAGTTTACTTCCATATCCTGAACCACGCAAAGAAATATGTCCACATCATGACGCCATATCTGATCCTTGATAACGAAATGATCACAACTCTGACAAGGGTAGCCAAAAGCGGGATAGACGTGGTGATCATTATGCCCCATATCCCGGACAAATGGTATGCTTTCGTGGTGGCGCAGACTTACTATCAGGAGCTGATTGAGAGCGGCGTGCAGATATACGAGTACACGCCCGGCTTTGTCCATGCCAAGGTGTTTGTCTCCGACGACGATACGGCAGTGGTGGGAACTATAAACCTGGATTACAGAAGCCTGTACCTGCATTTTGAATGTGGGGCGTTCATCTATAATAATTCGGAAATAGACCGCATTGAGCGGGATTTCCAGCAGACGCTGGGCCACAGCCACAAGGTGACGCTTATGGAAGTGAAGAACCGGACGATGCTCACAAAGGTAGTGGGGCAGGTGCTCCGGCTTGTAGCGCCGCTGATGTAGCCATTCATGTTCTGTCTGTAAATAATGTTTTACAGATATAGGAAAATATAGTATAATCCCGAGTTTGACACTTGTGAAAGTGAAAAGTGGCTACAAATCCAGTAATTATGCGGACTGTAGCCATTTTCTCTTTGAAAACGATTTGTGCTATTTTTTTACTTCTATTGTTTTGGTACTTTTTATTATGCTTCTCATGGCTGATTTTGAGATAAATTCATAATCCGTATGAAAGCTAAATGCCTTATGCAGATCATCCGTCAGGTCTGTTCTTTTGTAAGAAGGGATATAGCCGCTTTCTTTTGACAAAAGTGTTACCTGCATGGAACGAAGCGTGCTCAGAATCTCGTTACAGGTATGTCTGTTTCCGATTTTTTTCTCAAGCAGACGATACACAAGCAGACTAATATAACAGATAAGGAA
>CAJTQA010000004.1 GCA_910578455.1 uncultured Dorea sp.
GATGCCAAAGAGGAAGATGTTCCTGTGAAAGTCAGAACAACACACAACCAAGGATCTAGCATAAATATGTATGCTCGATATTCAAGGATTCACCCAAGCTCCCCAACCGTCAGACCCTTTAAACCTTTTGTACATCCCGCCAGTGTATGGGAAGTAGAGCTGTATGCCGCGCGCACCGTTTGTATGAGACATCGTTATCATAAACCCATCAGAGCTTACAGGACGGCCATCAGTTCTGGTGCAAAAGTAAAATCCTGGCGCAGTTACGGTATTAAGATGTACGCCTGATACAACGATACAAAGCCCATCAGGCTTTAAGTATGCCTTGTTTTCGAGGGCGGACATATTGCCATTTAATATGGGAAATAGACATAAAAGATTATAATTAAACACATAAAATTCATATTTAGAAAGAAGATTCCTTGAATAATGCCCCACATTATTTGTTGAAAGGAATAGATAATTTATGAACAGTTTTTTAACATGGATTGGTGGTAAAAAGGCATTACGGAAGAAGATTGTGGAACAATTTCCGGAAAAGGGAACATTTAACAGGTATGTTGAAGTGTTTGGAGGCGCTGGATGGGTTCTTTTCTTTTCGGAAGGACATGCTAAAATAGAAATTTACAATGACATTAACGGAAATCTTGTGAATTTATTTAGATGCGTTAAATATCATCCGACAGCAGTTCAGGAAGAATTAGAGTATATATTGACGTCAAGGGAACAGTTTTATGATGCCCGTGAGCAAATTAAGGTAAGAGGAATGACAGATATTCAAAGGGCAGCACAATTCTTTATATTAATTAAAGAGAGTTTTGGCGCGGATATCCGCTCGTTTGGATTAAGAGCAAGAGATATGAATAAAGCGAAGGAATATTTGAACGCTGTTTCAAACAGATTAAATAAAGTGGTCATTGAAAATGATGACTTTCGAAAGATTATCAAAAATTATGACAAAAAAGATACATTATTCTATCTGGATCCACCATATTATGATGCGGAAAAATATTATCCGGATAGGTTTATGCCAGAAGACCATTTGGAGTTGAAAAGATTATTAGAAGGAATTAAAGGTAAATTTATATTGTCATATAATAGTTGTGGCTATATAAGGAAATTATATGGAGACTATAATATAGTCGAAGTTGAGAGAGCACACAGTTTAATACATAGAAATACAAAACCCCGATATCAGGAACTAATTATCAAAAATTATTGATAACGAATTTCGTTATAATACAACGAAATTAATAATAATACAACGAATTATGATAATGTCTAACAGGGGCATTATTATGGTAAGGATTCATTTATCAAAACTTCTGGGTGAAAAGCGTATGACGCAAAAACAGTTATCAGAACTAACAGGTATAAGGCCAAATACTATAAATGAATGGTATCATGATATAGCAGTTAGCTTGCGAGTGGAACATATTGACCGTATATGTGAAGTGTTGGATTGTTCGGTGAGTGAGTTGTTGGAGGTTATACCTAATAAAATTCCTAAAACAGGAAAGCATTTGATAATTGAGGAACATGGGAACCGGAAGCAAGGCAAGGGGCAGTGAATAAAATCACGCCCTTTGTTGTTTTAAGAAAGAAATAAAATATTTTAAAATAAATGTTGACATAGGGTATACCCTATGATATAATATAAACAGAAAGGAGGGAAAGCCAATGAACAAGAAAACAAATAAAAAAGTTAAGAGCTGGATGGAGCTAATCATCAAGGCGGTTGCAGCGATAGCCGCGCTGATAGCCGCTATAGCTGAATTAATCCAAGCTCTTAACTGAGAAACGGAGGAGAGAAATCTCCTCCCCATCAATAGTATATCACATTGGCTTGAAAATGTATGAAAAAATTTACTTTTTATGATTTATTTTTATTTGCGTCGTTATTAATAGCGATAGCAGGAGGCTGGGGTGTTTACGAGTGTATATTGCTATGTGCGGCCTCTATAATGGAACTTGTTGATGTTATACCAAAAATAATAAGGTTAGTGAAAAATGGGCGGAAATAGTCAAACCAAATCGACAGAAAAATGGCAGAAGAAAGCAGGGTATAAAGTGAAAAGCTTTAAGTTAAAAGAATCATTAGTTAATGAATTTGAGAAAGCCTGTTTAAATGCAGGAGTGAGCCAAGCATCTCAAATCTCTATAATGATGAAAGAGTTTATAAGCAAAAACCAGTGAGTATTGTCAAAAAATATGGCAAAAACTTAACTGGTTTTTGCCGTTGTAATTCGGGAAATATTTCCGGATTAGTTTTGACAATAATTTTGATAAAATTTGACAAAAGTTTTGGCAAGCTACAATAGGAAATTTCGATTTTTCATCTATGGCATGGATCAAAGAATTTCACATGCCGCAATCGCATCCCTTATCAGTTTCGCGAACGCCTCTACCTGGAATGCCGTCCTTGTGGTGAACAGCCCGTCGATATCCGGCTGCACGATAAGCGCGTTGGAATTATCCGGATTGACGCTGCCTCCGTAGAGAGCGGGGATATCTCGGCCTTCCTTGCCGAACATCTCTTCCAGGCAGTCTTTGATAACCTTGTGCATCTCTTCCGCGTAATCTACCGGTGCGGGCGTTCCGCCTACGCCGATAGACCATACCGGCTCGTAGGCAATCCATACTTTCCCGATCTGGTCTTTCGTTATTCCGTGAAGCCCGATCTTAAGCTGCGTCCTCAGAACTTCCGCGCTGACGCCGAATTCTTTTTCCTGAGCGGTCTCACCGACGCACAGGAGAGTGGTGAAACCGGAATCCAGAGCTTTTTTAACTTTTTTGTTTTCTGTATAATCAGATTCCCCAAATCCGTGCCTTCTTTCGGAATGTCCGACCATGACAAGGTCGAGCCCAAGTTCTTTTAGCATAAGAGGGGAGATTTCTCCTGTAAACTGTCCTTCGTCCTCCCAGCACATATTCTGGGCTCCCAGCATAAAACTGTCTCTGACGCTGCTTTTGCCTGCGCTTTCTAAAGACGTATAGGACGGGATGAAGAAGAACTGCACTTTTTCGCGGTCAATATCTTTTGTTGCGGCAGTGATTGCCTGTAAGTATTCTTCTGTGGCATGAATGTTTTTGTACATTTTAAAGTTGCTTCCGAAGTATAATTTTTTCTTCATGGTATCCTCCTTAAATAATAGTGCGCTAGATATGGTCTTAGTATACATCAAACTATATAAAAACGCAATGCAAAAGTGTCAAAATATTAACAAAACGAAAAAACGAAAGAAAACGAAAGAAAACGAAAGAAAAAGGTTGATTTTTAGTGTAATTCAACTAAAAATAGAGTTAAAAAGGTGTATGATTGTACTGAAAATGAAAAAAGGGGTTGAAAAAGGAAATGGGTAATAGTAAAATGAAACCATAAAAGAAAGGAAAACAAAAACATAAAAGAAGTAAAACGAAAATAAAAACAAATAGAAAGAGAGGAAGAATGAGAATGAGCAAGACATTTAAACCGGTAACAGCGATTACTATGGGAGACCCGGCGGGCATAGGACCTGAGATTGTAGTTGGGACAATGCTTTCCGAAGAGATCCATGACTGCTGCAGGCCGTTCGTGATCGGCAGCAAGGCGGTCATGGAGAGGGCAGCAAAGGTCCTTGGAAAAGAACTTAAGTACAATCTCATTACAGACCCGTCAGAGGCAAAATATGAGTTTGGAACAGTAGACATCCTTGAGACTGGCGATTATGATACGGATTCCATCGAGTGGGGAAAAGAGCAGGCTCTTGCAGGGCAGATGGCCATTGACTGGATCATGAAATCTATCGAGCTTGGCATGGCAAAGAAGATTGACGCTGTTTCCACATCTCCCATACATAAAGGAGCGATTAAGCTGGTGGGCATCAAAGAGCCCGGACACACGGAGATTTACCAGCACCAGACGGATTCGCCTTACGCGCTCACCATGTTCTCCTGCCACAAGCTGAGAGTGTTCTTCGTAAGCCGTCACATGTCTCTTGTGGATGCATGCCATTATGCGACGAAAGAAGTTATCCTTGAAAATGTCGTAAATATTGACAAGGAGCTGCGTAAAGTAGGTATTGAGAATCCGCTGATTGCGGTAGCGGGGCTGAACCCCCACAACGGTGATAACGGGCTGTTCGGAACAGAGGAGCTTACCGATATCGGCCCTGCGGTTGAGGCGGCAAAGGAAATGGGAATCAATGCAGTTGGGCCGTGCCCGGCAGATTCGGTATTTAACATTGGAAAATCCGGGAAGTTTGACGCAATCCTTTCCTTGTATCACGACCAGGGGCATATCGCATGCAAGACCCTTGACTTTGAAAAATCTGTAACGCTTACTTTCGGACTCCCGTTCATCAGAAGCTCTGTTGACCACGGAACGGCTTTTGATATCGCGGGGAAGGGAATCGCAGGATGCGTAAGCCTTATTGAGTCTACGAAAGTCGTTGCGGAATATGCGGCAAAGCAGCATGAGAGAGAAGCTTAAGGAGGGAGAAGGAGATGCCATTAATCGGAGCAGTAGCAGACGACCTTACCGGAGCAACCACTACCGGAGTCCTGCTTGCGAGGTCGAAAGCAAGGACGGCAGTGTATTTTAATGAAGAGGCGGCCCAGAAAGCAGACGGAACAGATGAGCTGGATGCAATCCTTATCAGCAGCAACTCCAGGCCTCTTCCTGCCAACGAGGCATATGAGAAAGTAAAATCAGCAACCGTCGCCCTTAAGAATATGGGAGTGAAATATTTTTCCAAGAGAATTGACACGACACTCAGAGGCGGCGTGGGCGTGGAGGTGGACGCTGTGCTGGACCAGGTGGGAGAGGATGCGGTAGCGGTCGTAGTTCCGGCAATGCCGCAGTCGAGAAGAATCCTGGTAGGCGGCTATTCAGTCATAGACGGGGTGGCGCTTATCAATACCCCGGTGGCGCAGGATGTGAGAACTCCTGTGAAGGAGAATTACATACCAAGGCTCCTGGCAGGACAGACGAGGCGGCAGGTAGGCATTGTGACACTTGACCGGGTGCTTGCCGGTGAAGAGTCAGTGAGGAAGGCGCTTGAAGAGAGAAGGAATGAAGGGTGCGGGGTTATCGTTGTGGATGGCATCACCCTTGGAGATGTGGAAACGATTGCGAAGGCGTGTATTGCGCTGAAGTGGAATGTGGTGGCGGTAGACCCTGGCCCGTTTACTTCAAAGCTTGCATTTTACAGAGACCTTATCAGGGCAGAGGAGCCGAACCTTCCGCCGAAGGCGGACGAGGCAGGAAAGACGGTGCTTATCGCGGCGGGAAGCGCGACGCCTGTTACGAAAAAGCAGATGGAAGTTCTCTGTGAGGATTCCCGCCATGTACGTGTGCCGGTAGAGCCTGTTCCGCTTATAGAGGGCGGTGAGGCCGCAGTGGAAGAGGTGGCGAAGGCAGTTGCCAAAGCAAAAGAGCTTTTGGAGGGAGAGACGCAGCCCAGGGCAATCCTTTTTGAGACGGCGCTTCACGGAGAGCTTTTGAACCTGGACGAGGAAGATAATAAAAGGCATTATGCGGGCGGCATGAGCGCCAACAGGATCAACGCCGGGCTTGGTTCCATTATCTCGCAGGTATTGGAGAAGACAGGAAGGGAAAAGATTGCGGGGCTTTATACGACAGGCGGCGATACTATGGTAAATGTCTGCTATCAGCTAGGGGTAGAGTGCCTGGAGGTAATTGATTATGTAATCCCGCAGACGGATGTAGGCAGGCTGGTGGGCAGCTATGACGGTCTTCCGGTTGTAGGAAAGGGCGGCCTTAGCAATGGGTGCGGCAATCGGAACTACGGCGCTGAACTCTGCCATGACTCCGGCGGCAGTTGCCGAGGCAGACCCGACGATGGAGCAGTTTGTGCCGATGGCAACTGCCCAGTGCGCGACGGCATCTATCATTACGCTGTTCCTGTGCCCGTTTATTACGGCTGCATTTGACAAATACATGCAGAAGAAACAGAAAGGCATCTACGGGCCGGACGGATGGGCATATGCAAAGGTATCGGCTAATAATTAAGGAATAAAATAAAAACAAAAACGAAAGTAAGAAAAAACTAAGTGAAAAAAGCCTTTTTATATGATAAAATATAAAAGGGCTTTTTCTTCAAGGAGGGTGTATGATTAAGATGACTGTCCATATGACGAAAGAGGCTCTTTATGATTTCCTTTTGTACCATGCATATTCAAAGTTCAGCGGTTTTCTGATGAACATATTGGGTTTTGCGGTGATATTCCTGGGGGTATTAAGCTACGCTTCGGGCCGGACGGGCGGCATAGGAGCCGCGGCTTATCTGGCTGCGGCGGCAGGGTTTATAGCGTATACGCCGCTTCTGCTCAGGCAGAGGGCGAAAAAGCAGGTGGAGGTTAATCCGGAATACAAAAACCTGACAGAGTATACATTCTCCGAGGAGGAGGGAATCACGGCGCGCTGGGAAGGCGGCAGCCGCCATGTGGGCTGGAGCCAGGTTCAGAGGGCGGTCGTAGCGCCGAAGACGATAGGGGTTTATTACGGAAAGGATCAGGCTCTGATTCTCCCGAAAAAGGATTTTGGGGATCAGTTTCTGCCGGTTTATCAGATGATTGTTCGTCATCTGGCCCGGAACAGTGCTGAAAAAGCAAAAAAATGACGGCATAAAAGTTAAGGCGGAGGAAAATATGGAAGAGCGTAGACGTGCAATATTGCGTGAAGTGGAAGAAAAGGGCAAAGTGAGGGTCGCGGATTTAAGCCGGAGATTCGGGTGTTCCGAGGTGACGATCCGAAACGACATCCGAAACATGGACGCGGAAGGGCTCCTTGTGCGGACCCACGGAGGGGCGGTAAAGCTTGAAAAAGAAATGGAGCGGAAATATTCCGCGGAAAGCATCTACCGCAACACGGAGCGCAAAAAAAAGATTGCCGCATGCGCTTACGAATTTATAGAGGACAGAGATACCATTATCATCGACGATGCGTCAAGCAGCTTTTATCTGGCGGTGCATATCAGGCAGCACCCGGAAAAACGGCTTGCGGTAGTGACCAATTCCCTTTTGGTGGGGAATGAGCTGGCAGGCGTCTCCCATGTGGAGCTGTATATGGTGGGCGGCCATGTGGGCGGGCATCTGGCGGCAACCATGGGAGATGACGCGCTCTCTAATATAGAGCTGTTCCATGTGGACAAGGGTTTTATCGGAATACACAGCATCAATTTTGACGTAGGGCTTACGTCTATCGCCACCCCTCAGATGCAGGTGAAAAAGGCGATACTCAAGTCTGCGGGCGAGACATACGTGCTGGCGGACAGCAGCAAGTTCGGAGGCGGGTATGTGTCGGTCATATGCCCGATGCGGGATGTGTATAAGATTATAACTGACGACGAGGTGTCAAGAGAATATATAAGAAAGGCACAGCAGTTGGAAGTGCCGCTTGTGATTGCGCGGTGAGGACGGACGATATGGAAAATGCCTGGCGGCTGCGATGTGCGGCCTGCCAGGCATTTATATTATTGGATAGGGTGTTTAGCGAGCGGTATCATACGCTACGAAACGGTCTACCTTGGGCTGGGAGCCACAGCCGGGTACGAACTCGTTAGTGAGGAATTCGGTGGTGAACATCTCGCGTTCTTTGCTGCCGGTGGTGAAAGCGCCCATACAGATGATGTTAGCGTCATTGCTGAGCCTTGCCCGCTGGGCAGAGTATACGTCTGAGACGAGGGCTGCGTATGCGCCTTTGACCTTATTTGCGGCGATGGACACGCCGATGCCGGTTCCGCAGATAAGGATTCCGCGGTCGTATTCCTTTGCCGCGACTGCCTCTGCCACGTCAATCGCCACGTTGGCATAGATTGGATCTTCACTGCCGAAGTCGGTCACTTCGCCGTATCCTTTATCGGTGATAAATTTGATGAGCGCTTCTTTTTCTTTCTGGGCATTTGGATCGCATCCGATTGCAATTTTCATGTTGATTTCCTCCTGATTGTTTTCTTTTTGGTTTCTATATTTATTTTAACATTTCACTTGTCTTTTGTCTACTTTTGTTTGCTTTCGTTTTTGGGGATTATATTTTTTTGAGCAGCTCCCGCAGCACTTTCGGCACAGAATCGGTCTGGAAGTCTGCATATTTTTCCACTCCGGGCGCGCAGTTTTCCATGGCGCATCCGATTCCGGCGGTTTCCAGCATCTCAATATCGTTGTACTGGTCTCCGAAAGCAATCCCGTCCTCGGGAGAAAGGCCGAGATGCTTTGTGAGATTGACAAGGCCGGAACCTTTGTGCGCTCCCGGCGCTATAAAGTCCACCCAGATGTTGCCGGAAGTAACCACGGAAATCTCCGATGAAAATTGTTTCTTGTAAAATGGCTCGATTTCAGCTGTTCCGCCGAAATCGCACATGGCAAGCTTAAGGAACGGTTCCGTGATATCGTGCAGGTCGCTGACTTCCTCAAGGTCATATTGGAGTATGTCGTGCAGATAGTGAAGAAACCTGGAATCTTTGGATTCGGTGTATATCCTGGACTCGCAGGAGAGCATGCAGTGGCAGGAGGGCAGTTTTCGGCATGCGTCAATAATACGCAGCCCCAGTTCGCGTTCAATGATGCCCCGCGAGATTACGCTGCCCTGATGGATGCACAGAGAGCCGTTTTCTGCGATATAGGAGATGTCGTTTTGCACGGGGCCAAAAAGATTGTATAGGTTATAGTATTGACGGCCGCTTGCCGCGATGAAACAGATGCCTTTTTCCCTGAGCTGCAAGATCAGGTCAAAGATTTCGGGGTCAAGGCTCTGTGCGCCTCCCTGTAAGAGAGTGCCGTCCAGGTCGCTGGCTATATACTTTATCATATGGGATGCTCCTTCTAAAACTTGTATTGCAGATTGATTGCTTACACATTATAATATAAAACAGAAATAGATGGAAGACGAAAAGTGAAAGGTTGGGTGCAGATATGAAGATTGGAATTGGAAATGACCATGCCGCAGTGGAGATGAAACAGGATATCGCAGAGTATCTTGAGCAGAAAGGTTACGAGGTTGTCAATTACGGCACGGATATGCATGAGAGCTGCAATTACCCGGAGTATGGGAAGATTGTCGGCGAGGCGGTAGCCGCCGGGGAAGTTGACCTTGGGATTCTTATCTGCGGAACGGGGGTCGGCATATCTCTTGCTGCAAATAAAGTGAGAGGAGTCAGGGCGGTGGTATGCTCGGAACCGTATTCCGCAAAACTGTCCAGGCAGCATAATGATACCAATGTCCTGGCGTTCGGCGCAAGGGTTGTAGGCATCGAGATGGCGAAGATGATTGTTGACGAATGGCTGGATGCGGAGTTCATGGGCGGAAGGCATCAGACGAGGGTCGACATGATTATGGCAATCGAGGAAGAAAAATAACAAAAAGAGAGAAAATAAGCATAAAAGAAGGAACTGCCGCCGGGCAATTCCTTTTTTATAGTGACAGGCGTTTTCGCGCCTGTCCGTTTTGCTTTATTCAGAAACGTCAGAGCCGTCAGAGACATCCTCCTCGCCTGCCTGCTCATCCTCCGGGATATCTTCTTCAAGCCCGCCGTCTTCCCCGGATTCCTCCCCGGCTTTTTGCCCGCTGATGTTATTGGGGTTTTCCGGATCTTCCGGGTCGTCTTCCGGAAGGCTGCCGTCGTCGGTGCTTTGAGGCTCTGCAGGCTCAAGATCCGCGTCCTCCGCATCGTCGGTCTCGCTCCCTCCGAAGAGGTCTTTGAAGAAATTCACGATTTTGTCGAAGAATCCTTCGTTTTCATCGGAACTTACTTTATCCTTGATGTCGTCCAGCGTGCTGTCGATCACTGCGTTGTCGCCGAGGATGCTGTCGTTGGTGCTGTTGATAATGCCGCCCTTGTCATCACCGCCTCCGAATAATCCGGTGATAGAGCTTATAAGCTTAGAGAAGAATCCTTCTTCTTTCCCTTCCAGATTATCCAGCGTCTCTTTCAGAGCCTTTACATCGTAATCGTACTGTGCGATATTCTGCATCAGAGCTGTGATTTTGGCAATCTGCTCGTCGGTGAGGGTTACATTATGCTTATCTGCGGCGTCTTCCACGGTGTTTTTTATTTTATCCTCGTCGGTAAGGTTTTGCTCGATGACTTCTTGTTTTACGTCGTTCATCAGGTTGGATGCGGCATCCTGCCCGACATCGTCCGCAAGCTCCCCGGTGGTGACAAGCTCCTCGGTGGCTGCGGCTTTCTGCTCTTCGCTGAGCTCCTCGCCGCTGGCAGACTCGTATGCCATCATGATGCCGGTGAGCGCGCCGGTTCCGGACACCTCAATGGGGGAGGCCGCGACTACGTTGCAGTTTTCGACTCCCGACGTAAGAAGCGTGCTGGCGATCATGGAGCTTGTAACAAACGTGAGGTTTGCTACTTTTACCTGGATGCCCCCATCCTGCGTCGGCTCGACGTAAGAACAGCTGAAAGTCTTCTTTCCGATCTGGGCTTCGCTTGCGATGCCCTCCATGTATTTCCGTTCATCCTGGTTCGTGACTTCGATTGTCTCTACTTCGTCCGCAGTGGTGCCGAAGTATTCATACATAGATTTTTTCTGCTCATCGGACAGGTTGGTTCCCAGCGTGACGACTTTGGAGCTGTCTGCTTTTGCCGTCATCGGAAGGCAGGAGCAGACAAGCGCTGCAGCTGTGATGAGGCAGAGTGCCTTTGACTGAAATTTTTTCATGATATAATTCCCCTTTATTAATCTTGTACTTTCCTTGTTACTCCTCAATACTATACCACAGGCATATCCGTTTGAAAAGAAAAACTCCCTTAACAAATTCTGAATAATTTCTGTAGGTATTTTTCGAAAGTTGATTCTTCCATCACGCCTTTGAGGATTTCAACCAGTCTGCCATCCTGGAAGAGGACGAAAGTAGGGACAAAATCAGCGCCGTATTTGTCGGCGAGGGAGGGGGATTCGTCAATCTCTGTTTCGCAGAAAAGAATCCGCCGGCGGTATTTTGCCTCTATATCTTCTACGAGCGGTTTCATCATGGCGCATTTGCCGCACCAGGCGGCGTAGAACATGACGACGACAGGAAGAGAGCTTTTTTCGATTTCCTCAGTAAAATTTTTTGCTGTCAGATGCAGCATATGACTCACCTTTCTTGCCTGTTCCGGAAGTTTGTGTTCGGGTTCAGTATCTCAAAGACCTCGCCGAGGGAACTGCTAATGCAGCAGCACCGTTGTCTCCGGCGTTTTCTCAGGTAGGCATTTTTGCATAGCTTGTGCCGCCAGCACCGAAAAGGTTTTAATTTCATAGAAACCTCCGGAATATATATTACTCGTTATTATTATATGCACAGATCCCCTTCGGCTCTACGTTTTGCGATTAATTTGCAGATGGGCGTGCCTGCGGAAGAAAACCTGGCCTCATACTCTGTCAGCACGTTCCCGGCGCACATGCTCCCGTCGCGGTGCAGGTCGTATGTGAGGCCTGCAATCTCCCAGGTGTCTGAACTGTCCAGCTGCCCGGTGGAAAAGTCAAATAACGCCCGGTTATCCGTTTTGAATTCTACTTGCCCGCCGCGGGCAAGGATAAGGTCATAGCGGGAAAAATATTCCCGGGAGGTAAGCCGTCTCCTAGCATGGCGCGCTTTGGGCCAGGGGTCGGAAAAGTTCAGGTAGATGCGGGAAATCTCCCCGGGCGCAAAAAAGTCCGGAAGGCCGGCGGCGTCGCAGCAGACAAAGCGCAGGTTTTGAAAGCGGTCTGCGGGCTTGCGGCATGACGTATCGCCGGAGTCCGTGCCGGACTCGCCAAGCTTTTCCACGGCCCGGAGAAGGACGCTTGAATAGCGCTCAATGCCGATGTAATTGACAGACGGGTTCTGTTTTGCCAGAGTCAAAAGGAACTGTCCTTTCCCCATGCCGATTTCGATGTGGATGGGAGAGCTGCTCTGAAAAACATTTTCTGCCCACTTCCCCCGGCAGGAGGAAGGGTTTTTGATAACGTAGGGACTGGCGCCAAGGACGGACTCAGCCCGCGGGATATTTCTTAATCTCATAATACAGACTCCTTGTCAATATGCATTTTGGCTATCATTATAACATTCAGATGTATGATTTGCATAGGAACTTTTGACTCCGGTATTCAAATTAATAAAAAATTGCCTAAACTAATGAAAATTTTATTAATTTTCACTATGGAAATTTGCCGAAAAAAGTGTATTATTGATAGCGAGAGATTAACTATTTTTAATAAAGGGTGGATGGAGGTGGCGTATGAATTCTATTATCGAAAAGCTTGCGGCAATTGAGAAGACCGCCGAGGATATCGTGGACAATGCCGAAAACCAGAAATTTGAGGCTGAGAGACAGATTCAGGCAGAGAGAGACGAGTTTGACCGGAAACTTGAGGAAGAGGTGAATGGGCGGCTGGAGGCAATTCGTTCGGAAGGAAGGGCGAAGATGGACCAGGCGCTTAATGAGGAGCGGTTAAAGCACCGGTCAGTAATAGACAGCCTGGAGAATGAGTTTGCGGAGCACCACACGGAATATGCGAAAGAGATACTAAGGCAGATATTAGAGGTGTAGGCTTATGAACAATCTTAGGGCGTATAGCGGGATTACCACGAAGGTCCGCGCCATGCAGGCGAAACTGCTGACGAACAGGGATTTTGAGAGCATCGCGAATCTGAAGTCCGTTCCGGAGGCGGTGGAGTACCTGAGGGGGAAACCGGCATATACAAAATACATCAATCAGATGGATACGTCTTTATTCCACAGGGGAAACGTGGAAAAGATACTGATAGAGTCGCTGTATGACGATTATACGAGGATATTCCGGTTTGCAGGCGTGGAGCAGAAGAAGTTCCTGAAAACATACTGGAAAAGATATGAGGTAAACTTAATTAATTACTGCCTGAGAATCGTCTTTAACCATTATGATGTTCCTTTTGACATTAACTATATTAAAGGGATCTTTGACAGATATTCGCAGCTTGCCGTCAGCAGGCTCGTAATGTCCAAAAATGTTGAGGAGCTGGTAGATAACCTGAAGGGGAGCGAGTATTATGAGCCGCTTGCCAGAGTGAGGGATTCAGCCAGCGCAACGCTTTACGACTACGACCTTACGCTGGAGCTTTACTATTACTCCATGATGTGGCGGGGGGAGAAAAGGCTTTTGAAGGGGAAAGAGAGAGAACTTTTTATTAAGGATTACGGGCTGAAGATTGACCTTGTGAACCTTCAGTGGATTTACAGGGCGAAGAAGTATTACCATATGCTGCCGCCGGACATCTACTCGATGACGATACCGATACAGTACCGCCTCGGCATGGAAGAATTTAAAGCATTGGTAGAGGCTCCCACCGTGGAGGAATTTATCAATCAGGCGGAGCGCACGAAATATGGCAGCAAGATGAATTTCGGGGAAGGCCAGTCCATTGAGCAGCAGTATAAGGAGATACTGAAAGCAGCTTACCTTTCGGACAGACGGTATAACCCGTATTCCATTGCCACGATCAATACTTATCTGTTTTTAAAAGAAGAAGAGATCAATAAACTGACGACTGCTCTTGAATGCATCCGGTACGGGCTGTCTTCAAAAGAGACGTTAGAATACTTAGGAGGTGTGACGCAATGATTGTAAAGATGAAGTTTCTTAGCATCAGCGGTCCAAGGACGGACATTGACCGTGTATGCGACATGTATCTGTCCAAATATGCGATGCAGCTGGAGAATGCGATTACAGAGCTTCGGACATCAGATAATCTTCTTCCTTTTGTGGAGGTAAATCCATATAAAGAACCGCTTGCAAGGACGGAACAATTCGTTTCCCTCCTGGACGGAAAAGGCTATGAGGTTGACCGCAGCCTTTCGAATGATGAGATGCTTGCGCTGATTCGCAGCATCAACAGTAAATATGTGGATTTGCAGGAGAGAAAGGAACTGCTCAAAAAGAAGAGAGATCTTTTGACGGAAAAGTTCAATATCCTGGAACCTTTCAGGACGATGGAGCTGGAACTGCAGAGCGTGCTGCGCTACAAATACATGCAGGTGCGTTTTGGCAGGATCGCGCTGGATTATTACCGGAGGCTGGAGAAATATCTGTATGACGACCTGGACGCCATATTTTTAGAGGGCGTGCAGAATGAAAATTATGTGTACGGATGTTATGTGGCGGCCAATGCGGATATCGGAAAAGCGGATTCCGTATTCAGCTCGCTTCACTTTGAGAGGATCCGTATTCCGGTGGAGTATATCGGAACGCCGGAGGACGCATGCATTAATCTTCAAAAAGACATAGATGAGACGAAACGGAAGATTAAAGAGCTGAAAGAGGAGATACGGAAACTGATGGCGGGCCATGCGCCGCAGCTTCTCGGAACTCAGAAGAGGCTGGAAGAGCTGTCCAACAATTTTGATGTTCGGAAAGTTGCCGCCAGGATTACGAACGAACAGCAGGATGACAATTATATACTCTGCGGGTGGATGAGCGAGGAAGATGTGGAGAGCCTCTTAAAAGAGACAGAAAAGGATGACCGGGTTTTCATCATGGTGGAGGAGGATCGGGAGAAGTTCTTCGGCGACCCGCCGACGCAGCTTAAGAATCCGAAACTTTTTAAGCCTTTTGAGATGTTTATACGGATGTATGGGCTGCCCTCCCACAATGAGATGGATCCTACAATGTTCGTGGCGCTTACCTATACGTTCATCTTTGGAGCGATGTTCGGGGATGTGGGGCAGGGATTGTGCCTGTTTGCCGGAGGGGGGATCTTGTACCTGACAAAAAAGATGAACCTTGCGGGAATCATATCGGTAGCCGGATTATTTTCAGCGTTTTTTGGGTTTATGTTCGGAAGCATCTTTGGGTTTGAGGACGTGATAGAGGCGCGTTGGCTGCGCCCGACGGAGGCCATGACGGAACTGCCGTTTATCGGGCAGCTCAACACTGTGTTCGTGGTGGCTATCGCGTTTGGGATGGCTTTGAATATATTAGTTATGATCTTCCAGATCATGAATGCTGTGAAAGCGCATGACACGGAAAATATATGGTTTTCCCACAATGGCGTGGCGGGCCTTGTGTTCTACGGATTCCTCATTGCCACCATAGTGCTGTATATGACAGGACATAAAACCCCGGGCAATATGCTGCTTATTATATTCCTGGGAGTGCCTGTGCTTTTGTTCCTGTTTAAGGAACCTTTGACGAATATAGTGGAGAAAAATCATAAAAAGATGGAAGAGAGCAAAGGGATGTTCCTGATACAGGGATTTTTTGAGTTATTCGAGACGATGTTAAGCTACTTCTCCAATACGATATCCTATGTGCGTATCGGCGCTTTTGCGGTGAGCCATGCAGCTATGATGGAGGTTGTGCTTATGCTCTCGGGAGTGGCGGACGGCCGCACGAACTGGATTGGGGTTGTCATAGGAAATATCATCGTATGCGCTTTGGAAGGGCTGGTTGTAGGGATTCAGGTGCTGAGGCTTGAGTATTATGAGCTGTTCAGCCGCTTTTACAACGGGTCCGGGCGGGAGTTCAGGCCATTTAACAAACAGGGCGATAAATAAAGAAAGAGAAAGACAAGAGGTTAAATATAAGGAGGATTCATATCATGACATTGACAGTAAAAGTTTTATTAATCGCAGCTTTAATGCTTAGCATCATTATCCCGTTCGGCTATTTCCTGATTGGGGAGAAGAACAAAAAGCGCTATAAAAGATCGCTTGCGGTAAATGTGTTTTTCTTCTTTGGTGCATTCCTTGTAGCGGGAATTATGCTGTTTGCAGGAGTGCCGGTGCAGGCGGCGGAGACAGCGGAAACGGTATCGTCCAATGCCACAGGCTTTGGCTACCTGGCGGCTGCGCTCTCAACAGGCCTTTCCTGCGTGGGCGGCGGAATTGCCGTTGCCAGCGCTGCAAGCGCGGCCTTGGGAGCAATCAGCGAGGATCCCAGCGCTCTTGGTAAATCCCTGATTTTCGTCGGCCTGGCGGAAGGCGTATGTCTGTATGGCCTTATTATTTCTTTCATGATTATAGGTAGGTTATAAGATGAAGATGTATCTGATTAGTGATAATGTGGATACGCTGACGGGCATGAGGCTTGCGGGTGTTGACGGTGTTGTCGTCCATGAGAGGGAAGAGCTGAGAAAAGAGATTGAGGCGGCGATGGAGGATAAAAGCGTGGGGATCATCCTGCTGACGGAAAAGTTTGGAAGGGAATTCCCGGATCTTCTTGACGAGATTAAGCTTGAGCGGGCATTCCCGCTGCTGATCGAGATTCCTGACAGGCACGGAACCGGGCGGAAAAAGGACTTTATCACATCTTATGTAAATGAAGCGATTGGATTAAAACTGTAAAAAGAAGGTGACATGCTTGAACATAGAAGAAAAAATAGCGCACCTGCAGGCATCTGCAATGACGGAGGCAAGGGCGCAGGGCAATGCCATCGTATGGCAGCATAAAAAAGCATTGGAAAACATATATGAGCAGCATATCGACGAGTCCAGGAGGCAGGCTGAGATCAGGATCAAGGCCGAACAGACAAACATCAGGCATCAGCTTAACATGTCTGCGTCAAAAGCCCAGCTTGACATGAAGCAGGAGCTGGGGAAAACGCAGAAAAGATTAAAAAAAGAATTATTCCGCGAAGTGGAAACGCTCCTTCAGGATTACATGAAAACGGAGGATTATAAACGTCTTCTCGTAGGATATATTGAAAAAGCCGCAGGATTTGCTGACGGAGCTGCCATGACAATCTATATCAACCCGACGGACGAGGACAAAAAGGCTTATCTGGAGGAGCATACCGGGGTGGCTGTTACGGTGAGCAAGGAAGACTTTATCGGAGGAATCCGCACGGTGGTGCATGAAAGGAACATCCTGATCGACCATGCCTTTAAAGGAGCCATTGAACGGGAATATCAGAAGTTTGTGTTTAAGGGAGGCAGGGGCATTGGATAGTGCAAAAGTTGGAGCAATATACGGGATTAACGGTCCCGTCATCTACCTCAAGGGGAAGACTGATTTTAAGATGTCGGAGATGGTGCATGTCGGAAAGGAAAAGCTGGTAGGAGAGGTTATTTCCCTGGATAAAGACATGACGACCATTCAGGTTTATGAAGAGACTTCCGGGTTAAGGCCGGGCGAGACAGTGGAGGCCACAGGCGCGGCAGTATCTGTAACGCTGGCTCCCGGAATATTGAACAATATATTCGACGGTATCGAGCGTCCTCTCGAGAAGATCGGGGAGAACGCCGGAGCATTTATCTCAAGGGGCGTGAGCGTGGAATCACTGGATACGGAAAAGCTGTGGGATACCCATATAACGGTGGCGGAAGGTGAGTTCCTCCATGCAGGGGCAATCTTTGCCGAGGTTCCGGAGACGCGGGCAATCGTCCATAAGTGCATGATTCCGCCGACGCTGGAAGGCACGGTGGTAGAGGTAAAGCCGGATGGGCAGTATACGATTAATGACACGCTGCTTGTGCTGGAGCTCTCAAACGGAGAGCGCAGAGAGATCACTATGACCCAGCGCTGGCCGATCCGCGTGCCGAGGCCGGTCCACAAGAGATATCCGGCCAGCATCCCGCTTGTCACAGGACAGAGAATCCTGGATACGATGTTCCCGATTGCCAAGGGAGGTACGGCGGCTGTGCCGGGCGGTTTCGGAACAGGGAAAACTATGACCCAGCATCAGATCGCCAAGTGGTCGGATGCCGACATCATCGTTTATATCGGATGCGGCGAGCGGGGCAATGAGATGACCCAGGTTCTGGAGGAGTTTGGCGAGCTGGTGGATCCGAAATCGGGGAATCCTTTGATGGACCGTACCACGCTGATCGCCAATACGTCCAATATGCCGGTGGCTGCCCGTGAGGCATCCATCTACACCGGGCTTACGCTTGCGGAGTATTACCGTGACATGGGATATGACGTCGCGATCATGGCGGACTCTACATCCCGCTGGGCCGAGGCATTAAGGGAGCTTTCCGGGCGTCTGGAGGAGATGCCGGCGGAGGAAGGATTCCCGGCCTATCTGGCATCAAGGCTTTCTGCCTTTTATGAGCGGGCGGGGATGATGCAGACCCTTAACGGCGCTACCGGTTCCGTGTCCATCATCGGGGCGGTCTCCCCCCAGGGCGGAGATTTTTCAGAACCTGTGACACAGAATACGAAACGGTTCGTCCGCTGTTTCTGGGGGCTTGACAAGTCTCTGGCATATTCCCGACATTTCCCGGCAATCCACTGGCTTACCAGCTACAGCGAATACCTGACGGATTTGAGCGGGTGGTATTCCGACAATGTATCGCCGAAGTTTCTGGATTACCGGAACCGCATTATGACAATCTTAAACCAGGAGAGCAGCCTGATGGAGATTGTGAAGCTGATTGGGGGGGACGTCCTGCCGGACGATCAGAAACTGACACTTGAGATTGCAAAGGTCATACGTCTGGGATTCCTTCAGCAGAATGCATTCCACAAAGATGACACCTGCGTGTCCATGCAGAAACAGTTTAAGATGATGGATGTCATTCTCTACCTGTATAAGACATGCCGCAAGCTTATCGCTATGGGAATGCCGATGTCCGTGCTGAAGTCAGAGGGAATTTTCGAGAAAGTGATTGCTGTGAAATATGATGTTCCCAATGATAATTTGCAGCTTTTGGATATGTATAAGCTCAATATTGACAATTTCTACAATAAGATCATAGAGAAAAATGCGTAAAGGGGGATGGTTAATATGGCAATAGAATATCTTGGACTCAGCAATATTAACGGGCCTTTGGTAGTTCTGGAGGGTGTCCAGGAGGCATTTTTCGATGAGATCGTTGAGTTCGTGGTTGACGGAAATATAAAGAAAATGGGAAGGATTGTGGAGCTAAATGATGATAAGGCAGTAATCCAGGTGTTTGAGGGCACGGAGGATATGTCTCTTCGGAACACCCACACGAAACTCACAGGGCATCCCATGGAAGTGCCGGTCTCCGCAGATATGCTGGGAAGGACGTTTAACGGCGTAGGAGTGCCGATTGACGGGCTTGGGGCAGCCGTCGCCCATGAGATGCGTAATGTAAATGGCCTGCCGTTAAACCCGGTGAAGAGAGAGTACCCGAGGAACTATATCCGCACGGGAATTTCAGCCATTGACGGGCTGACAACGCTGATTCGCGGCCAGAAACTGCCAATCTTTTCCGGGAACGGGCTGCCGCACGACCAGCTTGCGGCGCAGATCGTAAAACAGGCGTCTCTGGGAGACGATTCGGAGGAGGAATTTGCGATTGTTTTTGGAGCTATGGGAGTAAAGCATGACGTGGCGGAGTTTTTCCGTAAGACCTTTGAGGAGAGCGGCGTTTCCGATCATGTGTGCATGTTTTTGAACCTTGCTAACGATCCAGTGGTAGAGCGTCTGATCACGCCGAAAGTGGCGCTTACTGTCGCGGAGTATCTTGCGTTTGAGTGCAATATGCATATTCTCGTAATTTTGACGGATATGACATCTTTTGCGGAGGCGATGCGTGAGGTGTCCTCATCCAGAGGGGAGATTCCGTCAAGAAAGGGATATCCGGGATATCTTTACAGTGAGCTTGCCACGATCTATGAGAGGGCGGGAATCGTAGAAAATGCCCTCGGATCCGTGACGCAGCTGCCGATTCTGACCATGCCGAATGATGATATCACCCATCCGATTCCCGACCTTACCGGGTACATTACCGAGGGGCAGATTGTTCTGGACCGGAACCTCCACGGACAGTCCGTTTACCCGCCGATCAGCATCCTGCCGTCGCTTTCGCGTCTTATGAAAGACGGAATCGGCGCGGGATATACAAGAGACGACCATCAGAGCCTTGCAAACCAGCTTTTCTCCGCCTATGCGAAGGTAGGGGAGGCAAGGAACCTGGCATCTGTTATCGGAGAGGATGAGCTGTCTCCGCTGGATAAAAAATACCTGAAGTTCGGCACAGAGTTTGAGAAACGCTATATCGGCCAGGGAGCGGCGGAAAACAGGAGCATCATGCAGACGCTGGATCTCGGGTGGGAGCTTTTAAAACTCCTGCCAAGGGAGGAGCTTGACCGAATCGATACAAAGCTTTTGGATATCTACTACCCACGCGAAGAATTGCAGGACGCGGCAGAGATCATATAAGCGCAAGCTTAAGGAAGGGGGAATCAGTATGGATCCGCGTGAGTTTCCGACAAAGGGAAATCTGATGCTTGCCAAAAATTCTCTTGCCCTTGCCCGCCAGGGGTATGAGCTGATGGATAAGAAACGCAACATCCTCCTGAAGGAGCTGATGAGCCTGATTGATGAGGCGAAGGACATACAGGAGCAGATTGACACTACGTTTACCCGCGCATATGCATGCCTCCAGCACGCCAATATTGACATGGGCATCAGTAAAGTCCAGGAGCTTGCATTTACGGTGCCGATTGAGGATTCCATCGTCATCCAGACGAGGAGCATCATGGGAACGGAGATTCCCCATGTAAAGTACGACTCCAAACAGAATAACCTGACCTATTCCTTCGGAAGCACGAGAGAATCTATCGATATAGCCAGGGAGGCGTTCCGGGAGGTCAAGGAGCTGACGGTAAAGCTGTCTACGGTTGAGAATTCGGCATACAGGCTTGCAGCAAACATAAAAAAAACACAGAAGAGGGCAAATGCCCTTAAGAATATAACGATTCCTATGTATACTGCTCTTGTCTACAATATTAACAATGCGCTGGAAGAAAAGGAGCGCGAGGAGTTTACGAGGCTGAAAGTAATCAAGAAGATGCAGGGAAAGTAGAATTTAAGAGAAACAGTAAGAAACCCCGGGGGCAAAAAGATTCTGACCTCGGGGCATTTTTAAGTCAATATCCCATCAGGTTGTTTGTCCGCCTTATCTCGGCGATCACGTCCTTCGTAGAGATGCTGAGCCCGTTTTTCAGCTCGCTGTCTTCTTTTAATGCGGTTTTAGAGAAAATCACCTTAAAGGAACAGGGGCTTCTCAGCGATTCGGACAATCCCAGCACCAGCCCTTTTGCAGCGCCGTTTGTATTGAAAGGCGTCTTGGCATATATGAAAAGCTGGTCGCCTTTATTGTACGGATTTTCCATTTTCATAGTCACGTGGAAATCGAAATAATTGATGTATCCGGTATAAAGGTAGCTGGAGTTGGAGTAATTCTTTGTGTCGTTGATGTCATAGTAGAGAATGATCTTATCTTCCCCGTCTTTCTGGTTTCTCACGATTTCCAGGGCGCAGACGTAGAACTGTTTGTCGATCCCGAAAAATGAATACATGTAGTAAAGATTTGCCTGTTTGAAAAAATTATCCCGGATATTCTGAGATGGTACGGATGTATCAGGTTTCGTATAGTCTACAAGCTGATTGACGGATATGTTAAGTGCGGCGGAGATTTCAAAAAGCGTTTCAATATCAACAACGATTTTTCCTGACTCATACTTGGACACCGTTGAAGGGCTCCGTGAAATCATTTTTGAAAAGGTTTCCAGTGTAAGATGACGCTGTGTACGGTACAGCCTTATTCTTGAACCAACATGTTCGCTTGGTGTCATATAATTCCATCCTTTCTTTTGTTTTATAAGTTTTATCTATCATTTTACCCGAAATTGTCATAATTACAATGAATATTGATTTAAAATACAGAACGAAGTGAAATTTGATAAAAATTTAACTTTTTATGTCAAATCATAGAAATAAAAGGTTATTTTTTTCGTTAAAAGAAACAAGATAAAAATATTTTTCTTGTAAAGAAAAAACGGAAATTTCAATAATCGTTAAATTCATGTCATAATAACAGCAGAATATGTTGCCGCGGTTTACATGTATCGTATAGCTGCAGATATTGATTCGGGTGAACCGCAGTACGATTGAGGAGGGAAAATATGGATAACAATAATGTTGGTTACAAAAAGAACAGACCGATTATCTTGTTGATAGCGTTAGCGGGCATGACGGCTTATCTTCTGCCATACTTCCGTTACTATTACTATGACGCTTATCTGGCTTATTTCGGAATCAATGATATGCAGATGGGAATTCTCGGAAGTGTGTACGGCGCGCTGACTCTTGTGGGTTACTGCCTTGGCGGATGGGTTGCTGACCGCGCTCCGCTTAAAGTCTTTGTTCCAGGTTCTCTGATCGTGACAGGTGCGGCAGGTCTTCTTCTTCTCCTGAAACCGCCGTTTCCGATTCATGTTGCAATCTATGCGCTGTGGGGAATTACAACGATCCTTACATTCTGGAATCCTCTTATGAAGGTGCTGCGCGCGCTGAGCCGTGCGGAGGAGCAGGCGAGAGGATATGCGCTGTTTGATATGGGCCGCGGAATCTTAAACTTTGGTTCAGGACTTCTGATCATGGCGGGATTTACCGCAGCATGCCGTGCAGTTGGAGATACGATGGGGATGACCGGGCTTATCATCTTCTATGACGTAGAGGCAATCGTTGTCGGTGTAATCTGCTACTTTGCACTCAGAAACCGTCTTCCGGATTTCTCAAAAGAGGCAAAAGCGAAAGACAGCAACTTTGCGAAAGAAGTATTCGGTGTTCTCAAGATGCCTACTACATGGATGCTTGTAATCATTATGTTTACTACATATGGAGTTATCATTACTTATAATTATGTTGTACCGTATTGCACGGCTGCATTCGGAATGTCCGCAGCGCTGGCAGGAATTATGGGCTATGCGGCAAATGGTTTCCGTTTCGTCGGCTGCTTTATCGGAGGACAGCTTGCAGACCGCAAAGGTCTTTCTACTATGATGCTGGTAGATATTGCGCTGATGGCATTAGGTGTTGTCGGTCTTCTGTTTACTCCGCAGTCTATGAGTTTCATGTGGATGCTGATTCTCAGTATCGCGCTGCTGTGTATGTTCATGTATGCGGCGCAGGCACTGCACTATGCGATCATGGAAGAGGGAGACTATCCTCTTGAGAGAATGGGCGCGGCATCCTTTATCATTACGCCCCTTGGATATGCAGCAGAGAGTATCATGCCTCTTTACAATGGATGGTGCATTTCAAGCCATGAGGGTGTTACAGGTTACCGTTATATTTTCGTTGGATTCTTAGTTCTTCTGGCAATTGGATTCTGCGCGTGTCTTGCCTTCAGGCATTTTACGAAAGAACGCCGCCAGGAGCTTGCAAAACTTCGTGCAGCAAAATAATGTCATGGGGGCGGACTTATCTGCCCCCGGAATATAAAAATAATAACCAGGTGGAAGGAGCGAAGACATTATGATGAACAAACAGAGATTTGAACGGGTTGTGGAGAACATGAAGAAATTAGAACTCAGCCAGATCCTCGTTGCGGATGATCCGTCAATCTTTTATCTGACGGGAAGGATTGTAAATCCGATGGAGCGCTGCGGCGCGATCCTGATCAAGGACAACGGAGAGGTGCATGCATTTATGAACAACCTCTTCTGCTTTGAGCCGATAGACGGCATGACGATGCACTATTATGCAGACGGCGAGAATCCGTATGCACTTATTGCAGCAGAGTTAAAGCCGGGGAAAGTCGGATTTGACAAAAACTGGACAGCAAAGCACACAATTTCTATTCTTCAGGAGCGCGATGACCTGATTCCGGTACTGGGCTCAGACTGCGTTGACATCTGCAAGGCGCACAAGGACGAGGAAGAAAGAGAGCTTCTGCGTCAGGCAGCCCGTATCAATGATATGGCAGTTGAGTTCGGCATTAACCACATTGACCCGAGCCTTGACGAGAAACAGCTTTCAGATATGATTGAGGAGTTCTTTGAGGAGCATGGGGCAGAGCGTGATATCCAGCTCCAGTATGTATGCTATGGTAAAAATGCGGCTGAGCCGCACCACGGCGCTGTTGCAGGAGAGACCTTGAAAGAAGGGGATGCAGTGCTTTTCGACCTGTGGGCTCCGATCAACAATTACTGGTGCGATATGACCCGTACCGTATTCTATAAGAGCGTAAGCGATGAGCACCGCAAGGTGTATGAGATAGTAAAAGAGGCGCAGCAGGCAGCGATTGATTTTGTGAAGCCGGGTGTGAAGATGTGTGATATTGACGCGGTTGCCCGCAAAGTCATCAGCGATGCAGGATATGGCGACAAGTTCCTTACCCGTACCGGACACGGCGTGGGCATGACGGTACACGAGCCGCCGGAGGCAAGCGCATCCTGTGACCTTATCGCAGAGCCGGGCATGTGTTTCTCCATTGAGCCGGGCATCTATCTGAAAGATGATGTTGGAGTAAGGATTGAAGACCTTGTTATCGTGACAGAGGACGGATGTGAAGTTCTGACTAAGTATCCGAAGGATCTTCAGATTGTAGGGAATGATTAAACAGCCATTGACAAGTAACCACTCATAACTATATATCAGCAAAGGCGGGCATCACTTAAGGTGCCCGCCTTTTTGTGCCAGATGTTTAAATGTTATGATAATATCACCGATTGCCAGAGGATTGCCTGTGGAATTCCCAAACTTTCTCGAATCCGTCTGGTGTCTCCAGTAAAAGCTTTGTTCCTTCTGCCATGCATCTTGCGGCGTACAGCATCCCTTTCTGCCCGATGCTCATGCCCGCCTGTTTGGCCGCCGCCCAGTGGTGGAGCGGAGTACCTTTGCACATGGTGGCGGCGCTGACGGTAACTAACGGCACGGTGTGGCTGACCTCTGAGGCATCTGTTCCGATGGAAATCGGCACCGGGGCGTCCTCTAAAGGTTCTAGACCGGAAAAATAGTCTCCGCTGTCGGGGAATCCAGCTTTCTTACAGATATCTGCGGCAAATGAAAGCTCTTCCTTTGTATATTCCGGCGTTGGTATGTGTGTCATTGCCTGATAGAAGATTTCTGTCAGAGGCCGGTTGACCTTCATCTCCTTGCAGCATTTTACAAGTTCGATGTCCACGGTCGTTCCGGTCATCAGCGCTGCGCCTCTCGCGCAGTCGTCCACCCGCCGGCTTGCGTCCTCCGTCCGGGAGCGTTTTGAGGAGCGGATAAAGTAATTCGTCTTCGCGATGTCCGGAACTACATTTGCCGGAATGTGGTTATCCACATAGGCATAATGCATCCGTACATCCCCCGGCACATGCTCCCGGAGATAATTGACTCCGATATTCATAAGCTCCGCCGCGTCAAGGGCGCTCCTGCCGTCCTCCGGCGATTTGGAGGCGTGGGCGCTTATCCCGTGAAAGGTGTAGTTTTTGATGTCCTGCGCCTGCCAGATATCATTGCTGACCCGGTTCCGGTCAAAGGGATGCCATGTGACCGCAACGCTTAAATCATCAAATACTCCCGCCGTATCCATCACAATCTTTCCCGACATGATTTCTTCCGCCGGACAGCCGTATACCCGAATCGTTCCCGGCATATGTGCAGCCGCCATATATTCCTTCAGCGCACACGCCGCACCGCACACAGCCGTACCCAATAGATTGTGGCCGCAGGCATGCCCGGCTCCCGCAAGGGCATCATACTCTGCCAGAAATCCGATTACAGGCTCCCCTTCGCCCCGCTCCGCCGTAAAAGCAGTAGAGAGCCCGGCTGTTCCCCAGGAAACCGTAAACCCCTTCCCTGTAAGGAACTCCGCCAGACACCGCGAAGACAAAACTTCCTCATAAGCAACCTCCGGATGCCGGAAAATAAAATCCGCCGCCTGAGTAAGCTCCCCCTCATGCCGCTCAAGCCAGTCAGAAATAATATTGCCCACAATCCGCACCTCCCTCCAAAATTTCCATTTTTCTGTAATCAACATGCACATAACCCAAGTTGCTAACACATCAATTGCGATAAGCTGTATTGCAATTACCCCAATATACCCCACACAATTTTTTCGCCCTCTCAAAACTCGCTTGTATCAACCCCTTCTAATGCATGGAGATATTTTTCTCCGAATGTCCGCTCAAAATCTTCGGCTGCCATCCGCACAATCGCTTCCCCGTCTGCCCCCAACTTCTCACTGAGCACACGGCCAAGCGTATATTTCAGGTGCGCCGTATGAAAATCAAAATCCTTCATGCAGGATGTTCCAAGTTCCCGTTTCTTTTCCGCCAGCGTCGTCACTTCCTCCGGCGACAGCGGATGCCCCCAGTCAAACTCGCACCGCTCGCCGCCCCAGCTTAAGGACATGGCGGTAGGGGTGCAGACAAAGTCAGACCGGAATCCCTGATAAACCGCATTGTCCACGTTGACGCAGTAATATTTTCCGTACTCTGTGATATTGTGCTTTTTCCAGGCGTCGCACCAGGCGCATTTTGCAATGTAGGTCTGCAACGTAGGCTCGGTGCGTAACTGCCCGAATTCCATCTGCCCGTCGTAATCCGGTTTCCACTCCCCGTAAGCCTGGTTTGTCATAGTGGTCAGCTCATCGCCGCGGGCAAGGGCGTTTGCAGCCATGCGTGCACCGCGTTCATTGCCGTAGATAGTCATTCCTTCGAGAATCGCCGTCTTCCCCCTCTCGCCGCACCGCTCGATGGCGTGTTTGGCCAGGAATGCGAACATCATGGCGTGATGCTCAATCTTGCAGGCGGGAGCCGTTTCCCGGGAAAGTTTCATTGTTTCGTTTGCCATAATCTGCCTCCTTTTTGCGCTGTTTTATTGTTGCAGGAAAAAGAACTCGTCCGCCCGGTTTTCTTTGTCAAACATCTGGTTATACTGCAGCATGTGATAGTCAGCCAGGAGATCGTCGTACTCTGTCTTCTCGTCATATTTATGTATTTTCCCGGTTTTGTCCATATAGCAGACTGCAGAAATGGCAGGCAGCTCTTTTTGCAGTTCCAATAAGAATTTATTGTAACCGGTCAGCTTATTGCCGGCGAGGTTCATCACGTATGAGGACAGGTAGTTTGCGCTCATGTCAAGCTCTGTTTCCTCGATGTCATAGTTTGCCCAGATGACATAGGGAGTGGAGTACCAGTTTGCCTCTTCTTCCGGCGACAGGTCTTCTACGTCTTTGCCGAACTGGCTGCTGTAGAATAGGTTCATGATGGGCGGCTGGTGGTCGCCGAACATGACAATAAGTGTAGGTTCGTCAACTTTTTTAAAATATTCAACCAGCATCTTAAAGGCATCGTCGCTCATCTTTGCAAGATTGATATATTGCTCCGCCTCCGGGTCATTAAGCGATGAATCTTTAATCGTAATCTTTGGTTCCACAAGTCCTCTCTTTCCGTTGTAGCCGCCGTGGTTCTGCATGGTCACATTGAACAGGTAGAAAGGGGAATCGGACTCTTTCCTGGATGCCTTGTAATCAGCAATGATCTGGCGGAAATCAGCCTCGTCAGAAATATAGTTCCTTACCAGGTCAAAATTATTATTTTTCTCATAATACTCCTGGAAATGGCAATCATTAAAGCCTAATGCAGGATAAGCGACCGTCCGGCTCCACCCGGAAGATTTAAACGGGTGGTACGCATTTACGCCGCTGTACCCTTGTGCTTTCAGAGTGTGGGCCATGGAGGGAGTTATGTCCTTTATATATTCATTGTACGGGATGCTCCGGTATGGGAGGAAATTCATGGAATTTCCCGTCAGGAACTCAAACTCGGAGTTTGCGGTATTAGCGCCTTCGATGGACACATAAAGCTTTCCCTTTACGGTGTTTTCCGTCAGGCTGTGCAGGAAGGGAAGATAATCTTCCGACAGCTCAATGGGGCTGTTGTAGCTTAAATCCGCAAGGGATTCATTCATAATAGCGATAATGTTAGGAGCCTGGCTTTCTGCGGCATATGTCGGGGTCGCTTTGTCCGAAGGATATTTTTTGGTAATCTTTTCCACCTCTTTGGCAGAGTAGCCCTTTGGCTTTTCGATACGGATGGACGACCATGACATGAGGAAGGAAAGAGCGTTGCCGTTTTTGGCGTAAGTCCGCTGAGGTTTCCATACATCATGCCTGATATGCTCCGGCGCGAAATCTGACTGTATGAACAGCAGATTAAAGAAAACAATATATACGGCGCATGCGCCCGCCGTAAACATCCGCTGTTTCAGCCGCGGCCCTTTATAGCCCCGAAGGCTTAGAAGCATGGCGGTAAATGACAGAATATATACTACTCCCCACACCCCGGTAAGGTCGAGGGAGTAGGAAAAATTGTTGGCGACGTTAAATGCCGTGGCGGCAGACTGCAGATCTGCCGCAAGAATCGGGCAGCCTCTGAAGACCCAGACATAATAGTTGGCAATATGCATGATAAAAGCCGCTGATAAGACAGCAATGCACGTATACTGCACCCGGTTGAGAACCACATATGCCACCAGCAAAAGCGCAGTATAGATGGCAAGGTTAAACCAAAACTGCCAGGTAATGACCCGCTCGATCATCTCTGAGAGGTGGTAGCCGTTAAAACGGTCTCCGAGAAAGACGCAGAGCGCCGGGGTCGCGAACAGGAAAATTCTTGACACCAATATATTTATATCCGGCTTTCTGCCCGTCTTTTTTTCGATAAGGCTGTCGATGCGCCCAAAGGGAATAAAGACAAAAAACAGTGCAAGTCCCAGCAGGATCAGCATATCTGCCAGCGCCCTTGTATTGTAAAAGCGGTAGCTGAAGGAGACGCGGAGGCGGTTGTCGATGGGAGCGCCGTCCTGAGTAAGCTGCCCAAAAAGCTCCCCCTTGTCCGTATATGTGCAGATGCCGAACCCTTGCGGGTTGTATGCATCACGGATAACGGTCTGCAAAGTGTAAGTCTTGCTTTTTGATAATTCTTTTGGATCATCAAAGACGAAAGAAGTCCTTCTCGCAATCTGCGTCAGCGGCTTTTCAGAACTTTGCAGCATATTCCCGTCAGCATCCAGGATATTGACGGTTACGCTTCCGCTTGAGAGATCACGCCCCTGGTTGGAAAAGCGTAAATAGCACATCTCAAGGCTGCCGTTCCACCCAGTGAACTCCTGCTCGAAGGTCTTGGTGCCGGAAAAACGGATGACTGCTTCGTTTTCCTGGACCTCTTCCTCAAGGGGCACAAAAGAAGAATGTAAACTGTAATAGGCATCTCTGTTTGAGAGTACAAAAAATATGCCAAATAAAATGAGAACGATAGAAATCGTCTTTTTGGCCGCATATATGCGGTTATTTAAGAAAAATTCTTTTATCATAAGTGCTCCTGCTTTCCTCATTATGTCTGTGGGTATATGTATGCGGCGTGCCTTGCCGTAATCGGCCGAAAACTAACAAAATAATGTTACAACAAATTTTCTGATTCCTCAAGAAAAATTTTAATGCAATTTTAATGTAGGAATGAAAATGACAATGGAATGTAATAATATAAGTGGAGGTGCATTATGAGTAATCGATTAAAATATGAAAAAAGTCCGTATCTTTTGCAGCATGCGGATAATCCGGTTGATTGGTTTCCGTGGTGTCAGGAGGCTTTCGAGAAGGCGGAGAGGGAAGATAAGCCCATATTTTTAAGTATCGGCTACAGCACGTGCCACTGGTGCCATGTTATGGAGCGGGAGAGCTTTGAGAATAAGGAGATTGCAGAGGTTCTTAATAAATGTTTTGTGTCTGTTAAAGTGGACAGGGAGGAGCGCCCGGATATTGACAGCGTATACATGTCTGTGTGCCAGACCATGACCGGAAGCGGAGGGTGGCCTATGAGCATCTTTATGACGCCGCTACAGAAACCATTTTTTGCAGGCACATATTTTCCGCCTGTGACGGCAAGGGGCATGACCGGATTAAAGGAGCTTTTGCCTGCCATAGCGGATAAATGGCGGCAGGACAAAGACAGGCTGGTGCAGTCGGCAGAGAGGATTCTGTCGCATCTTACAGATGTATCGGAGGAAGAGCCGTGTGAGGAGATAGACAGATCTTTGCCGAAAAGAGCGGCAGAATTGCTTGCGGGAAGTTTTGACTCGGAAAACGGCGGATTTGGCGACGCGCCTAAATTTCCGATGCCATATAACCTGATATTCCTTACCCTGTATGCAAAGATATATAATGAAGAAAAAATATTTGATATGGTAGGCAAGACCCTTGACAGGATGCGCCGGGGAGGGCTTTTCGACCAGATCGGCTACGGGTTTTCGCGGTATTCTACAGACGAATATTTCCTTGTTCCTCATTTTGAAAAAATGCTGTATGACAATGCCCTTTTAACTGCTGCCTATGCTGCCGCTTATAGGGAGTCAGGTGATAAAAGGCTGCTTGACACAGCAGAAAAGACGGCCCTTTATATACTGAGGGAGATGACCGGACCTGCGGGAGAATTTTACTCTGCCCAGGATGCGGACAGCGAGGGAGAGGAAGGAAGATTTTATGTCTGGAGCCATGACGAAATCATAAAGGTGCTTGGAAAAGAAAGAGGGGAAAGATTCAGCACGTATTTTGGCGTGACGAAAAAGGGGAACTTTGAGGGAGAGAACATTCTCAACCTGCTGGGAGGGCAGGATATCCGGGATGAATTTGGAGAAGAGAAAAAGCTGTTATACGATTACCGCAAATCCCGTGCAAAGCTCCATCTTGACGACAAAGTGCTGACGTCCTGGAATTCCCTTGCTGTCTGCGGACTATGTATTCTTTATCAGGCATCGGGGAAAAAAGAATATCTTCAGACAGCCAAAAGGGCGCAGGAATTTATAGAAGGAAATCTCGCTGACGGCAATATCCTCTATGTGAGCTGCCGGGGCGGGAGAGGACAGGTCAAAGGATTCTTAGATGAGTATGCCTGCTACGGGGCGGCTCTCATCAGCCTGTACGATGCTGATTTCCAGGAAATGTATATTGAAAGGGCAAAGGAAATCTGCAAAGAGGCAGCGCGGCAGTTTGCGGATGAGAAGAACGGGGGATATTTTCTGTACGGGCCGGAAAACGGACGTCTCATCACAAGGCCGAAGGAAGTCTATGACAATGCCCTGCCCAGCGGGAATTCCGTGATGGCGTATTGCCTTGTGAGGTTGGCTGAGATTACCGGGGAGGAAGAATACGAAGAGGCGGCGAGGCGGCAGCTCGCTTTTATGTCCGGGGCTGCGGAGCACTATCCCGCCGGTTGCTGCATGTTCCTTACGGCGCAGCTTTTGCATATGCACCCGCCGAAAAGAGTGTGCGATGGAGAGCGGTGCGGCGTGTGGCTATAGGAAACCTTCGGAAAAGATTTTTAAGAAAATAATAAGAAAATGAAAAAAATACTTGCATTAACAAGAATTCTGTTATATAATATCACTTGCGTTGAAGAAGTGACGTAATAAAATAACAGATGTGCGCGATTAGCTCAGTTGGTAGAGCACCTGACTCTTAATCAGGGTGTCCAGGGTTCGAGCCCCTGATCGCGCATTTGAAATCACTGTTTTTGATGTTTTAGGGCATCGGGGATGGTGATTTTTTATGTATTATTTGACGCTTTACAGAGGATACCCTCAGTGAACAAAGGAACACACGGTCGGAGAAGAACCAATTTTTGCTCCTGCTGCGTTGCTTTCCTTCCGCGTACGTCCAGTACGCGTCAGTCAAGTGCCTTGCAGGAACAAAAATTGGTTTCTTTCCGACTCTACGACCCTGACCATAGATATTTGGGCGATTTTCAAGGCGGACGATTGAGGCGTACTGGACGTACGCCGATTGAGGACAACGCAGAAAATCACCCAAATATCTATGGTCAGGGCGTGTATTCCTATGTTCACTGAGGGTATAGTACACTAAACTAAAAAACGTTACACTGAAAAAGGGGTGTTGGGATGAGAAGAAAGTTTATGGCGGCCGCTGTAACGGCGGCATTGCTGGCAGGCTGCATCATGCCGGCAGGAACGGACAGTGCATATGCAAAAGAAACCGCACAGGAAACAGTAGCAGAAAATGCAGAATATACGGATGAGGCAGAAAGTGCGGATGAGCCGGAAAGCCCGGAAAATGCAGAACAGGCAGAAAGCATAGATGATGCTGGCGATGCTGGATCCGCCGCAGCCGAAGGCAATACGAGCAATGAAGAGAATGCCATACAGGAGCAGGATCTGAATGGCGAAGGAAACGGCGAGATGGCAGAAGGCGCAGCCGTTCCGGAAGAGGTTAATCCATCAGAAAGCATGGGGGATACAGAATCAGCGGGAGAGCCGGTTCTGTATGATGAGATTACTTACATCAATCCTCTCTATAAAGATGTTATTAGTGAAGAAAACTTAAATCCTCTGCCGGAAGATGGAGCTGCGGCATACGCAGCGCCGCGTTACGAGACAGATGCCAATGCAGTAGCAGGGCAGATGCGGGAGGCGATGGCAAGCCGTGAAGGGGTTATCACGCTTTATTACCAGACGGGGCAGAGCTATAATCCGAAATGGCTTGAAGGTTGGTTTGATAAAGCGCTTGAGGAGACTTCAAATCCCCGTGAGGGTGATTATCTCCACTGGAATATAGGCGGTTACAGGGCGCAGATTGCCTATATGCCATATGGGAGCCAATGGCGGTATGAGTATACGGTAAGCGTTACCTACTACACAACAGCGGCACAGGAAAAGGAATTTGATACAAAGCTGGCCTCCCTACTTAATAGTCTTGGAGTTAAAGGCCCGAATCTTACAGATTATGAAAAAGCAGTAAAAATATATGATTATATCTGTAAGAATGTGACATATGATTATGCTAATTTGAACAATGAAAATTATATGCTGAAATATACGGCATATGCAGCGCTGGTTGATAAAACTGCAGTTTGCCAGGGGTATGCAACTCTGATGTACCGTATGCAGGAGGAGGCAGGAATCGATACCCGCGTAATAACAGGACTGGGAGGAGGCGGGCCTCATGCATGGAATCTTACACAGCTTGGCTCAAAATACTATCTGTCTGATTCCACATGGGATGCATCCAGAGCAGGCTCTGGATATGGATACGGCTATTTCCTGAGAGGCAGCAGCGGTTTCCCAGATCATACTGCGGGAGCGGACAGCAGATTTATCAGTTCTTATCCGGTATCTGCAGGCAATTATGCGATTACGGGAATCTCCCTGAATAAGACATCTCTGTCTCTTACAAAGCGCAGCAGGGAAACTTTACAAGTGTCAGTGCAGCCTGCAAGCGCCGCGAGCGGAGAAACCGTGAAGTGGAGCAGCAGCAATCCTGAAATTTTGGCGGTCAGTAACGGAACGCTTACAGTGAAAGACTTTGGAACGGCAACCATTACAGCTTATGCAGGGGGGAGAAGGGCAACGTGCTCAGTCGAGATCAAAAGCTGCACAGGACCTCATGCCTGGGGAGATACAGTGGAGACAGCGGAAACCGCTACTTGTGTCAGAGACGGATATAAAGGCATTTTCTGTACTGCATGCGGAGAACTGAAGGAAGGCAGTAAGGAAGTTATTCCGGCTGCAGGGCATCGCTATAAAACTTCTTTGACAAAGGCTACGGTTTCGGGTAACGGCAGCATCCTGACGGCATGCAGCGCCTGTGGAATACGGCGGAGCAATGAGGTTATTTACTACCCCAGGACAATCAGCCTCTCCAGGAGCAGCGTTAGCTACAGCGGCAGGCAGCAGACTCCGTCCATATCCGTTACCGGCAGTGACGGGAGGGCGATATCCCCGTCGAATTATACGGTGTCCTATGGGGGCGGCAGAAAGGATGTGGGGCGTTATGAAGTGAGGATATCCTTCAAGGGAAATTACGCAGGAACTATCTCCAAGACGTTTGACATTACTCCTAAGGGAACAAGCCTGTCAAAAATTAAGAAAGCTAGGAAAGGATTTACTGCCAAATGGAAAGCCCAGAAGAAACAGACCAGCGGATATGAGATTCAGTATTCCACGGATAAGAAGTTTGAGAAGTCAGTGAAGACAAAGAATGTTAAAAAGAATAAGACTGTCTCGGTAAAGGTAGGAAAGCTAAAGGCAAAGAAAAAATATTATGTAAGAGTGCGGACATATAAAAATGTAAAAGTGAACGGAAAATCCCAAAAGATATATTCAGGATGGTCCAAAGCGAAGTCAGTTAAAACAAAATAGAGCTAAAATATTGTGGCTGTAGAGAAGAAGTGTTAAAATATGCTGTAAAGTGTAAGAAAATGTTGAGTAACGGAAAGGAGACTGAATAAATGAAAAGGACATTTAGTACACTTATAGCATCACTGCTGATTTTCTGCCTGTGCGCGGGGATGACAGCCCATGCACAGGAGCCTGCGGATGCTTTTGAACCTGGTAGGGGGGGGGGCAAAATTCAGAGGACATATCAGCGGTTTCAGGGCAAACTGAAAGCCTGGAGAAACCAGATGCTCCCAGTCAATATGAGCCGGTAACGGGAACAGAGGAACCGAAGGGGCAGCCAGAACGTGAGGAACAGTCAAAGCCTGCGGTGCAGGAAAAAGCTGTAGTGAAGGAAAAGACTGTGGTGCAGGAAAAAGCTGTAGTGCAGGAAAAGGCCGCGGCGCAGCCTGCGGTGAAAAAGAAAATCACAATTCTCATGGTTGGGAACAGTATGACTGCCAGAAAAGGCAATACCACAATTAAGAATTTAAGGAATATGGCAAAAAAGTCGGGTCAGAAAGTCGTCATTAAATATTTAAAGTCCAATGATGAAAAGATGAAAAACTGGGCGAACCCGAGACATAAGAGCGGTAAACGCCTGTATCGCGAAATACGCAGCGGAAGATGGGACTATATTATTTTCCAGGAACAGACAAAAGCGGCGACAAAGCAGTCATTTGTAAGGGCAAGCGAAAAGCTGGGCAGCTATATTCACAGTAAAAGCCCGCGGACTCAGATTATATATAATTGTACATGGGCATATAAAAAAGGAAAGAAGATATCCGGGAAATATTACAGTTTCAATACGATGCAAAAGGTGATGAATAAAAATTACCAGAGCGCGGCATCAAAATCCGGAGGGAGCGTGTGCTGGTCGGGAAAAGCGTTTGCACTGTACAGAAAGAGCAAAGGCAAAAAAAAGAACCTGTACATAAAGGACAATAACCATGCGTCTAAGTATGGGTGGTACTTGAATGCCTGCTGCCTGTATCGGAGCATTTTTGGAAAAAGTGCTGCTGGAATTAAGTATTATGGAGGCATTGGAAAGAATCTTGCCAAGAAGCTGCAGAAAGTTGCGGATAAAGCTATGAATTAAAAAGGCTTGTACATATAAATAAGTATGAAAACAATATCCCTGCCTGTGAGGAGCGCTCTTTACAGGCGGGGATATTAGTATTTTCGGCTATATAATCATTTGGTTATAAGTATTATTAATTTTGTGTATTTGCGGCATGTGTATTTGTATTCTAAACTTAAATTAAATAAAAGGCGGTTTCTTCTATAAAATAAAGGTTGGGAGGAAAACAATATGTGTGGATGGAAAAGTGTTTTGGAAAAGGAAATCCTGAACGGAGACGATAAGACGCTCCTGTGTCATGAGCTTTTGACGGAAGAGCCGGACATGGAGAGGATGATTCTTAAGTTTTTCACGGAAGATGATTTCCGGGAGATAGCAGAGAGGAGAATCGGCAGAGGGCAGGTCGGAGGGAAGGCGTGCGGTCTTTTGCTGTCCAGGAAACTGATTGAGGTGCGTATGCCGGGGTATCTTGAAAACCTGGAACCGCACCATTCGTTTTTTATCGGCGCAGATACCTTTGAAGATTATTTGGAGCTCAACGGGTGCGGAGAGATGCAGAGCCTTGTTGCGTCAAAGGACAGGACGGAGCTTTTGGAAAAATATGAGGGGCTGCTGCTTGGAGGCAGGTTTTCGGAAGAGGTGCGCGAACAGATAGGGGATGTCCTTCGGCATTATGATGAAGAACCGCTGATCATCCGGTCAAGCAGCATTATGGAAGATGGATTCGGCCATGCGTTTTCCGGGAAATATGAGTCGGTATTTTGCAGCAACCAAGGAATATTCGAAGAGCGGCTTGAGGAGATGCTGGCGGCTGTCCGCAGGGTCTACGCAAGCGTGTTCACAAAAGAAGCGCTGGAATACCGCAAAAGGCATGAACTGCTGGAAAAGAGGGAGAAGATGGGGATCTTAATCCAGCGCGCGGCGGGCCGGCGCATAGGAGACTTCTATTTTCCGATTGCCGGAGGGATGGGATGTTCTTACAATCCTTACAAGTGGGCGGAGAACTTAAATCCCGAGGCCGGGATGATCCGCATGGTGGCCGGATTCGGAACAAGGGCGGTAGAGCGTACCCCCGGGGATTACCCAAGGCTTGTAAGCCTGGATCATGCAAAAGCCAATATCCGCACGACAGTGGCGGACCGCCATAAGTTTTCCCAGAGGAAAGTTGATGTTATCGACCTGAAAGAAAAAAAGATGGTTACGGTGCCGATTGACAGCCTGTTTGACAAAATTCCCCACACATATAAAAAATTAGTCTTAAGCCGGGATACGGATGCGGAAGGCAGGCTGGCGCAGCGCCGGATATATCGAAAAATATATTTTGCAGACTGCCAGGGGCTTGTGGATGACGATGACTTTATCGAGATGGTCCGCAGCATGGAAAAGGTTCTGGAAAAGACGTACCGCCATCCGGTGGATCTGGAGTTCGCCGTGACTATGGCAGAAGACGGCGGATGGAGAATCAATCTTTTACAGTGCCGTCCTATGAGGATGACAGCGGACGGCGTTATACATATCCCGGAGGGTATCGACCATGAGATCTTATTCGACATCCGGAGGACTTCCATCAGCTATTCGAGGGAGATATCCCTGGATTATATCGTATGGGTGGATCCGCAGAGATATTATGAATACGAATACCATAAAAAACCTGAAGTGGCGACGCTGCTGGGGCGGATCAATGCTGCGTTTGAAGGAATGAAGAAGAATATCATATTGCTTGTGCCCGGAAGGATCGGCACGTCTTCCCCGGAGCTTGGCGTTCCGGTGCTGTACTGCGACATCCATCAGTTCTGCGCGGTGTGCGAGGTGGCTTATAGCAAGGTGGGCTATAACCCTGAGCTGTCTTATGGAAGCCATATGTTCCAGGATCTTGTGGAGGCAGATATATATTACGGGGCGATTAATGAGAACAGCAAGACCCGGATATTTGCGCCGGAGATTTTAAAGAAATGTAATGATGTGCTGGGAGAGTTTCTGGAGAACGAAAAGGACGAACTGCGCGAGATCGTGCAGCTTTATGACGTTACAGACAGGAAATCCGTGCTGATGCTGGATGCGAAAGAGGGAAGGGCGGTGTGCCGGGTGTGCGGTTAAAGGGCACATCTGCGGTATGGGAATTGTGTACAATTTGAGAGAGCGCATATTGTTGACAATTGACAATTTACAACAAACGGAAATAGATTTACAATGTAAAAAATAAATCTATTTAAGGAGATATTTGTTATGAAAGCGTATGAAAGATTTCTTAAGTATGTGCAAGTGTGGACTACAAGCGACGAGGCCAGCGAGACAGTTCCTTCGGCAGCGAGAGAGCTTGACCTGGCGAGGATGCTTGTGGAGGAGATGAAGGAGCTTGGCATCACAGATGTGAGGGTAGATGACAAAGGATATGTGTACGGGCATATACCTGCAACGCCGGGGTACGAAAAGAGGGCTGCCCTTGGGCTGATTGCCCACATGGACACGGCGCCGGATGCGCCCGGAGAGAACATTAAGCCCCGTCTGATTGAGAACTATGACGGCGGGGATGTAAAGCTTGGCGAGAACGGCAAAGTATTGAGCGCAGCAGATTTCCCGCATCTTAAAGGGCTCAAGGGGAGGACTCTTATCGTGACGGACGGCGAGACTCTTCTGGGAGCGGACGACAAGGCGGGAATTGCGGAGATTCTTACAGTGGCCGAGGAACTTCTGAAGGGCGATATGCCTCACGGGAAGATCTGCATCGGATTTACGCCGGATGAAGAGATCGCCAGAGGAGCAAAGCATTTTGACGTGGAAGGCTTTGGCGCGGATTACGGCTATACGTTGGACGGCAGCGCGGAGGGCGAGATCCAGTATGAGAATTTTAATGCGTCTACGGCTGTTTTTACGATTCATGGAGTGAGCGTGCATACAGGTACGGCAAAAGATGTGCTGGTCAATTCCCAGACATTGGCGGCGGAGATTCACCAGATGCTGCCTGAAAGTGAGCGTCCGGAGACGACAGAAGGGTATGAGGGATTCTATCATCTGGTGAGCGTCAACGGAACGGTAACAGAGACGAAAATGAAGTATTTTATCCGTGATTTTGACCGGGGGAATTTTAAGGCAAGAGAAGATAAGCTGCGCCAGATTGCGGCCGAGATGAATAAAAAGTACGGCGAAGGCAAGGTAGATGTAGAGATTACCGAGTCCTACCGGAACATGAGAGAGATGGTGGAGCCGTGTTATCAGCTTGTAGAGTATGCCCTTGCAGCCACAAAGGCAGCCGGAGTAGAGCCGGATGTCGCGCCGATCCGGGGAGGCACAGACGGGGCGAGGTTAAGCTTTAAGGGCCTGCCGTGTCCGAACCTTGGAACCGGCGGCTATGCGTTCCACGGCGTGTATGAGCACATTACCGTTGAGGGCATGGATCTGGCAGTGAATATCGTGAAAGACATCATCAGGCAGTTTGCTGAGTAGGGGGGATACCGTTATGGCTGATACAAAGAAGATAAAATGGAGTGCTCTTGCCTTTATGGCGTTTTCCACAGTATGGGGATTTGGAAATGTATTAAACGGATTTATCTATTTTAACGGGATTCAGGTTGTGCTGAGCTGGGTGCTGATGTTCGGGCTTTATTTTATCCCGTATGCGCTGATGGTGGGGGAGCTTGGCTCTGCCTTTAAGAACAGCGGCAGCGGCGTGAATTCGTGGATTTACGAGACGACTACGCCCAAGTTGGCGTACTATGCGGGCTGGACTTACTGGGCGTGCCACATTACCTATATTGCCAGCAAGGGAAGCGGCAGCCTTAAGGCGCTGAGCTGGGCGGTGTTCCGCAATGCGGAAGTCTATGACACGTTCCCGACCATGGCGGTGCAGTTAGCGACGCTGGGCGTCTTTCTGGGCGGGTGCTTTATCGCCAGCAAGGGGCTTAACCCGCTGAAAAAGCTGCTTTCCCTGGCGGGAACCAGTATGTTTGTTATGTCGATTCTGTATATTATTATGATGCTTGCGGCTCCGGCGATCAACCCTGGCGCGGATTATGTGACCATGGACTTAAGCTTTAAGAACCTGATTCCGAATTTTAACGTGGCATATTTCACATCCCTGTCGATTCTTGTATTTGCGGTAGGCGGCTGCGAGAAGATCTCCCCTTATGTAAATAAGGTGGAGAATCCAAGTAAAGGGTTCCCTAAGGGAATCATTGCGATGGCGGTCATGGTGCTTGTGTGTGCCATTCTTGGAACGGTTGCCATGGGCAAGATGTTTGACCCGACGCTTATCAATGCCAGCGACGAGGCGTTTAACTCTTATGCGGCCAACGGTTCTTACTGGGCGTTCCAGAAATTGGGCCAGTATTATCATGTGGGCGATCTGTTCCTGGTAATCTATGCGCTGTGTAACCTTATCAGCCAGTTTGCGATTCTGATTCTGAGCATTGACGCGCCGTTACGGATGCTTTTGGAAAATGAGAAGACGAAGGAATTTATCCCGTCTGCTATGAGAAAGCAGAACAAGGACGGCGCATATGTCAACGGCATCAAGCTGATCATCGTGCTTGCAGGTGCGATTATCCTCGTCCAGACCTTTATGCCGGGGGCGGCGGCAGTGCTCCAGCAGCTTACAAGGCTGAATTCTGTATGCATGCCGATGCGTTACCTGTGGGTGTTCGTGGCGTATCTTGCGCTTAGAAAGGCCTATGATCGGATACCGGCGGAGTACCGTTTTGTGAAAAACCAGAAAGTGGCCATGTTTTTTGGCGGATGGTGCTTTTTTGTGACGGCTGCATGTTGTATTATGGGTATGTACAGTAAAGAGCCTCTCACGCTGGCGTTAAATATCATCACGCCGGTTGTGCTGACTGCCCTCGGGCTTATCATGCCGAAACTGGCGCAGCGGGAGAGAGCGAAGAAGTAAGAAAGCAGCAGGAGGTGTTTACGGTGGATATGAAGACGATATCGGAGCTTGCCTCGTTTATCAAGGGCGCGCCTACGGCGTTCCACGCGGTGGAGAAGATGGGAGGCATGCTTGAGGAGGAAGGCTTTGAGGAGCTTAAAGAGCGGGAAAAGTGGGAGCTTAAGCCTGGGAAGGGGTACTATGTCACAAGGAACGGTTCCAGCATCATCGCTTTTAAGGCAGGGGCAAAGCTTTCGGACTATACCTTTCATGTGACGGCATCCCACAGTGATTCGCCGGGATTCAAGCTCAAGGAAAATGCGGAGCTTGACGTAAAAAAGAGGTATACGGTATTGAATACGGAAGGGTATGGTGGTATGATTTGCTCAACGTGGTTTGACCGCCCCCTTTCCGTGGCGGGCAGAGTGATTGTAAAGACGGATGAGGGTCTTAAGGCAAGGCTTGTTGACCTTGACAGAGACCTTCTGATGATTCCGAGCCTTGCGATCCACATGGACCGTTCGGTCAATGACGGGCACAAGTTCAATAAGCAGGTGGATATGCTGCCGCTGTTTGCGGGGGAAGAGAAGGCGCCGGGAGCGGTTAAGGAGCTGGTGGCGAAGGAGCTTGAGGCAAAAGCGGAGGACATCTATGGGATGGATCTGTTTTTATACAACCGCATGGCTCCGGCCGTGTGGGGAAGTGACAATGAGTTTTTCTCCTGCCCGCAGCTTGACGACCTGGAGTGTGCGTTTGCCTCATTGAAGGGGTTCTTATCCGGCGGCAATGAGAGGAATGTAAATGTGTTCGCCTGTTTTGACAATGAAGAGGTAGGCTCCGGCACGAAGCAGGGCGCAGGATCTACGTTCCTCTATGATGTGCTCTGGCGGGTCAACCTTGCTCTCGGCAAGGATGAGGAGGACTTCTTAAGGGCGGTGGCGGGCAGCTTTATGCTGAGCTGCGACAATGCCCATGCGGTGCATCCGAACTATAAGGAAAAGACGGATGCCACCAACTGCGTGTATATGAATGAGGGAATCGTAGTGAAGTCTCATGCAGGGCAGAAGTATACCAGTGACGCTCTGAGCATTGCCGTGATGAAGGCAATCTGTGAGAAGGCGGGGGTTCCGCTGCAGTTTTTTGCCAACCGCTCCGACGAGGCGGGGGGCAGCACTCTTGGGAACATCGCCATGTCTCAGGTGTCTATGAATGCAGTGGACATCGGGCTGCCTCAGCTTGCCATGCATTCTGCTTACGAGACTTGCGGGGTGAAGGATGCCGGGTATCTCATCCGGGCGGCGGAGAGCTTTTACAAAAGCCATATCAGCGCGGCGGGAGACGGGACATTCCATATAGAGTAAAGAGATAAAAGCGAGGACAGTGTGAAGATGAAAAAGATACTTATGATAGGAACAGGCGGCACCATCGCTTCCAAAGAAACGGAAGACGGGCTGACTCCGGGGCTTACGCCGGAGGATATCTTATATTATATTCCGGATGTGAAAAATATCTGTGACGTGGAGACAATCCAAGTGTGCAATCTGGACAGCACGAACGTAAAGCCTGAGCATTGGCAGCTGATTGTGAAGACTATAGAGCAGAATTATTACAGCTATGACGGATTTGTTATCTGCCACGGTACGGACACGCTGGCGTATACTGCCTGTGCACTGTCCTACATGATACAGAATTCCAACAAGCCGGTTGTCATTACCGGGGCGCAGAAACCGATAAGCCATGACGTGACGGATGCAAGGACGAATCTTCTTGACAGCTTTATCTATGCGGCTGATAAGCATTCTCAGGGAGTGAATATCGTGTTTGACGGCAAGGTCATTGCGGGAACCAGGGCGAAAAAAGAGATGTCCAAGAGCTACAATGCATTTTCCAGCATCAATTTCCCGTACCATGCGGTTATAAGAGACAGGCGGCTGATCCGGTATATTCCGGAGATGCCGTACAAGGAGCGGGTGCATTTTTACTATAATATGAAAGACAGCGTGTGCGTGCTGAAACTGATTCCCGGGCTCAAGCCGGACATTCTCTACTATCTTTTTGAGAATTATGACTCTATCGTGGTGGAGAGCTTTGGCGTGGGAGGCATGCCGAAGTCTTTGACGGACGTGTTCCGCGCGGAGATGAAAAAGTGGGAGCAGGAAGGAAAGCACGTAGTCGTTACGACGCAGGTGGTCAATGAAGGCAGCGACATGATGGTGTACGCGGTGGGAAAGACCATCAAAAAAGAGTTCAACCTGATGGAGGCATATGATATGACTACGGAGGCGGTCATCACAAAGCTTATGTGGCTTATGGGGATGGAAGGGCTTTCAAAAAAGGAGTTCAGGGAGCTTTTCTACCAGCAGATAAATTATGATATACTTTTTGCGGAGTAGGTTGGAGAGCGTTTGGAATTTAACAATAGACAAATGTACGTTAGTGTTGCTATACTTATAAGGAATATGAAGAGGCAGAGAGGTTAGGCTATGGCAATATATTTTCGTACGTTGCGTGAAAATGTGGTGGAGGCAATCCGCGATAAGATTATTAATCAGGAATTGAAGCCCGGCGAGAGGATCGTGGAGATGGAGCTTGCGGAGGAGTTTAAGACAAGCCGCGGGCCTGTGCGGGAGGCGCTCAGGCAGCTTGAGCACGAGGGGCTTATCGAGTACACCCGGAATGTGGGCTGTACCGTTAAGAATCCGGATCTCCAGGAGTCTTTTGAGATCTACCTGATTAGGGTGAGTTATGAGATTCTTGCGGTAAAATATATGGGAGGCAGGATTCCTCCGGAGACGATATCGAATATGGAGAAAGTGCTGGAGAAGATGAAAGCGCTTGACGAGAGCCGCTATGCTCAGGTCTATCTGTATGATAATGAGTTTCACGGCGAGCTTGTGAAGATGACGAAGTTAAAGCATCTCTACCGGTTGTGGAGTGAACTCAGCTACGGGAATATTGTTACCGGGTATAATAATGTGCAGGATAAAAAACGGGTGGCAGAGCGTCAGTACACGGTACATAAGGACATTGTGGATGCCTGCCGGACAGGGGATGCGGGAGAGATCTGCAAAGTGGTATCGGAGCATTATATGCGTACCATTACGAGGCTTATGAAAGAGCAGGGCGTAAAAGAGGATGAAGTGCCGTTTTCCAGGGATTTTCTGCTTTAAATCCAGAGATTTGAGTAAGCAGAATCGCTATAAGAAATTCTTATAGCGATTCTCTTTTTTGTCTAAATTTTACACCTTAATATTGTAGCTTGCATTTGGAATCATGGTAGCATGTGAATTCCTGCGCGGCGTGGGCGCAGAGCAGTCTGTAAAGGCAAGTGTTGTGTGGCCGTTCTTGTTCGCTACAGTCATCACGGTGGGGGAAATGTGTTTTTCACCGTTGCGTAATTCATTCGTAAGTAAATACGCTTCGAAGAAATATGTATCGCTTTTGATGGGGGTTATCGCAGTGTCAACATTTTGTGCGAATAAGCTAAGCCCGTTTGTGCAGGCGTTCATTGAGAAGTTTGATGTGTTCCCGGTATTTGTGGGCATCTTTGCATTGATGCTGGTGTTCGCAGCGCTGATCTGGCTTGTAAACGGGAAACTTAACAGCCTGGTTGAGGGAAAGGAATAAGAAGAAAGAATTAATTATATAGAGGCGCAAAATCCTGGCTGGAAGGGGTTTTGCGCCTCTGTTTTGCATGTCGGTTTTTGAGAAATAAAAATGGTATTGACATATATCGAGAGTCGATGTAATATAATTATAAAGATATTCGATATATATTGAAACAAAAGATATAATTGTTTTAAATATATATTGTCATCAAATAGTAAAAAGCGAGGTGAGTAAAATGACAGTAAGTAGGAATCTTGTTTCTGGTAATACATCCATGTTGCTTTTAAAGCTTTTGTCGGAAAAGGATATGTATGGATACGAGATGATAAGCACTTTATCTAAACGTTCCAACAATGTGTTTGAGCTTAAGGTAGGAACCCTCTACCCGCTGCTCCACAGCCTGGTACAGAGCGGGTATCTTAAGGGATACGATCAGGAGGCGAATGGAAAGCTCCGTAAGTATTACCAGATTACACCAAACGGACGCAAATACCTTGACAAGATGATAAAGGAGTGGAATACTTACGCAAATGCGGTAGGCATGATGATAGGTGGTGTGAATTATGAAAGCTGATAAATATCTGCAAGAATTGACGAAACGCATCGAAAGTTCCAAGGTGAGAAAAGAGATTATGAGAGAATATCAGGATCATATCGAGGACTGCAAGGAGGCGCTCATGGAATCCGGCATGAGCGAGGAGGAAGCGGAAAAAGAGGCCGTAAGGCAGATGGGCGATCCTGGAGAGGCGGGGCGGGAGATGAACCGGATTTACAGAGACGTGCTGGATCTTAATATGGCTATATGGTTTTTAGCATGCTGCGTCCTGACTCTGTTGACGAGATGGGTGCTGGAAAGAGGCATGGGAGTTGTAGATATAAGTGCAGCCGGAGTGCCTGTAATTATACCGGAGTATATCGGGAGAGCGCTCCTTGTATATGGTTTCCTGTTAAGCGCATGGGAGAAACATAATGACCTGGTGCTTTACTACGTGCATGGAAAAGACTGGGGCGGCGCAGGCGCCGGAGCCATGAACAACAGCGGATTTATTCTGGCTGTCGGAGTGGCGTTGATGGCGCACAGTATGGAGCGGGGCGTATGGATAAGCATAATAGCGGCGGCAGCGCAGATTGTGTTAAGGAGTTATATCCAGATGCTGAACAGCAAGAGGGAGACAGAACTTCTCTGGGAGATTGGAGTGGCAGATACGGCAATCACTTACAAGGGTAAAGGAACGTTTCGCGGCAAACAGATAAAGATAAAGACCAATGAAGAAGAGATTCAGCCGGGAACTTCTGTTATGATTGTAATGTTTGAGGGGCCAAAGCCAGTGGTGGCACGGGTGTGACAAGACAGCAGATAGAAAAGGCGGTACAGAACATAGATATGATGAAGGTCAGATAACAGGGAGCGGAGGGTGAATTCGCTCCCTGTTTGCAATAATTTGATAATTATCTTTGTACCCAGGTAGGGATTGTCTTTCCTCTCATATCGAATGCAGTACCGAGGATGTTCATAATCCTTAAGCCTTCCGTTACGGCGAAGTATCTGTTGTTATTATTAGCATCATGGTATGCATGGAACCAATTCAGGCCAATGTACATGGTAAACAGGAAGAAACCGATGAAAAATGCTGTCCACATCCCGCTGAGCGTGCCGCCAATGAGTGTCATGATCGCGGTATATCCCAGAGCCGCAGCGATTACGTACCGCGCTTTGGCAAAGAAGTGTTTCCACGTCCGGGATAACAAGAACAGTATAACCACATACGCTGCTGTCATAAGACAGAAAAGGCTCAAATGCATTCCGCTTATAGAAACGTCTTTCCAAGGGAAGATAAAACTTCTGGCAAAAGTGTAGGCGGTCATAAGCAATGGAACAAGATTAATGGCATTTATATGGAAGATTACCATTAATATAGTTGTGTTTTTAGTAAAATACATCCCTATATAACATATGATGCATAAAATAACCGGAAAGAAAAAGAAAGTTCCTATTGTATCGGCAAATGGAAATGCGTTTTCCATCGTTCCCGGAGAACCCATAAGTTTCCTGGGCAAACAGATGCCGTCAGAAGAAGAGTACATCCAATCTCCGAGGAGAAATGAAACGACGGCACATATACAATATCCATATGACAGCATCAGCGCCAGACTTTTGTTAAACTGCTTTGACGTCAGGATTTCTTTTGTAATATCTTCTTTCAAAACCTTCGCAAGCTGTTCGCCCCAGGATGCCTCATCCTCTTCCAGTATTGACTCTGATACAGAATCAAAAGGAAGATGGCGCTGGCGCAGGTTTTCACATACACGCCTGACTGCCTCTAGGTTCTGCTCTTCCTCATGCAGCAGTTTGAGACGGTTTTCCATAACGGCTTCAAGATTCAGCTTTCCATCTTTCAGATCCCGGATGTCAGAGATAGGGACTCCAAGGACTCTTAATACTTTAATCCGTTCAAGCTGTTCGATGTCCTGTTGGGAATATTCCCGATAGTTATTTGTATCATTTCTTTTTGGGGAGATAAGTCCTTCATTTTCATAATATCTGATATTTGCTTTGGTGATGCCAACCTTGTTTTCTACATCTTTAATCGTCATGATAAATGTCCTCCTTTATGTTTGATGCCCTGATTATAAGGGTTAAAGAGGCTTGAAGGTCAATACCTTTTTTAAAATCCTTATCATTTTTTTATGCCTGGTGTCTTTTCTTTGCCCTTGACGTAATGATGAGCGCTATGAGAGATGCTATCTGTACCACAAACAGATACTTTGCATAATCCGGGTATCGGTGAAGCTGAGCCCATTCGGCCGCCTCAAATAAGTCTTTGCTGAAAAGCATGGAGTATAGCTGAACTGTTTTTGCCAGCAGCAACAGTGTCACGATGCAGAATACTGCCATAGATATTTTCTGGACGATTGCATATTTGTTTCCCTTCGTTGTTGTTGCTTTTTTTGTGTTTGACATAATGTTCTCCTTTCAGTGCCTTATATTTTGCTCTTTATTTTATATAAGTCTTTATCCGTGCAAAACGTGACACGTATTGTAAATTTTTAGGAAAATTATCTTGTATATTTCTTTTATTGTGCTATGCTAAAAAAGCAGACAGCGTTTTTGACTGTCCTCTAAATCATGTCAGGCTGAATAGCCATATTATCTTATCGCCCGCTTTTCCGGGCAATTATCCAAAGCAACTGTTTACAGATTATGCCCTATGGGCAGACTTACAAGGAGGATTTTGCGTATGGCAAACAAATTACAGGAGTATTTTCCAATGATTCAGACAAGGGAATCTATTATGGAACAGATTGAGGCAGACAGGCATTTGAAATCAATGTTTGAACAATGGGGTGATAATCACCGGCAGGAGTTCTTGGATTTCTGCACCGGGGTTCGCGGCGTAAAGCCCATGTACGATTTTATCAGCAAGGAGATCCTGAACCCGGAGACAGTTCCGGAGCGGATTGATGAGCTGCTGTCTCTCTTGCTTGGGCAGGAGGTGCACATCATTGAAGTGCTGCCGGGCGACAGTACAAGGATTGCGGATGAGGCATCGCTGGTCATTAATATTTGAGGTTAGTTATGAAGGTACGTAGGACAAAGATTTTATTGGCAACATTGGCAATGAGTAGTGTATCAATGTTTGATATGCATGTACGAGCGTATGACTGCGTGAATTTTGAATCAGAAATTGAGCTACAGTACGTTGGTTTGGAAACTCAAAAATTGTTACATGGACAGGCCAAAGAAAGCAGCAAGTTTTAGCTTTAATCGAAGTCTAAGAGCTATTGAATTATGAATAAAAGCATAAAAAACAATCTGAATGTATATTAGTATCCATACATTCAGGTTGTTTTTAATATTACAAAAATATCTTATATGAGGAGAGCTTGGTTTGTGATAGACGTTCCTGTGGTTTATATGATTGCTTTATTGGTTCTCAAACGTGTAATTTGGCGAATGGAAAGGAAACAGATACAAATGCAAATAAATGTGTATAGATTGGGTGGAATAAAAGAGTAGAAAATAATAAAAAATTTTGCTGTATGTGTCACATTTTGCAAAGTCGCAGACTTATATATAGTAAAGAACAAAAAATTGTTTCATTTTGTTTTTATTTGTTTCCGCTTATAAAATAAGCGCTTAAGATTCCGAGAAGTTATTATTATAGGAAGGGGGGGCCATTGGGTTTTAGAGTGAGATATTTATAGGTAACTCAAGTAACAGAAGTCAGGAAAGGATAATGCTGTGTTAGAAAAGTGGATACAAGTGTATTATACTTCTGAAATGGACAAATATTTTTTGGCCAAGAATTTAATGCAGGAACAGAATATAAAGTATAAAACAAACATTTTCAATAATAATTTAAGATTGGCGATGAATAGCTTTGGAGGAAAAACAAGTGCCGGTTTAAGCAGAAGTGGTAATATAAAAGATTTTTACACCATTTCAGTGAAGAAAAGTGATGAGCATAATGCAAGGCTCTTGCTATCAAAAATTGAAGGTTAATGTTGAACTGGTGGCGCTGATAAATAATGAAATGAAGTTTTAAATAAAAAACAGTGTCACGTTTTGGCTGTTCAACGGATTATGTTTTATAAAGAACTTTCTAAATTTTAAATTCGGTATCGACATATATCGGCTAACGATGTATTATAATAATAGATATATTGATAGACGATATATAAAGAAATTATATATATTGAAAAGTAAGAGAGGAGCGAGTGCTATGTCAAATGCAAAACAGATGTCATTAAGCAAGGAGAGTATTTACAACAAGAACCAAGGCAGGAAAAAGTGATCTTATGGATGAGCTGCTGATATATTGTCTGCCGATGATGGTGGTATGCATCGTTTTGGCGGTAGCAGTTGAGTTCATCTACCTGATACTTAAGCTTCGCAGAAAGGAACCTTTTATTACGGAAAAATGGGCCATTATCATTATGATAGGAAAAGTAATATGGTTAGTAACATTTATAGCAGCATGGTTTTTGATATAGGTGTTGATATAAAAACTGGTGCGTCGAGTGCCAGTTTTTTTTACTATACAACAAATGGGGAAAGAGGCGGGGAACTATGAAAAAGCTGTTTTTTAAAAGCCTTAGAAAGAGCAGGGGAGATTTTGGGATTATCGTCTCCTGCGGGATATTTGTCATATCCATTATTTATATTACATCATTTATCTCAGACAGCCTGATTCAGCTTACAACTGGGTCGAGAGGCAGCGCTACGGCAGTATATGCGAATCTTGGGGTATTCATACTGACCTACGTCATATTAGGGGTGCTGATGGTGTTAATGACGATTGCCTATATACGGAAACGTTCTTATGAATATGCCATGTTTGACATCCTGGGCATGAAGAGAAAGCATAAGTTCCGCTTTATCGGCTGCGAATATGGAGCGGTCATTCTCTGTTCCCTGACGGGCGGAGCTGCTGTCGGGGCGGTTTTGAGCATACCGCTGCTGCCCCTCCTGCGGCATCTTCTTCATGACAACGCCCTTGCGGTAACGAGAAATCTGATTCCCCTGCGGCTTACGGTGATTGTGGGAATGGTAATGTTTGGGCTGATATTCGTAATCTGTGATGAGCTGATCTCTTGCCTTGGCATGGAGGCGGTGCTGTCCATGGGAAAAAGGAGCGGGAAAAATTACCGTCCATCTGTCGTGCCGCTGATTATAGGAAGTGCATTTGCCGTCCTGCCTTTTGCGTTTTTGTTCTCCTACTGGGGGAAGGTGAATAAGGCGATTCCGTCAACGCTTGTAAGCGTGGCGCTCCTTTGCCTTATGACGGCCCTTTGCGGCAGATGGCTCAGAAAAGTGAGAAAGCGCAGAGATTACCATAAAAGGGTTTTGTGGATGGATCAGTGGTATCACCGTTTTTATTATAATATGAATCTTTCTGTAGTTATGGCGGTGCTGATTTTCATTAATCTGTTTAATTTTGGGATTAAAATCTGCGACCATGTGCCTGTCCTGCCGGAGTCTTCCTGGCCGTATGATATTGTGTGGATGGCAAATGCCGGGGATGAGGAATTTCTTGACGGGCTTGCCGCGGCCTACGGCGTGAAGATTAAAAAACAGCCCTGTATACGGGTGACGACACCGGATCTTGGGGAGCATATGGGAATCAGCGCGTCGGATTACGAGAACTGGACAAAGGAAAGAGTAGAGCTTTCAGGAAAGCAGATTTATGTTGTTTATCAGAGGAATCGGGAGGAAAGGAATCTTTTGGGGATTGACTACGGAGCGGGCCGCCCGAGGCTTTATATTGGAAGTGCGAGGAGGAATCTTTGGATAATGAGCCTTGCCGGGCTTATCGCCGGGGAGGAATTTAAGAAAGAATACCGGCTTGCGGGGGAGACGAACCGGGTGATGACGGGGGTGTACCAGTCTCGGGGAATAGAAGACTGGCATGGCGATGTCTGGGAGCAGGTGATCGTCTTTTCTGATGAATATTACGAGCAGGTTAAAGACACGGCGGAGGGTGCTGATCTGGCAGTGATGATACACGTTCCCAAGGACTTCGCTGGGGATAAGTACAAAAGTCTTTATGAGGAAATATATGCTTATGCACAGGAACATTCCCAGGTGAATGAGCTGGATTATAGGAAAGGCAATAATATCATCTATGAAAAAACAGTGGAGATGGGGCAGAATCACCGGACTCAGATTCTAAGGCTTTCTTCTGCCGGAATCAATATTCTTATCCTTATGCTCTGTATCGTTTTCATTTTGTGGATTAAAGGAAAATATGATTACGCGGATATGAGATGGAAGTATCAGTTCTTGACTTTGGCGGGAATGGAGGAGGCAAAGCGCAGGGCGTGTATTAAAAAAGAGATGCTGCTTGCACCCATGGCCGCATTTATCGGAGGCGTTCCTACGGCTTTAATCTTTATTGCTGGGGATGTGTCGGAAAAGCATATGGGGGCGGGCTGGAACCTGCGCTATCTGTGGGAAATGCTTGGAATAGCCGGAGCGGCGGTACTGATACTTGTGACTGCGTCGGCAATATTTACACTGAGGATGTTAAAAAAGATTGAAAAGAACGGAGAGTAGAGGGAGGCTAGGTGATGGAAAAGAAACGTGCGCGCAGAATTTTAGAAGTGAAGGAGCTTGTCCGGAATTATTATACCGTCAATTCCGAGGGAGAAAAAATTGCCTGCCAGGTGTTGAAGGGCCTTTCATTTACGGTGGGAACGGGAGAATTTATCGGGATTATGGGCAGCTCCGGCTGCGGCAAGACTACGCTTTTGAAGACGCTTGGGATGATAGATAAGCCGGATGGCGGAGAAGTCCGTTACAAAGGGGAGCCGACTACGAGGTTTTACGGGGATAAGCTTGCGAAGGTCCGCCGGGAAGAGCTGGCGTTTATCTTTCAGGACTTTTACCTGATGGACAGTCTGACGGTGGAGGAAAATATCATGCTGCCCCTGACGCTGAATGAGGAGGACGCGAACAAAAGCCGCCAGACCGCCAGGACGATAGCAGCGCAATTCGGCATCCGAAAACTCTTGGATAAAAAACCGTATGAACTGTCCGGCGGCGAAAAACAAAGGACTGCTATCTGCCGCGCCATGGCGGCTGATCCGGAGCTTATCCTTGCCGATGAGCCTACCGGGAATCTGGATTCTAACTCATCAAGAGTTGTGATCAAATCTTTGGCGCATATCAATAAAGAGATGAAAAAGACGATTCTCTTAGTGACTCATGACCCGAAAGTGGCGAGCTACTGTAAAAAGATTATACTGCTGAAGGACGGGCAGATTATGGATGTGCTGAAAAAGGACGGGGAACAGAAGGAGTTTTATCAGAGGATATTGAGGAATATGGGGAGGATATAGGCTTTGCGCCTATTCCTCCTAACTTCTGTATTGCGTCTCAAAAAGTTCTTTCAGTTCGCGGAAGCTTTCTTTAAATTTCGGAGAGATGGCAGAAGGGTTCCGGCGGATAATGTTAAGCGCGGTTTTAACTTTGCGCTCTTTCAGGTGCTCATGCAATGCTTTTTTGTAGGCCTGCCGCAGCGTCTCTCTTTTTTGAGACAATATCTCCCGATTCTCCCGGAGTTCTGACTCGATTTCATGTATATGTTCGTGGATCCTTTCAGAACTTTGGGCGATATTTTCAGATACATTTTCCAACTTGTCCTCCAGGGAAGACAGCACGGCGCTGTGTTCTGCAAGTTCCTGCAGAAGTTCCCGGAAATCCAGGGCTGACTGTACGGACTTTGTAGTGTCTGCGGCAAATACGGCCACAAGGATCGTGCTTGTAAGGTTTGCGGTGCTTTCCGGTATCCTGAGCACGGCATTTTCGAACGGAAGGTGCAGTACCTTTACCATAAGCACTGAGAACACGCCCCAGCCAAGGGAGCAAAACAGGCAGATATGCCCGTTAAGGTTAAAGTGATTGCTGCTGTAATCCCAATATCTGACATGGAATATCCGCTCCATCGCCGCCCCGGTAAAGTATTCTAAGACGGTTGCGCCTGCCATCCCGAACAGGAAGATGAGCGGGATGCTCTCCCGCACCGGAAGGGTGATCCAGAGGACTGTGATCGCCCCGAATCCGTAGATGGGGATCAGGGGGCCGTATAAAAACCCGCGGTTAATCCACTGCCGCTTTATGGCAGAGACGTACAGACATTCCCAGATCCATCCGAGAAAACAGTATAAAAAGAAAAACAAGAGCCATTGTGCCTGTGAGTAATACATGCTGAAACCGTTCCTTCCTGTTGAAAAACACTATAAGTCTATATTTTTTTTATATTCCTTTAATATCTTTTCTTTCCACAGATTGTACACATCTTCGTCTATTAGCTGTTTCTCATGCAAATCTTTCATTTTTTCCCATTCTTCAATGAAATCCCCCATTTCAGAATCGCCGAAGATCAAGGCGCTTTTAGACTTCCCGGTAATTGAAAATTTGGCTTTCGGCATTATCTGTAAATAGGAATCCTCGATTAGAAACAATAACTGTATGACGTCTGAAAAGTTCTTAGGCTTTTCATCGATTGCCATTTTTTCAGAAAGTCCGCAGAGCCAGTCTATTGAGATATGAAAGCTTTGGGAAATCCTTTTAGCAACAGCAATGGAAGGATTTTTCTGGTTATTCTCATAGGCGGACAATGCAGCGGCGGTTACACCGATCTTGTCCGCAAATTCTTTTTGGGTGATGTTTAAGCTGGTCCTTAGCTGCTTTAATCTGCTGGAAAATATTTGCAATTCAACGTTGTGCATATGATGCTCCCTTCAAGATTTGACTATATCATATCACTTCTCTGGTCATGAATCAATTAATATTAAGTAATATACTAAAAGATATAACATATAGATAATGGTTGTTGACAATGACAATAATATAGTTGATTTATAAACTAAATTGAAAGGAGAAAACAGGATGAAGGAAAAAACAAGACTGATGGAGCTGTTTGCAAAAACGGCAAAGGAGGCGGATGCATTTCGGGAGGCAAGACGAGATACGATGGCATCTGTAAAGCTGACAGACGAAGGAAAACGGGAGAGTATCGCAGAGGATCGGGAGACATTTATAAGCGCGGCAGAGAAGTACCAGGAGGATATGCTTAAAATAGTCAATGACCGTGAGGCTGATTTTACAGCCTTTTACATGCGGGGGGCGAAATCGCGGATGTCTTCTGGCGATTATCAGGCAGCGCTGAGCGCCAATCTTGCCGCGCTCCGAATGGGGCATATAGGAAAGATTGAGCTTATGGCGATGCTTGAGATGTATGGAGAGGACAACAAAGATGACCTGGCGGTAAGCAGGATATATGAGGTCATGCGGGAAACCCGCAGCCCGTATTTTGACTTGATAGAGGACCGTATTACAGTTCAGAAACAGTTAAATGCCTTTGCAGGCATCCGTAACATCATCAATTCAAAGATTAATATCGGGCTTGTGGATTTGCCGGGCTGGAATGCGGTTACAGGGAACAAAGAATACTTTTATTATGGCAGCGGATACCATGCGATTGTTAATGAGCTAAACGAGGACTTGAGCCTTAACAGGCCAGATGCAACGCTGGGGAGGGCGGCAAATGCAAACGAGCGGAACAGAATGCACTATGGAGAAGGTTTTCAGAATAAGGGGCGTGATGACGGCGGCTCGGGAGATGAAACGGTGAAAGAGCATGATACAGTGATGATCCATAAAGGAACTTCCCCGGTACCAGTCAATCAGCTGACGGGCGGAAAAATTCCGAGGGAAACGGCGTAGACATGAGCGGTTTCAAGATGCTTTGCAAGAAAGGCGGTAAACGTTATGACGAATGAGCAGTTGGCTGCACGGATTAAAGCCGGGGAGGATGAGGCCGGAAATATGCTTAAGCTCTGGCAGCAGACCGAGGGTTTCATCGCAAAGCTGGCTATGAAGTACCAGGGACGTGCGGAATTTGAGGATTTAAAGCAGGAGGGTTACATAGGGCTATGCGAGGCTGTAAGGCAGTACGCGCCTGACAGGGGCGTTCCGTTTCTTAACTATGCTGCCTTTTGGATCAGGCAGGCCATGAGGCGGTATGCAGACAATTGCTGCGGCGCTATACGGATTCCGGCGCATGTCAGGGAATGGGCGGGAAAATACAGCCGTGCAGTGAGAGAATACGAAAAAAAATATGGGCAGAGCCCGTCTGAGGAAACTCTATGCGCTCTCTTAGGCATCGGACGAGAAAAACTGAAGGCGATACAGGAAGGCGCGAGGCTGGAGAGGGTTTCGAGCCTGAGTGAGCAAATGGGCGGGGAAGATGAGGAATTTACGCTGTATGACACAATTGCGTCAGACGAAGATATGGAAGAAAATTCTATAAGGGAGCTGGATAACGAGGATATGAAACGCGAGCTGTGGATAGCGGTTGAGTGTTTGCCGGATAATCTCCCGGAGGCAGTTAAGCTGCGGTACAGAGGAGGCATGACGATGAGAGAAGTCGGTCAAATCCTGGGGGTGGGGGCTGAGAGGGCAAGGCAGATAGAGAGCAGAGCAATCAGGAAACTGGGAAAACAGAGCCGGAATAAGAAGTTTCGGGTGTATTATGAACAGTATCTGGCGGCGGGCCCCGTGCATCATATCGGAGTGCAAAGTTTTCAGAGAACGCACACAAGTGAAGTTGAGTGGGAAGTATTAAAAAGATTGGAGCAGTGAGAATAGCATCGTTTCAGCATCCATAAGACAGCGAAATCCCCGCAGCCTTTCGGTATGCGGGGATTTCGTCGTTGTTATAGTTATCTAAAAGGAATGAGAGTAAAGTGCTGTACGATATTTCGTATACACTTTTATGAGGGGGAGATAGTGATAAGTTGCTTATCAACTATCTGACATTCATTATAAAGAGTAAATGTGTCCAAAGTATGTTAATTTTCTAAAAGAAAACGGTATTTTATTAAGGATAGCTTAAGAAAAAGTAATTGAAATCCAAAGATTCTCCGTGTAAGATGGAGATAGGAGATGAGGCGGCGAAACGGCTGCGCCTGGAGGCAGTATGAAGAGAATCGGTTTTATCGTAAACCCGGTGGCGGGAATCGGCGGAAGGGTCGGGCTTAAGGGGTCTGACGGGGCGGAGACGCTGAAAAGGGCATTAGAGCTTGGGGGTGTTCTTGAGAGCGGGGAGAAAGCGCTTATAGCTATGCGGGTTTTAAGGGCAGGGGAGGAGTTGGCGGAGATCTATACCTGTCCGGGAGATATGGGGGAGAGTGTCTGCAGGGCGGCAGGGCTTAACTGCAAAGTGATAGATGGCATAGAAACATATGACAAAGGAGCAGGAACAGCTACATCGCCGGAAGATACTGCTCGTGCGGCGAAAATGTTCTGCGGGCTTGGAGTTGATCTGATTCTCTTTGCGGGGGGCGACGGCACAGCGCGCGATATTCTGGATGCAGTGGGAGAATCGGCAGCGGTGCTTGGGATTCCCGCGGGGTGCAAGATCCACTCGGGAGTGTTCGCGCTGAACCCGAGGAGGGCGGGCGAGCTGGCGTTGAGATATATGCAGGGGAAGGTTCGCAGGACGAAAGAGGCGGAAGTGATGGATATTGACGAGGAGCAGTTCCGCCGGGGAAGGGTGCAGTCAAGGCTTTACGGGTATCTGAAGATTCCTGATGATGTCCGGCTGGTGCAGAATTTAAAAAGCGGTAGCAGAGTGGGCGGGCAGGACGGCGCAGAGGGCCTTTCTGCGTATATGGCGGATATATGGGAGAGCGACGTTCTTTATATAATCGGCGGCGGTTCTACGACAGCGCACATTATGAATCGGATGCATCTGCCCGGCACTTTGCTTGGCGTTGACCTTGTGTATGGCGGCCGGGTGATTGGGGCGGACTGTACGGAGCGGGAGATTCTTAAGGCGGTCTCAGAGTACGGCAAAGCGAAGATTCTTGTCACGGTCATCGGCGGACAGGGGTATATTTTCGGACGGGGCAACCAGCAGATCAGCGCGGAGGTCATAAGGCGCGTGGGGAGGGAGAATATCATAGTGGCGGCGGCCGAGGAGAAGATGCTTGCGCTTTTCGGAAAGACCCTGTATGCAGATACAGGGGATGAGGAAGTGAACCGGTACTTGCACGGGTACATGCGCGTGATTACCGGATACGGCCAATATACGGTGATGAAGGTGTCGGACTAAGCATATTTTCCGAACAGATATAGATATTAAAAGTAGAGGAGGAAGGAAACCATGGAGAAATCTTTTGTGCATCCTTATATGCCGAACAGCGTTCCGGAAATCAGGCAGCAGCTGCTTGACGAGCTGGGAGTGAAGGATGTGAAGGAAATTTACGGCAGCATTATCCCGGAGGAGCTGCTCTATAAGGAAAGGCTTGACCTGCCGGAGCCGATACGCAGCGAGTATGAGCTGAAAAGGCATATGACAGGGCTTTTGAACAAAAATATCTCGACGGAGGAGTATACAAGTTTTCTGGGGGCGGGGTGCTATAAGCACCAGGTTCCGGCGGTGTGCGACGAGATTAACATGAGAGGAGAATTTTTGACGGCTTACTGCGGCGATACTTACTCAGACCATGGGAAAATGCAGGCGATTTTCGAGTATGCCAGCATGATGGGAGAGCTTTTGGACGCAGACGTAGTGAGCTATACGACCTATGACGCGGGTCAGTCGGTGTGCTCGGCTTTCCGCATGGCGGTTCGCTTGCAGGATTCTTCGGGGAAAAATGGAGAGAAGGAGAAAAATGTAATTTTGGTGCCGGATACGATGAATCCGGAGATTTACAGCCAGGCGGTTTCTTATTGCAGGAATGTATCGGAGATTGTAAAGGCAGGGCATGACGAAGAGTCCGGGCTGATGGATCTGAAAGAGCTTGAAGGGCGGCTTAAAGAGGGAAATGTGGCGGCGGTATTTTACGAAAATCCGTCTTACCTTGGATTTTTTGAGCCCCAGGCGGAAGAAATCGCCAGGCTGGCGCACCGGTACGGCGCTGTCTGCATCGCCCAGCCCCAGGTCTCTGCTCTTGGCATCATGGAAAGTCCGATGAACCTTGGGGCGGATATCGTATGCGGCGACATCCAGCCGCTGGGGATGCATATGCAGTACGGCGGCGGGCAGGCGGGATTTATCGCCAGCCATCAAAAGCTGGAATATATGGAGCAGTTCCCGACTTATATGTATGGCATCGCAAAGACGGATAAAGAGGACACTTACGGCTGGGGCAGGGCTATGAATTACCGCTGTTCCCACGGGAGCCGCGAGAAGGCCAATGAATATTTCGGTACGGAGACAGGGCTTTGGGGCATCACGGCGGGCGTGTATCTTGCAAGCATGGGGCCTCAGGGGATGTACGAGCTTGGGGAGGCGATTATCCAGAACCTTAAGTATCTTACCGTACGGCTGAATGAGATTGAAGGTGTGCGGGCAAATCCCTTTGGCGGCAGCAATTTTCAGGAGGTGCTTGTTGATTTTTCGGAAACCGGAAAGAGCGTTGCTGACATAAATAAAAAATTATTTGAATACGGGATTTTCGGAGGCAAGGATGTGAGCCGGGAATTTCCGTGGCTTGGGGTATGCGGGCTTTACTGCGTGTCAGAGCTGACAACTCAGGCACAGATGGATGCGCTTATTGATGCGATCCGGCAGATTGCGGCCGGGAAGTCTGATGTTTCGGACAAAGATTCGCAGGTTTCGAAGGAGGTGCAGGCATGGGATATGTGAAAAAGAACAGGGATTTTCATCAGGCGCGCTGGGATGAGCCATTTATTATGGAAATGGGGAATCCGGGCGAAAGAGGCGTGCTGATTCCGCAGGCCTCCGACGAGGTGAGGAAAGTAAGCGGGGGAGCGTCGGAGCTTGTTCCGGCGGGGCTTAAGAGGAAGAAAGCGCCGAAACTGCCGGAACTTTCCCAGATGCAGATATTGCGGCATTATATGAGGCTTTCTCAGGAGACGATCGGAACGGACATTAACATAGACATCGGGCTTGGCACGTGTACGATGAAGTACAGCCCGAAGATTCACGAGCAGTTTGTGCGCGCAGAGAAGTTCCAGGAGCTGCACCCCCTTCAGGACGAGAGCACGGTGCAGGGAATGCTGGAGATCATGTATAAGGATGAGCAATATCTGAAAGCCATTTCCGGCATGGACAAGGTAAGCCTGCAGCCGTCCGGCGGCAGCCAGGCGATTTTCGCAAATGTGCAGACGATACGGGCGTACTTTGAGGAGAAGGGCGAGGCGGAAAAACGGGATGAGATTATCACGACGATCCTATCCCATCCGGCGAACCCGGGTACGGCGGCGACACTGGGTTACAAGGTGATCACATTGTACCCTGACGAGAACGGCCTGCCGGATATCGAGGCGCTTAAGGCGGCGGTGTCGGAGCGGACGGCGGCGCTTATGATCACCAACCCGGAGGATACGGGTATTTACAATGACCGCATCCGCCAGTTTGTGGATATCGTCCACGAGGCCGGGGGACTTTGCGTCTATGACCAGGCAAACCTGAATGGGGTGTTCGGTCTGACCCGGGCGAAGGACGCTGGGTTTGACATGTGCCACTATAACCTGCACAAGTCATTTTCCTCGCCTCATGGCTGCCAGGGGCCGGGAGCCGGGGCGCAGTGCGTGTCGGAGAAACTGGCAAAATATGTTGCGGCCCCAACGGTGGAATATGACGGGGAGAAGTATTATCTGGATAGTGACAGGCCGGACAGTATCGGGAAACTGCGGATGTTTTACGGTGTGCCGTCAGTGCTCATACGGGCGTATGCCTATATCCGGACGCTTGGGGCGGACGGCATGAAACAGATTGCGGAGCTTTCTATATTAAATAATAATTATCTGATCAAAAAGCTTTTGGAGATTAAGGGGCTTTCCATGCCATTTGCAGAGGGGCGTTTCCGGATGGAGCAGGCGCGCCTTAGCTGGCAGGAGCTTACGGAGGAGACGGGAGTGACTACGGATGATATCTGCCGGAGAATCGTAGATTACGGTTTTCAGGATTATTTTACAAGCCATCATCCAAGGGTGCTGCCGGAGCCGTTTACGCCGGAGCCTGTGGAGACGTACTCGAAAGACGATATGGATGAGTACGCGGCGGCGTTTGCGGCCATTGCCGAAGAGGCATATAACGAGCCGGAGCTTGTGAAAGGCGCGCCTTATAAGGCGGCGCTGGGAGCAAGGATTGAGGAGGAATGTCTGACGGAGTGGAGTAAATTTGCGACGACTTGGAGGGCGTATAAGAAGTTGTAAGTAGAATGTCTGCAGAGGCTGCGGATTGCGTGAGAAAAACTGGATACGCTTTTGAGTAATCCGAATCATGAGGCAACAGAGGAGGAGAACGCCTTTGATTTTGAAATTGCTGAAATTATAGAGTACAGCGAAGGAAACGGAGAATAAAAGTGTAGAGGCAGGTGTTTTTGTGGAAAATATTGGGATAGAGACAGAGCGAATAGAATACAAGAAAACAACCGGAGAATTAAAGGAAGCCATCACGTCTATCGTTGCTATTTTGAATAAACATGGTTCCGGTGAATTGTATTTTGGTGTCAGAAATAATGGTGATGTATTGGGGCAAGTGATAAACGATGAAACTTTGCGTAAAGTAAGTCAGGCGATTAAGAATCATATTACGCCGTCTATTTTCCCGGAAATCACGATTAAGACATTTGGAGGTGGAAAGAAGACGGTATATGTAAAGTTTTCTGGAGATCAGCAACCTTATCTTGCTCATAATGTTGCGCGTATCAGACAAGCAGATGAAGATCTTGTTATGTCACAGGAAATGTATTCGGAGATGCTGTTAGCCAGGGGTGGAGAGAACTGCAGTTGGGAAAAACAGATGTCCGAGTATACAATAGAAGATATTGACATGGGAGCATTTAAGTCGTATTTGACGAAAGCGAAAGCTGTTGGCAGAATTGAATTTGATTCAGACGATCCAGTTGTGGTTTTTGAAAAGTTGGATCTTTTCGCTAAAGATGGCATACATCTTTTAAATGCAGGAGCTGCTTTATTTTGTTTGTGTACGACAAATGATGTTCAGATGGCAAAGTTTGCTACAAATGTGAAAGTAACTTTTACAGATATACGTCGAGAGGATAAAGGTTCTATTATAGGGTTAAGCAAAGTATGTGAGCAATATATCATTGATGCGATAGACTGGAAAGCGGACATAATAGGTCTTGAGCGAGTAGAAACACCGGAAATTCCGGTAGAAGCTATCCGGGAAGCGGTTATTAATTCTTATGGGCACAGAGTGTATAATAACAATCAGTGTAATGAGATTGATGTTTTTAAAGACAGGATTGAAATTCATACAACAGGTGGATTTCCTAAAGGTCATACGCCAGAGGAATTTTTAGATGGCAATAAAAAAGCAATTCGCAGAAATAAGTTAATTACAGGTGTCCTCTATTATTCAAAGGATATGGAGACATTTGCTACTGGACTTAAACGCATTAAGGATTTGTGTGATAAGGCTGGATGTAAGGTAGAATTTAGAACAGAAAAAGATGATTTTGTGGTTATATTTTACAGAAATCTTCGGGAGATATGGGAGAAAGAAAGCGAAAGGAAAAGTGCAGAAAATCCAAAACATCAAAATGATGTTTTAGCTGATGTTTTAGAAGATGTTTTGGGAAATCAAATAATTCATCTCTTGACTGAAAATAATAAACTTAATCAAAAACAAATAGCGGCTAGTACAGGGAAATCTATCGCATCGGTACAGCGTACGATGAAACAACTTTCTGAACAAGGAAGGATTACTCGTGAAGGCGGAAAGCGTTTTGGGCATTGGAAAGTGAAATAGAATCATACCGTTATTTGCAAAAGTAAAGACAAGACATATATGGAATATGCCTTGAAACATTTAAAAAGAAAAATAATTGATTTAAGGAGCAAAAGAGAAATGTTAGCAGTTGTGAAAGAGCATGGCGGCCCCGGTTTTGCGATTAAGGATGTATCGTATCCGGTACTCAGAGAAGATGATGTGATTATAAAGGTCAGAACTGTGGGAATCTGCGGAACGGACGGCCCTATCTTAGCGGGAACGAGGGAAGTGCCCTGGCCGCTGATTCCGGGGCACGAGTTCGCTGGGGATGTGGTGGAAACAGGGAGCCGCGTGAAAAACTTAAAAGTGGGCGACAGGGTGACCCCTTGTATCGTTATCGGGTGCGGGGATTGCGATATGTGCATTGAAGGAAAGGAAGTGCTCTGTGATAATCTGGTGGAGACGGGAATCCACGTGGACGGCGCATTTGCAGAATATGTGCGGGTTCCGGCAAAGGTCTGCCGCAAGATGCGGGATGAGACAACCTACGACCAGGGAGCGTCGGTAGACCCGATTGCCTCTGCGTACCGGACGGTGAAAATGTCTTCCATCACTTCAAAGGATGTGTGCGTGGTGTACGGGCCGGGGCCGATTGGGCTTTATGCGGTGCAGCTCATTAAGCTCAGGGGAGCAAAGCAGGTAATCTGCGTGGGAACGGATGTGGATAAAGAAAGGCTTAAGCTTGCGAAAGAGCTGGGAGCTGACGAGGTAATCAACGCATCCATAGAAGATCCGGTGGAGCGGGTGCGGGAGATTACCGGAGGCAGGATGGCAGATTATGTGCAGGACTGCGTCGGTGTGCCGGGCGTGCCGGCTGCTGCCATGAACATGCTGAAAAAGGGCGGTACATATGCGGTTACAGGGCTTTACCACAGCCTGCCCGAAGTTGACCTTGGGAAAGTAGTGCGGAGCGAGATAAAGATTTACGGAACCATCTGCTATACAAGGCAGGAATTTGAGGAGTGCCTGAATTTTGTGGAGGACGGAAGGGTGAAAGTAGAGCCGTTGATCACCCATCATTTTCCGCTTGAGGATATGGAGGCTGCTTTTGCGGTGATGCAGTCGAAGAAATGCATGAAGATACTTGTGCATCCATAGGTTCTCCGGCAGCCTTCATAAATAAAAAGATGTAAAGCTCTTAAAATTTAGACTTTACATCTTTTTATTTATGCCTTTGTCAATAATTTTTTGTTGAAATTATGAAAACATTTCAGTATAATGAAAAATTACTACTATAGTTTAAGGAAGTGCTTAAATATGAACCAGTTAAAGAAATTATTTGCCCCGGTGGACATGACCGTGGGAAAGCCGTGGGAGGATATTGTGATCTTCACTGTGCCGATGCTGATCGGCAATATCGCCCAGCAGCTTTACAATACAGTGGACAGCGTGGTGGTAGGGCAGTTTGTGGGAGATAACGCGCTGGCGGCAGTAGGGAGCGCAGGCCCTATTCTTAATCTTTTGATCGTGCTGTTTGTGGGAATCAGTGTGGGAGCCGGTATTATGGTATCTCAGTATCTTGGCGCGCGCAACAGGGAGGCGCTGTCTATGACCATTGGAACCTGTATCGTGCTGACGGGGATCGCATCCCTTCTTGTCATGGTGTTTGCCACGGTTGCGGTCCGGCCGATGCTGGAGCTTTTAAATACGCCGGAGTCCATCATCGGCTGGTGCACCTCGTACCTTCGGATTCTCTTTATCGGCGTGGCCGGCTGTGCATACTATAATATACTGAGCGGCATCTTGAGAGGACTTGGGGATTCGATGTCGGCGCTTTTGTATCTGCTGGTGGCAAGCGGGCTGAATATCGTGCTGGACTTATTTTTTGTGGTGAAGATGGATATGGGGGTGTCCGGCGTTGCGCTGGCGACGGCGATTGCCCAGGGAGTCTCTGCGCTTTTATGCCTTTTGAGGCTTACGAAGCTGAAAGACCTTTTTGAGCTGAAATGGAAGTATATCCGGCTGTTTAAGAGCCATGTGAAGAATATCATCCGACTGGGCGTGCCATCCGGGCTGACGCAGGCGATTATGTCCATGTCCATGCTGGTGGTGCAGTCTCTGACCAACAGCTTTGGGGAGATATTTATTGCGGCAAATGTAATCGTCATGCGTGTGGACGGGTTTGCCATGATGCCGAATTTTTCTTTTGGAACGGCTATGACGACCTACGCCGGGCAGAATGTAGGAGCCGGAAAGTATGACCGGGTAGTAAAGGGGGCAAGGCAGGGAACCGCGATCGCAGTGGGAACGGCGGCGGTTATCGTCGTGCTGATCCTTGCATTCGGAAAGCAGCTTATGCAGATATTTACAGATACGCCGGAGCTTGTGAGCCTCAGTATGAATATGATGCGTATTCTGGCAGTGGGCTACATAGCGGTGGCAGTGACGCAGACTCTTTCCGGCGTGATGCGCGGGGCGGGAGACACGATGACGCCCATGTGGATATCCATGGTATCAACGGTTCTGATCCGCGTGCCGCTGGCTTACGGGCTTGTGTATCTGACGAAGACGCCGCAGCTCCCCCAGGGCGAGAGAGCCTGCCTGTTTGTCTCGCTCGTGATATCCTGGGTGCTGGGAGCGCTGATTACCGGGATCTTCTATAAGAGAGGGAAATGGAGAGGAAAAGCGGTATAATCGCTGTTCATCTTCGGATAATTATGATATGATAGAAAAGTATTTGCAGACACAGCCCCGTTTATGATAGGAGAGAGGGCGGAAATGAGGATTTTTTCATGAACATACTGATTATAGACGCACAAGGAGGCGGCATGGGCAGGCAGCTTGTGGCTTCTGTAAAAAAGGAATTTCCCAAGGCTGAAGTGGGGGCTGTCGGCACGAACTCCCTCGCGGCATCCAATATGCTCAAGGCGGGGGCCGATTACGCGGCAACGGGAGAGAATGCAGTGATTGTGGGATGCAGGAGGGCGGATGTGATCATCGGCCCGGTGGGGATTGCCATTGCGGATTCGATGCATGGCGAGATTACTCCGGTTATGGCGGCGGCAGTCGGGCAGAGCGAGGCATGGAAACTTTTGATTCCCATGAACCAGTGCAGAAATGTGATCGTGGGCGTGAAGAATGTGTCCATGAGCAGTATGCTGGAGGCTGTGATCGAACAGCTGAAAGAGTATGCAAAAGGGGATGCATGCTGATATTATACAGACAGGACGGACGGCAGAAGCCGCCGCGTGAAGGCGCAGAAGTGCCGGGAGCAAACTGATATATCAGGATTCATCTGCCAGGATATTTATCGATAGAACAATGTATTCCAGAAGGCGTACAGATTCCGGAAAGGGATTTGTGCGCCTTTTTGCGGAGCAGTATGCAGTTGAGATATGGGAGGAGACGGGAATTGGAAACGAGGGAGATTTTAGAACAGGTGAGGTCAGGGGAGATGTCCGTAAATGATGCAGAAAGCTTTTTCAGGAGGCAGCCTTTTGAGGAGCTTGGTTATGCAAGGCTTGACACTCACAGAAAAGTGCGGTCAGGTTTTGCGGAAGTGGTCTTTTGCAGCGGAAAGGCAGATGAGCATCTCTTGCGGATCTATGAGAGGATTTATGAGATGGAGGGGGAGGTCTTAGGAACGAGAGCTGCGAAAGAGCAGGCGCATCTTATACAGGAGCGGTTCGGGGAGGCTGAGTACGATCCGCTTTCAAGGATTTTAAAGATAGAGAAGAAAGGGAAAAAAAGAATTGGGAAGATTGCGGTCTGCACGGCTGGAACAGCAGATATCCCGGTGGCGGAAGAGGCGGCGCAGACGGCGGAGTTTTTTGGAAATGAAGTGGAACGTATCTACGATGTGGGAGTGAGCGGCCTGCACCGGCTGCTTTCCAGGGTGGAGGCGATACAGGGCGCAAACTGTGTGGTGGCGGCTGCCGGGATGGAGGGAGCCCTTGCCAGTGTCATAGGAGGCCTTGTGGATAAACCGGTGATTGCCGTTCCGACATCTGTCGGCTACGGGGCAAGCATGAATGGGCTGTCGGCATTGCTGACGATGATCAATTCCTGTGCCAACGGCATTGCCGTTGTAAATATTGACAACGGCTACGGAGCCGGATATATGGCGGCGCAGATTAACCGCCTCGCGGTGCGCGGGGCGGAGTAATACTTCAGGCGGATAAGGAAGCATGCCGGAAGTAACAGAACAGGAGAGAATAAGGAGGAAGGTAACAATGCATATGGCAGATGCGCTGGTATCACCAGCAGTAGCGGGAACAATGTACACGGTGTCTGCGGCTGCGGCCGCATATTCTGTGAAGAAGATAAAACTGGAGGATTTGGACAGTAAAGTACCGGCGATGGGGGTTATGGGGGCCTTTGTATTTGCCGCCCAGATGATTAACTTTACCATTCCGGGTACAGGCTCGTCGGGGCATCTGTGCGGTGGGATGCTGCTCAGCGCAATCTTAGGGCCTTGCGGGGCATTTCTGACGATGATAGCGATTCTGGCAATACAGTGCCTTTTGTTTGCAGACGGAGGATTGCTGGCATTGGGGTGCAATGTGTGGAATATGGCGTTTTACGGGTGCTTTATCGGAGGAGCGCTGATCTGGCGGGCAGTGGCCGGAAAGAAGATGACGAGGGGAAGGATAATGGCAGCGTCGGTTATCGGCAGCGTGGTCAGCCTGCAGATGGGTGCATTTTCTGTCACGGTAGAAACCTTGATGTCCGGAATTACAGAGCTGCCCTTTGCCGTATTTGCGGGAATGATGCAGCCGATCCATCTGGCGATAGGACTGGCGGAAGGGGTGATTACAGCGTCTGTTCTTATGTTTATACATGAGGCGCGCCCGGAGGCGCTTTATGGTTATTCGCAGAGCGGCAGCAAGGGGGCAGGGCGCATGAGCAGAAAAGGACTTGCGGCAGTTTTTGCGGCGGCGGCATTAATAATCGGAAGCGCAGTGTCTTTATTTGCCTCCGGCAATCCGGACGGACTTGAGTGGTCCATCGAAAAGGTTGCGGGAACGGCAGAGCTTTCTGCCAGCGGCGGCGTGCATCGGATGGCAGAAAAGGTGCAGGAGGTGACGGCGGCTTTGCCGGATTATGCATTTAAGTCTTCAGACAGCGCGGCAGGCACCTCCTTTTCCGGAATCGTGGGCGGCGTAGCCGTGCTGGCAGCATGTTTCTTTGTATGTATGGTGATTAAAAAAGCAGGGAAAGGCAAAAAGAAAAAAATCAGTGGCAGTGAGGTGTAGTTTGGATGGGAAAGATAGGCGATGCAGTTTCAGAGCTGCACAAACTGGATATGGAATCGGAACAGAGCGGGTGGCTGAGGGAGCTCCATCCGCTGCCCAAATTGGCTGTGACGCTGTTTTTTCTTGTACTTACTGTTTCTTTTGGAAAATATGACCTGCCTGGCCTGCTTAAGATGGGAGTGTACCTGATTGTCCTTTTTGTCCTTGGGGATGTTTCCCTCAAGCTGCTATTGAAAAGGATGAGGGCGGTGCTGGTCCTTGTCTGCCTGATGGGGGCAGTGAATCCGTTTTTTGACAGGACGGCGGCATTTACGCTTGGGAATTTCGTAGTTACAGGCGGAATGCTGTCGGCGGCCACGTTGGCGCTTAAAGGGATCTATGGGGTATCCGCCGCATATCTTCTGATTGTTACGACATCCATGGGGGATATCTGCTATGCCCTGAGAAGGCTTCATGTTCCCAGGATGTTTGTGACAATTCTGATGCTGGTGTACCGCTATATTATCGTTCTTCTTAAAGAGACAGAACGGATGACCGACGCCTATGCGCTGCGCGCCCCGGGGCAGAGGGGAATTGCCCGGAAAACCTGGGGAACATTTGCGGGCCAGCTCCTTCTTCGCAGCATGGACAGGGCGCAGACAGTATATGACAGCATGGTGCTGCGGGGTTATAACGGGAATTTTCATCTGAGACATAAAAAAGCGGCAGGGCATAGCGATTATGCATATGCATTTGTGTGGGGCGCAGTGCTGGTATTTATCAGGGTAATCTAAGGAGGCATTGGAAATGAGCGTACTGGAAGTTGAAAACCTTTCTTTTTCATACGGAAACCCGAGGGAAAAGTTTCAGAAACAAGTATTGGAAAACATTAACATTCAGGTAAGCGCCGGGGAGAGCATCGGGCTGATCGGGGAAAACGGAGCCGGGAAATCTACGTTCTTAAAGCTGCTTACAGGTCTTTTGGGGCTTGAGGCGGGCATGGTCAGAGTGGCAGGACTGGATATGAAGAAGGAGAACCTAAAGGATATCCGTGCTGAGATTGGCTATGTATTCCAGGACTCGGACAGCCAGCTCTTTATGTCGACCGTGTATGAGGATGTGGCGTTTGCCCCCAGGAATTACGGGAAAAGCGAGGAAGAAGTGCAGGCGGCGGTTCTGTCAGCGCTGAAACAGGTACATATGGAGGAGAAAAAGGACAGGCAGACCTACCGTCTGTCCGGCGGGGAGAAGAAACTGGCAGCCATCGCTACAGTGCTTGCCGTAGGGGCAAAGCTAATACTCCTCGATGAGCCGTCGGCGGCGCTTGATCCGAAGAACAGGCGGAACCTGATCCGTATCCTGAACAGCCTGGAAGGAGCGAAGATTATTGCAAGCCATGACCTGGACTTTGTGCTTGACACATGCCAGAGAGTCATCCTTCTGTCCGGCGGGCAGGTTGCGGCAGACGGGAAGGCAGAGGAAATACTGACGGATCGGAAACTTTTGGAGCAAAATGGCCTGGAGCTGCCGCTATCGTTCTCGTGGCAGCCGGGAATGTGATGAAAAAGCTTTTAATATTAATTTATATGTTTTTTGCAAAAAGTGTTGAAAAAACGTACAGGGGGGGGGTAAAATAGGGCATGTAATTTATGCGTTTTGCATTAATTACAAGTATGCTGTAGGGAGAGCAAAAGATGAGATATGTCGCAAAGCTTTTAATTATGACGTTTATAATGCTGTTGAGCAGAAATGTGGACTTTGGTGAACTCCATTCATCTGCATTGCAGGAGGAGCGTCCCGGGAAGTGGACAGATTCGGCGGTGAAAATAGCAGGAGACGGGGAACCGAAAGTGTCGGAGCTTGAGGTGGGCGAGTCTGTAGACGGGCATTTTGGGGGCATTTGGGATGAACATGAAAGCCATTATTATAAAATAACAGTACCCGACAATCTGAGAAACGAGTGGATCGGAGTCTGGATTGCAAATTATGCGGACAGCTCCGTTAATTGTCAGTTGTTGGACAAAAACGGATGGGTGCTCAACAGGGAACTTGGGATTTCCAGAAATGCCAGAAGGCTGTTTCAGGCAAAAGATACCGGTTTTGGAGATAATGGATTCTTTTGCGGGCTATGGCCTGGAAGGACATATTATATTAAAGTGGAAAAACAGTTTTATTCCGTGGGAGGAAGATATATTTTGTCTGTCTTTTCTTTCGGCGAATAATTGGATATTGAAGATGCCGTGCGGCGGGAGAGACTTCCGGCACGGCATTTCTTTGTATAATAGGAAATTTCGATTTTTCATGTGTTAAATTACAAAATCTATATCAGAAGATTATCTAAAAATAATGAAACAATGCAGATTGCTTTAGAATTATTTGGCCGGGATTTGACCGAGAGGTGTTTCGGGCAAGTTTTATAAACAGCGAAAACCCGCTAACCTTGCGGCTCGCGGGTTCTCGTTGTTGTTATAGTTATCTAAAGGAATGAGAGTAAAGTGTAACACCGTTCGCTTTAAATCCGGTGTATACTTTATGAGGGGGAGATAGTGATGTGTTCATCAACTATCTGTCTTCAAGTATAAGAGTTAAATGTGTCTAAAGTATGTTGATTCTATAAAAGAAAACAAAAAAATCTTAAGAACAGCTTAAGAAGATGGGAAGAAAACCTAAATTGCATAGGCGGCGCCGGAGTTATGCTGTATATATGCTACTAAGATGTCTAAAAACTCTCCGGCTGTCGGTCGGCTGCATAATGGGTGCAGCGCGATTTCCTGCAATAATTTCTTGTTTCCCCTATCCCAGCACACTTGTATTACAGTTCTTATATCCCGTTCAACGCTGCTCAAAGTAGTGTTGAACTCTTTGGCTATTTTGGGATAGAGCAGTTTGCTGATTGAGAGAAGGTATTCTTCGTCTTGAAGACACAAACTGACACCATAACAAAGGTAACGATATCCTCGATATGTAGCACCGATGCCAAGGCTGCGGATAAGCCTTTCAATCATCTTATTGTCCATCGCTTTCCTCCCTAGTCATTAGTAAGTATTCCAGTTATGACCACATTATAGCTTAATTCTTATTTTTATAGAGGAATCGAGTAATAATCCGAGGATATTCGACATTAAATGATAAAAGGTGACAAGTATTCATAATATCTTAAGGTTTTTCAGCAATTGCTCTTAAAAATTCCCTGATATTCTTGTATAGTATAAGAGAGGTGATGAAAAATGGCAAGGATATTAGTCTGTGATGACGACAGGGAAATCGTAGAAGCAATAGAGATTTATCTTACGCAGGAAGGTTATGAAGTGCTGAAGGCTTATGATGGCGTGGAGGCTCTTAAGGTGCTGGAAAATGAGCCTGTAGACCTGCTGGTGATAGATGTCATGATGCCAAAGCTTGACGGAATCAGAGCGACACTTAAGATCCGTGAGGCGAACAATATGCCGATTATCATCTTGTCGGCTAAATCTGAGGATGCCGATAAGATATTAGGGCTTAATATCGGAGCGGACGATTATGTGACAAAGCCTTTTAACCCATTGGAGCTGATTGCCCGCGTGAAGTCGCAGATACGCAGATATACGAAACTAGGCAGCACGGCGAGCACGGAACAGGCGGAGATCTACACTGTTGGAGGGCTGTGCGTCAATGATGAGCTGAAGGAAGTGACAGTGGACGGAGAGACTGTGAAACTTACCCCCCTGGAATACAATATTCTGCTGCTGCTGGTGAGGAATCAGGGGAAGGTATTCTCCATCAATCAGATTTACGAGAGCATTTGGAATGAAAATGCAATCGGGGTCGACAATACGGTGGCAGTGCATATCCGGCATATCCGGGAGAAGATTGAGATAAACCCGAAAGAGCCCCGCTACCTGAAAGTTGTATGGGGCGTGGGATATAAGATTGAAAAATTATAGGTGAAGTAAGGTATAGTATAGAAAAGGGGTTTTTATGAAAGGAAAATGGTACAGGTCGGGATTTGCCAAAGCGGCGCTGATCATTATCGCTCATGTGATGGCAGCGGCAATGACGGCAAGTTTCCTGTGGATATTATCTTACCCGGTGCTGCGGGAGGAGCTGTTTGAGGGAAACCCGGCAAAAAAGTATGAGGATTCCAGGAACTTTATTGACCAGATGCTGTATTATAGCGGGCAGGCAGTTGCCGGAGTTAAGTCGAGCAGGGAATTTGAATCAGACGGAAGGTATGATCCGGACAAGATTGTGGACATTGAAAATTATAATGATACGGGAACATTTACAGGAGACAGCGAGAGCGGACTCGCCTATCATCTGGGCGAGCTGCTGGAATGGAATGAGTACCGCATGAATAATGCCGCAGGTTCCGGTGATGCGGAGGACAGGGAAGACATCATCGTGTGCAAAAAGATGGACGATACTTATAAGTATTATTGGATGTCTGAGTTTTATGATGCGGTGGCAGAAGGAAAGCTTGTATTTGTCATGGAAGAAGGGGATGCCTTCGTAAGTACAAGCAGCATCCTCTCCGAAGTGCAGGAAGGGAAAGGCTTTCCTGACGGGATGTTCCGGGGAATCAGCAATGCTGACGGCGAGATGGTATACAGAGATTGCTGGATATATGACGGGACGCGGCTGGAGGAATTCTGCCCTCCGGTGGGAGCCGGAGATATTCTTGAGATTGTCAATGAAAATCCCGAGTGGAACGGGCGCCTTAATGAAGCGTATGAAATGATGGAAAACGTGCTCTATGTGTTGGAAAAGTCTTATGCTTCTTATCAGGGAGCTTTTACAGACATTGAAGAGGGAGATACAAATTTTTCTTATATCTATGTAGATGTAAAGAACGAGAAAGTCTTTACAAATAAATCGCAGTACCGGGTATATGAAAATCTTGCATCCAGCCTTGAGTCAGTAAAAGAAAGCGGGAAATATGTGATCGTCCGCCCTAAGCTGGCAGATTTTGAAACGAATCTGGAAAAAATAAATACGTCTGTGTGGAGGGATATGGTAAAGTATTCCGGCCTGGATGACGAGGATTTTTTATTCGCCGCATATGTGGATACAGAGTATCCGATCCAGGATGTGTTCTGCAAAGAAAACGAAACTTACATTAAATATGGAGCCAGTGCGAAGAAAGTCGGTTTCTTTGGCTGCGCGGCGGCGGTGCTTATGGTAATCTGCGTTGTGTGGCTGTGCGTGGTGGCAGGCAGAGACAGCATGGACGAAGAGCTGCACCTGAATGTATTTGACGGATGGAAGACAGAATTTGCCGCCGGAGCAGTGATCGCCGGATGGGTAGTGCCGATGGTCTTTATAAGTATTGGCGGGGCCTGGGGGCTGAGCTATATGTTCTCGAGATTTATGGACAATGTAGTATCCCAGGCGTCCGCAGCGGAAAATGCACAGGCATCGGTATATATCGTAGGAATATCCGCTCTTGTAGTATATACGCTCGGCGTGTTCCTGATCGGATTTCTGAGCCTGGTGAGGAGGATGAAGGCGGGGAGCGTGTGGAAAAACAGTATTCTCAGGATGTTTTTTGTGTTCCTGAGGGATATGTTCGTCAATCTGGGCAGCGTGTGGAAGACCGTCTTTTTATTCGGCGCATATACATTTGTGCATTGGATCGTGATCGCCGGCAGTTTGGCGGGATTTAATTCTTTTCTGTCGGGAATCCTCCTGCTGGTAGAGGCATCGACATTTATCTTCCTAGTGTACAAGGCGATCGGCAGGGATAAGCTGAGAAAAGGGATCCGGATGATTTCCCACGGAGAGATAGGATATGTCATATCTCTTGACAAATTAACAAGAGAACACAGAGAGATGGCGGGAGATATCAACTCTATCGGCGAGGGGCTTGAACTGGCGGTGGCAAAGAGCGTCAAGAACGAGCGGCTGAAGACAGACCTTATCACCAATGTATCACATGATATTAAGACGCCGCTCACTTCAATCATTAATTATGTAGAGCTATTGAAACAGGAGAACTTTGAGGATGCGAAGGTCCGGAGATATATCGAAGTCCTGGAACAAAAATCACAGCGCCTTAAGACGCTGACAGAGGATGTGGTTGAGGCATCCAAGGTAAGCTCCGGGAACGTTACGCTGGAATATATCAACCTCAATCTGGCAGAGATGATACAGCAGGTCAGCGGAGAGTTTGAAGAAAGATTCCGGAACAGGAACCTGAAGGAAGTGCTGATACTTCCCGAGGAGGAAACCATCATACGGGCAGACGGAAGAAGGATGTGGCGAGTCTTCGAAAATATCTACAACAATGCGGCCAAGTATGCCATGGAGGGAACCAGGGTGTATGCGGAGCTTTCAAGGACGGAGGACGAGGCGGTATTTAACCTGAAGAATATATCTGAACAGGCGCTTAATATACCGGCCGATGAGCTGACGGAAAGATTTATCAGAGGTGACATCTCAAGGAGCACGGAAGGCAGCGGGCTGGGATTGTCCATAGCGAAGACGCTGGTGCAGATGCAGGGAGGAATGTTCGAACTATATCTGGACGGAGACTTGTTTAAAGCTACCATCCGTTTCCCGAGAGTAAAATAGTTTTTTTGCCAGGGCGTGAAACAACCTTGTTTCACGCCCTGAAATAATGTATACTGTTGTTGTGCGGATGCAACTTTTAAGAGAGAAAGGAGCTGGAGATATGTTAAGGATAGGAATGCTTACCAGCGGAGGAGACTGCCAGGCGCTTAACGCGGCGATGCGTGGAGTAGTAAAAGGACTTTGCTCCAGACGGGATGACGTGGAGATCTACGGATTCCAGGAAGGGTATAAGGGGTTGATCTACTCGAATTTCAAGATGCTGACTTCCAGGGATTTTTCAGGAATTCTGACGGTGGGGGGAACGATCCTCGGCACATCCAGGCAGCCGTTTAAGCTGATGCGGGTTCCGGATGAAGACGGGCTTGACAAGGTGGAGGCAATGAAACACACTTACCACAAGCTGAATCTTAACTGCCTGGTAGTGCTTGGGGGGAACGGAACGCATAAGACGGCGCATATGCTGAGCGAAGAAGGGCTGAATGTGATCACGCTCCCGAAGACGATAGACAATGACCTCTGGGGAACGGAGATGACCTTTGGGTTCCAGAGCGCCGTGGATATCGCCACAGATACTATTGACCGGATCCATACGACGGCGACTTCCCACAGTCGCGTGTTTATCGTGGAAGTCATGGGGCATAAGGTGGGCTGGGTGACGCTGCATGCAGGAGTCGCAGGCGGGGCAGACATCGTCCTCCTTCCGGAGATTCCTTATGATATAGACGTGATTGCGGACGCGATCAACAGAAGAAAGGCGGCAGGAAAGAAATTTACCATCATAGCAGTGGCGGAGGGCGCTATTTCAAAAGCAGACGCTAAGCTTTCAAAGAAAGAATTAAAGAAGAAGAAAGAAAAGGAAAAATATCCGTCAGTCGCGTATGAGCTGGCTGAAAAGGTTCAGAAAAAGACCGACCAGGAAGTACGCATCACTGTTCCGGGGCATACGCAGAGAGGCGGGTCTCCGTGCGCGTATGATCGTGTGCTGTCTACCAGGCTGGGAGCAGCTGCGGCAGAGGCAATCCTGGACGGGGAGTTTGGCTGCATGATAGGAGTTAAGAAAAACGAGATGGTTCGTGTGCCGTTGTCTGAGGTTGCGGGCAAGCTGAAATATGTAGACCCGAAAGCGCCGATCATCAAAGAGGCAGAGCTTACAGGTATCAGCTTTGGCATATAGAGAAACAGAAATGGAGTGTAGTGTAGATGTCTTATGTGGCGCTGTACCGAAAGTTCAGACCGGATGAGTTTGAGGATGTTAAAGGGCAGGATGCGATTGTAAAAACATTAAAAAACCAGATTGTTGCGAGCCGGGTCGGGCATGCCTACCTGTTCTGCGGAACCCGGGGAACAGGAAAGACAACGGTTGCGAAGATATTGGCAAAAGCCGTGAACTGTGAGCGCCCCGAAGGGGGGAGCCCCTGCGGGGAATGTGCCATGTGCCGGGCCATTGCGGCGGGGGCGTCTACCAGCGTAGTGGAGATTGACGCGGCATCCAATAACGGTGTAGACAACATCCGTGAGATACGCGACGAGGTGGCGTACAGGCCGACAGAAGGCAGGTACAGGGTCTACATCATCGACGAGGTGCATATGCTTTCTGCCGGGGCGTTCAATGCGCTCCTCAAGACGCTGGAGGAGCCGCCGGAATATGTCATTTTCATCCTGGCGACGACAGAGGCGCACAAGATTCCGGTCACAATCTTAAGCCGCTGCCAGCGGTATGACTTTAAGCGGATTGGTATCGGAACGATTGCGGGCAGGCTTTCGGAGCTGATTGAAAAAGAAGGCTGGGACGTAGAGGAGAGGGCGGTGCGCTATATTGCAAGGGCGGCGGACGGCTCCATGCGCGACGCTCTGAGCCTGCTGGACCGGTGCGCGGCGTTTTACATGGGGGAAAGCCTGACCTATGACCGTGTGCTGGAAGTTTTAGGAGCTGTGGACACAGAGATGTTCAGCTGCCTTCTGAGGGAGATCATGCAGATGGATGCCCGTGCCGTGATCCGGACGGTGGATGATATGATGATGCAGGGCAGGGAGCCGTCGAAACTTGTGACGGACTTCATATGGTATCTGAGGAACCTGATGCTTGTGAGGGGATCGGCAGACATGGAGGATGTGCTTGACATGTCGGCGGAAAACCTGGCGCGCCTGAAGGAAGAGGCTGAGATGATTGACGATTCCGGCCTGATGCGCTATATTCGGATATTTTCAGACCTTTCAGTGCAGATTAAGACCGCCACGCAAAAAAGAGTCCTTCTTGACGTGGCTCTTATAAAGCTGTGCAGGCCGCAGATGGAAAAGACGCAGGATGCGCTGCTGGAGAGGATTAAGTTCCTGGAAAAAGAGATAGAGGAGCTTAAGGAAAGAGGAGTGCAGATGGCTCCAGGCCGCCAGCCGGCATATGCGGAAGCGAAGGAAGAGGGCGTTAAAAAGAAACCGCAGCTTCCCAGGGCGCTGAACGAGGATGTGAAGGCCGCTGCCGCAAACTTCGATATGCTAGTGAAGTCGGCGGCGCCTATGTTAAAGGTAGTTTTGAAGAAGGCAAGGCTCAGCGCGGGGGAGGGGAACACCCTCCAGATTGTCCTTCCGGATGAGATCGGAGCAGGGGTCGTAAAAAAGGAAGAGCATATTCAGGAGATACGGGCTCTTCTGGCGGAGCAGACCGGAAAAGAGATTGAGATTGATGTGAGGCATTTAGAAGAAGGAAGAAGATTCGAGGATTCCTATGTGGACATCCAGAGCATGATTAATATGGAACTTACGGTGGAAGAAGAATAATTTGAAGATTAGACGAGGAGGATTTTCACGATATGGCAAAACGAGGAGGATTTCCGGGCGGCGGAATGCCGGGGAACATGGCAAACCTTATGAAACAGGCGCAGAAGATGCAGCGCCAGATGGAGGAGCAGGCGAAGGAGCTTGAGACAAAGGAGTTCAGCGCGACCGCAGGGGGAGGCGCTGTGGAGGTGACGGTGTCCGGCGCAAAGAAACTGGTAAAGGTAAAGCTGGATGAAGAAGCGGTGGATCCGGAAGATGTGGAGATGCTGGAGGATCTGATCGTAGCGGCGGTAAACGAGGCGTTGGATAAGGTTGAGGAAGAGACGTCCTCTGCCATGTCAAAACTGACTGGCGGAATGGGCGGCGGGATGCCGGGAATGTTCTAAGGCGGGATAAGGAGTTTACGCATGGATTACTATAGTAACCAGATAAGCAGGTTAATTGAAGAGTTTTCGTGTCTTCCGGGCATAGGTGCAAAGTCAGCGGCAAGGCTGGCTTTTCATTTGATACACATGCCGGAAGAAGATGTGCGCCGCCTTGCGGACACGATGGTGGAGGCCAGGCATAATGTCCGCTACTGCAAAGAGTGCTGTACCCTTACAGACCAGGAGGTGTGCCCGATCTGCAAAAGCAGCGACAGAGATCACAGGACGATAATGGTTGTGGAAAATACGAGGGATCTTGCGGCATATGAAAAGACGGGGAAATATAAAGGCGTTTACCATGTGCTCCATGGCGCAATATCCCCGATGGTAGGCATCGGTCCGGAGGATATCAGGTTAAAGGAGCTGATAAGGAGGCTTGAAAAGGACGTGGATGAGGTGATTATCGCCACGAACTCAAGCCTTGAGGGAGAGACTACAGCTATGTACATCAGTAAGCTGATTAAGCCCATCGGCGTGAAGGTGAGCCGCATCGCCAGCGGCGTACCGGTGGGAGGGGATCTTGAATATATTGATGAGGTCACTCTGCTGCGGGCGCTGGATGGAAGGGTTGAGCTGTAGGCATGCAAAGAGAGGATTGTGCAGGGAGATGAGAGGCGATGGCAAAGAAAAAAGTTACGTCGACAGATGTTGCCAGGGCGGCGGGCGTTTCCCAGGCGACAGTGTCGATGGTGCTCAATAAGAAATACAATGTATCTTTCTCGAAAGAAACGGTTGCGAAAGTAGAGAAGGCGGCAAAAGAGCTGGGTTACGCAGCGCACAAGAGAAAGACCCGGAAAAGCAGTAAGAAGGAGCGGCTGATTGTGGTGTTCTGCTCCAATCTTACAAACCCGTATTACGTCATGCTGCTCCAGGGAATTGAATCCCGGGCGAAAGAGCAGGGATTCGGTCTCTTTGTGTGCAATACGCAGAGAGACCTTCGGATGGAAGAAAGATATCTCAGGATGATGTGGGAGCTGAGGCCTCTGGGGATTATCTACACCTGCAATCCGAGTTATTGTTTCATGGGGCTTGTGGAGGAGCTGGCAGCCCACATACCAGTAACTGTCATAAACAACCAGAACGAAAAGCTGGATGTTGACGCGGTGGAGCTTGACAACTCAAAACTTGGCAGGATCATGGCAAGGCATCTTCTGGAGCTTGGGCACCGAAGGGTGGCATATATTGCGCCTCCCCTTACAGCCCGGCAGAAACAGCGCTCGAAGAGGGTGGAAGGATTTCTTAAGGAGTATGCGAAAGAAGGGATTAAAGACCAGGTGATAATAAAGGCCGCGGATGAGGAGATTGATTTTAACGTAGCCAACATTGATTCGGAATACAAGATCGGATATGAGCTTACGAAAGAACTTCTGAAAGAGAGTACGGATGTCACGGCAATCGCGGGGCTGAATGACATGATAGCATTCGGGGTCATGGACGCGCTGCACGAGTCGAAACTCAAGGTTCCCGGGGATGTATCGGTGATGGGATGCGATAATACGCTGTTTGCGCGGCTCCATAAAGTATCGCTGACGACAATAGAGCATTTTGTCGTATTCAAAGGACGGGATGCGTGCGATATCATCATGAAAAAAATCGCATCCCACGCTTATGAGTACTCTGAGATAGAGCCAATCAGCACGTACCACGTGGAATATGAGCCGAAACTGATCGTCAGGGGAACGACTTCTTATGCAAAAAAAAGAAAATAAAATTAATGTATCCGCAAGAATTATTATTAATAATTTCTGCGGAAGGGGCAGGAAAAGGCAAGATTATGACAAAAACATAGGAAAGACGTGAATATATATAGGACATTCTAACGGTATATCTGTAATGAATAATTTATATCACATAAATATTAATCGTGAAAATTATTAATAAAATAAGACGCTATTGACCAGAGTTCTATATTTGCGATATAATTTCATATAGAAACAATTGGGAAAGCGTGAGAAGGTTCATGGCTTAGGACAAAAGGAGGAACGAATAATGAAATTTTTCATTGACACAGCGAAGGTGGAGGACATTAAGAAAGCAAATGATATGGGCGTTATCTGCGGCGTAACGACAAACCCGTCGCTGATCGCAAAGGAGGGGCGTGTATTTGAGGAAGTTATCGCTGAGATTGCGTCTATCGTGGACGGCCCGATCAGCGGAGAAGTTAAGGCTACGACAGTTGACGCGGAAGGCATGATTGCAGAGGGGCGCGAGATTGCGAAGATTCATCCGAACATGGTTGTGAAGCTTCCGATGACCGTGGAAGGCTTAAAGGCATGCAAGACATTGACGGCAGAAGGGATCAAGACAAACGTTACGCTGATATTTACAGCGAACCAGGCGCTTTTGGCGGCAAGGGCAGGCGCGACCTATGTATCTCCTTTCCTGGGCCGTCTTGACGACATTTCTGTAAGAGGAACTGACCTCATTGCAGAGATTGCAGAGATTTTCAGGGTGGCTGGGATTGAGACAGAGATTATCGCTGCCAGCGTGCGCCACACCATGCATGTGACGGACTGCGCGCTTGCGGGGGCAGATATTGCGACGGTGCCGTATGCGGTCATTGAGCAGATGACAAAGCATCCGCTTACCGATGCAGGCATTGCAAAATTCCAGGCAGATTATAAAAAGGTATTTGGCGAGTAAGCCAGCATATTTCTATAAATCAGGAGGAGCATCATGAACAAAACAGAGTTAATGAAGACAGCGAATGAAGTTCGCAAAGGCATCGTGACAGCCGTTCACAGTGCAAAGTCCGGCCATCCGGGCGGATCTCTATCCGCGGCAGATATTTATACATATCTGTTTTTCGAGGAGATGAACGTGGATCCTGAGAATCCGAAGAAAGCAGACCGCGACCGCTTTGTCCTTTCCAAGGGGCACACGGCTCCGGGATACTATTCTGCGCTTGCCAACAGAGGATTTTTCCCGGTAGAAGACCTTAAGACGCTTCGCAAGACCGGTTCCTACTTACAGGGGCATCCGGACATGAAACATATACCGGGCGTGGACATGTCCAGCGGTTCTCTTGGACAAGGGATTTCTGCGGCTGTAGGCATGGCAATTTCCGCAAAATTATCAGGCGACAGCTACAGGGTATATACACTTTTGGGAGACGGAGAGATTCAGGAAGGGCAGGTGTGGGAGGCATCCATGCTGGCGGCTCACAGAAACCTTGACAACCTGGTTGTGATTGTAGATAACAACAACCTTCAGATTGACGGCGCAGTCACAGACGTAAACTCCCCGTATCCGATTGACAAGAAGTTTGAGGCGTTCAACTTCCATGTAATCAACATTGACGGACATGACTTTGACGCAATCGCCGCAGCGTTTAAAGAGGCGAGGGAGACAAAAGGACAGCCGACGGCGATTATTGCAAAGACGGTGAAAGGAAAGAACGTATCTTTCATGGAGAACCAGGCATCCTGGCACGGAGCAGCTCCGAACGACGAGCAGTATGCTACTGCAATGGCAGATTTAGAGAAAGTAGGTGAAGCATTATGTCAGAAGTAAAGAAAATCGCTACAAGAGAGAGCTACGGTAATGCTTTGGTAGAATTAGGAAAGAAATATGACGACGTGGTTGTGCTCGACGCTGACCTTGCGGCGGCGACAAAGACAGGAACCTTTAAGAAAGCGTTCCCGGAGCGCCACATCGACTGCGGTATCGCAGAGTGCAACATGATTGGCGTTGCGGCAGGAATCGCAGCGACAGGAAAGGTTCCGTTTGCAAGCTCTTTCGCGATGTTTGCTGCAGGACGTGCTTTTGAGCAGATTCGCAACTCGGTAGGTTATCCGAAACTTAATGTAAAGATTGGCGCGACACATGCCAGCATCTCTGTAGGAGAGGACGGAGCAACCCACCAGTGCAATGAGGATATCGCGCTGATGCGGACGATTCCGGGCATGGTTGTCATCAATCCGTCGGATGACGTGGAGGCAAAGGCGGCAGTGCAGGCGGCATATGAGCATGTAGGCCCGGTTTATTTAAGGTTTGGCAGAGCGGCAGTTCCGGTTATCAATGACAGCCCGGAGTATAAGTTCGAGCTTGGGAAAGCAGTTACCTTAAGAGAAGGAACAGATGTGACGATCATCGCGTCAGGACTTCCGGTATCAGAGTCGCTGGCAGCGGCCGAGAAACTTGCGGCAGACGGAATCAATGCAGCAGTTATCAATATGCACACGATCAAGCCGCTGGATGAAGAGGCGGTAATCAGCGCGGCTGCAAAGACAGGAAAGATCGTGACCGTGGAAGAACATTCCGTGATCGGCGGGCTTGGCAGCGCAGTCTGCGACGTGGTGGCACAGAAAGCTCCGGCGAAAGTGCTGAAGATTGGCGTGAACGATGTATTCGGAGAGTCCGGGCCGGCAGCAGAGCTGATAAAGAAATACGGGCTGGATGCAGAGAGCATCTACACGAAAGTAAAAGATTTTGTAAAATAAGTATATTGTTGTGTTTTCAGGACGACCCAGAAAGACCCTGTATCCTTCGTTTCGAGGCTGCGCTTAGCCCTCGCTCCGGATACAGGGTCTTTCTGACGACATTTTTTTCAAAAACAGGTAGGAGTGCGGCGGTTTTTAGGAAAGAGTGTTGGAAAAGGGCGGGTTATGGCGTAAATTTCTGCGGACAGGTTTCACGGTACGATAAAATATGCGTTCTCCCCATGCTATTATATGCAAGGAAATAAGTAAAAATGAGGTGAGAGTATATGGAACGTGAATTTCCGAAAAATGTGAAACAGATAGGGAATGTCTGCGACGAGCCGAAGATATATGTAGAAGACTACGTAGATACCTATCTGAACCAGCTGAGAGAAAGGGCGCAGTCTGAACCTGTGGGAGCCGTGCTTACAGGAGAAATCCTGAAGATGGACGGAGTGGACGTGGTCTATGTGGCAGGAGCGCTTAAACTGCACGATATAGGGGTTGAAGGAACGGAAATTACGATAAGCGATGAGGCGTGGAGACAGATGAAGGAGGAAAAGAAGAGGTTCTTTTCGGGGCAGGATCTGGTTGGATGGTGCCTGATCGGGGAAGGCCAGCCTGGAGTCCTGATCAAAGGGATCCAAAAAGTGCACGGTAGGTTCTTCAAGAAAAATAATACAGTATTTATGTGGAGGGATGCGGCGCTTGAGGAAGAAGAGCTTTACGCCAATAAATTCAAGGAGCTCATGCAGATTGGCGGGCATTACATATTCTATGAAAAGAATCCTTCCATGCAGAATTATATGATCAATATGCGTAAAAAGATTGGCGTTACACCCAGCGAAGTGGTTGAGGATCGAGCTGCAAAGGATTTTCGCAGTGCCGTAAAGGAAAAAAGGGAATACAAGGAGCACAGGCAGAATGCCAGGTTTGCATATGCGGTCAGCGTGGCTCTCGTGCTTGTAGTGCTTGTGATCGGTGTCTCAACCATTAATAATTATGACAAGATGGAGTCGGTGCAGGATTCTCTGGAAACACTGTCGCAGTCTGTGACCAGGCCCCAGGCGAAGGAGACCAGGGTGGAGGAAGTGAAGCAGGAGACTTCTTCCGAAAGACCAGAAAAAAATGACGTGGAGATTAAAGAGGAGGCTGTGGAAGCGAAAGAAGAGGCGGGAGAAGAGAAAGAGGAAACCCAGGCAGATGAAGGAGAGAAAAAGGAACAGGATGCCGACACGCCCGATCTCCAGAGCCGGTCGGAAGCAGGATACTACATTGTCCAGAAAGGCGATACATTGGACAAGATCAGCATAAAAGTGTATGGCAGCAGAGGGAGGGTGGACGATATATGCAGGATGAACGGGTTGTCAGATGGCAACCTGATCATCATCGGGCAAAAATTATTGTTACCATAGCGTTAAAATGTGATATACTGTTTTCTGACAGAGGAAGTCTGTTAAGGGTGTACGGAAATATAAGATAAGGGGATTCGGATGGCACATCAGAAAGAGAGAAGATTTTATATCGTAAAAGACAGGGATAATATGCAGGAGCCGCCATTTCAGGATGACTCTCTGCGGGAGATGGAAAAAGAGAAACGGCGCCATAAAGGGTGGTACCGCAAGCTGGCCGCCGCCGGGATAATTGCAGCGGCAATCGCCCTGGCTGTGCTGCTTATAGTTTCTTATTTAAAGACATATACAGGGATGCATGTCTCAGCCACATACAAGATTGGGAATGTGTCGAACAACAGCTACAAAGAGTTTGCAGACGGCGTCCTCAAGTACAGCCGTGACGGAATCGTGTATCTGAACCTTAAGGGGGAGGAGCAGTGGAACCAGCCCTATCAGATTAAAAACCCGTTCATTGATGCCAACGGAGATTCGGCGGCAGTAGCCGACAAAGGCGGGAATGATATTTTTGTTTTTCAGAAGAGCGGCCTTAAGGGGGAGATTAAGACAACGCTCCCGATTGAGAAAATCGCTGTTTCGGGGCAGGGAATCGTAGCGGCGGTATTAAAAAGCGAATCCAGCCCCCGGATTATATGCTATGACACGGCAGGCAACGTCCTGGTGGAGCATAAGACTTCCCTGACGGGAGTGGGATACCCGGTAGATATCGCGCTCTCGCCGGACGGGCAGGTTTTGCAGGTGGCGTATCTGTCTGTCGGCGGCGGGGAAATGGCGTCAAGGGTATGCTATTATAATTTTGGGAAAGGGGGAGCAGAGAAGACGGACCATCAGGTGATGGAAAAACAATATAAAGGAAAGATCATAGGTTATGGATTTTTCATGGATGAATCAGTCTCCGCGGCGGTTGGGAACGACTGCCTTACCATATTCAAGGGAAGGGAGGAGCCAAAAGAGAAAGCGACCGTTCCGATATCCGGAGAGATTCAAAATGTATTCCATAATGATAAATATATAGGGATCATCCTGAGAGCGGCGGGGAGCGGGAAATACGAGGTATGCCTCTATAATTCCTCAGGGAAGAGGGTGCTGTCGCGGGCGCTTGACGGAGAGTACAAGGCTGCCAAGCTTTCAGGAGGCCAGATCATCCTGTACGACGGAAAGAAGTGCAGCATGATCACAAGACTGGGAACACGCCGGTTTGAGGGAGAATTTAACAACAATATACTAGAGATATTTCCTGCCTTTGGAATCAACAAATACATTGTGATGGATGCCAACGGCATGGAGGATATACGTCTTATAAAATAAGGAGAAGATATGGACTGGGTATTTTTAACAGTAGCGGCTATTTTTTTAATATGCATTATCATCGGAATCTATAAAGGAGCACTCCGCATTGCGGTATCGCTTGCAACTACGCTGGTGACGCTGGTGATTGTATTTTTTGCGTCTCCGTATGCGGCGGATGCAATCATAAAATATACTCCGGTTGATGAGATGATACAGGATAAAGTGAGTTCGGCTATGACGGATGCGGCGGCAGAGTATCTTGCAGCAGGAGCAGAAGATATAATGGAGGACGGCATTTCGCGGGAAGACGTGGAGAAGGCTCTTGAGGCCGCGGGCATCAGCGAAGAGCAGCTGGAGGCTTACGACATTACTATAGACGACATTGTGGACGGGGATATCAGCAGCGAGCAGCTGTCTGAGCTTGGGCTTGCGGACAAGCTTTCGGGGCTTGGCGGGGCAGGAGACGAAGATGCAAAAGAAGAGGCGGGAAGTGCGCTTGAGAGCATGGATATTCCCCGGGATTTGCAGCAGGAGGCCATCAGCGAGGCGGATCTGCCAGACATTTTTAAGGACCTGCTGTCGGTAAATAATAACAGTGAGATATATGAAGAACTGGGAGTGGAGACGTTTGCCCAGTATGTAGGAAATTTTTTGTCGAAACTTATCATCAATATTGTTTCTTTTCTTGGAATATTTTTAATCGTTACGATAATCCTCCGGGCGGTCATATTTGCCCTGGACATCGTGGAGGATCTCCCTGTGCTGGGTATTCTGAACCGTCTGGCGGGAGGAGCAGTTGGCTTTGCTTGTGCGCTGATCATCGTCTGGGTATTATTTATTGTGGTTACTTTGCTGTACACTACGGTGATCGGAAAGGATATGTATGATACGGTGCAGGGAAATGGGATGCTGAAAATGCTTTATGACTGCAATCCGATTATGAAGATGGCAGCAAAAATATAAAGAAACGGATTTGGACATTAAAACAGCAGCTTTTGAAGTCTATGCAAAAGCTGCTGTTTTTATATTGCCTTATTATAATTTATTTTTTGTCTCTGATCTCGCTGTGGAGCTGCTGCAAAGATTTTACTTCGCCGTTGCCGTGTTTCTGCACATGGTGGATTCCCTTGGCTGTCACCCTTGCCGCCGCGATGGTGGTCATGTAAGGAATCTTAGCTTTGATGGCAGCCTTTCTTAAATAGCTGTCGTCATGGACGCTGTCTTTTCCTACAGGGGAGTTGACGATTAAGTCGATCTGGCCGTTGGTGATCATGTCCAGGATATTGGGGCGCCCCTCATAAAGTTTGTTTACGCGGGCAGCGTCAATTCCGGCATTGTGGATCAGCTCATAAGTGTTTCCGGTTGCAATGATCTTAAACCCATCTTCATCAAAAATTTTGGCAACCTCCACAACCTCTTCCTTGTCCTTGCGGTTTACGGAGATAAGGACGGTTCCTCCAAGAGGCAGTTTCGTTTGGGCTGCTTCCTGAGTTTTGTAAAAGGCTTCGCCGTAATGCGGGGAAAGACCTAACACCTCTCCGGTAGAGCGCATTTCCGGCCCGAGGATCGGGTCAACCTCCGGGAACATGTTAAATGGGAAGACGGCTTCCTTCACTCCGTAATATGGGATATCCTGTTCCTTAAGCTCCGCTACAGGCGATGGGCGGCCTGTGATCTCTGACGTGATGATCTCGGTTGCCAGAGGTACCATGCGGATATTGCATACCTTCGATACAAGAGGAACCGTCCGGGATGCGCGCGGATTTGCCTCCAGAACGTATACCTTGCCGTTCTCAATTGCATACTGCATGTTCATAAGTCCTTTGACATGCATTTCCTCCGCGATTTTCCGGGTATATTCCTTAATAGTCGCTACATTTTCTTCGGAAATGTGTACCGACGGGATGATACATGCAGAGTCACCGGAGTGAACGCCTGCAAGCTCTATATGCTCCATCACGGCAGGCACAAAAGCATGCGTGCCGTCACTGATGGCGTCGGCCTCGCATTCCAGGGCGTGATTCAGGAAACGGTCGATAAGGATGGGGCGATCCGGCGTTACGCCGACGGCTGCCCTCATATATCCTTCCATGCTCTCGTCATCATACACGACTTCCATGCCGCGTCCGCCGAGAACGTAGGACGGGCGCACCATGACAGGATAGCCGATATCTTTGGCGATGGCAAGCGCCTCGTCAACAGTAGTAGCCATGCCGGACTCCGGCATCGGAATCTCCAGCTTGTCCATCATCTCGCGGAAAAGATCCCGGTCTTCCGCCAGGTCGATAACCGCCGGGGAAGTGCCGAGGATCTTGACCCCGTTCTTCTCAAGCTCGGAGGCCAGGTTAAGGGGGGTCTGCCCTCCGAATTGGGCGATGACCCCGAGAGGCTGCTCCTTTTTATATATGCTAAGGACATCTTCCAAGGTCAGCGGCTCAAAATAGAGCTTGTCGGAAGTGTCATAGTCTGTCGAGACGGTTTCCGGATTGCAGTTTACGATGATTGTCTCAAATCCCAGCTTTTTGAGCGCCAATGCTGCATGTACGCAGCAGTAGTCGAACTCGATGCCCTGCCCGATCCGGTTGGGGCCGCCGCCGAGAATCATGATTTTTGGCTTATCTGTGCTGACAGGGTTCTTATCTTCGGCATTGTAGGTTGAGTAGTAATAAGCGTTGTTTTCAGTTCCGCTTACATGAACGCCCTCCCACGCCTCTTCCACGCCGAGGCTGATCCGCCTGCTGCGGATGTCGTCCTCCGGGATGTCAAGGACCTGGCTCAGGTATTTATCGGAGAAACCGTTCTTCTTTGCAGAGATAAGCTGGCTGTCGGAAGGAAGAGAGCCTTTTGAGGCAATAAGAGCCTCTTCTTCCTCAACGAGTTCTTTCATCTGCTCAATAAACCATGCCTTTACTTTTGTGATGTCATATATCTCTTGTACAGACGCACCTTTGCGGAGCGCCTCATACATGATGAAGTGCCTGTCGCTTGAAGGGGTTATCAGCATCTTTAGGAGCTGTTCTTTTGTCTTCTCGCCGTAGTCTTTGGCATGGCCGAGCCCGTACCGCCCGGTTTCCAGACTGCGGATAGCTTTCTGGAACGCTTCCTTATAGGTCTTTCCGATACTCATGACTTCGCCTACGGCGCGCATCTGAGTTCCGAGCTTGTCCTCCACGCCCTTGAATTTCTCAAACGCCCAGCGGGCAAATTTGATAACGACATAATCTCCGTCGGGTACATATTTGTCGAGGGTTCCGTATTTTCCGCATGGGATGTCCCTGAGTGTCAGCCCGGCAGCCAGCATGGAAGAAACAAGTGCGATCGGGAATCCGGTAGCCTTGGAGGCCAGTGCGGAGGAACGGGATGTCCTTGGGTTGATCTCAATGACGACGATACGGTCTGTTGCCGGGTCGTGGGCAAACTGTACATTTGTGCCGCCGATGACCTGTACAGATTCAACAATACGGTAAGCCTGCTCCTGAAGGCGTTTCTGGCATTCCTCCGAGATGGTCAGCATCGGGGCCGAGCAGAAAGAGTCGCCGGTGTGCACGCCGAGAGGGTCGATGTTTTCGATGAAACATACGGTAATCATATTATTTTCTGAATCGCGGACAACCTCAAGCTCCAGCTCTTCCCAGCCAAGGATGGACTCTTCGACGAGCACCTGTCCTACCAGGCTGGCCTGAAGCCCTCTGGCGCAGACTGTTTTTAACTCTTCTTTATTATATACGAGCCCGCCGCCGGCACCGCCCATGGTGTAGGCAGGGCGCAGCACGACAGGATATCCCAGCCGGTCTGCGATGGCAAGCGCGTCGTCTACGGAGTAGGCAACCTCGCTCCTCGCCATCTCGATGCCGATGGCATCCATGGACTTCTTGAATTCGATGCGGTCCTCGCCGCGCTCGATCGCGTCAACCTGAACGCCGATTACCTGTACGTTGTATTTGTCAAGAACGCCTGCCTTTGCAAGTTCCGCGCAAAGATTTAGCCCGGACTGCCCGCCCAGATTTGGGAGAAGCGCATCAGGGCGTTCTTTTGCGATAATCTGTTCCAGCCGCTCTACGTTCAGCGGCTCGATATAAGTCACATCTGCTGTTTCCGGGTCGGTCATGATCGTGGCAGGATTGGAATTCACCAGCACGATCTCATACCCGAGCTGTTTCAGAGCCTTGCAGGCCTGAGTTCCGGAATAGTCAAATTCACAGGCCTGACCAATGATGATCGGACCGGAACCGATGATTAATACTTTGTTAATATCTGTTCTTTTTGGCATAGTTACCTCCTTAAATACTGAAACCAGATAATGATTCATTCATTCCATTATAAAGGAGAAACTTCGAAATGCAAAGCATAAATTTAAGAAATATGGAAGAAAAATTTTTAGTGTAAGTGCAGCAGGAGAAGAGCCCTATTAATATAATAGGATTTGTAGGGATGATGAAGATGTGGTATACTTAAAATCAGGAGGTGAAAGTGATGAAAGTATCGACAAAGGGGCGTTATGCGCTGAGGATTATGATAGACTTGGGAGAACATAATACAGGAGAGTATATCCGGCTGAAAGATATCTCCGAAAGGCAGGGGATTACTTTTAAATATTTGGAGCAAATTATGCCTATGCTGACAAAGGCGGGATATGTAAAGAGCTACCGGGGAAACAACGGGGGATATCTCCTCGCAAAAAGACCGGAAGATTACATCGTGGGAGATATACTGAGGACGACAGAAGGCAGTCTTGTACCGATACCATGCCTTGCAGATATGCCGAACCAATGCGAGAGAAATGAAAAATGCACAACACTGGCTTTTTGGGAGGGGCTGAATAAAGTAATAAACGATTATATTAATAAGTATACACTTGCAGACCTGATGGAAGGTCAGGATGGTATGTATAATATATAATTTTTGCTTATGGGTTGACAAAGGGATAATTTGGTAATATAATTTATTGCAACAGAAAACATACTTAAACGATAGGAAAGGTAGGTATAATGTGTCGAAAGTAAACAGAAATATATTGGAAACTATAGGGAACACCCCACTTGTGGAGCTTTCTAATATTGAGCGGGAATTGAAACTCGAAACGAAAATTCTGGCAAAGCTTGAATATTTTAATCCGGCGGGAAGCGTGAAAGATCGTGCCGCCCTGTCTATGATAGAAGATGCGGAAAGGAGAGGGATATTAAAAGAAGGTTCTGTAATCATTGAGCCTACTTCCGGAAACACGGGGATAGGACTTGCGGCAATTGCGGCAGTGAAAGGCTATCGGATGATTCTTACTATGCCGGAAACTATGAGCTCTGAGCGAAGGAATATTCTGAAAGCTTACGGGGCGGAAGTTGTGCTTACGGAGGGGATGAAGGGGATGCTGGGAGCCATCAAAAAAGCGGAAGAGCTTGCCAGAGAGATTCCTGGCAGTTTTATTCCCGGGCAGTTTGAGAATCCTGCAAATCCGGATGCACATAAGAGGGCTACCGGGCCGGAGATATGGGAAAGCACAGGCGGAAACGTGGATATATTCGTTGCGGGGGTAGGAACCGGAGGTACGCTTACTGGAGTCGGAGAGTATTTAAAAGAGCGAAAACCGGAGATTGAAATTGTAGCAATGGAGCCGGCAAGCTCTCCGGTACTTTCAGAAGGACGCAGCGGAGCGCATAAGATACAGGGGATTGGGGCTGGTTTTGTGCCGGAAGTGCTGAACATAGGCCTGGTTGATGAAATAATTAAGATAGAGAATGAAACAGCCTTCGAGATGGGGAAATTAATTGCAAGAAAAGAAGGATTTCTTGTTGGAATTTCCTCAGGGGCAGCCCTGGCGGCAGCTGTCCAGCTTGCGAAACGGACAGAAAACAGGGGAAAAAAGATAGTAACAGTATTTCCCGATAATGGGGACAGATATTATTCTACGCCATTGTTTGTGGGTTGAGGAGTGCAAAGGAGGACATGATGTATATTAAGACGAAAGCAGAACGGAACTTTAAATTTGAAACATTACAGCTTCATGTAGGGCAGGAGCAACCGGATCCGGCTACAGATGCAAGGGCGGTGCCGATTTACCAGACGTCATCTTATGTGTTTCATGACAGCGCCCATGCGGCGGCACGATTTGGGTTAGCTGATGCGGGAAATATTTACGGAAGACTGACCAACCCTACGGAGGATGTGTTTGAGAAGAGAATCGCGGCGCTAGAGGGCGGCGTAGAGGCGCTGGCGGTGGCATCGGGTGCGGCGGCGATTGCTTACACTTTTCAGAACCTGGCGCAAAGTGGTGACCATATCGTGTCTGCGAAAAATATATATGGAGGAACTTACAATTATCTGGCGCATACGTTCCCGCAGTACGGCGTACAGACGGCATTTGTTGATATATTTGATGAGAAGGCGGTGGCATCGGCCATCCAAGGCAATACGAAAGCACTCTTTATTGAGACACTTGGAAATCCGAACTCTGATGTTGTAGACATTGAGAAACTTGCCAGGATTGCTCACGCTCACAAGATTCCGCTGGTGGTTGACAACACATTTGCCACACCATATCTTGTAAGGCCGATAGAATACGGCGCGGATATTGTCGTACATTCTGCCACGAAGTTTATTGGCGGGCACGGAACTACTCTGGGAGGCGTTATCATTGACAGTGGGAAGTTTGATTGGGAGGCATCCGGCAAGTTCCCGTCACTGACAGAGCCAAATCCTAGCTATCACGGACTCAGCTTTACAAAAGCTGTTGGGGCAGCGGCGTTCGTTACGAAGATTCGGGCGATACTGCTGAGGGACACAGGAGCTACCCTCTCTCCGTTCCACGCATTCCTTTTCCTCCAGGGGCTTGAAACGCTCTCGCTGCGGGTGGAGCGTCATGTGGAAAATGCATTGAAAGTGGTAGATTATCTGAATAATCATTCTCAGGTAGAGAAAGTGAACCACCCCGCTGTGACAGAAGATGAGAGCCAAAAGGCATTGTATAAAAAGTATTTTCCGAATGGAGGAGGCTCTATCTTTACTTTTGAGATTAAAGGAAACGATCAGAAGGCGAAAGACTTTATTGATAATCTGGAGCTGTTTTCCCTGCTTGCAAATGTCGCGGATGTGAAGTCTCTTGTTATACATCCGGCGACTACCACGCACAGCCAGTGTACAGAGGAGGAGCTTTTAGAGCAAGGTATAAAGCCAAACACTATCCGTCTTTCCGTAGGAACAGAAAATATTGCAGATATTATTGAAGATCTTGAAGAGGCGTTTAAAGCGGTAGAATAAGATGGGCGCAGGAAAGTGGCCTTTGGAGCATTTTTGGGAAACTAGTTTTGAAAAGGCTGCTGAGACGTGGCGGATATATCGTTATAAAAACAGATGGCTGAGGGCGAGAATGCCTTTATGCCATCTGTTTTTCGTAATATATGTTTAGCATGAAAATGTTAATTTAATATTTTTCGATATTGATACACTGTGTGGTTGCGATATCATAAGGCAGGATAGAGTTGGCGAACCCCGTGAATTTATCTGCCGCATCACTGACATAGAACTCGTAATTGCCGGGTATTCCGGATGTATTGGCAATTTCCTGTTCGTGTAGGACTGCTTTCAAATCCATGGCTGTCTCGTATGCCGGGTTTACGATATGTACGCGTTCCCCTAAATAAGCCATGATTTTTGAACGGAGCAGGGGATAATGGGTACATCCGAGAATCATAGTGTCAATGTCGGTATTTTTCATATCTGCCAGATAAATATCAATGACTTGCTCTGTGATAGGGTGCTTGGAAAATCCTTCCTCCACAAGAGGCACAAAGAGTGGGCATGACTTTCCGATAACGGAGGCATCAGGGAGATGGGAGTGTATCAGCTTCGTGTAAGTTTCGCTGCGGATGGTTGCTTCGGTTCCTACAACGCCGATCTTTTTGTTTTTTGTCATATTTACAGCGGCTCTGGCTCCCGGTGCGATAACGCCAATTACCGGAATAGGTGTTTCCGCCTGGACAGCATCTAAGGCGAGGGCGCTGGCAGTATTGCAGGCGATGACAATTGCTTTTACATTTTTCGTCTGTAAAAACCGGATGATCTGCCTGGAAAACCGGATTATGGTGTTTTTGGATTTGCTGCCGTAAGGCACCCTGGCAGTATCCCCGAAATATACTACATTTTCACTAGGAAGCTGGCGCATGATCTCGCGGGCGACGGTAAGCCCTCCAATACCTGAGTCGAAAACGCCGATTGGCATCGTAAGTTTATCTTGAATCTGCACGGTGAAATCTCCTTAAATATTTTACTAAATAATCTGTTTTACAGCTCGTGTCTATTGTAGCGTTATTGCGGGAGGTTTTCAAGCGGTATGGCAAATTTAATCTATTCTATTGCAACATCCCCGCAGATTTCCTATAATAAGAGGAAGGGATTTACAATATCTTGATAAAGGAGAGGTTTAGGATGGAGAGGACAAATGAAAAATACGGCGCATATATCCAGATTCTTAACGAGGAGCTTGTGCCGGCAATGGGCTGTACGGAGCCGATAGCATTAGCTTACGCCGCGGCAAAGGCTAGAGAGGTGCTGGGCGAACTGCCTGACAGCGTGGAGATCGGTGCAAGCGGAAGCATTATTAAGAATGTAAAGAGTGTGATTGTTCCCAACACAAACCACCTGAAAGGGATTCCGGCGGCGGCTACGGCGGGAATTATCGCAGGAAAAGCAGAAAAAGAGCTGGAAGTAATCGCGGAGGTTTCCGAGGAGGAGACGGTGCGGATGGCAGAGTATTTGAAGACAGTGCCCATCAGCGTGGAGCATATCGACAACGGGGTTACTTTTGACATTATTGTCTTAGTGAAAAAAGGAGATTCCTACGCGAAAGTAAGGATTGCCAACTACCACACGAATATTGTCCTGGTGGAAAAGGACGGGGAGAAGCTTTTAGATATCCCGGTGGAGGGTGAGACGGAGGAAGGACTGACTGACCGGACTCTCCTTAATATGGAAGATGTATGGGATTTTATCAACAGTGTGGATATAGCGGACATTAAAGAAGTGATCGGGCGTCAGATTGAATATAACACAGCTATTGCCGACGAGGGGCTTAAGGGGAATTACGGCGCCAATATCGGCAGCGTCCTTCTTGATACTTATGGGGATGATGTCCGCACGAGGGCAAAAGCCAGGGCGGCGGCAGGGTCTGATGCCAGGATGAACGGCTGCGAGCTGCCGGTGATCATCAACGCGGGCAGCGGAAATCAGGGGATGACCTGTTCTCTGCCAGTGTTGGAGTATGCGAAGGAGTATGATTCCGGGGAAGAAAAGATGTATCGGGCGCTGGCGCTTTCCAACCTGACGGCGATCCACCAGAAGACGGGCATCGGAAGGCTTTCCGCATACTGCGGGGCAGTCAGCGCAGGGGCGGCGGCAGGAGCCGGGATTGCCTATCTGATGGGCGGCGGATATGAGGAAGTGGTGCATACAGTGGTTAATGCACTGGCTATCGTGTCTGGAATGGTCTGCGACGGGGCGAAAGCGTCCTGCGCTGCGAAGATTGCCGCATCCGTGGACGCCGGGATCTTAGGGTACAATATGTTCCTGAGGGGGCAGCAGTTCTACGCGGGAGACGGCATCGTGACGAAAGGCGTGGAGGCGACCATCAGCAATATCGGGCGGCTCGGCAAGGACGGCATGAAGGAGACCAACGAGGAAATCATCAAGATGATGATCAACGATTAAATATGTAAAAAAAGAAAGAACAGGAGAGATGAAATGGCAAGATCAAAAGTGTATTATACGGATTTCAGGGCGAAGATAGGGGAAGGCCTGCCGACAAAGCTGAAACGCCTGATTAAGGCGGCCGGAATCGGAGAGATTGACATGGATAATAAGTTTACCGCTATCAAGATGCATTTTGGGGAGCTTGGAAATATCAGTTTCCTGCGTCCGAATTATGCGAAAGCGGTGGCGGACGTAGTGAAGGAGCTTGGGGGAAAGCCATTCCTTACGGACTGCAACACGTTGTATCCTGGCAGCCGTAAAAATGCCCTGGAGCATCTTTATTGCGCGTGGGAAAACGGATTTACGCCCCTGACGGTGGGATGTCCGATTCTTATTGGCGACGGGCTTAAGGGAACGGATGATGTGGAAGTTCCGGTTGAGGGCGGCGAGTACATAAAGAAGGCGCTGATCGGGCGGGCAGTGATGGATGCGGATGTGTTTATCAGCCTGTCTCACTTTAAAGGGCATGAGATGACCGGATTCGGCGGCGCAATTAAGAACATCGGTATGGGATGCGGCTCTCGCGCGGGAAAAAAGGAGCAGCACCGCAACGGGAAACCGTCCGTTGACCCGGAACTGTGCCGTGGATGCCGGTTGTGCATGAGGCAGTGCGCCAACGACGGCCTTGTGTTTGACGAGGCGGCAAAGAAGATGTCGATCAATATGGAAAACTGTGTTGGCTGCGGGCGCTGTATCGGGGCATGTAATTTTGACGCTATTGATTTTGTGGACAATGCCGCGACGAAGGTACTGAACTGCCGGATGGCGGAGTATACGAAGGCGGTAGTGGACGGACGGCCGCATTTTCACATCTCCCTTATTGTGGATGTGTCGCCCAATTGCGACTGCCACGCGGAGAATGATGCGCCGATTCTGCCGAATATCGGAATGTTTGCGTCCTTTGACCCGCTGGCTCTCGACCAGGCATGCGTAGACGCCTGCCTGAAGGCGGAACCGCTCCCTAACAGCCAACTTGCAGACAATATGAAACAGGCGGATTTCTGTGACCATCATGATCATTTCGAAAATACCACTGTGAACTCCGAGTACAAGACATGCCTTGCACATGCGGAGAAGATTGGACTTGGCAGCAGGGAGTACGAGATCGTTACGGTGAAATAATGCCTGGGCGATGCCAAGAAGTGCATAAAATCCTATAAAAAGGGGCCGGTTCTGCAGATAGCCTGTGGAACCGGCTTCTTTTCGCGGGCTTATGCCTGGCAGATTTCCGTCCAGTAGCCGTCGGGGTCATTGATGAAATAAACACCCATCTCTGTATTTTCAAAACATACACAGCCCATCTTTTTGTGGTGCGCGAGAGCGGTTTCCATATCGTCTACTTTCATGGCCAGGTGCGATTCGTTGTCTCCCAGGTCGTAGGCCCTGTCCATATCCCGCAGCCATGTAAGCTCCAAAAGGTGAGGGGTTGTTCCGTCGCCTAAAAATACCAGCCTGAAACTACCGTCCTCGGCGGCTTTCTCCCGGGAAACAGTAAGCCCCAGCGCTTCCTTATAGAATTCTACAGATTTTTCCAGGTCAGACACGTTGATATTGTTGTGGTAAAATGTGAACTTCATAAAATAATTCCTCCTTTATTTAAGCGTCTGCTTCTTGACTATTTGGCATTTCAAGTATATCATTTATAAAGCAGGAAAAAAAGAGAGAAAAGAGAGTTTAAGAGAGGGCTGCCATGAAAAAAGAGATCCTGACAATAGAGACCAACAGTGAGAAAGAAACTTATAGCCTTGGGTACAGGATGGGGCAAAAGGCGCAGAGGGGCCAAGTGTTTACGCTGGTGGGAGACCTTGGAACGGGGAAGACAGTGTTTACGAAAGGCGTTGCGGCAGGACTTGGCATAGAGGAGCCGGTGAGCAGTCCGACATTTACGATTGTGCAGATTTATGAGGAGGGGCGTCTGCCCTTTTATCATTTTGATGTTTACCGGATCGGCGATATCGAGGAGATGGATGAGATTGGCTATGAGGATTATGTGTACGGGGAGGGTGTCTGCCTCATCGAATGGGCGGACCTGATCTCTGAGATACTTCCGGAGCATTATACAGAGGTAAGACTTGAGAAGAACCTGGAAAAAGGATTTGATTATCGGAGGATAGAGGTATGCGAATACTGGCGTTAGACAGCTCAGGGCTTGTGGCGGGCGTGGCGGTGGCGTGGTCGGACGGAACAGAAGAAGAGGTTCTGGCAGAATATACCGTCAATTATAAAAAAACACATTCCCAGACCCTTCTCCCCATGCTGGATGAAACGGCGAAGATGATAGAGCTTGATATGGATACGATAGACGCGGTGGCGGTTGCTGCCGGGCCGGGATCCTTTACGGGGCTCAGGATCGGTTCTGCGACGGCGAAGGGACTTGGACTTGCCCTTGGAATACCGCTTGTGGCGGTGCCTACCCTGCACGGCCTTGCATATAATCTGTGGGGGGCGAAAGGACTTGTCTGCCCTATAATGGATGCCCGGAGAGGACAGGTCTACACTGCAATTTTTGAATTTAGGGGAGATGAGCTGGTAGTCGTTGAGGATCAGATGGCGATCGGCATTGAAGAACTGGCGGAGAAACTTTTGGCGTATGATAGAAAAGTTACGTTCCTGGGAGACGGCGTACCGGTGTTCCGAAAAGTTTTAGAAGAAAAACTTTTCGGCAAAACAGAAGTGATGTTTGCTCCTGCCAATATGAACCGGCAGCGCGCGGCATCCGTGGCGGCGCTGGGTTTGCGCTACTACAGAGAGGGAAAATATGAACCGGCGGCGGAGCATGCGCCGGAATACCTGCGGATGTCGCAGGCGGAGAGAGAGCGCAGAGAGCGGCAGCAGAAAGAATCGGGGCAGCAGTGATGGAGCCGGTGCAAAAAGTTACCGTTAGAGAGATTGCGGACGGAGATGTTGAAAAAGTTTGTTGGCTGGAAGAGATAAGCTTTCCTGACCCGTGGAGTGCTGAAGGGATACGGGAGAGCATGAGGCAGGATTACACAAGGCTTTTCGGAGCCTGGCACGGGGAAATGCTGGTAGGATACGCCATTGTTTATTTTACCATAGACGAGGGAGAGCTTGTGAGGATTGCCGTGGAGCCGTCTTTTCGCCGGGCAGGGGTTGCCTCCCTGCTGCTGGGTGAGTTTTTCCGGATATCCAGGGAGGCGGGGAAAAAAAGAGCGCTCCTGGATGTGAGGGAGAGCAATGAGGCGGCCATAAAGCTTTACACGAAAGCCGGGTTTGAGACGGACGGCAGGAGGAAAAATTTTTATGCAAAGCCGGAAGAGGCGGCGGTGCTGATGAGCCGGGAGCTTGGGAAATAACTGGCAGATGTGTCAGCACTTCCCACTAGGAACACAGCCGGCGGTTTTATATAATGTAGGCGTAGCGAAAAATATGAAACAGTAAGATACGTTCAGGAGGAATTGTATGCGCCAGTATAAAAACAGCACAAAGGAAATAAAAGAAATCAATAAAGTAATCTGCAACAAATGCGGGAAAGAGATAAGGCTCGCCGGAGGGGTTTTGGAGGAGGACATGCTCGAAGTGGAAAAGCGCTGGGGCTATTTTTCAGGAAAGGACAACCGCAGAGACCGATTTGAACTCTGCGAGGAGTGCTATGACGAACTTCTGGAAAGTTTCCTTATCCCCGCTGAGTCAGAGGAGTGCTGATGCCGGGAAAGCCCGGCATGGAGGCAGGATAAGAGGTAGAAAATGTTAGATGTATGTTTGTTAGGAACAGGCGGGATGATGCCGCTGCCGTACCGGTGGCTGACATCGCTCATGGTGAGATATGTAGGCAGCAGCCTTCTGATCGACTGCGGGGAGGGAACGCAGATTGCGATAAAAGAGAAAGGATGGAGCTTTAAGCCCATTGACGTGATCTGCTTTACGCATTATCACGGAGACCATATCAGCGGGCTGCCGGGCCTTCTTCTTACCATGGGGAATGCGGATAGGACAAAGCCTTTGACCCTTATAGGGCCGAAAGGCTTAAAGCGCGTTGTGGAGTGCCTGCGCGTCATCGCCCCGGAGCTTCCGTTTTCAATTAAATATATAGAGATTACGGAACCGGAGGAAACTCTTGAGATAAACGGGTACCGTTTAAAGGCGTTCCGCGTAAACCACAATGTTATCTGCTACGGATATACGATAGAGATCGACCGGACGGGAAAGTTTGACGTAGAGCGTGCTAATGCCGCGCAGATCCCTAAGCGGTATTGGGGAGTGCTCCAGAGCGGGGAAACCGTGGAGGCGGACGGCGCCGTCTATACGCCCGACATGGTGCTTGGCCCTGCCAGAAAAGGAATCAAGGTGGCATACTGCACAGATACAAGGCCTACGGACTCTATAAGAGCCAATGCCTCCGGGTCGGACCTGTTTATCTGCGAGGGAATGTACGGGGAGAAAGACAAGCAGAAAAAGGCGAGGGAATATAAGCACATGACGTTTTATGAGGCAGCCCAGCTTGCGAAAGAGGCAGGCGTAAAAGAGATGTGGCTCACCCATTACAGCCCGTCGCTTAATTACCCGGAGGAATATATGGAGGACGTGCGCCGGATATTTCCGCGGGCAATTGCCGCGAAAGATAAACGCTCGGCGGAGCTTATGTTTGAGGATTGAAAGGGAAAGGGTTATGGAAAATCAGAAGGATGTGCTGGTGCTTGCAATTGAAAGTTCCTGCGATGAGACGGCAGCGGCGGTAGTGAAAAACGGAAGAGAGGTGCTCTCGAACATCATTTCCTCCCAGATTGCGCTCCATACGCTGTACGGAGGGGTCGTGCCGGAGATTGCATCAAGAAAACATATCGAAAAGATAAATCAGGTGATCGAGGCGGCGCTGTCAGAGGCGGGAGTAGGCCTTGAGGAGATAGATGCCGTGGGAGTGACATACGGGCCTGGCCTGGTAGGGGCCCTGCTGGTAGGCGTGGCAGAGGCAAAGGCTATCGCATACGCGGCGAAGAAACCTCTTGTGGGCGTACATCACATAGAGGGGCATATTGCCGCCAATTTTATTGAACATCCGGATTTGGAGCCGCCTTTTTTTTCGCTTGTAGTGTCAGGAGGGCACACCCACCTTGTGCGGGTGGAAGATTACGGAAAGTTTGATATCCTTGGAAAGACGAGGGATGACGCGGCAGGAGAGGCTTTTGACAAGGTGGCAAGGGCAATCGGGCTTGGCTATCCGGGAGGGCCGAAGATAGATAAAGTGTCCAGAGAAGGAAATCCGGAGGCAATCTGTTTCCCGCGCGCCCATGTAGAGGATTCTCCGTATGACTTCAGTTTCAGCGGGGTAAAGTCGGCTGTGCTGAATTATATAAACGGATGCCGGATGAAAGAGAAAAATAGCCCTTGGAAAAATGCAGGCGAAGGAGAACTTTCAGGATTCAGCCAGGCGGATGTCGCGGCGTCTTTCCAGAAAGCAGTGGTGGATGTCCTGGTGGGAAATGCCATGCATGCGGCAGAGGAGTTCAAGATAGATAAGTTTGCCCTGGCGGGAGGCGTCGCGTCCAACAGCGCGCTGCGGGGAGCGATGAAAGAGGCGTGTGAAGAGCGGGGGATAAAGCTTTACTGCCCGTCGCCGGTTTACTGTACCGACAATGCGGCTATGATCGGGGCGGCTGCCTACTATGAATACCTTGCAGGAACAAGGCATGGGTGGGATCTTAATGCGGTTCCCAACCTGAAACTGGGTGAGAGATATGAATGATGGGAAAAAAAAGGACTGTACGGCTGTCGTGCTTTCGGCAGGGCAGGGCAGGAGGATGGGATCTTCTGTCCAGAAACAGTATATTGAGATTGAAGGCAGGCCGGTTATCTATTATACGTTAAAAGCATTTCAGGAATCCCGCGTGATAGACGATATCGTTCTTGTGGTCGGAAAAGGGCAGGAGCAGTATGCGGAAGAGGAAATTGTTCAAAAGTATCAGTTTTCCAAAGTGAGGGCAATTGTCGAGGGAGGAGCCGAGCGGTATGATTCGGTATGGCAAGGACTGCTGGCTATCCGGGATGGAGAGTTTCCGGGAGGCGGCCGGTCAGACTATGTCTTTATCCATGACGGCGCGAGGATGCTTGTAGATGAGGAGACGCTTGAGAGAGGGTATGAGACTGTTTTAAAATACCGTGCATGCGTGGCAGGGATGCCAAGCAAAGATACGGTAAAGCTTGTGGATGAGCAGGCCGTAGCAGTGCAGACGCCGCAGCGCAAGTTTGTGTGGACAGTGCAGACACCGCAGATATTTGAAAAATCTTTGATCATTGAGGCATATTCCAGGCTTATGCGGGAACAATGTATTGAAGTGACGGATGATGCCATGGCGGTAGAGCGGATGATGGATGTTCCGGTGAAATTGTTTGAGGCTTCTTATGAGAATATAAAGATCACTACGCCGGAGGACCTTGCAATCGCAGAAAGCTTTTTAAGGAGAAGGAACAATGCGGTAAAAAATGAAAGCTAAAAATGAAGGCTGAAATTTCTAAAGTTTCGGAACTAAAATTTGGAAATAAAATATTGACGGGCATTTCTTTGTGTGGTAAAATGCTTATTGTTGCCAGGCAGATGACGTTGCGGCATATAGATGGAGAGGTATCGAAGTGGTCATAACGAGGCGGTCTTGAAAACCGTTTGTCCGCAAGGGCGCGTGGGTTCGAATCCCACCCTCTCCGCTCATAACAGAATAAAGAAAATAGAAAAAGGCTGTGCAGGAGAAAACGAATGCACGGTTTTTTGTTGTTCGCAAATAATAAGAATCAAATAAGAATCATTTAGAATGTTTTTCTTGTTTGTTTCCGAAGACTATAATATACTGATAGTGACAGCTGTGAGGATATTTGCGTAGCGCGTTCAGAGCAGCGGACGGAAAAAGAGATTAAGGAGGGATGCGCCATGAGATGTAAATTCTGCAACGCAGAGATTTCTGATGATGCGAGGTTCTGCCCAATGTGCGGAACCGTAATCCACGGACAAGAAACAGATGGAACAGACGGGCAGGGGAAAGTCAGCCTGGAGAAAAACGGAGGAGAAATAAAGAGCGATAACGGAGGGTACCGCTACGGGATGTCCGGACAAAGTACGGAACAATGGCAGCAGGGATCGTATGACAGCCAGGGCAGCCGTTACGGGCAGTACAGCGAGCTGAACCAATATGGACAGAACGACAGCGGGTATGGGCGGTATGGGCAATACTCGCCTCAGAGTGAGCAAAAACCGATAAATGGCACATTATATATGATATTTTCAGTGCTGGCTCTTTTAATATGCTGCCTTCCATTGGGAATAGCAAGCATAATATTTTCCGGTAAAATCAATGCTCAACAGAAAAGCGGGGATTATGCCGGTGCACGTGAATCTGCGAGGATAGCTAAGATCCTTCTGATTGTCTCGCTTGTGGCGGGTATTATTATGTCGGCTGTAGTTGTAGGGCTTTTGGTGGCAGACGGCAAGCTGGAGGATAATAAGGACGTCTTCTCCTCCAGCTTAACCGAAGACGGCGATGATGAAGAGGATAGTTTTTCCGGCGGGGAAGACGGGATGGAGGGCGATCTGGACTCCATTACGGACAATAATATTAAAGCAGCAGCGCCGGTATCTGAGCTTGGCAGTTCATGGAACACATATACGGTTCAGGTTAATGACCGTGTGGTTGCACTTCCCTGTGAGTATAAGGAGCTGGAGGCGGCCGGGCTTAAGATAAACCGCGAGATGTGGATGTCAGATGAGGAAGGCACGGTTTCCGGGCGCGGATACACCTTGGGCTACCTGAAAAATGAAGAAGGCGATACTATCGTGGTGGATTTTATCAATCCGGACGAAAAAGCAAAGAAGGCGGAAGAATGCCTGGTCGGGGGAATAACTGCATATGATTTTGACCTGAGAGGAAAACTGAAAATAATTTTCCCGGGAAATATACAGATGGGAATGTCAAAGCAGGATGTCATCGGAAAATACGGTGAGACAGAAGACGTATACGAGGGAGAACAGGAGCACATGTATACGTGGTATGGAGAAGAATCCTACTACTCAAGCGTGATTGTCAGCTTTGATTCGAAAAGCGAAAAAGTGTCGGGGCTGTATATGAAGAACTACGGAGAGTGATTTGCATGAGCTATGTGCGGCTGCCAGTGGGAAAGGACACAGGCGCCGCACACGGTTTTTCCGTATTTGCTCTAATACGGGGCAGGAACGGAAAAGCTGTATGAGATTTATTGCTTTCTATTTGTAATTCGGGCTGCAATTTTGTGAATTTCATTAAGAAAAGGCTTGACAGTTTGGCGAAAATATGCATATAATAATATTCGGATTCACGTTATGGAGAAGTACCCAAGCTGGCCGAAGGGGCTCCCCTGGAAAGGGAGTAGGTCGTTAATAGCGGCGCGAGGGTTCAAATCCCTCCTTCTCCGCTATACAAAAACAGGAACCAGACATAATGTCTTGGTTCCTGTTTTTGTATGGCGAATAAGAAAAATTTTGGAAAAAAGAAAAAGAGGGGAACCATAAGTAGGTGTTCCCCTGGTCATTGAAGATGTATATATTGTAGTGATAGGGGAGTGCAATGCGCTAAATGTAGTGGGAGAAAAAAACTTGAAAAATTATGTCAAAAAAAGTTAAAAAAAGTATTGACATCCTCCGGATATGGTGATATTATAATCGAGCTGACCCGCTGAGGCGGTCGGCAGGAACCTTGGCAATTGAACAATAGACAACAACCCTGAAAATTCTAAAGAGAGAATTATTCAGAACAGACATGACAATGTCAACCTAGAAACAGTAAAGAACGGGAAAAGAAAGCTAGACGTTTTCTTGGACGGAATTAAACTTAAGCTCAGTGAGAACTGAGGTTGAAATGTAGCTCCTGCGATGCTAGGCTCGCAAGCCTCTGCGAGGTTCGCCCGCCAAGCCATCGGGGAGCGCATAAACGCTAAGGCCTG
>CAJTQA010000005.1 GCA_910578455.1 uncultured Dorea sp.
TCTTCATTTTTGGGAATATAAGAGCTTCTGGAGAAAGAAACTGTAACATTGCTTGTTTTAGAGTTGTATTCTATCGTGTCTTTTTCTGCCTCTGATTTTGCCCACGCCATCATAGCATCAAAATCTCCGGAAAACTGTTCTAAGAGTTTGTTCAGTTTACCAAGTTTTCTATGGATTTGGGTAGCAGTTTTTCCATTGCTTTTACGGTATGAGCGCTTAATATAGACATCTTTGTTATCAGAATTTCCTGTAAGCGAGATATACATGCGAAATGCCTCCCTTCGTGATATAATCTAATCATACAACAAAGCGCACAAAAGCGCACGTAATAATTTTAAAAATTTGACAAAAAAATAAGCCACCCTTGGCTTAAATAAAGGATTATTGTGATATGATGTTAAAAGGAAGTGTCAAACTCCCGGGCAAAAAATGCGGGCTACCGGGCAGTGGTTTCCCACCGCTCGGGAGAGACGGCGGATTCCATCATTGCAGATATTGCAGTTGCCTTTAACGCAGGACAGATAAAGACGGGGGCTCCCTGCCGGGGAGAGCGGGTGGAGAAGTACAACCAGCTCCTTCGGATAGAAGAAGAGCTGGCGGGTGCTGCCATATATGAAAACCCATTTCTTTAAGTAAAAAGTACTTGTAAGTTTCCATGTCCTGTGTTAATATGAGTATGGTTTATAAGCAGGAGGTAGAAATAGATGGAAATCTTAAAGACAGTATTGATGATCATATTTGCAATAGATTGTATCGCATTAACGGCAATCGTCTTGATGCAGGAAGGAAAGTCGGCAGGACTTGGCACGATCAGCGGCATGGCGGATACTTACTGGGGGCAGAATAAGGGCCGTTCCATGGAGGGAGCGCTTGTGAAATCCACAAAGTTTCTTGCGGTTCTGTTTATTGTGCTGGCAGCAGTGCTGAATCTGAAGGTATTTGCTTAAGAACATGTTTGCTTTTGCATGTCAGGACACTCCTGTAACGAGGGGTGTCTTTTTGTTACGCGGGATATGCGGGGTTTTCGGCAGTTGGGAATTCCCGGTTCGCGCAGCAGGGATATGTATGAAAGATAATTCGGAAAGGAAGGTGCAGGGAATGGATGCTGCATTTGAAAAGAGAAAGAAGATAATCTATGATTTCATGTGTGACGATTTGTATACGCCGATGAAATTCAAGGAGCTTGCCGTTGTCCTGCAGGTTCCGCGGGAAGAAAAGGACGAGCTGAGAAAGATACTGGAGGCTCTTGAAAGGGAAGGAAAGATTCGCCTGTCCAAAAGAGGAAAGTATGTGAGGGGAGAGGCGGGAAAACTTACCGGCATTTTTCGCGCCAATGCGAGAGGATTCGGCTTTGTGGAGATTGAGGGCGGGCTGTCGGATGTGTTTATCGGGGAAGATCATACAGGAGGAGCGTTTGACGGCGATACAGTAGAAATCATAATCATAAAGGAAGAGGAAAAGAAGAAACGGGAAGGGAAGGTTGTAGGGATTACAGCCAGAGGCATCACGAAGGTGGTGGGGCTTTACCGGATAAAACCGGGTAACAGCTACGGATTTGTCGTTCCTGACAGCCAGAAGATCCCGGCGGACATCTTCGTGCCGGCGGAGCGGGCAAAAGGCGCGGTGGACGGCCATAAGGTGGTGGCAGAGCTTACGTCTTACGGCGGCAGCGGGAAAAAGCCGGAGGGAAGGATTACAGAGATTATCGGGCATGTGAATGACCCGGGAGTAGATATTATGTCAATCGTGATGAATTATGACCTGCCGGTTGAATTTCCTGAAAAGGCGCTGAACCAGGCGGAACGGGTATCAAAGCCGGTGAGCGGGGCGGACATGGAAGGCCGGAAGGACTTAAGAGGCTGGCAGATGGTGACGATTGACGGAGAGGATGCAAAAGACCTGGACGACGCGGTATCGGTGTCACGTGACGGTGAGAATTACATCCTTGGGGTGCATATTGCGGATGTGACGAATTATGTGCAGGAAAACAGCGCCCTTGACCGGGAGGCGCTGGAGCGGGGAACCAGCGTGTATCTGGTGGACCGGGTAATTCCGATGCTGCCCCATACGCTGAGCAATGGCATCTGCTCATTAAACGCGGGGGAGGACAGGCTGGCTCTCAGCTGCATCATGACCGTAAATCCGAAAGGAAATGTGACGGATCACGAGATTGCAGAGACAGTCATCCATGTGGACCGGAGGATGACGTACACAAGCGTGAAGAAGATACTGGAAGACCGGGATGAGGATGAGGCGCTAAAATACAGAGAGTTTGTTCCGATGTTTGAGCTGATGCAGGAGCTGTCAAAGATTCTGCGGTACAGAAGAGGGCAGAGAGGTTCCATTAATTTTGAGTTCCCAGAGACGAAGATGGTTCTCGACGAATACGGAAAGCCGGTGGATATAAAGCCATACGAGCGGAATACGGCTACAAAAATTATTGAGGATTTTATGCTTCTGGCAAATGAGACGGTGGCGCAGGACTACTACTGGCAGGAGCTGCCGTTTGTGTACCGGACTCATGACGCGCCGGATGAAGACAAGATAAAGGCACTGGCTGCATTTATTAATAACTTCGGATATTCCATGCATATCGGAACTAATGAGATGCGGCCAAAGGAGATACAGAAACTTCTTACGAAGATTGAGGATACGCCGGAGGAGGCCCTAATCAGCAGGCTGGCGCTCAGATCTATGAAACGGGCGGGATATTCGCCGGAAAACACAGGCCATTTCGGGCTTGCCGCGACTTATTATACGCATTTCACATCCCCTATCCGGCGGTATCCGGACCTTCAGATCCACCGAATCATCAAGGACAATTTGAGAGGCCGCATGAATGACGAAAAGATTTCCCATTACCGGGCAATCCTGGATGAAGTGACGAAACATGCGAATGAGACGGAGCGCCGCGCAGATGAGGCGGAGAGAGAGACGGTGAAGCTTAAGAAAGTGGAGTATATGCAGGAGAGGATTGGAGAGGTCTTTGAGGGCGTCATCTCCGGCATGAATAAGTGGGGGATGTATGTAGAACTTCCGAACACTGTTGAGGGGATGGTTCATGTGACCCGTATGTATGACGATCATTATGATTACGATGAGAACCGCTATGAGATGGTTGGAGAGCACTTAAGAAAAGCGTACAAGCTTGGACAGAAAATATCTGTCCGTGTGGTTGGGGCTGACAGGCTCATGAGAACCATTGATTTTGAGATAGCGTCAGAGGGGGAGAAAGAAGATGGCAAAGACAATAGGCAAGATGATTGCCAATAACAAGAAAGCATATCATGATTATTTTATCCTTGAGACATATGAGGCGGGCATAGCGCTTCACGGTACGGAGGTGAAATCACTCCGCATGGGAAAATGCAGCGTGAAGGAGTCATTTATCCGGATTGAGAACGGGGAGATGTTCCTTTACGGCATGCATATAAGCCCGTACGAGAAAGGGAATATCTTTAACAAAGATCCGCTGCGTGTCAGAAAGCTGCTTCTCCACAAAGGGGAGATTAACAAGATGCTTGGCAAGACAAAGGAAAAGGGCATCGCTATCGTGCCCCTTAAAGTGTATTTTAAGGGTAGCCTTGTGAAAGTGGAGATTGGGCTTGCAAAGGGAAAGAAATTATATGACAAGAGGCAGGATATTGCAAAGAAAGACCAGAAACGGGAGGCGCAGAGAGATTTTAAAGTGCGGAATTTAAGCGTATAATATAGCATGTCCGTATAAGGGCCTGACAGGAGGAGACTATGGTACCGGTAAAAAAAGAAGAGCTGAGGAAACTGGTCACAGAGACTACCGTGGAGATTTATGAGGAGCTTACGCCTCAGCTCATACAGCTTATCAATGAGACGAAGAATAACGGCTCCCTTACGGAGGCACAGAAACAGGATGAAATATCCTTACATATGATGGGATATGTGAAGTCCTGTACCAATGAGATAATCATTGAAGTCCTGGCGGAGATTTTAGGGCTGTCAGAATGACGGGGCGAGATAAATTCATCCCCTGCTGGAATCCGGCAGGGGATGAATTTATCTATGGATATTTAATTGAATTCCGGTTCAATCAGGCCGAAAGAGCCGTTCTTGCGGCGGTACACGACATTCACTTCATCTGTCTCCGCATTGCAGAAGACAAAAAAATCATGCCCCAGAAGATCCATCTGCACACATGCGTCTTCCGGATACATAGGCTTGATGCCGAAACGTTTTGTGCGGACAATCTTTACTTCGTCCTCCTCCGGGATCATGTCTTCTGTCTCGTAGAATTCCTGTTTAAAATTGCCGCCTTCCTGATGCCTTTCTATCAGCTTGTTTTTATATTTGCGAAGCTGACGTTCGATAACCTCCTCAACAAGGTCGATCGAAACGTACATGTCGCTGCTTACCTGCTCTGAGCGGATAATATCCCCTTTGACGGGAATGGTTACTTCGATTTTCTGCCGCCCTTTCTGGACACTCAGTGTTACATGGATTTCCGTATCGGGAGTAAAATACCTTTCCAGCTTTCCTAATTTGTGTTCAACGGCTTCTTTTAAGCCAGGCGTTACATCAATGTTCTTTCCAATAATGATAAACGTCATGCTCCCCAACTCCTTTTTATAGAATTTCAGAACGTATAATCTGACAATTGGTGATGTGATTGTCAATGTTTCTGATATATTCAGTATAGCACTTTTTGAGTCTAATGTATAGCATGTATTATTTCAATTCTGGAAATTTTTCCCTCGTGCATCTTGGCGACCCGAAGACCTACATCTCCGATATAGACACAGGCGCCTACGCCGGTCTCTGTCTCAAACTCTTCAAACTTGGCGGTGATTAGGTCAAGCAGTGTTTCGCCCGGCTGGTGGGGAAGGTTGACATGGATAATTTTATTGACAGCATGAACCTTTGTTGATGCGCGGAAAATGAATTCATCCGTAATGTCAAACTCGCAGAAGAGATATTTTCTGGTTGCAAAAAGCACGGCAATCGCACATACGCCCACGAGGCTGCTCCAGATGGAAGAGTGATCCATAATGATGTGCCTTGCAATGGCAAAGAGAAGCACTTCAAATACGGTGTCGGGAGTGTGCTGGTACATCATGCGGATCAGCTCCACGCCGATGATCAGGTTAAAGCAGGTGTCTAAAAGGTCGTTGTAGTTCGGCCATACGTCCAGGTTTGGAATGTTGGTAAGGGAAAGCCCCATACGCAGACATAACAGCAAGATACCGATACCAAGCATAATGGTAATGAAAAATTCAAGAATAACGGCAAAGCGTTTGATAAAAACAGTCGCATATAATCTCATACATAGCTCCTTGTGTCTGCTGTGAGAATTTACTCATCAGTCTTTCGGTTTGCAATTCGGGTAAACAGATACGGGTAGATGGCAAGCACCCATAATACCAGTATAAAGTATTCTGCCATTTTTGCCAAGACGGAATTTCCAAACACAAGAGGGAAACCGGTTTTTATGGCGAATGTAAGAGCAAGCCCTGTCAGGAGTTTCAGGATTTGATGGAAGGGGCGTTCTGCCCGGGTGTCAAAATTGAGTTTTGTACGTTCAAGGTACCAGCCGGCGGCAAAGCCGAGCCCGGCTCCGGCAGCGCGGCAGCAGTCAAGGGCATAGCGTGCTTCTATGACGCCGGCATTTTTCAGGGCGAGGGCATAGGCGGCGACAGCCAGCGAGATTGCGGCAAGGATTGCGGCAATCTGCTTAAGGTGCCGTGTTCCGTCTAAGAGAAAGCTCTGAGAGCGACAGATGACAAGCGATACGATGATTGACAGCGCCATGGATGCAAGCACGTCCTTGGGGGTATGGCAGCCCAAATACATCCTGGAAAAGCCTACCGCCAGAAAAAGGAAGACGCTTAAGCTCTTAAGCCATATCTTTTTTGCCTTTAACGCCAGGGGGAAATAAAGGGCAGTCGCCCCCTGCGTGTGGCCGCTTGGAAAGGAGTACCCGGTGGCGGCGGGAACGGCGCTTTCGACAGCGGAAAAGCCCGGGTCGAGAATCCAGGGCCTCGGAATGCGGAATGTGATCTTTAATGTCTGGACACACAGCCCCGCCGTAAAATAGGTGAAACCTAAAAGATAAGCAAAGCGCTTGTCCGCGCACCAGTAGAGTGCACAGATAAGCGCGATGATAATGATTTCCTGCCCGAAATAGGTGACGAGCTGCATGATGTTGTCAAGAACCGGGGTTCTGTGTTCGCTGAGAAACCGTAAAAATTCCATTATTTATTGCTCCTTTTCCTTATTTTCGGGTCGAGGATCTTCTTTCTTATTCGAAGCGTCTTTGGGGTTACCTCTAAGAGCTCGTCTGTATCGATAAAGTCCAGCGCCTCCTCGAGGCTTAAGATTTTCGGCGCAGTCAGGCGGAGGGCATCGTCCGCCCCTGAGGAACGGGTGTTGGTGAGGTGCTTTGTCTTGCAGACATTCACTTCGATGTCGTCTGTCTTCGCATTTTCTCCGATAACCATTCCGGAGTACACCTTTTCGCCGGCTCCTAAGAACAGCACGCCCCGCTCCTGTGCCTGGAACAGTCCGTAAGTAACGGATTCGCCGGTCTCAAAAGCAATCAGAGAGCCTTGTTTCCTATACTGGATATCGCCCTTGTAGGGGGCGTAGCCGTCGAAAGAGGTATTCATGATGCCGTTTCCCTTTGTGTCGGTAAGAAATTCGCCGCGGTAGCCGATGAGACCCCGGGAGGGGATGGAGAACTCAAGCCTAGTGTATCCGCCGCTTGCCGTTCCCATGTTACGCAGCTCGCCTTTTCGCTGGCTCAGCTTTTCAATGACTGTTCCGGTGAATTCCTCCGGCACATCCACATATGCCGTCTCCACAGGCTCTAAGAGCTTGCCGTTTTCATCTTCTTTATAGAGTACCTCGGCTTTGCTTACCGCAAATTCATAGCCCTCCCGGCGCATGTTCTCGATGAGGACAGAAAGATGCAGCTCCCCGCGGCCGGACACTTTAAAGCTGTCGGTATTGTCGGATTCCTCAACCCGAAGGCTCACATCCGTGTTAAGCTCGCGGAACAGCCGGTCTCTTAGATGGCGGGAAGTGACATATTTTCCTTCCTGCCCTGCAAAGGGGCTGTCGTTGACGATAAACTGCATGGCGATGGTTGGCTCGGAAATCTTCTGGAAAGGAATTGCCTGGGGATTTTCCGAACCGCAGATGGTGTCTCCGATGGAAATGTCGGCAATTCCGGAGATTGCAACGACAGAGCCGATGCCCGCCTCTTTGACTTCTGCTTTGTTCAGCCCGTCAAATTCGTAGAGCTTGCTGATGCGTACCTTTTCCTGGCGGGAGGGGTCATGCTCATTTACCACGACTGCGTCCATGCCGACTTTGATTGTGCCGTTATCTACTTTTCCCACACCGATGCGGCCGACATATTCGTTGTAGTCGATGGTGCTGATAAGAACCTGGGTGTCAGCGTCCGGGTCGCCCTCCGGAGCCGGGATATAATCAAGGATGGTCTCAAACAGAGGTTTCATGTCACGCTCCTCGTCTGTCAGGTCAAGAACTGCAACCCCTGACTTTGCGGAGGCATACACAAAGGGACAGTCTAACTGCTCGTCAGATGCGTCTAAGTCCATGAACAGTTCCAATACTTCATCGATGACTTCATCAGGCCTTGCCTCCGGGCGATCAATCTTATTGATGCAGACAATGACCGGAAGGCTTAATTCCAGTGCTTTTCTCAGGACAAATTTTGTCTGGGGCATGGCGCCCTCGAAGGCATCAACTACCAGGATCACGCCGTTTACCATCTTGAGGACGCGCTCTACTTCGCCTCCGAAATCCGCGTGGCCCGGGGTGTCCACAATGTTGATCTTTGTTCCTTTATAATAGACGGCAGTATTTTTTGAGAGGATGGTGATGCCGCGTTCTCTCTCAATATCGTTGGAGTCCATGACCCGCTCGGCGACCTCCTGGTTTGCGCGGAATACTCCGCTCTGTTTCAAAAGCTCGTCTACAAGGGTCGTCTTGCCGTGGTCTACATGAGCAATGATTGCAATGTTACGTATATCTTCTCGTTTTGTTTTCATATGGGTTCCACCTTTGTCTACTTATTATATGTAAATCAATATTACAACCTCAATAGTTTATCACATTTTTTGAAATTTACAAGTGGTTGTTGCACAGAAAGGCAGAACGCATCTTGAAAAAGAGGGATGCATATGATAACATAGCTACAAAAGCAAGAAAGAGCGGAGCAATCCACAGGAATTAAAGGACAGGGTGAGGAGGCATATCATGAACATTAAAAAAACGATTCTGATTTTGGCAGCGGCTTTTCTTGTATTGCAGACGCCTGTTACTGCGGCGGCGCATGGACACGGGGGACATCATGGGGGCGGCAGCAATAGTGCGGGCAGGACATATGGATCGTGCAGGGTATCAGGGTGCAATGCCGCGGGAGAGCATCAGCATGGCAGAAAGAGCTATGACGGGCATCACGGGAACTGCGTGACATACAGGCAGTGCACAGTATCGGGCTGCAGGAAGGCAAAGGGGCACACGCATCACGGAAAATACTATTACGGACATTCCGGGAAAAAGAGATACAGGCAGTGCAAAGTGTCGGGCTGCGAAAAGACAAAAAGGCATAAGCACCGCGGGAAGTATTATTACGGGCACTCCCACAGCTGTATAACGTACAGCCAATGCACGGCGCCGGGCTGTGAAAAGACAAAGAAACATAAACACAGCGGGTGCTATTATTACGGGCACTCTGACGGCAGCACGGTGTACAGCCAGTGCACGGTGCCGGGGTGTAAGAAGACAAAACTGCACAGGCATAACGGCGAGTGTTATTATGGACATTCGGCGATGAAGACATATTAGCAGAAACGGAATGGGAGATACAGGGAATAGTATCTGCGCCGGCATTTTTACAGAGAGCTTTTCGACAAAAACAGTTCTGTAAAAATGCCGGCGTATGTGTTTCCTGAAAGTTTAGATGCTGAAAATGCCGGAAAACGCCGTCGAACGGTGTCCTACAGTTGTAAGGAAAAATAGTTCTAATTCAGGGTGTCCGTTCATAAATTATATGGACGGAGAAATACGATTGGAGAAGGGAGAAAAATTTATGTCAGATAAGATCATTGAAAACAATCAGGTAACCATTATGGGAGAAATCGTATCCGAGTTTACGTTCAGCCACGAGGTGTTTGGAGAAGGGTTCTACATGGTAGACGTAAGCGTAAGAAGGCTCAGCAACTCTGTGGACACGATCCCGGTCATGATATCCGAGAGGCTGATTGACGTGAACGAGGATTATACAGGAGAGTTTCTGATGGTAAGCGGTCAGTTCCGTTCTTATAACCGGCACGATGAACAAAAGAACAGGCTTGTATTATCTGTATTCGCAAGAGAAGTGTCTTTTATCGAGGAGGAACTGGATGGTGCCAAGACAAACAGCATACTGCTGGATGGGTACATATGCAAGCTGCCAATCTACCGCAAGACCCCTCTGGGGAGAGAAATCGCGGATCTTTTGCTGGCAGTGAACCGCCCTTATGGGAAGTCGGATTATATTCCCTGCATCTGCTGGGGAAGAAATGCCAGATTCGCATCTGCCTTTGAGGTGGGCGAGCATGTGCAGATCCTGGGGCGCATCCAGAGCAGGGAGTATGTGAAGAAACTTTCTGAGACGGAGACAGAGAAACGGACCGCTTATGAGGTGTCTGTAAGTAAATTGGAGTGTATGGAGGAATAAATCTTGGACGTCTTCATTGACATCATGTTTGATTGATGATAGGATGATATTTATAGGAAACCTTATGAAATCAGGAGGGCTATGATGGCAATTTTTACAGGGGCTGGAGTGGCGATAGTCACACCATTTAATGAAGACGGGAACATTAATCGCGATAAACTTGACGAGCTGATTGACTTCCACTGCGGACATGGCACGGACAGCATCATTGTCTGCGGCACTACAGGAGAATCGGCGACGATGACGGAAGAAGAGCATATCGAATGTGTGAAGTTCACTATTGACAGGGTAAAGGGTCGTCTTCCGGTAATCGCCGGAACGGGGTCTAACTGCACGAAAACGGCGGTCGATATGTCGAAAGAGGCGGCGGATTATGGAGCGGACGGCCTCCTGCTTGTGACGCCGTATTACAACAAGGCGACGCAGGCAGGCCTGATCGCGCATTATACAGAGGTGGCCAAGGCGGTGAAAGCACCGATTATCATGTACAGCGTCGCCAGCAGGACGGGATGCAATATTGAGCCCGCCACGGCTGCGAAGCTTATAAAGGATGTTGACAATATTGTGGGAATCAAGGAGGCATCCGGCAGCATCTCGCAGGTGGCAAAGATCGTGGAGATGACTGACGGCAACCTTGACTTGTATTCTGGCAATGACGACCAGATCGTGCCTCTTATGGCGTTGGGGGCAAAGGGAGTGATCTCTGTACTGTCTAATGTTGCTCCGCAGGAGACTCACGATATATGCGAGCTGTTCTTCCGGGGAGACGTTAAGGGCAGCCGAGAACTTCAGCTTAAGGCACTGCCCCTTATCGAACAGCTTTTCTGCGAAGTGAATCCGATACCGGTGAAACGCGCGATGGCTCTTATGGGGATGGACTGCGGGCCGTTACGCATGCCGCTTACTCAGCTTTCAGCAGAGCATGAGGAGTCTCTGGCAAAAGCAATGAAAGATTTCGGAATTACGTTAGTGTAATATCAGGTAAGTATATAAAGGATGTCATGGCCCGCATGAGCGGCATGGTGATGTCCTTTTACTTTTGCAATCAAAAGGAAAACAAAGGAGGATATATTTATGGTACGTGCAATTATGCATGGATGCAACGGGCGCATGGGGCGCGTGATCACCGGGCTTATCCGGGAGGACGATGCCATTGAGATAGTGGCAGGAGTGGACGCATATACTGGTATAGATAATGATTACCCGGTCTTTGAGAGCATTGAAAAATGCGGCGTGGATGCGGATGTGGTGATTGACTTTTCCAACGCTGCGGCAGCGGACGGGCTGCTTAAGTTCTGCGTGGAAAAAAAGATGCCGGTAGTCTTGTGCTCTACCGGATTGTCAGAGGAGCAGCTAAATCTGGTGGAGGAGAGCGCAAAAAAGACGGCAGTCCTAAAATCTGCCAACATGTCTGTGGGAATCAATCTTCTCTTAAAGCTCTTAAAAGATGCCACGAAGGTTCTTGCCCCGGCAGGATACGACATTGAGATCATCGAGAAACACCACAACCAGAAACTGGACGCGCCGAGCGGAACGGCAATCGCGCTGGCTGATTCAATCAACGAGACGATGGGGAACTCGTTTGAATACACATATGACAGGAGCAGAGAACGCAAAAAACGCGGAACAAGAGAAATCGGCATGTCGGCAGTGCGCGGCGGCACCATTGTAGGGGAACATGAAGTGCTGTACGCAGGCCCGGATGAGGTGATTGAGTTCAGGCATACCGCTTACTCCAGAGGCGTCTTCGGAAAAGGAGCCATAGAGGCAGCCAAATTCCTGGCAGGAAAACCGGCAGGCCGCTACGATATGTCCGACGTCATCCAGTTATAAAAAGTATGTCTGGAGCGGAGGCTCGGTGCAGCCCAGGCCGCTAATTTTGAATAAGTATGTCAGCAGCCAGGAATCAAATACATGTGTCTGGAGCGGAGGATAAGCGCCAGCCTCGGAGCGAAAGACATATGTATCTGATTCCGTTCTGCAACCACAAAAATACAAAATTGGGAGGAAAACCTTTATGAAAGAGTTAGAAGCACGTTATCTGGAGAGGCTGTCGGAGATTTATCCGACGATAGCAAAAGCCTCGACAGAGATTATAAACCTTCAGTCAATCCTGAACTTGCCGAAAGGCACGGAGCATTTCATCACGGATATTCATGGGGAGTACGAGGCGTTTTCCCATGTGCTCAAGAACGGCTCAGGAGCAGTGCGGCGAAAGATTGACGAGGTATTTGGGAACACGCTGACAAACAAAGATAAGCAGACGCTGGCGACACTTATTTATTATCCGAAGGAGAAGATGACAAGGATCAAAAAAGCCGAGGACAATATGGAGGACTGGTATAAGATCACGCTTTACCGCCTGATCGAAGTGTGCAAGTGCACTGCCAGCAAGTATACCCGCTCGAAGGTACGCAAGTCGCTGCCGCCGGAGTTTGCCTATGTAATTGAAGAACTGATTACAGAGAAGGCAGAGGTCTCGGACAAGGAATCTTATTATAATTCTATTGTGAGCACGATCATTGAGATTGGCAGGGCAGAGGATTTTATCATTGCACTCAGCGAGCTTGCACAGAGGCTTACGGTAGACCATCTGCATATTGTGGGGGACATTTATGACAGAGGGCCGGGGCCGCACATTATAATGGACAGGCTTAAAGATTACCATTCGGTTGACATACAGTGGGGAAACCATGATGTTTTGTGGATGGGGGCCGCAACCGGGCAGAGGGGATGCATCGCCAATGTCATCCGCATATGCGCCAGATATGGTAATCTTGATATTCTGGAGGATGGTTACGGAATCAACCTCCTCCCCCTGGCTTCGTTTGCCATGAATACATACAGGGAAGACCCTTGCGAATGTTTCCAGCTGAAGGGTGAGCCGGAGTACGGAGCCAGCGAGATGATGCTTGACATTAAGATGCATAAGGCGATGTCTGTGATCCAGTTCAAGGTAGAAGGGCAGATCATAAAGGCGAATCCTGAGTTTGGCATGGAGGACAGAAACCTTCTCCACCATATAGACTATGCGGAAGGAACAATCGAGATAGACGGGAAAATTTATAAAATGAAAGACTGCAACTTCCCGACGGTGAATCCTGCAGACCCGTATGCGCTTACGGCGGAGGAAGAGGACATCATGCACCGTCTGGAAAAGGCGTTCCAGAATTGCGGGAGGCTGCAGAAACATATGCGGTTCCTGCTGAACAAGGGAGCGCTGTACAAAGTACACAACGGAAACCTGCTCTATCATGGCTGCGTGCCGCTTGATGAAGACGGCAGTTTCAAGACGGTCCGTGTCTACGGAAAGGAGTATAAAGGCCGCTCCCTTTACGAGGTGCTGGAAGGATATGTGAGAAAAGGCTTTTATGCGCTGGATGAAAAGGAGCGGGAACGGGGGAAAGATTTGATGTGGTATATCTGGCTGCATGAGAATTCCCCGTTGTTTGGGAAAAACAAGATGGCTACCTTTGAACGGTATTTCCTGGACGAAAAGGAGCTCCACAAAGAAAAAAAGAATCCTTATTACGAGCTTTTGGAGGATGAGGAGACGGTAAATAATATTTTAAGAGAATTTGAGCTTGACCCGGAGGAATCTCATATTATCAACGGGCATGTGCCTGTAAAGACAAAAAAAGGAGAAAGCCCTGTTAAGTGCAATGGGAAAGTCCTTGTTATTGACGGCGGATTTTCAAAGGCTTACCAGAAGGAGACTGGCATCGCGGGGTATACGCTCATCTACAATTCTCACGGTATGATACTTGCCGCCCACGACCCTTTTGAATCCACGGAGGCTGCTATTGAAAAAGAAAATGACATCCATGCGAGGAGCGTGACGGTAAAGAGGATGCCGGAGCGGAAACTGGTGGGAGATACCGATATCGGAAAAGAGCTGAAAGAACAGATAAAAGATTTGGAGCGCCTTCTTACATCGTATCGTACAGGCAGGATTGCGGAGAAGATGTAGATGGAAAAAATTCCCAGACATGATAAGTATATATTTTCTTAATTTGCAGATATTACTAGCAACAAGTATTACTTGATAAACAGATAAATATACATGAACATGAAAGGGAGACGAAACATGAAACAGTTAAAAAGATTATTTCTCGCACTTCTCTGTGTGGGAACGATTGCAGGCATGACGGCCTGCGGAAGCAATGAGAATGCAGATGACAACGGCGCCGGACAGGATGGTACGACCCAGAACGGAAAGGCTGATGATGCCGGAGATGTAAATGACGCAACAAACGGAAACGAGAACCAGAATGGAGATGGCGAGGGAGTTGTGGATGAAATCGGCGACGATGTAAAGGACGGCATGGATGACCTTGGCGACGATGTAAAGGACGGCGTAGACAATAATAACGGAGATAACAATGACAGCCGCGACAAGACAGAGACAGACCGGTAAGCGGAACAAGGGATGGGCAGCTTTTGCATGCCCGTCCTTGTTTTTGCATCACGGGAAAAAATGTGGTACACTTGTAGGCAGTATATTTTAGAGGAGGCATGTATGAGATTCAGGCCATGTATTGACATACATAACGGGAAGGTAAAACAAATTGTGGGCGGAAGCCTTAAAGATGAAGAAAACCATGCGGAAACAAACTTTACGTCAGAGAGACGGGCAGGATATTTTGCGGAGATGTACCAAAGAGACGGGCTTTCGGGGGGGCATGTCATCCTGCTTAATCCGCCGGCCTCGGAGTATTACGGGGAGACCCTTAAGCAGGCAGAGGAAGCCCTGGCAGCATATCCGGGAGGACTTCAGGCCGGAGGGGGCATACGGGCGGACAATGCGGAAAAGTTTCTTGACATGGGGGCAAGCCATGTAATCGTGACGTCCTATGTGTTCCAGGAGGGGCGGATACGCTGGGAGAATCTTGAGAAACTAAAGCGCGCAGTCGGAAAGGAAAGAATCGTGGTGGATTTAAGCTGCCGGAAAAAGGACGGGGATTATTATATCGTGACGGACCGCTGGCAAAAATTTACGGAAGTAAAGCTGAACCGGGAACTGCTTTGCGAGATCGGAGGGTACTGCGACGAATTTCTCGTCCATGGCGTGGATGTGGAGGGAAAGGCAGGCGGCGTGGACGAGCGGCTGGCGCGGATCCTGGGCGGGTGCGGAAATAAAAACGTGACCTATGCGGGGGGGATCGGAAATATGGACGACCTTCGGAGATTTCAGGAGATTACCGGAGGAAGGGTTGATTTTACAATCGGAAGCGCGCTGGATATTTTTGGTGGAAAACTGCCTTATAATATGATAAAATGCTACACATAGCCGCAGCCTATCTGTAACGATATTGTGAACACTTTGCAAATTGGTTGAATTGGGGTATGGATAGTGTTAAAATGAAGTTTAGGCAAATTTACGGATAAGGAGTTTTTTCGGAATGGGTTTATTACAGAAAATATTTGGAACGCACAGTGAGAACGAACTGAAACGAATCTACCCGATTGTGGATGCCATTGAGTCGCTGGAGCCTCAGATGCAGAAACTTTCGGATGCAGAGCTTAAAGATAAGACAAAAGAATTTCGGGAGAGGCTGGGAAACGGGGAGACGCTTGACGATATTCTCCCGGAGGCATTTGCCACCGTGAGGGAGGCAGCTGTGCGTACCCTTGGCATGAGGCATTACCGTGTTCAGCTTGTTGGAGGCATCATCTTGCATCAGGGACGTATCGCAGAGATGAAGACCGGCGAAGGAAAGACATTGGTGTCCACCCTTCCGGCTTACTTAAACGCGCTGACCGGCGAAGGCGTCAGCATCGTCACGGTCAATGACTACCTGGCAAAGCGTGACGCGGAGTGGATGGGGCAGGTGCATGAGTTCCTTGGCCTGACAGTGGGCGTCGTCCTCAACAGCATGGACAATGACGAGCGCCGTGAGCAGTATAACTGCGACATCACGTATGTCACCAATAATGAACTGGGATTTGACTATCTGAGAGATAACATGGTCATATATAAAGAGCAACTTGTGCAAAGAGGGCTTAAATACGCCATTATCGACGAGGTTGACTCAGTGCTTATCGACGAGGCGAGAACACCTCTCATCATATCCGGACAGAGCGGGAAATCCACAAAGCTTTATGAGGCATGCGACATTCTGGCACGTCAGCTTGAGAGGGGCGAGGCCAGCGGGGAATTTTCCAAGATGAATGCCATTATGGGAGAGGATATTGAGGAGACCGGAGACTTCATCGTCAACGAGAAAGAAAAGAACATCAACCTCACAGAGGATGGGGTCAGGAAAGTTGAGAATTTCTTTCACCTGGAAAACCTTGCAGATCCCGAGAATCTCGAGATTCAGCACAATATCATCCTTGCGCTCAGGGCGCATAACCTAATGTTCAAGGATCAGGATTACGTTGTGAAGGACGAAGAAGTCTTGATTGTCGATGAGTTTACAGGGCGCATCATGCCTGGACGGCGGTATTCGGACGGCCTCCATCAGGCGATAGAGGCGAAGGAGCATGTGAAGGTCAAGAGAGAGAGCAAGACACTGGCGACAATCACGTTCCAGAACCTGTTCAATAAGTTCGAAAAGAAGGCCGGAATGACAGGTACGGCGCTTACGGAAGAGAAGGAGTTCCGGGAGATTTACGGGATGGATGTCGTGGAAATCCCCACAAATGTTCCGGTCATCCGCGAGGACTTGAATGACGCGGTATACAAGACGCAGAAAGAAAAATTCAAAGCCGTGTGCGATGAGATCGAGGCGGCCCATGCGAAACATCAGCCGGTGCTTGTAGGCACGATTACGATAGAGACGTCAGAGCTTTTGAGCGGGATGCTCAAGCGGCGCGGGATTAAGCACAATGTACTGAATGCCAAGTTTCACGAGATGGAGGCAGAGATCGTGGCTCAGGCAGGAGTCCATGACGCGGTTACGATCGCTACCAACATGGCTGGCCGGGGTACGGACATTAAACTGGACGATGAGGCAAGGCAGGCAGGGGGCCTGAAGATTATCGGCACGGAGCGGCATGAGTCCAGGCGTATTGACAACCAGCTCAGGGGCCGGTCCGGACGTCAGGGAGATCCGGGAGAATCCAGGTTCTACATTTCTCTTGAGGACGACCTTATGCGTCTGTTTGGCTCGGAGCGCCTTATGAGCGTCTTTACTGCCCTGGGCGTGGAAGAGGGCGAGCAGATTGAGCACAAGATGCTGTCAAGCGCTATTGAAAAAGCTCAGGAGAAGATCGAGAGCAATAACTTTGGAATCCGTAAGAATTTGCTTGAATATGACCAGGTCATGAATGAGCAGAGAGAGATTATCTATGAGGAGAGGCGCCGTGTCCTTGACGGAGAAAACATGCGGGATTCCATCTTCCATATGATAAGCGATTATCTGGAGAATACGGTGGACAGGATCATCCCTGCGGACATGGATTATGAAGACTGGAACCTTAAGGCCTTAAACCGCTCTATCCGCGAGACCATACCGGAACTTTCCGTCACGGATGAAGATGTTAAGGGGATGAGCCAGAAACAATTAAAGCATCTTTTGAAAGAGCGCTCTGCGAAAGCGTATGAGCAAAAAGAGGCAGAGTTCCCGGAGGCAGAGCATCTCCGGGAGATTGAGCGGGTTGTCCTCCTGAAAGTGATAGATGCAAAATGGATGGGGCATATCGATGACATGGACCAGCTCCGCCAGGGCATCGGCCTGCAGGCATACGGCCAGAGAGATCCGAAAGTCGAGTACAAGATGCTGGGCTATGACATGTTCGGGGAGATGACGAACGCCATCACGGAAGATACGGTGAGGACGCTGTTCCATGTTAAGATCGAGCAGAAAGTCGAGCGGGAGCAGGTTGCCAAAGTTACCGGAACCAATAAGGATGAGAGCGCAGTGCGCGCGCCGAAAAAACGGGCAGATAAGAAGGTATACCCAAACGATCCATGTCCTTGCGGAAGCGGCAAAAAGTATAAGCAGTGCTGCGGGCGCAAGTAGGCGTTTGGCCAGAGAATATATGAAAGAGGTGATAGAGTGGTTGAATTAGATCAGTTTAAGACATTGCTGAATGCATATGAAGAACCTCTTGCCGAGATGAGGGATTCACTTTGACACGGCCGGCAAGGAAAACAGAATTGAGGAACTGGGACGAAAGATAGAGGAACCGGGCTTTTGGGACAATCCGGAGGAATCCCAGAAAGTCATGAAGGAGCTTAAGGATTTACAGGAACTTGTAAAGAAGATCCATTCTCTTTATACGGGATATGAAGACCTCTTCCTGCTGATTGAAATGGCATATGAAGAGGAGGACGAGTCGGCGGTCGGCGAGATTGAAGATGAGATAAAGGATTTTGAAGAAAAGTATGAGGAACTGCGTATCAGGACGCTGCTTGCAGGAGAGTATGATTCCTGTAACGCAGTCATGACAATACATGCGGGGGCAGGAGGAACGGAATCCTGCGACTGGGCGGGCATGCTGTACCGGATGTACACGCGCTTTGCGGAACGGAAAGGTTTTTCCATCACAGTGTTAGATTACCTGGACGGGGATATTACCGGGATCAAGGCCATCACTTTTGAAGTGAGCGGCGAAAATGCGTACGGATACCTGAAATCAGAAAAAGGCGTGCACAGGCTGGTAAGGATCTCGCCTTTCAATGCCGCGGGAAAAAGGCAGACATCATTTGCATCCTGCGATGTGGTGCCGGATATCGAGACGGATATCGACATAGAGATTGATGATGATGACCTGAAGATTGATACGTACCGTGCAAGCGGCGCGGGCGGGCAGCACGTCAACAAGACCTCGTCTGCTATAAGAATTACCCATTTGCCAACGGGAATCGTGGTGCAGTGCCAGAATGAGCGGTCCCAGCATCACAACAAGGAGAAGGCAATGCAGATGCTGCGGGCAAAGCTCCAGCTTTTGAAGGAGCAGGAGCAGGCAGACAAAGTGTCGGACATCCGGGGAGAAGTAAAAGAGATAGGATTCGGCAATCAGATCCGCTCTTATGTCATGCAGCCGTATACGCTTGTGAAGGATCACAGGACAAATGAAGAAAACAGTAATGTGACTGCCGTGCTGGACGGGAGCATTGATATGTTCATTAATGCTTATTTAAAGAAGTCTGCCTGGCAGACAGAGGGAGGAAAGTTATGATCAATATAGCGGTAATGGGATATGGAACAGTCGGCTCCGGTGTCGTGGAGGTAGTAAATACAAACGGCAAACGAATCAACCAGAGGATCGGTGAGGAGCTGAACATAAAGTATGTACTGGATTTAAGAGACTTTCCAGACGACCCGGTGCAGGAAAAGATTATTCATGATTTTGAGGCCATTATCCAGGATGAGGACATTAAGATAGTGGTGGAGGTCATGGGAGGCATCGAGCCGGCATATACGTTTGTAAAGAGATGCCTTCAGGCAGGAAAGAGCGTCGCGACTTCCAACAAGGCGCTTGTTGCCAAGCACGGAGCAGAGCTTCTGTCCATTGCAAAAGACAAGAATATCAACTTCCTGTTTGAGGCCAGCGTAGGCGGCGGGATTCCGATCATCCGCCCGCTGAATTCCTCTCTGACAGCTGATGAGATTGAGGAGATTACCGGCATTTTAAACGGAACGACGAATTACATGCTGACAAAGATGTTTTATGAGGGAGCGGATTATGATACCGTGCTTAAGGAGGCGCAGGCCAACGGCTATGCGGAGCGAAATCCGGAGGCGGATGTGGAAGGGTATGACGCGTGCCGCAAGATTGCGATCCTGTCATCCTTGATTTCGGGTCAGCAGGTGGATTTTGAGGACATTTACTGCGAAGGCATTACGGAGATTACGGTGGAGGATATGAAGTACGCAAAAGCCATGGGAACAGCCATAAAGCTCCTGGCTTCAAGCAAGCGCACCGGAAACCGCCTTCATGCCATCGTCGCGCCGTGCATGCTCTATCCGGATCATCCCCTGTACAATGTAAACGATGTGTTCAACGCTATCTTCGTACACGGAAACGTTCTGGGCGACGCGATGTTCTACGGAAGCGGGGCAGGAAAGCTCCCGACAGCCAGCGCAGTGGTGGCAGATGTGGTGGATGCCGCAAAGCATCTGAACCGAAATATTATGACCATGTGGAAACAGGAGAAACTTGCTCTGGAGGATAAGGGGGATGCCAAGAGGCGTTTCTTTATCCGTATGAAAGGCGATGCTGCTGAGATGAAAGCAGAGCTTGAATATTCTTTTGGAGACATTGAGATTATCCGTGCCGAAGGGCTTGAGGGAGAGTTCGGGCTTGTGACGCCGGTTATGATGGAAGGCGACTATGACACCAGGGCAAACCGCTACAAAGACCGGATTCTGCATATGATCCGCATTGAAGGTTAAGGAGGAAGAGGATGAAGTATCTTGTTGTTTTAAGTGACGGGATGGCAGGAAAGCCTCTTGGCAGCCTGGGCAAAAAGACAACTTTGGAGGCTGCGTATGTTCCTGAGATGGATCGCCTGGCGGCAGTGTCAGAGGTTGGAATGGCATCTATGGTGCCGGAGGGCATGGCGCCCGGCAGCGATACTGCCAATCTGGCAGTCATGGGGTATGATCCGAAAGTCTACTATACCGGAAGGTCTCCCCTGGAGGCTCTGAGCATTGGGGTCGATATGAAAAAAACAGATGTGTCGTACCGCTGTAACTTAGTAACGCTGTCAGAGGAAGACTGCGCCTACGAGGACCGGCAGATCATCGACCACAGCTCTGACGAGATTTCTACAGAAGAGGCAGCGGTTCTCATAGAAGCGCTGAAAGAAGGGCTTGGGAGAAAGGGATACTTATTTTATGCAGGGACCAGCTACCGCCACCTCCTGGTGCAGGAGAACGGAACGGAGACAGAACTTGTTCCGCCCCACGACATTCTTACAAGGAGAATCGGGGAATACCTTCCCGGGGATCCGATACTCCGCGATATGATGAGGGAGAGCTACGGCATCTTAAAAAATCATCCGGTGAATGAAGAGCGGCGGAAAAAAGGGCTGCACCCTGCAAATTCGGCGTGGTTCTGGGGCGCGGGGAAAAAGCCTGCGCTGGATTCCTTTGAGGAGCGCACCGGTAAGAGAGGCATTATGATATCGGCGGTTGACCTTTTAAAAGGGATTGCCGTGGGAGCCGGGATGGACTGTGCGTCTGTGAAAGGAGCAAATGGAGGGCTGCACACGAATTACAGAGGGAAAGCGCAGGCAGCTGTCCAGGCGCTTGCCTATGACGGATATGATTTTGCATACATTCATATAGAAGCCCCGGACGAGATGGGGCATCAGGGAAATGCGGCGGACAAGATCGCTGCCATTGAAAATATTGATGAGAAAGTGCTGAAGACAGTCATCTGCGGGCTGGAAGAGGCAGGGGAGGAGTATCGCCTGCTGCTTTTGCCGGATCATCCGACGCCTGTTGCGGAAAGGACACATACAGGAGAGGCGGTGCCCTACCTTTTGTATGATAATACAGCAGAAGAAAAAGGGCCGAAAACATTCAGCGAGAAGACGGCGGCGGAGAGCGGCAATGTATGGGCTGACGGATATAAGCTGATGAGTCACTTTTTGCAGGAGGAAATATGTTAATCGTAAAAAAATTCGGCGGCAGCTCGGTTGCCGGCAAAGAACGCATCTTTAATGTGGCGAAACGCTGCATGGAAGAATATAAGTCGGGAAATGACGTGGTTGTGGTTCTTTCCGCCATGGGAGACACTACTGATGAGCTTCTGGCTCTTGCGGAGACTATCAATCCCAGGGCAAAGAAGAGGGAGCTGGATATGCTGGTGACGACGGGGGAACAGGTTTCGGCCGCCCTTATGGCCATGGCGATGCAGGCTTTGGATGTGCCGGCTGTTTCCCTGAACGCTTTCCAGGTCATGATGCACTCTACGTCAAGGCATGGGAACGCAAGATTCAAGCGTGTAGAGACAGAGCGCATCTTTCATGAGCTGGATTCCAGGAAGATTGTAGTCATAACAGGCTTTCAGGGCGTAAACAAATATGACGATATCACCACGCTTGGCAGAGGCGGCTCCGACACGACGGCAGTGGCGCTGGCGGCTGCGCTGCATGCGGACAGATGTGAGATATACACGGATGTGGACGGAGTGTATACGGCGGATCCGAGGGTGGTGAAAAATGCAAGGAAACTTGATGCAGTAACCTATGACGAGATGCTGGAGCTGGCAAGCCTTGGAGCAAAGGTCCTGCATAACCGTTCGGTGGAGATGGCAAAGAAATATAATGTAGAGCTGGTGGTGCGTTCCAGCTTGAATTATACGGAGGGAACTGTAGTCGGGGAAGGAGCAGATATGGAAAAACTGTTAGTTACAGGCGTCGCGGCAGATAAAAATACGGCGCGCATCTCGGCGATCGGGGTTTTGGATAAGCCGGGAATCGCTTTCAATATTTTTGACACGCTAGCCAAAAACAATATTAATGTTGACATCATCCTGCAATCTGTGGGCAGGGAAGGAACGAAAGACATCTCCTTTACCGTTGCTGGGGATGATATGGAGCATGCTATAGAAATACTGGAGAAGAATAAAAAACGGCTTACGATCCAGGAGGTGAGCTGCAATCCTGACGTTGCGAAACTGTCAGTGGTAGGCGCGGGCATGATGAGCAATCCGGGCGTTGCGGCGAAGATGTTTGAGGCTTTGTACAATTCAAGAGTCAATATCAATATGATCTCCACGTCGGAGATCAGGATAACAGTCCTGGTGGCGGAAAAGGATATTGATAAAGCGATGAACGCCGTCCATGACGGTTTCGCGTTAGCTCTGGCTTAAATGGCTGTTGTGGTATTGCCCGGAAAAAGTGACATCCTCGCCGAACCAGTCCGGCGGGGAAAAGGACATGGCAAGCTTTTCATCCGGGAATTCGACTTCGGCAAGGACAAGAGGAGCAAGGCTGCCTTCAAATATGTCAACTTCGGCAGTGAGGCTGCCGGAAAGAGGGATCATATATCTTCGTTTTCGGATGAGGCGCCCGTCAATCTTTTCCAGGAGATGGGTGTAAGAGGACTGGTCCAGCGGGAGGTTCACCTCTTCCCTTGCCATGAGGCCGCCTGACTTATAGGTGAGCTCAAAAAGATCGTTATCTTTTCGGATGCGTATGACGGGGGAAGTGCTTAAGTAACCCTGCTCTATGATGCGGCAGGGAAAGGAGCCGAGATTTCCGGGTATCTGCTTTACAAGGTATTTGCGTTCGATTTCCATTGTTCATGCCTCCTTGGGATTATGATTTACAGCTATTATAATTCCATTTACTTAAAAAGTAAACGGTGATAATATTTATAGACAAAGATAAAGGGAAAGGAGAATTTTCATGATTAAGGTAAACGTGCTGCTGGCAGATGGTTTTGAAGAGATTGAGGCGCTTGCGGTTGTGGATCTGCTGAGGAGAGCGCAGGTTTACGTGGGGACCGTGTCAGTCATGGATGATTATATGGTTCATGGGGCTCACGGGATCAGCGTGCAGGCAGAGGACTTGTTTGATGAGGTGGACTTTGCAGAGACAGACGCGCTCATACTTCCGGGAGGGATGCCCGGGACTACGAATCTGAAAGAGCATGAGGGCGTCAGAAAAGTGACGGCAGAGCTTGCGGAGAAAGGAAAAATCATCGGAGCAATTTGCGCGGCTCCTACGGTGCTGAGCGATCTGGGGCTGCTGAAAGGAAAGCGCGTCACATGCTATCCGTCTGTCGAGACGGATATTCAGGGCGCGGTGATCATGAAAGCGCCGGTAGTGTCAGACGGAAACATCATAACGAGCCGGGGAGCAGGTACGGCGATTGATTTTGCATTGGAACTGATTGCGGTGCTTGTAGGGAAAGAGAGGGCTCTCAGCGTGGCGGAGTCCATCGTATACAGGTAGCGGGAATCGGATAAAGGAAATGCTTATGGAACAAGGGAAAAGATTCATCGGTATTTTTATCGTATGTACAATTTGCGTCATGGCCGCCGGCTGCGGCAAGGGATTTGACGCGTCCGGCTATACGGAGGCGATCCTTGCCCTCCAGTTTCAGGGTGATGTCAGAAATGCAGGGGCATTTGTGGAAGGAACGGACAGGGCGGAGCTTATGGAGATGTATCAGAGCTTTGTCGATGATTTTGTGGCGGGCTACATCACCAACGGCATGACTGTTTCAGAGGCTCAGCAGGAGGAATTCTCGGAGCTTGCCTCCACCATATTTACATCCATGAGGTACGAGGTGGGGGAGGCAAAGAAGGCAGGAAAAGGAGAGTACGAAGTTCCGGTCATCATAAGGCCCAGCGATACATTCATCAGATACAGAGATCTCCTGACGGAAGATTCCGTGAAGATGTCTGAAAAGGTCCGCAAAGGAGAGTACGGCGGAGATGAAGAGGAGGCTATGGAACAGATGATGGCAGAGATTGCCGTGAATGCGTACGAACTGTTGGAAACGGCGTATGAGGGCAGCGAATACGGGGAAGAGCAGACTGTCATCTTACGGGTTGCCACAGACGGAAATGAGATTTATTCCATAGACGCGGAAGATATGGATAATCTGATTGCAAAAATACTTCGCTTAGATGAAATCGGGGGCTAGATATTTGCAAATGTTTGTGTTATACTTCTTTGGTGAGTGTAATGACGGGATAAAACAGGAGGATATAATAAATGAGTTTACAGGTAGAAAAGATGGAAAAAAACATGGCGAAACTCACGATTGAGGTTTCTGCCGATGATTTGGAAAAAGCGCTTCAGAGCGCATATATGAAACAGAGAAATAAGATCAGCCTGCCGGGATTTCGAAAAGGCAAAGTTCCGCGCAAGATGATTGAAAAAATGTACGGGCCGGAGATATTCTATGATGACGCAGCAAATGAGATTATTCCGGGCGCATATGCAAAAGCATATGATGAGTGTGAGCTGGATATCGTATCAAGGCCGGTTGTTGATATTGAGCAGATTGAAAGAGGAAAACCGTTCATCTTCACGGCTGAAGTGGCATTAAAGCCTGAGGTGTCCCTTGGGGAATATAAAGGGCTTGAAGTTGACAAAGTGGCTGTTGAGGTGACGGCGGAAGAAGTTGAGCAGAAACTTAAAGAAGAGGCAGAGAAGAATGCAAGGACTGTCTCGGTGGAAGACCGGGCGGTTGCGGACGGTGACGAAGTTATCCTGGATTTTGAGGGCTTTGTTGACGGTGAGGCATTTGAGGGCGGAAAGGGAGAGAACCATCCTCTCGTGATTGGTTCCGGCTCTTTCATCCCGGGATTTGAAGAGCAGCTTGTCGGTGCGGAGCCTGAAAAAGAAGTGGAAGTAAAGGTTACGTTCCCGGAGGATTACCATGCAGAGAACCTTAAAGGGAAGGACGCTGTCTTTAAATGCATGGTCCACGAGATCAAAGTTAAGGAGCTCCCGGAGATTGACGACGAGTTTGCGGCAGAAGTTTCCGAGTTCGATACATTAGAGGAATATAAGGCTGATGTAGAGGCGAAACTCAAGGAGAGCAAAGAAGCCGATGCGAAACGCCAGAAAGAAGACCAGGCAGTTGAGCAGGCAGTAAAGAATGCTTCCTTCGAGATTCCGGAGCCGATGATCGATACGAACGTAAGGCAGATGGTGGATGAGTTTGCCCAGAGGATTGGGGCGCAGGGCCTTACGATGGAGCAGTATGCCCAGTTCACAGGCATGACTCCTGAAAAGATTGAGGAAGAGATGAGGCCGCAGGCAGTAAAGCGGATTGAGACCCGGATTGTCCTGGAAGCGATTGCAAAGGCTGAGAATATCGAAATTGATGACGGACGCCTTGACGAGGAGATTGCAAAGATGGCGGAAGCTTACCATATGGAAGCGGATAAGCTCAAAGAATTCATGGGTGATGCGGAAAAGAAACAGATGAAGGAGGATATCGCCGTACAGGAGGCGATTACATTCCTTTTGGATAATGCTGTAGAAAAATAGGAGGCATGCAGTATGAGTTTAGTACCTTATGTCATTGAACAGACAAGCCGCGGCGAGCGTTCCTATGACATCTACTCAAGGCTTTTGAAAGACCGGATAATCTTTCTGGGCGAGGAAGTGTCGGACGTATCTGCAAGCGTGATTGTCGCGCAGCTTTTGTTTTTGGAGGCTGAAGATCCGGAAAAGGATATCCATCTTTACATTAACAGCCCAGGAGGCTCGGTAACAGCGGGGCTGGCAATTTATGACACCATGCAGTATATTAAGTGCGATGTTGAGACAATCTGCATCGGCATGGCGGCAAGCATGGGATCGTTCCTGCTGTCAGGCGGAACTAAGGGCAAGCGCCTTGCGCTTCCCAACGCCGAGATCATGATACATCAGCCGTCAGGCGGAGCAAGAGGGCAGGAGACGGAAATCCGGATTGCAGCGGAACATATTTTAAAAACACGCCAGAGACTGAATCAGATCCTGGCAGAAAATACAGGACAGCCGTTGGATGTTATTCAGGTTGACACGGAGCGTGACAACTTTATGTCCGCGGAAGAGGCAAAGAAATACGGGTTGATTGACGAAGTCTTAAAACACCGTTAATTTGCGTGTCCGGTGCGATGTATGAGGTGAAAGCATGATAGGTAGAGGTGACGATCAGATCAGATGTTCGTTCTGCAATAAAACACAGGCTCAGGTCAGGAAATTGATTGCGGGACCGAATAACACTTACATTTGTGATGAATGCGTTGATGTATGTACCGAGATCATTGAAGAGGAATTGGGGTATGATGAGGATGACGGGCAGTGGAGTCCGTTTTCTGACATCAATCTCATAAAGCCGGAGGAGATAAAAGCTTTTCTGGACGAGTATGTAATTGGACAGGACGAGGCGAAAAAGGTTCTTGCAGTGGCGGTTTATAATCATTATAAGCGGATTATGGCAGGAAGGGATTTGGGGGTAGAGCTTGGAAAGAGCAATATCCTGATGCTTGGCCCTACCGGATGCGGAAAGACGCTTCTCGCCCAGTCTCTTGCCAGGATACTGAACGTTCCGTTTGCCATTGCAGATGCCACGGCTTTGACGGAGGCTGGATATGTAGGCGAGGACGTGGAGAATATCCTCCTTAAGATCATACAGGCGGCGGACGGGGATATCGAACGCGCCGAGTATGGGATCATCTATATTGATGAGATAGACAAGATTACAAGAAAGTCTGAAAATCCTTCTATCACGCGGGATGTGTCCGGTGAGGGAGTGCAGCAGGCCCTGCTGAAGATTGTCGAGGGAACAGTGGCGAATGTGCCGCCGCAGGGCGGAAGGAAACATCCCCATCAGGAGCTGATTCAGATTGACACGACAAATATCTTGTTTATATGCGGAGGCGCATTTGAAGGCATTGACAAGATTATTGAGAAACGTATCGACCAGAAATCCATCGGTTTTAATGCGGAGATTGCGAGTAAGCATGAGAATAATGTGGATGTGCTCCTGGCTCAGGTTCTTCCGCAGGATTTGATAAAATTCGGGCTGATTCCGGAGCTGGTGGGCAGGGTTCCTGTCACAGTGTCTCTGGAGATGCTTGACAAAGAGGCTCTGGTACGGATTCTGACAGAGCCGAAGAATGCGATTACAAAACAGTACCAGAAGATGCTGGAGCTTGACGGCGTTGAGCTTTCTTTTGATAAAGAAGCATTGGAAGAGATTGCTGAGATTTCCCTGAAGAGGAAGACCGGGGCCAGAGGCCTTAGAGCCATTATGGAGAATATCATGATGGACGTTATGTATCAGGCACCGTCGGATGAGACGCTGCAGACATGCCGCATTACAGAAGATGTAGTGAAAGGGCATGGCCTGCCGGAATGTACGCATTCGGCAATTCGTCCTGAAAGTGCATAGTTATAAAAGGCAGATTAGCAGATGCAGATATGTATGAGAGGGCGGGTGCAAAGGAATATTGCGCCCGCTTTTATCATCGTACAGGAAATTCTATATGATAACCGGGAGAAATGATATGGAGAATAAGATAGAAAGCCTTCCTATGGTGGCACTGCGGGGCATGACCGTATTGCCGGAGATGGTAGTGCATTTCGATGTGAGCCGGAAAAAATCGCTTCGGGCGGTTGAGCAGGCAATGGAAGAAAAACATCAGCTGTTCCTGACGGCACAGAAAAGTTCGGATACAGAAGATCCAGGAGTGGAAGATGTCTTTGAGATGGGCTGTATCGTGGCGATCAAACAGATTGTGCGAATGCCGAAAAAAATCAGCCGGGTACTTATCCTGGCGGAAAAGCGGGCAAGGATTCAAAGCCTGGAGGATAACGGGAGTTATATGCGGGCCGGCGTCTCGGCGGTTGAAGATACGGATGAGGGGCCGGAAGAAGACGGGCCGCTGTCTGTAAATGATGAGGCGAGCCTTCTGATCCTCAAAGGGGCGTTCAGGGAATACATGGACAAAAACCCGAAAGCATCCAGGGAGGTGGGGGCGCAGATAGACAGCATCAGGGGGCTGAGGAAACTGGTAGACGTAGTGGCTGCCAATTTTCCGCTGCCTTATATGCAGAGGCAGGAACTTCTTGAGGAGCTGGATCTCTCGAAACGTTACGACATGCTCATGGGGAAGATTGCCCACGAGGTTCAGGTTATGGAGGTTAAGGAAGAAATCCAGTCAAAAGTCAAGCAGCGCGTGGACAAAAACCAGCGAGACTATATCCTCCGGGAGGAGATGAAACTTCTCCGGGAGGAGCTTGGGGATGAAAATATGCTTTCAGATGCGGAGGAGTTTGAGGAATCCGCCCGGAAACTTAATGCCCCGAAAGAAGTGAAGGGGAAGATTGCCAAAGAGATAAAGAGGTTCCGGAATGTGATGAACAGCCCCAGCGAGTCGGGGGTAATCCGTACCTATATCGAGACGATGCTTGAGATGCCCTGGGATAAGGCATGCAAGGAGCATAAAAATATAGAATACGCCGCAAAAGTGCTTGACGAAGACCATTACGGGCTTGAGAAAGTCAAGGAGCGTATTCTGGAATATATGGCAGTGCGCGCTTTGACAAAAAAAGGCGACAGCCCGATCCTGTGTCTGGCAGGGCCTCCCGGAACCGGGAAGACTTCTATCGCAAAATCCCTGGCAAGGGCGCTCAAAAGGCCGTATGTGCGTATTTCACTGGGCGGAGTCCGGGATGAGGCAGAGATTCGCGGACACAGGAAGACTTACGTGGGGGCCATGCCGGGAAGGATTGCGGATGCCATGCGTAGCGCCGGGGTGAAGAACCCCCTGATGTTGCTGGACGAGATTGACAAAGTAAGCAATGACTATAAGGGAGATACATTTTCAGCCCTTCTGGAAGTGCTGGACAGCGAGCAGAATAAAAAATTCCGCGACCACTATCTGGAAGTTCCGTTGGATCTTTCAGAAGTGCTGTTCGTGACGACCGCCAACACATTGCAGACGATACCAAGGCCGCTCCTGGACCGGATGGAAGTGATAGAAGTGTCGAGCTATACGGAGAACGAGAAACTCCATATCGCCACCGAGCATCTGATACCGAAACAGTTAGAGAGGCACGGCATTAAGAAAAAACAGCTTGCCATCAGTAAAAAAGCAATCTGGAAGATGACCAGGAATTATACGAAAGAGGCAGGCGTGAGGCAGCTTGAGAGAAAGCTTGCAGATATCTGCCGCAAGGCAGCAAAGGAAATCTATGAAAAGAAGAAAGACTCCATACATATCACGGAGCGCAACATCCATCAGTACCTTGGGAAAGAGCTGTATACTTACCAGATGGCGAATGATACGGATGAGGTTGGAATCGTGAGAGGCCTGGCGTGGACAAGCGTGGGGGGCGACACATTGCAGATTGAAGTGAATATTATGCCGGGAGAAGGGGAAATCCTTTTGACGGGGCAGCTTGGCGACGTGATGAAGGAGTCTGCGAGGACGGGGATCAGCTATATCCGCTCCGTGGGAAAGAGGTATAAGATTGACGACGGATTTTTTAAAGAGCACGATGTCCATGTCCACATCCCGGAAGGGGCGGTTCCAAAAGACGGGCCGTCGGCGGGGATCACGATGGCCACAGCCATGCTCTCGGCGGTGACAGGGAAGAAAGTTCGTGCGGATGTTGCCATGACTGGCGAGATTACCTTAAGGGGGAGGGTGCTTCCCATCGGCGGGTTAAAAGAAAAGCTCCTGGCGGCAAAAAGCGCAGGGATTAAGACCGTGGTCGTTCCGAAAGAGAATCTGGCGGATATAGAGGAGATCTCTTCTGAGATTACGAAGGGACTGAGCATTACCCCTGTCACGCACATGGACGAGGTGCTGAAAATTGCCCTTGTAAAATCAAAATAACAGGAAAGGCGATGGAACATGGTAATAAAAAGTGTCAATTTGGAAACTGTATGCGGGTATACCAGCAAGCTGCCGGACAATGCATGCCCGGAGATTGCGTTTGCGGGGAAATCGAATGTAGGGAAGTCTTCCCTTATCAATGCGCTGATGAACCGTAAATCCTATGCCAGGACATCAGCCACGCCCGGAAAGACGCAGACGATCAACTATTATAATATTAACGGCGAGCTGTATCTTGTGGACCTTCCGGGCTATGGGTACGCGAAAGTGTCCGAGAAGGAGAAACAGCAGTGGGGAAAGCTGATTGAGAGGTATTTGTACAGCTCAAAGCAGCTAAAGGCTGTTTTTCTCCTGATTGACATCCGCCATGACCCTTCGGCCAATGATAAGATGATGTATGACTGGATTGTGTCAAAGGGGTACCGCCCGATTATCATTGCCACAAAACTTGACAAGATCAAACGCAGCCAGAAAGAGAAACATTTAAAGGCAATCCGACAGGGAATCGGAGTCCTTCCGGAGACGGAGATTGTACCTTTTTCTGCGCTGAGCAAACAGGGGCGCGATGAGATATGGGAGTTAATGGAGAGATATGTATGAATACAAAGAGACCTTACTGGAAAGTGATTGTCAGCCTAGGGCTCAGCCTGTTTGGAACAGTGCTGTTCATCGTGATCGGGTATAAAGCGCTTGTATTTTTTATGCCGTTTGTAATCGGATGGCTTATTTCATCCATTGCCAGCCCGGTTGTCAGCCTGCTGGAAAAAAAGCTTAAGATTACGAGAAAGCTTGGGTCTGCACTTATCATAGTAGCGGTTTTGGGAGGCATTGTATTCCTCGTCTACCTGATTATCAGCAATCTGTGGAGGGAAGTTGAAACGCTGATTTCCAATATGCCCTCGATGTATAAGGATCTGGAGACCGGTTTTCGTGAAATCGGTTCGGGGATGGAGGGTATTTTCAGGATGCTCCCCGAGGAGGCGCAGGAAACCATAGGTTCTGTTATCGGAAAGCTGGACGAGCAGGCGGGGAATATTGTCGGCCGTTTTAGTGAGCCTACGGTAAATGCGGCGGGAAGATTTGCAAAAAAGATACCGTCAATTCTGATCGGGATTATCGTGACATTTATATCGGCGTACTTCTTTATTGAGGACAGGGATGAAGTGCTGCACAATGCAAAGAGGATAGCGCCCGATCCTATTGTTATCCGCATGACGATGGTCTGCGATAATTTAAAATATGCGGTTGGAGGATACTTTAAAGCGCAGCTTAAGATCATGGTAGTTGTGTTTGTGCTTTTAGCCGTTGGATTTACACTTATGGGGCAGCATTTTACGTTCCTTCTGGCAATATTGATTGCGTTTCTGGATTTCCTGCCTTTTTTTGGTACAGGTACGGCGCTGCTGCCCTGGGCGGCTTACAAATTCCTGGTTGGGAATTATAAGATGACGATAGGGCTGCTTATCCTTTACGGCGTGACCCAGCTTGTGCGCCAGCTGATCCAGCCGAAACTGGTGGGAGACAGCCTGGGGATGAATCCGCTCCTTACGCTTGTGTTTTTATACATCGGCTACCGTATGGGAGGTATTTTTGGGATGATCTTCGCGGTTCCGGTGGGGCTTATCGTCATAAACCTCTACAAGGCAGGCGCATTTGACTATATATTGGACGATGTGAAGATACTTGCAGATGGAGTTCTGAGCCTCCGGGGCGAAAAATAGCGCGGCAGGAATTGACAAGCCGCGGGTAATTCATTAGAATGGTACAGTACATGAGGACGGAAGAGAAAATGAGGTGCATGTGATGCAGAGAAATATATTGGAATATCTGGAAGATTCCTGCAGGCTGTTTCCGGATAAAGTTGTTTTTGCGGACGATAAGGCAGAAGTCACATATGACAGGTTTGTAAGACAGTCGAGGTACGTTGGCGCATATTTGCTTGAAAAGGTATTGAACGGAAAAAAGGGAGGGCCTGTGGCGGTGTTTATCGACCGTTCCATTCAGAGCCTTACAGGATTTTTCGGGGCTGTTTACGCGGGATGCTTTTATGTGCCTGTGGACCGGCAGATGCCGGCGGCAAGGATAGGGCTTATCCTGGATACGCTGAAACCGGAGGTCATCGTGGGGCAGGAGAAAGACAGAAAGATACTGGAAGAGCTGGGAAGGGAAGATAAGCTGCTCCTGGAAGGCAAAGTGTTTGAGGATGCAGGAGATCTAAGCCTGTCCGGAGAGCAGGAAACGCTTTTGGCGGATGTCCGAAAGAGCTCCCTTGATACAGACCCGCTGTACACAATCTTTACATCCGGCTCCACGGGAGTGCCGAAGGGGGTGCTGGTGAGCCACCGCTCGGTTATTGATCTGGCGGACAGTTTCGCGCGGGAGTTTTCTTTGTCTGACCAGTGCGTGTTTGGGAATCAGGCACCCTTCGATTTTGATGTTTCCGTCAAGGACATCTATTCTACGATTAAAAACGGCGCGACAATGTATGTCATACCAAAAGTGATGTTCTCCTTCCCGGCGAAACTCATTACCTATATGAACGAAAAACGGATTAATACGATTATATGGGCGGTGTCTGCACTGCGAATCATAGAAAATCTGAACGCATTTACGGGAGAGCTGCCCGGATATCTGAGGACAGCTATGTTTTCCGGTGAAGTGATGCATAACAAAGTGTTGAATTACTGGAGGAGATATCTGCCGGACGTGAATTACGTAAATCTGTACGGACCGACGGAGATTACATGCAACTGCACGTTCTATAAGGTTGACCGTTCCTTTGCGGATGAGGAAGTGCTGCCGATAGGAACCGCATTCCTCAATTCCGGGGTTTTCCTTTTGGATGGAGACAGGCTTGTGGAAGAAAGGAATGTTCCGGGAGAGATCTGTGTCAGGGGCAGCAGCCTTGCGCTTGGGTATTACAATAATCCGGAGAAGACTTCGGAAAGTTTCTGTCAGAATCCGCTCAACCAGGCGTATCCGGAGCGAATTTACCGCACCGGGGATATCGGAAAGGTAAACGAAATGGGCGAGCTGGTCTTCTTGTCCAGAAAGGATGACCAGATTAAGCATATGGGCCACAGGATTGAGCTCGGAGAGGTTGAGGCGGCTGCGAATTCCCTTGATTTTATAGATGCGGCAGTGTGCATCTACGACAAAGGGGAGGGAAAGATCGTCATGTTCTACCAGGCGGGGGAAGCCTGCGACAAGGAAGTGTTAAAAGCGATGGGAAAGAAGCTGCCCAAGTACATGTTCCCGAACAGGCTGTGCCATTTCGGGAAACTGCCGCTGAATAAAAACAATAAGATCGACCGCACGTACCTGCGGGAGAATTACATATCAAAGCCAGCTATATGACCATCTTTTGGCCATTTAGGATAAAAATACAAGGAGAAAGGAAAAAGAAAAATGAGACAAGAGATACTGGAGATTTTAACGGAGCTTAGGCCGGACGTGGAGTTTGAAAACGAAAAGAAGCTGATTGACGACGGGATTCTTGATTCTTTTGATATCGTGTCGCTGGTGGGAGAGCTGAACGATGCGTTTGACGTATCGATTAACGTAGAGGACCTCCTTCCGGAGAATTTTAACTGTGTCGAGGCAATGGTTGAACTGATAGAGAACCTTCAGGAAGAAGAGTAAGCGGGGAATGCCATGGGTCTTACATCACTGAATTTTTTCCTGTTTTTAGCAGCCAGCCTGGTGGTATATTTTCTGTTGTCTGAAAAATACCAGTGGCGCTGGCTTTTAGCTGTGAGCTGTTTTTTCTATGTGTATTGCAGCCGGAAACTGTCGGTGTTCATCGCGGTTACTTGTGTGTCAACTTATGTCCTTAGCCTCTGGATTGAAAAGTCTGAGCTTAAGTATAAGGACGAGCTGAAAAGAGTGAAATCCGGGGAGTCGGGGCTTGACAAGAAAGTCATCAAAGCCCAGAATATCCGAAGAAAACGCCTGTGCATATGGGCGGCGGCACTCATCAACGTAGGGATGCTTGTAGTCCTGAAGTTCTGGGATCTGATCTTTACGGATATCAACACAAGATTTTTTGGCAGAGCGGAAGGGTTTGTGCCGCTTTTACATATCGGCCTGCCTTTGGGGATTTCCTTTTACACATTCCAAGCGGTGGGATATCTTGTGGATGTCTACCGGAAGAAGGTGGCGCCGGAGCACAACTTTTTTAAGGCGGCTCTCTTTATCACGTTTTTCCCGCAGATTGTCCAGGGTCCGATCTCAAGGTTTGACCAGCTCTCAAAGGAGCTTTACGCGGGCCACAGATTCGTATTCCGCAATCTGACGGACGGCATATACCTGATGCTCTGGGGGATGTTCAAGAAGATGGTCATCGCGGACCGTGCCGGCATCATGGTAGACCAGGTATTTTATAATTATCAGGATTACTCAGGCTGGCAGTTCTGGGTGGCGGCTTTTGCCTACGCGTTCCAGATGTACGGGGATTTCTCGGGAGGAATAGATATTGTGAGGGGCGCGGCGAAGATGTTCGGTATTGAGATGGTGGACAACTTTGAGCGGCCTTACTTTTCAAAAGACATACCGGAGTTCTGGAGGCGGTGGCACATGACCCTTGGAACATGGTTTCGGGATTATCTGTTTTATCCCATGTCGCTTTCGGGAACCGCCCAGAAAGTATCCAAATCCCTGCGGAAAAAAGGGCACCTTCATCTGGCGAAGATGCTTCCGGCACACGTTTCCTGCATCGTCCTGTGGCTTGCCAATGGCGCGTGGCACGGGGCGGGAACGCAGTATATCGTGTTTGGCCTTTATCACGGGATTCTGACGGTGCTTTCCGAGGAATACCACGGGAAACTGGTGAAGCTGGGGGATAGGCTCGGCATCAACCAAAAGTGCGCCTCCTGGAGTCTGTTTCAGATGGCACGGACATTTTTCCTTGTGGCAATCGGGCGCATAATCTATATTACGCCTGATTTCGGGGCGTCGCTCACTATATTGAAATCGATGTTTACAGCAAAGAATGTGGGCATCTTTTTCAACGAGGGCCTGTATAAGCTCGGGCTGGAGCGGCCGGATTTTTATGTCCTTTTATTTGCCTGCCTGGTGCTTCTTGTAGTGGAGATATTCCAGGAGCGCATGAAGATACGGGAATGGCTTTACGGGCAGAACCTGTACCTTCGCTGGGGGCTTGCTTTCGGGCTGGTATTTACCGTGCTGATCTTTGGCGTATACGGCCACGGATATGATGCGGCAGGGTTTATCTATATGCAATATTAAAGGTGATTGATATGACGCGAAAAAATATATTGAAGATGGTTTCGGCAAGCCTGATATTTGTGGTTATATTCGGGATACTGACGGCAGTATTCGAGCCGAAGTGGAATTATTACGGCAATCAGACACAGACAAGGGTACAGGCATTTTACAGGCAGGAGAAGAACACCCATGACGTGATATATCTTGGCTCAAGCTTTTCCTACTGCGGGATTTCGCCTCTCAAAATCTGGGAGGAGCAGGGGATTTCCGGGTATGTGTTTTCCAATCCGGCGCAGAAAGCGTGGATCAGCGCGTACTATCTGGAGGAGGCGCTGAAGTACCAGACCCCGAAAGTCGTAATCTACGAGGCGGGCGCAATCCTGGACGAGGAGGAGACGGATGAGGGTCATAACCGGAAAAATATAGATTATCTCCGGTGGTCGCCCACGAAACTGAAAGCAATCCTCACGGTGTGCAAAAATACCGGGGAGTCAAAAAAGGAATATCTCTTTCCGCTTTTGAGGTTTCACTCCAGATGGAGCGACCTTGATCAGACGGATTTCCACCTTGCATGGGATTCTTCTTACTACCTGATGGGAACGGCTTTAAAGCTTACCACCAGGCCGGCGTCGGATAAGGCCATCGGCACATATGAGCGGTGGGAGGCCGGAGAGAATACAGAACTCAACGGAGAGATAGGCCCGAAGTGCAGGAGCGCGGTTCTGAAGATGAAAAGCATGTGCGAGGAAAAGGGCATAGATTTTCAGCTTGTACGCATGCCGAGCATGCAGTGGTCGCCGGAAGCCGGGGAGACTGTAAAGAAATTCGCGGATGAAAACAGCATTGCGTTTCTGGATATGAACCTTCACAGAGATGAGATAGGCATAAACTGGAAGACGGACACGCACGACAAGGGAATGCACTTAAACATCCTGGGGTGTGAGAAGGCATCTTCTTTTCTCGGGAAATATCTGAAGGACCATTACAGTTTTGACACGAAGATGAGTGATTCTAACCGGGAATTCTGGGATGAGTCGGCAGTAAAGTTCGATGCCCTCATAGAGTCCTATACGATGCCGACGATCGGCGACCTGGAGCAGTATGTGAAATCTCTTGGGAGCGGGAACTTTATTGCGGCGGTAACCGTCTGCGGCAATCCGGGCCAGTATTTTTCCTCCAGACATAAGAGCGCATTCAGGGAATTCGGGCTTGAGGTGCCGGAAGGAGCGGCATACGTGGCGCTGCTGGACGGCGGAAAGGCGGTTCTCCAGAAGGAAGGGGCAGGAACGGTTAAGAGCAGCCCCTATACGTGGGGAGAAGATACGTTTACGGTCACGGGAACGGACGCGGCAGGCAGCAAGGAGGCTGCCGTCACGGTAAATGAGGTAACATACGAGGCAAATAAGCCGGGGATCAACATAGTCCTGTATGACAAGACACTTGGGCAGGTGGTGGATGCGGTGAATTTTAACACGGCGTCAGAGGATGTTCCGGCAGAGCATGTCACACAGCCTCTTATAGAGGATGACGGCGGAGAGTAAGATAAGTGTTGCATTTTAAGGGCAAGAATATTATAATGTAACAAGGAATGATTATGCGGAGGTGATCGCTATGGTAGGAGCTATTTCAGGAGGATATCCGTATTTGAATTATTATCAGTACAGAGGCGTCTCACGGCCGGAAGGACAGGAGCAGTCTCAGGTACAGCAGGCAGAGAAAGTTGGCAGGTCAGGAAAAGTGCTGATTGCAGGACGTGCGGCAAATCCGGACGTGCCGGTAGAGCCGGTTGATCCGGTAAGGCCTGTGCGAAATGACTTTTCTGACGGGCTTGGCCAGGTCATACCTTTCCTGCGTCAGGGAGCAGACCCGGCAGAGATGGCGGTACGGATGCGTATGCAGCAGTACGAGCCAGAGGGCGCGGAACAGGCAGGTGAGTCAGGCGGAGCCGGAGACATTCAAAAAGCGGCAGAGGACGGCAAATGCGAGACCTGTGAGAACCGCAAGTACCAGGACGGTTCCGACGACCCGGGAGTTTCCTTTAAGACGGCGACACGCATTGCCCCGGAGCAGGCGGCGGCAGCAGTGAGAGGGCATGAGATGGAGCATGTGGTGAGAGAACAGGCCAGCGCTGCAAGGGAAGACCGGAAGGTTGTGAGCCAGACGGTAAGCATACATACGGAGATATGTCCGGAGTGCGGCGACGTTTATGTGTCCGGAGGAACGACAAGGACAGTGACGGCGGCCGAGAACCAGCCGGAGCAGGCGAAACCGGAAGAAGTATTGAAAGAGCGCGTTCCGTTTTTTGCGGTTGCGTAGTAAATTAAAGTGAGTAATTATTATTATGGATAGAGAAAAGATTCTGATCTTTGATATGGACGGAGTCGTGCTGGACAGTGAGCCGCTGCACCAGAGGGCACGGGAGATGATGTATGAGAAGTACGGTGTAAAGCCTTTGGACTGTTTCCCGGATCCGGTAGGGAAGTCCTCGCGCCTCTTCTGGGAAACCGTTGCAGATATATGCGGCATGGCCTGGGATTCAAAACAGATGGAAGACGAGCAGTTTTCACTTGTTGCCGAGCAGGTGGAGACAGGGCTTGTGCCGGTAACAGAAGGGCTTTTGGAAGTGCTTGGGCAGGCAGAGGAAGAAGGCATTAAGACAGGGCTTGCAACTTCTTCCGACAGGGCAATGGTAGAACGTGTATTGCGGGCATTGGGCATTATCCAGCATTTTGACATCATCGTGACAGGCGACGAGGTTGCCAACAAAAAGCCGTTTCCTGATGTGTATGAGAGGGTTCTTGAGATTGCTGGGATAAGCCCCGGCCGGGCGGCCGCGGTGGAGGATTCTTCAGCGGGGGTAGAGGCTGCAAAGAACGCGGGAATCTACTGCTACGGTTACCGCAATGAGACATCGGGAGAACAGAATCTGGAAAAGGCAGACAGAGTTGTAGGGAATCTCCGGGATGTAGGAGAGTTCTGCACGAATTCAAAATCATGAAGACAGAGATTACAGGGAAGTCTGGGAGAGGACTTCCTTTTGTAGTTTGCAGCGTCTTGCATTGACGATAAAAAGGAGCTTTTGCATCATGCAGTTTTATCTTGCGCCCTTAGAGGGGATTACGACAACTATATTCCGCAATGCGTACCACGAGTTTTTCCGTCCTATGGACAAATATTTTACTCCGTTTTTAGTGCCTCACAGCAAGAAAGGCTTCAGCGCGAAAGAAAAGAGGGAGATTCTTCCGGAAAATAATAAGGGGCTTTGCCTTGTGCCGCAGATTATGAGCAACCACGCGCAGGACTGCATAAAAACCATGGGGAAGCTTTTGGATTATGGTTACCGCGAGATAAACTTAAACCTTGGCTGCCCTTCAAAAACAGTAGTGTCAAAGGGGCGCGGGTCGGGTTTTTTGGCATTCCCCGAGGAGCTTGACCGGTTCTTTGACGAGGTATTTGAAGGGATGGAGGGAACGGGGGTGAGAATCTCGGTGAAAACACGGATCGGAAAGGATGAGCCGGGAGAGTTTACGCACATCCTGGATATCTACAACAGGTATCCGCTGGAAGAGCTTATCATCCATCCAAGAGTACAGAAGGACTTTTATAAAAATGAGCCGAACCCGGAGATGTTTGCATACGGCCTGGAAAACAGCAGGTGCAGCGTGTGCTACAATGGGGATATTTTTAATGCGGAAAGGTACGGCAGGATGCGGGAGCGTTTCCCGGAAGCAAGCGCCTGCATGCTTGGCAGGGGAATCCTTAAAAATCCGGCCCTTCTGGATGAAATACACGGGGAGGGGGGCGGGGCAGGGCGTCTGCGGCGTTTCCATGACAGGATTTACGAAGGCTATCAGTCTCTTGGAATGGGCGACCGGAATGTGCTGTTCAAGATGAAAGAGCTCTGGTGCTATCTTGGGGATTCTTTCCCGGGGCATGAAAAGCCGCTTAAGAAAATCCGAAAAGCCCAGTGCGCTGACAGATATGAGGAGGCAGTGGCAGAGCTTATATAAACGTCTTTACTTTTGCTATATTATGAAATATAATAAAACAAGTTCTTTTGGAAGGAGAAAGAGGCTATGGAAGACCAGAAAAAGAGAGTATATGATGCACTTGACAAGATGAAGATCAAATATGAGACTGTGGAGCATGAACCGGTCTATACGATGGAGGATATGGACAGGCTTGGACTTACGAAAAAGGGTACTTTGTGCAAAAATCTGTTCTTGAGGGATTCAAAAGGGAAGAGGCATTTTCTCGTGACGGCGGATGAAAACACGAAGATAGACTTAAAAACTCTTGGCAGGCAGCTCGGCGCCGGAAATTTAAGCTTTGCATCCGAAGAAAGGCTGGAAAAATACCTTGGGCTTAAGCAGGGAAGCGTAACTCCGTTCGGCCTTATGAACGATACAGACCATGCGGTAGAGTTCTTTATTGATAAAAGCCTGAGCAGATGCAAGAGCCTTGGGATCCATCCGCTGGAAAACACGGCGACGGTATTTCTGTCATACAAAGATCTGGACAAGTTTCTCTGGAATCTTGATATAGACGTGATTTCAGTGAAATTATAGAGGAAAATGCATGGCGGCAATATTTGCGTACAGTAAGGAGTAATATGGAGCAGTATCAATATAGATTGAACCAGGAGCCGATTCTTAAGCCGCAAAATCAGTTCTTGCGTATTTGGAGTCCCTTGTTTATCAAATGGGGGATTGCTGTGGCCGTGTCGATGGCCGCGGGGATGATTTTTGAAGTGATTGTGATTGCGAGGGAGAGCGGCGCGGATTTAAAAAGCATACAGGATATCTATCAATTGCAGGCGGCTTTTGAACAGTATATGGGCAGGATATCAGATTCTGCAGAGCTGGCAAGAGAGATGGCGCAGGAGTTCATAAAATATGCCACGCCGATAGAAGGATTTGCGGCGCTTATAACGATCCCGGTGATGCTCTTTATGTTTCACAGAGACAGGGTGAGGGAGAAGGAATCAGGGTTCGTGCCGAATAATAAGGCGGCTCTTTGGAAGTATGCCGGGATTTTCATCCTGGCGTTAGCCGTGACGCTTGGGTTAAATAATATAATTGAGATCAGCGGCATCTATGAGATGAGCGAGAGTTACGAAGAGACGATGGAGGCTCTTTACGCCGCGTCGCTGCCGATGCAGATCGCATGCCTGGGTGTACTGATACCGGTGTGCGAGGAGCTGGTGTTTAGGGGGCTTATGTTCCGGCGTGTGCGCCAGGAGGCGTCTTTTTTGCGCGCAGCGGTTTATTCTTCCTGTGTGTTCGGCTTTCTCCACGGCAATCTTGTACAGATCTTATATGGGTTTTTCATGGGATTTATGTTCTGCTATCTGTATGAGAAATACGGTTCCGTGAAGGCTCCGGCATTTGCACATATGACAGCAAACATTTTTTCTGTGGTCATGACAGAGACGAAAGTCCTTGACCGGATAGCCGAGAGACCTCTTTATATGGGAGCTGTCACAGTGATATGTGCAAGTACGGCGGCAGCAGTGTTTGTGCTGATACAGCGGATAGAGGAGAAACCGCAAGAGGCTCTTTCAGAGAATGCCTCTGGCAAAAAGGAGTGAAATTATGGATTTGCTAGAAATCATGCGGCAGAGGAGAAGTGTGCGTTCCTATACTTCAGAGGATGTCAGCGAGGAAAATATCAGGAAGATTTTAGAGGCAGGCCTGTTGTCTGCATCCGGCCGTGCAATCCGGCCCTGGGAACTGATTGTAGTGAAAGATAAAAGCAGTCTTCAAAAAATGGCGGAAAGCCGCGACCACGGCGCAAAGATGCTGGAAGGAGCCAATGCGGCCATTGCTGTGATTGCGGATGAGAAAAAAACGGATGTATGGACGGAAGATTGCTCTATCGTAATGTCCAACATGCATCTGATGGCAAGTTACCTCGGTGTGGGGAGCTGCTGGATACAGGGGCGTCTCAGGAGAACGTCTGCCGGAGACAGCACAGAAGAATATCTGAGGAAATTGCTGGGATTCCCGGAGCATTGCCGACTGGAGGCTGTATTGTCTCTTGGAATGACGGAGAGCATGGGGGATCCGCGGGAAGTGACTGATGAGCTGTGGGGAAAGGTTCACCGGGAAATTTATTAAAGAGAAGAAAGAGAGATAGGATGATGCTCTAGGAGGCTTGATAAGATGAACAAGAGATGTTCTGGAAATCCTTTTAAAATAGTGCTTTTCTGTATGTGCCTTGCAGTGTTTTTCGGTGTCGGCGTACAGGTTGCATTTGCGGCAGAGACAACAGGGGGCCAGGCGGCACAGCCTGAGGGGAATGCAGTGGCAGGCAGTTCCGTGCGGGCTGTAGGAGGCCAGCGCCAGAGGGCGAGGCAGGTTACAGACAGGCAGCAGGAGATTGCTCATCAGATTGCAGAAAGAGAAGAGGCGAGGATTCGGCAGCTTGAGGAGACACAGCATGGAAGGTCAGTGCAGCTGGGTAATGACCAGCGTCAGAGGGCAAGGCAGATTACAGACAGGCAGCAGGAGATTGCCCGCCGGATTGCGGAGAGGGAAGAGGCAAGAACCCGGCAGATGGAAAAATAATCATAAGTTTGGGAGGAGTATATGCTCCTCCCAATTTGTTAAAGGAGGCAATATGAAACAGATTTTTTTGGTGGAAGACGACAGCACGATTGCGAGGAATCTTTCCCTGTTGCTCCGCGCGGAAGGTTATGAAGTTATGTGCGTTTCTACCCGCAGCGCGGCGGCAGAACGCCTTTCAGAGCACAGGTTCGATTTGGCGTTGGTGGACATCTCGCTGCCGGATGGAAACGGCTTTGCAGTTTGCACAGAGATTAAGGAGCGGCAGGATATTCCGGTAATCTTTCTCACGGCGTCGGATGACGAGGCCAGCGTGGTCACAGGGCTTAATATGGGGGCGGACGATTATGTAACCAAGCCGTTCCGCCCCCGGGAGCTGGTGGCGCGCATCAAGGCTGCGCTCAGGAAGGGCGGGAAGGCATCTTCTTCTTTTAATATTGGAGGGCTTTTGGTAGATACGGCGAGCGGGATCGTGAAGAAAAATGGCAGCGAAATATTCCTATCCGCGCTGGAGTATCGCCTTTTGCTTGTATTTGTCAGCAATCCCAAGAGCATCATCACGAGAGACAGGCTCTTAAATGAGCTTTGGGATGCGGCAGGGGAGTTTGTCACGGACAATGCGCTGACCGTGTACATCAAGCGATTGAGGGAGAAGATTGAGGACGATCCGGCTGCCCCGAGGATTATCCGGACCGTCCGGGGAACTGGATATTGGCTGGGGGAGGGGTAGGGAGATGTTTCGGAATCGGGAAATAAGGCGGTTTGCGGTTCTGTTCTTTGTAATAGGAGGAGGAACAGGAATCGCGTCATATCAGATTCATCCGGCGGCAGGAATCCTCTCCGTTTTTTCCTCCTGCTTGCTCGGACTTCTTTTTTTCATGCTTACAAGGGAGAGATACGGGAAAATTGCGGAGATCTCGGAGGAGATCGACCAGGTGCTCCATGAAAGGGACCGGGTGCTTATCGCGGACTGCGAGGAGGGAGAGCTGTCGATCTTAAGGAGCGAGGTTGGGAAGATGACGATTCGCATCCGGGAGCAGAACAATGCCCTGAAAAAAGAGAAAGAGCGTCTGGCAGAGTCATTGGCAGACATTGCCCATCAGCTAAGGACGCCCCTGACCTCGGCGAACCTGATTCTGTCGCTGCTTGAAAAACGCCCGAAAGAGAAGGAGCACAAAGAACTTCTTCGGGAGACCGAGGAGCTCTTTTCCCGGATGGATATGCTGCTTACATCCCTTCTTAAGCTGTCCAGGCTGGATGCAGGCATCATTAGTTTTAAGAAGGAGCGGGTGGAGGTAAAAGGTCTTGTGGAGGCGGCTCTTCGCCCTTTGCTTATTGCCATGGAGATTCGCGAGGTGGAGGCGGAAATTTCGGTGCCGGAGGGGATTTTCATTGAGGGAGATTTTGACTGGCTGGCGGAAGGGCTTTTAAATGTGTTTAAAAATTGCATGGAAAATGTGAAGGATACCGGGAAAATTTGGATTACCTGCCAGGATACGGCGCTCTATACGGAAATCACGGTACGCGACAGCGGGAAGGGGTTTAGGGAGGAAGAGCTATCCAGGGTATTTGACCGCTACTACCGGGGGAAGGATATGAGGACGGCAGGATTTGGCATCGGGCTGTCGCTCTGCAGGACCATCGTCACCGGACAGGGGGGAACTGTCGCAGCGAAAAATCATCCGAAAGGGGGAGCCCTGTTCGTCCTGCGTTTTCCAAAGTGACAGAACTCTCACCTTAAAGTCACGGAAATGTAAGTGAAAAGGACTATGATAAGATTAACTCTAAGGAAAGGAAGGATTATTATGGAATTTTTAGAGATTAAGGATCTGTGCAAGGTCTATGGCCAGGGGGATAACCGGGTGACCGCCCTTGACCATATTTCACTTGACATTAAAAAGGGAGAGTTTACGGCTATCATCGGTGCCTCCGGCTCCGGGAAATCTACGCTTCTCCATGCCATTGGCTGTGTGGATGTGCCCACCAGTGGGAAGATATTTTTAAATGGGCAGGATGTGTATGCCCAGGACAGTGACCGTCTGGCAATATTCAGGCGGCGGCAGGTAGGGCTTATCTACCAGTTCCACAACCTGATCCCTACGCTGAATGTGGAAGAAAATATTACGCTGCCGATCCTGATGGACCGGCGGAAGGTAAATGAAAAGCGGTTATATGAGCTTTTGTGTCTTTTAGGGCTTGAGGAGAGGAAAAATCATCTGCCGAACCAGCTATCCGGCGGGCAGCAGCAGCGCGTCGCCATCGGCAGGGCGCTGATGAATGCGCCTCAGGTGATGCTTGCCGACGAGCCGACCGGGAGCCTTGACAGCAAGAATGGACACGAGATTATCAAGCTGCTTAAACAGAGCAACCGGATGTATGGGCAGACGCTTCTCATTGTAACCCACGATGAAAATATTGCCCTGCAGGCGGATCGCATTATCGGCATCTCAGACGGAAAGGTGGTGCGGGATGAAAGGGTGGTGCGGTCATGAATATATTTCACAAGACGGCTCTTCAGGGGCTAAAGAAAAATAAGTCAAGGACGCTTGTGACTGTTGTGGGCGTTGCGCTCTCAGCAGCCCTGATGACCGCAGGAGCGACTTTCGGGGTATCTCTTTTAGACTATATGGTGCGTGGGGCGGAAAGAAAGGCCGGCGGCTGGCATGTGGCGTTTGAAGAAGTGGATGCCGGATTTGCCAGGGAGCGGTCGGAAGATAAGGAGGCGGAATCGGCAGTCGTGACGGAAAATCTCGGGTATGCAAAGCTTGAGGGAAGTAAAAATGAAAAAAGCCCTTACGTATTTGTCACGGGATACGATGAGGCGGCTTTTGACGCACTTCCAATAGAGCTTGTATCTGGGCGGCTGCCAGAGAATGACAGCGAGATTATAGTGTCCGGCAGCGTCCTGTCTACCGGCGGCGTGCACATAAAAGAGGGAGATGTTCTGGAGCTTTCCCTGGGCGAACGCGTAAGGGACGGAAAAGAGCTCAGGCAGTCGGAACCCTATGAAACGGGCAGGGAAGAGCTTAGGGTCAGAGAGAAGAGAACCTTTGCCGTGGTGGGGATATGTGCGAGGATTTCCTATACGGATTCCGACGACCCCGGGTTTACGCTGGTCACCAAAGTGAAAGCCGGGGAGGAGCCTTCAAGATGCAGCGTGTTCGTCAGGCTTAAAAATCCCCGGGGGGCAAAAGCCTACGCATCCGGCAAAGGAGAGGAGGCCTGCACGGCGATGAATGATGATGTGCTGCGGTTTATGGGGGCATCCGGCAGCGAGATTTTCAATCTTCTCCTTTACACCGTGGGCGGAATCGCGGCGGGGATTATTATGCTCGGGTCGGTATTTTTGATACGCAATGCTTTCAGCATTTCTTTAAATGAGCGAACCCGGCAGTTCGGCATCCTGATGTCAGTGGGGGCGACCAAAAAGCAGCTGAGGAATTCTGTGCTGTTCGAGGGGGTTTGCATCGGCGCGGCGGGCATCCCGGCGGGAGTGATTCTGGGGCTTGCAGGCATCAAAGCGGTGATCCTGCTTGTGTCGGAGAACTTTCAGGGAGTGCTCTACAGCGGTGTTCCCCTGAAACTTGTGCTTTCGGTTCCGGCTATTTTAGCGGCAGTGTTTATCAGCTTTGCAACAATCCAGATTTCTGCGTATCTTCCGGCGAGGAAAGCGGTAAAAACGCCGGTGATGGAATGTATCCGTCAGACAAATGAGGTGAAGCTGGAGGGAAAGAAGGTAAAGACGGGGTGGATTTCTGGTCATCTGTTCGGGCTGCCGGGAATGCTTGCTGTTAAAAATTTTAAACGGAACAGGCAGCGTTACAGAAGCATTATCCTTTCACTTTCGTTAAGCGTGATTCTTTTTGTCGTTACCAATAGTTTTGTGGCGGAACTGCGGCAGGCATCGGAAGCAGCAGTTGTATTTTCCACTTATGACATCGCATTTTCTGCGGTGGATATGCCGGATGAAAAGCTCTTTAAGCTGCGGGATGAATTCCGGGAGGCGGCGGATGTGACCGAAAGCTTTTATCAGATGAACCTTAACGGAACGATAGCGGCGGAGGCCGACTGCCTGACAGAAGAATTAAAGGAGGCCATGAAACTCCCGGATGGGAGAAAGGAGATAAAACTCCCGGCAGGGCTGCAGATTGTAGATGACGGCGAGTACCAGAGACTATTAAAGGAGGCAGGGCTTGAAGGAAATACAGCGTCTGAGGGAACCGGGAGAACTGGGGATAATGCAGGCGTTCTCGCCATCGCGGTAGTGGATTGCGGGGATACAGGCCGTATGAAGGAGCCGGAGGATTTTGTGGATATGTTTAAGAACCTTTCGGAGGAGCTTACTTTAACGCTGCCCGGAGAGAAGGAAGACCGCCATATTCCCTTAAAGATTAATTTTGTGAAGATAGTCATGCCGGATATCCTGCCTGCGATTGGAAGTGAGGATATAGCGGAGCGGCCGCCATATCTCTTCACGCTTACGGCGCCCTATTCTATGAAGGATAGGCTGCTTGCGCCGGATACCCGTATTGCCGCAAAAGGACTGTCTGTCAGCTCGGACAACCCGGTGCGGACAGAGAGTGAGATGAGAAATATCCTCTCTGTCTCGGATGCGGAGGAAAGTTATCTCCTGCTGAACATGAACAGGATGACGGAACAGAACAACAACATGATTTTCATTGCGAATGTATTTTGCTATTCGTTTCTTGCCATGCTCACGCTGATCGCCGTTGCCAATATATTTAACACGATATCTACCAATATTAGGCTCAGGCGCAGAGAGCTTGCCATGCTGCGCTCAGTGGGCATGTCGGAGCGGGCGTTTCAGGATATGATGAATTTTGAGAGCATCCTTTATGGAGTGCAGGCGCTTATGTGGGGAATCCCTTTGTCGCTGCTTATCTCCTACGCGATATACCGGCTGATGCAGTTCGGGGCGGAGAACATTGACTTTTCCATTCCGTGGGCTGCCATGGGGGTTAGCATGCTGGGCGTGTTCCTGATTGTGCTTTTGACGATGTTCTATTCTGTCAGCAGGATTAAGAAGGAAAATATCATTGACGCGCTGCGGGATGATATGGCATGATGGATTGGGAAACGGCGGTTTTTGGAAATTTTCGGAAAAATCTTTCGTTTTTCTTTCGAATTATGGAACTAATCTCTTAAGAATTATCCAATATACTAAATGGCATGTAAGGAAAGAAAATACTTAACGCAGGAGGATAAAAGGGATGAAATACTTAACGATTACTATACCAAGCTATAATTCGGAGCAGTATCTGGAGCGCTGTCTTGATTCTCTGATTCTGCCGCGAGGATGGATGGAGCATATAGAGATTATCGTGGTAAATGACGGTTCCACGGACCGGACAGGGGAGATTGCCGATGATTATGTCAGGCGGTTCCCCGATACGGTGCGCGTGGTACATAAAGAAAACGGAGGTCACGGCTCCGGGGTCAATGCAGGGCTTGCCCTTGCCACAGGGAGATATTTTAAGGTGCTGGATTCGGACGATTGGTTTGATGAGCACGCCTACAGGGAACTGGCAGAAAAGCTGGAGGACTGGTGCGTCAGGGAGAGCAAGGGAGAAGAGGGAGTGTGCCCTGACCTCCTTATCTGTAATTACACCTACAACCATCTGGAAGAAGGCACAAAAAAGACTATGCGATACGGGAATGTGTTCCCGGAAAAAGAGCGGATTACCTGGGATGACATAGGCGCTTTCCGGCCGTCTCAGTACCTGATCATGCATGCGCTCATATACCGCACGGAGGTGCTCAGGAGTTCCGGCACGGTTCTGCCGGAGCACACCTTTTATGTGGACAATATCTTTGCTTACCAGCCGCTGCCGTACGTGGAGACAGTATACTATCTGAACCTTGACCTTTACCAGTATTACCTTGGAAGGGAGGACCAGTCGGTGAATGAGCAAGTAATGATCAGCCGTATTGAACAGCAGATAAAGGTGACAAAAATTGTGGCGGAGTGCGTGGATCTGAACGAAGTGCGGAAGGTACATCCAAAGCTTGCCGGTTACATGTGCCGCAATATTTCAATTATGATGGCAATTTCCTCCATCCATCTGCTGCTTAAGGGCGATGAGGATGCCGAGGCGCGCCATACCATGCTTTGGGAAGAGATAAAAGAGCAGAACCCAAGTCTTTACTGGAGGCTTCGGTTTACAAAACTGTGCGGCCTTACGAATCTTCCTGGGAAATTGGGGAAGAGGGCGACTATAGACGGATACAGGCTGGCGAAAAAGATATATAAATTCCAGTAAAAATGCAGCGGCCCGGCGAGATATGCAGAATGGTGCAGCAGGAATTATGAGGGCTGCGGGAGGATAAGGATATGACATGTATTTATATTGCGTTTGCAGATACGCCTGGATTTTTCGCCGGGCTGATCCGGAGATTTTTACGGCAGCGGTACGTCCATGTGGCGCTGGCGGCGGATGTGCGGCTTTCGGAGTGTTACAGTGTGGGGAGGCGAAACCCGGCGGTTCCAATCTTCGCCGGGTTTGAAAAGGAAGATAAATACAAGATCTTACATACATTTCCGAGGGCGTATTATCGGGTGTGCAGGCTTTCCTGCACCAGGGAGCAGAAGAGAAAGATCATGGAAAAATTGCGGGAGGATTATATGCGGCGGTACAGCATCCACTATGCGGTGCCCGCACTGCCGTTCCTTGTGCTTGGCATCCCCCTTTATGTGAGGAACCAGTATACCTGCTCGTCCTACCTGGCAAGGGTTCTCGGGGAAAATGGAATCTGCATTGCGGATAAGCATTTCTCCCTGGTGACGCCGAAGGACTTTTATGAGTATGAGGAGATGGAACCGGTGTTTGAAGGAGAGCTTTCCAAGCTGGTGGAAGAGGATGAGGCAGCGCACCGTGAAGATCTTTTGGAGCATTGGCTGGAAGGAGTCTCGGTGTATGAATGAGAAGGGCGCTCGTAAGTTTTTGTTTCATATCGGACTTTTTACGGTAATTATGCTGCTGACTTTCTGGTTTGTCTTCCGCAGCCAGGATATTTCCCGGACGGCGGAGGCAGTGCGGAGGATGGATCCGGGCTACCTGGCGGGTGTTTTTTTCCTGGCGGTGTTTTTCGTGTCGGCGGAAGGGTGCATGATCTGGTATCTTTTCAGGGGCATCGGGGAGAAATCACGGCTTTCCCGGTGTATCGGCTACTCCTTTATCGGCTTCTTCTTTTCCGGCATCACGCCCTCTGCCACAGGCGGGCAGCCTATGCAGCTCTACTATATGAAAAGAGACGGCAGATCTCTGGCGGCGTCATCGGTGGTGCTGATGAGCGTCGCTGTCGTCTATAAGCTGGTGCTCGTATTGATCGGCATCGGCATTGTCCTGTTCTGGAATGTTCCCTTAAGAAGCTATCTGCAAAAGTATTACGGCCTATATTTTCTTGGGCTGTTTTTAAATACGGCGCTGGTGGCGCTCCTTTTGCTGGTGATGTTTTCCCCGGGTGCGATCCGGGGGATTTTTTACCGGGCGGAGGGGATCATGATGAGGCTCAGGATCTGGAGGGAATCCGGTGCGCGCCGGGATAAGATGGAACAGTTTTTGTCCGGCTATCAGGGAACGGTTCATTTCCTTAAAAGGAATAAACGGATGATCGGAGTGATTCTTGCGGGAACATTTTTGCAGCGGTTTACGGTGTTCGTGCTGACTTATGTGGTGTACCGGGGCCTTGGGCTTTCAGGCACGGCGCTTTTGGATATCGTCTGTGTGCAGGCATCGGTCTATATCGCGGTGGATATGCTGCCGATTCCTGGGGCACAGGGAATTACGGAGGCCATGTACTCTTGCGTGTTCGGCAGCATCTTTGCCGGGAGCTATCTGGCGGCATCCATGTGCATTACGAGAGGGGTAAGCTTTTATGCCGTGATGGCCATCGGGGCGGCGGTGTTTGTGGCAGTGAATAGTATTTTGCCGGGAGGTTGTAATTTGGATGACGGAAAGCTATAATGGTAAGAAGTTACAGGCTGCGGACATCTTATAAAAAGGTATTAAGGAGAAGATCATGTATTCGGAGAAAGACTTGGTTGCCGTCGGAAAGAGGGAAAATAATAAAAAAAGAAACTATCTTGTGGTAAACCCGCTGCAGGGAAAACACATACCAGTCCGCCCAGGGCAGGCGTTTGAGCTGTTTGATGCGCTGGCAGATTTGATACGGGCGGAATACAAAGAAGAGAGGCTTCTGCTGATTGGATTTGCGGAGACAGCGACTGCCATAGGAGCAGAGGCGGCGGTAAGGCTGGGAGCGCAGTATATTCAGACAACAAGGGAGCATATTCCCGGAGTTTCGTATCTGTTCTTTTCCGAGAGCCACAGCCATGCCACGGAACAAAAGCTTGTGAAGGACGATATAGACCAGGCGATAGGCAGAGCTGACCGCGTGGTCTTTATCGAGGACGAAGTTACGACGGGCAATACGATTCTGAATATTGTCAGCGTGATGGAAGAGCTGTATGGAAATGATTTAAAATTTTCGGTCGCGTCCCTTTTAAACGGCATGGAAAAGGAGCATCTGGAAATTTACGAGAAGAAAGGGATTGCTGCGCTCTATGTGCTTAAGACGGATCATGAAAAGTATGCGGCTCTTGCTGAGAGGAATATGGCAGGGGGTATTTACGAAGAGTGCGGGTCTGCGGGCTGTGTATGCGCGAGAGAAGTAAAGATCAATGGAAAGGCAGATGCCAGGAGGCTTGTGGACGGAGCGGGCTACAGGAGGGCATGTGAATCTTTGTGGCATGAAATAGATGCCGCTTTTAAATTTGAGGCGGGTGAGAGAGTCCTGGTGGTGGGAACGGAGGAATTCATGTACCCGGCGCTTTTTGCGGCAAGGTGCATGGAGGAGAAAGGGGTTCTGGCATGGAGCCATTCTACGACCCGCAGCCCTGTCATGGTTTTTGCGGATGAATCATATCCTTTGAAGACAAGGTATGAGCTCAAGAGCCTGTATGATAAGGACAGGACGACTTACCTGTATAATATCGAAAGCTATGACAGGGTATTTATCATTACAGATGCCGCGGGCGGGGAAGAAGAAGGGAAAAATTCCCTGGTGGGAGCCATAGCCCGGAAAAATAACAATATAAATCTGATCAGGTGGTGTTAAAGTGAGAAGTTCGTATAAAGAAGATGACGTGACCCTTCTTCTGAAGGATATCACAGGGCTTGTGAAACCGCAGCCCACGAAGGAGAGAGAGCGGCTTATCCAGGCCGGGAGGCATTACAGTGAAATGCTGCCTGAAGAGTATGTTCCGACGAGGGAATATATGGAGGCCTACGAGGAGGCTTTGCAGGTGTATGCGGGAGCTGTTGCCCAGGCAGTGGGAAGGCTTGCGGATAAGGTGATTGCAGCAAGGGGAAGAGACGTGGTGCTTGTGTCCCTTGCCCGGGCAGGAATCCCTGTCGGCATACTGCTGAAGAGATATATAAAGTTCAAATATCATGCAGATGTCCGCCACTATTCTATCTCCATTATCAGGGGGAGGGGAATAGACGGCAATGCGATGAAATATCTGCTGAAAAACCACGCCCCGGAAAAGCTCCTTTTTGTGGACGGATGGATTGGTAAAGGGGCGATTTTAAACGAACTCAGGAAAGATGTGTCCGCATATGAGGGAGTGTCTTCGGAGATAGCGGTTTTGGCAGACCCGGCAGGCGTGACGGAGCTTTGCGGAACCCATGAGGATATTCTGATTCCAAGCTCCTGCTTGAACTGTACTGTTTCAGGGCTTGTCAGCAGGACATTTCTCAGGAGCGATATCATAGGAGAAGAGGATTTTCACGGAGCCGCGTTTTACGGGGAGCTGCGTGGGGCGGATCTTTCTTATGAATTTATAGAGGCAATTGAAAGAGAATTTACGCTTGTTTCCGAGGCCAGTGATCTGCAGGTGGAAGGCGCGGGAATCCATGAGGTACGGGAAATCGCAGAGAAGTTCGGCATTACGGACATTAATTTTATCAAGCCGGGAATCGGTGAGGCGACTAGAGTCCTGCTTCGGCGGGTGCCGTGGAAAGTGCTTATAGATGAGAGACATAAAGGGAAGAAAGAATTGAGGCATCTCGTAAAGCTTGCGGAGGAGAAAAATGTGCCGGTAGAGTATTATCCGATGAGGCACTACAAATGCTGCGGAATCATAAAAAAACTGGCTGACGCATAGAGACTGCGTCAGCTTCTTTTTATGCGGTGCCGTAACATTCTGCCATAAAACGTGTCTTTTGCGCCCAGTTTATATGGGTCTTATATTCGTCCATCCGGTCGCCGTCGGAACTTCCGGATACGTAGGAATCCTCTTTGACGTTCCAGTGGAGGATACGCAAGGCGTCTTTATAATTCTTTTCGGTCACTTTGTAGCCATCGTTTACAGGCTGTATCTGATTGGGGTGGATGATGGTCTTGCCGATGAACCCGCACAGCCTGTCATCTTTGATTTCTCTTCTCAGCCCATTTTCCCACTCCCTGCCGGAATAATATTCCCATACAGGGCCGGAGATTACATAGTCCGTTCCATATACGGTAACGATGTCAGACAGGATATTGGCGATGGGTGTGATCTGGTGGATAGATTCGGTCGGTTCCCGGCGGAATCCAAACAGATGGCACAGATCGTTCCCGCCCACCCGTATATTCAGCACGCTTGACTCGACAGGAGACAGCTTCTCCTTAAGGGCATACAGTGTTTCATGGCGTGTGCGAAGGTCTGCGACGGAAGAGCTTTCATAGATCGGCATCATGTATTTAACGGGTTTCATGCCGCTGTTTAAGCCTGCAACCTGTTCGATATAGGCATCCGCACAGCTTAAGGAAAATTTAGGGAGGATATATCCGGTGATTATCTCATGGCTGTCTCCTAAACGGCGGGCGAGGTCTTTGATCTGCCCGGGATTTCGTACCCGGATGAAAATCTTCGGAAGGTAAAACTCCGTATTCTGGAGGGAGCGGTATATGTCTCCCACTGACGCGATCAACTGATCCTCGGCCTCGGAGACAAAATTGTCATTTATCGTATCTTCAAGGCAGAGCGACAGGGAGTAATTCATCCCGAATTTCTGTGATTTTATGGAGGACGCGATGGAAACCCTGTCTGCCGGGCAGTACAGGAGCGGGCCTACGCTGTAATAGATAGCGCTGTTGTTCATAATAGTCAGAAACTCCTTTGTGGTAAGCTGGATTGTTTGCTGTTATCTGTTTTGTGAACAGTAACATAATTGTCTTTAAATATATCACATTAGGACAGGAATTGGTAGATATATTTTTTGTGTTGTGTTAAAATTTAGACAGGTTTTAAAATGTGTAGGCAGGTGAGCAGGATGAAAAATATGATCACTTACAGGCATAATGTGTTGGGAATTCATTCGCCGGATGCATTTTTGGGCATAAAAGGCGGTTTCCATATGGGGTGCAGGGATGTGTATTTTGTCAGGGCTCTTGGCTGGGGAGAGCCGGGAACTTTAGCAGATGTGGTCACGGATATTGACCGGAGGATGGATTTGGAAATGGAAAGAAAGAGGCTGACCTACCGGAGGGCAAAGCGCCTTGCATTTATGCCGTCACAAGAGGACACGGACTTTTACGAGGAGCAGTTTGCCGCGCTCAAGTCGGGGAAAGGCATGTACGTAAAGAATTTAAGCAGAAATGAGGTATTTGGAAACATACTGGCTCTTGCTTGCCGTGAAACACTGGATAAATACAGGCTGGTAAAAAGAAATATGACAGAATCCATGGAGAAGAATTTTGCCGTAAAGCTTTTATATTGGACGGACAGCGTTCTGGGCGACGGGCTGTCAGGCTGGGATGAGAGGAAATGCTATAAGGTTCTGGCAGATAATGTGGTAAAAGAGCAGGAGTATCTGTTTTATTACATGCTCACCCTGATCGGGTGCGATGTCCTTCTCTTTCAGAGCCGGGCGGATATCAGGACGTCGGATGTGATTAAGGATCTTTCTCTGGAACTTAAGCTGGGGGGATTTTGCGAGCTGCCCTTCCCGGAGTATACGCCCTGTGAAAGTAAAAAAATCACAGAGGCAGAACCAGAGGAAAAGCCGGTATCAAAAATACAAGTAGAACAGGTGCGGAAACCGGAATTAAAACCAGTTTTGAAAACAGGGCCGCAGGTCAGGATGCCGGAGCGGCAGAGACAGGAAAGAAGGAGGGAAGACGGCGGGGAGAAAAGCTTTGAAGAGCTGGCGCTTTTGGCCTCTTCCATCGTTATGATAGAGGTGCATGACCAGAGGGGAAAGCCTATAGGCACAGGCTCCGGCGTTATGATCGGCAAAGACGGCTTTATCCTCACCAACCACCATGTGACAAAGGGCGGATATAGCTTTTCGGTACGGATAGAAGACGACAGCGCGGTTTACCGGACGAATGAGATCATTAAGTACAATTCAGTATTTGACCTGTCTGTCATCCGGATAGGCAAGGTGTTATCTCCGCTGCCTGTCTACAGAGGCACCAAAAAGCTGGTGAGGGGACAGAAGGTCGTGGCGATCGGGAGCCCTCTCGGGCTTTTTAATTCTGTCTCCGACGGGATCATCTCGGGATTCCGGGAGATTGACACTGTGGATATGATTCAATTTACAGCCCCGATCTCCCACGGGAGTTCCGGGGGAGCGGTGCTCAATATGCAGGGAGAGATTATCGGCATCAGCACGGCGGGATTTGACGGAGGGCAGAATATAAATCTGGCGGTGGGGTATGAGACGATAAATATGTTTGTCCGCGGATTCTGCTGACCTGGGAGCGGTATAGAGTACACCTTGTAATATCAGTGCGCTTATGTTAAAATCAAAGTCGGTGGGTTGTTTATGCGCCGGGAGAAGTGATATGGACAGAGAACATTATAAAATTCAAAATCTTGAGGATTTTTTTTCAAGACTCAGCAGGCGTCCGGAAGGGAAGGCATATATATGCGCGTTTGAAAAAGGCTCGGACGAAACAAATAAATTTCTTTGCAAATATTTTGATGCCGCCAGGAAATACGGCGTAGTTATTGAAGGGAAAATTGGGAATCCGACAGAGGGAAACCTAGCATACTATGAAGAGATGATGGGGATGGAATTCCAGATGAGCCTGGGATTCATATCCTCCAGCCTGAAGAGATGGCTGCCCAGGATGAAGGCATCTCAGCGGGAGAGCGTGGCGTGCGCGGTCTACGATTCACTGGAAAGTTTAAGAAAGTCGGGCAAGACGGAGAATATGCTGAAAAATGCATATATTAAGTTCATGTGCTGGCTGTACTATAAATTTGAGCGGGTCGTGGGTCGGCTTGGGGAGGAAGAGGTTCCGAAGATATTGTACCACGGCAGCATAGGCAGTTATGAGCGGATGCTGATCGATATTTTATGGGGCGCGGGGTGCGACGTAGTTCTTCTCCCGGGAGAATTTCCTTTAAAGGAATTACTGGAGGTAAGGGAGAAAGAGGAGCAGAAGAAAAAGATGTTCGGGGAGCCTCCCGGCATCACGGGATGCACAAACGCGTGGATCGCCGGGAAGGGGCTTGAAGATTTCCTTACCGCCCCGGCAGCGAGAGGCGACAGGGAGGATTTGTTCTACAACTGTTACTGCAGGATTAACGGCGTGGAAGATAAGCTCGTATATGTGAATGAGCTGTATCAGTTTTACAGGTCGCTGCAAAGCGAAAAGCGGCATGTGGCAGTTGTGAGCGGGATGATCCCAAAGCCGGCGCCGGATGAGGTCATGAAAGTACAGAGAGGGAATTACGGCAGTTTCGAACAGATGGTATCAGAGCTCGCCGCGAACATACAGTACCCGGCAAACCAGAAACTAAGAGGGATTCTTGTAAAGGCATTTGCAGAGACCCTGGCGGGAGAGAGGAAAGACGCCGGGGAGAACCTGAACCGGATGCTCAACAAGGCGGTATATCTGCTCTGCTGGATAAAAAGATATCAGGATCAGCTCTTTAAAAACTGGAGGATGCCGGAGATTGGCTGCTTTATCTATCTGGGAGGATGCCGGGATAAAAACGAGGCCATGTTCCTTAAGTTCCTTGCAAGGATTCCGGTGGACGTGCTCATACTTTGCCCGAACCTGAACGTAAGGTGCTGTCTTGATGATCCTCTTTTATATGAAGTGAATCACGAGACGTCCATGGTTTTAGACAGATTCCCCGACGAGGGCGGGAGGGCGAGCCTTGGTACGGCGGCGTACCATGCGGAGCGGGAGCTGGATTCGCTTTTATACAATGACTCGATTCTGTTCCGCGACCGCCAGTTTACGAAGGCGGACAGCATCACCCTCAAGACCATGGACCGCGAGATTAAGATTCTGTGGGGGAGCGAGCTTAAGTACCGTCTGGGCTTTGACGCACAGGACGGCACAGTGAGCATGCCGGTCATCTTTTCAAAGCTGTCGGGGGTGAAGGACAGGAAGGTAGAGGAGTACTGGATTTCCATTAAGCAGCTAATGACGCCGGAGACGCTGGTAGTCAGCCGGGTTCCGTTTATCTCTCCTGCGATGCCGAATCCCATGAAGATGTACGCCACAGAGTTTTTTAAGAACGGGAAACTAAAGAGGAGCCGGATAAAGAGCCACGCAAGCTACCCCTACGGTTTCTTAAGGGAAGAGATGCAGGAGCATATCTTAGATAAACTGGAGCTTTTGATCGCACAGAAACTGATCCGGGGAACTTTTGAAAACGGAACGGAGTATACGATCGTGTCGGTTGTGCTGAATCTGCCGAAAGAGGCGCTGCGGCTGATTCAGCAGTTTGACTTTACAAAGAAGAACCCAAAGCTTATCTATATCGCGGCGTCGGAGACATTGCCTACGCTGGAAGATTCGATATACGCGGCTTTTTTGAACCTTGTCGGATTTGATGTCCTTTTCTTCGTGCCGACAGGATATAATATTGAGAAACATTTTAACAGGAAACTGATGGAGGAGCACCAGGCGGGGGATTATATGTACGATCTGGAAGTTCCGGACTGGGACAGAATCCCTTCGGCTATCCGCACGTCGTGGCGTGATAAAATATTTAAGAGAGGATAAAGATTTATGGGACTTGATTTTAGCAAAACAGCAGTGGGAGCGGCGCCGTCGGCGGCGACAGTGGAAAATGAGATTGAAGTTGTAAAGCCATATGACATTGCGGCCGACAGGGCGCAGATGAATGAGGCGCTGGTGAATTCAAAGGAGGTTGACGACATCGTAAGCACCATCGAGGTGTTTAACCTTGAGACGATCGCATCTTTCGGGTCCGAGGCGGCGGAGGAGATTTCAAAGGCATCTGATATCGTGCTGAACAGCATGAATATGAGCCAGCTTGACGAGTCCAGCGAGATGCTCACGGCTCTGTCGAAAATCATGTCGAAATTTGACATTGACGAGCTGAAGGAAGACAAGGGGCTCTTTGGAAAGCTTTTTGGGAACCTGAAAAAGCAGCTGGAAAAGATTCTGGAAAAGTATCATACGATGGGCGGAGAGGTGGATAAGATCTACGTCCAGCTTAAGCAGTACGAGAGCGAGATCAAGCAGGCAAACAGAAAGCTTGACCAGATGTTTGACGCGAATGTGAATTACTACCATGACCTGGTAAAATATATCCTGGCAGGGGAGCAGGCGGGGAAAGAGCTGGAGGCGTACATTGCCCAGAGGCAGTCTGATTTTGAGGCTACCGGAGACAACGCGATACAGCTTGAGCTTGCAAGCCTTAACAATTCCCTGATGATGCTCGAGCAGCGTACCCAGGATCTGCGGACGGCGGAAAACGTTGCCATGCAGTCGATCCCGATGATCAAGACGATGGAGTTCAGCAATATGAACCTGGTAAGGAAGATCAATTCGGCGTTCATCGTCACCCTGCCGGTATTCAAGCAGGCCCTTGCCCAGGCGGTGATGCTGAAACGCCAGAAGATTCAGGCGGAGGCCATGGCGGAGCTTGACAAGAAGACCAATGAGATGCTTATAAAGAATGCAAGGAATACGGTAGAGCAGTCGAAGATGACGGCAAGGCTTGCCTCCGGCAGCTCCATAAAGATTGAGACGCTTGAGACAACCTGGAGAACGATTGTCAACGGGATTGACGAGACAAGGGCGATTCAGGAGAATGCAAGAAAGCAGCGCACAGACGACGCTGCACGCTTAGAGACAATAAAGCAGGAGTTTTTAAAATCTTACGGCGGGGTAAAACAGGGTAACAAAAGGTAAGACATAAATATAAAGGAGGACATACATTATGCCAATTAACTTATCAAAAGGACAGAAAGTGGATCTGACAAAGAAAAATCCGGGTCTTAAAAACATCATGGTCGGACTGGGATGGGACGTGAACGCGTTTGACTCAGGCGCGGATTTTGACCTTGACGCGGCGGCGTTCATGCTTGGTTCAAATGGGAAATGTCCGACGGAAAAAGAATTTATCTTTTACGGGAATCTTGAGCACGCGTCCGGGGCAGTAAAGCATATGGGCGACAACCTTACAGGAGAGGGCGAGGGAGACGACGAGCAGATAGAAGTGAAATTGCCCGATATCCCGTCAAATGTTGAGAAGATTGCGTTTACCGTCACCATATATGATTCGGATGTCAGAAGGCAGAACTTCGGCCAGGTGTCCAATTCATTTATCAGGATCGTGGATATGTCTACAGATACGGAGCTGATCCGATACGACTTGGGAGAGGATTTCTCCATCGAGACGGCGGTAGTCGTAGGAGAGCTTTACCGGCACAACGGAGAGTGGAAATTCAACGCCATCGGCAGCGGGTTCCAGGGCGGGCTCGCGGCGCTGTGCGGGCACTATGGAATTGAAGTTGCGTAAAGGAGGGAATGTACGATGCCAATAAGTTTGAAAAAAGGCCAGAAAGTGAGCCTGACAAAAGGAAACCCGGGGCTTTCAAAAGTTGTAGTGGGTCTTGGATGGGATGTGAACCAGTTTGATACAGGAGGAGATTTTGACCTTGACGCGGCGGCATTTCTCCTGGGAGATTCCGGGAGAGTGACAAAGTCGGAGGATTTTGTGTTCTACGGGAATCTTTCCCATCCGTCGGGGAGCGTAAACCATATGGGCGACAACCTTACGGGAGAAGGAGAAGGCGACGACGAGCAGATCAAGGTGGAGCTGTTAAAGGTGCCGGAGAATGTGACGAAGATTGCATTTACCGCCACCATTTACGAGCCGGAGCAAAGAAGGCAGAACTTTGGCCAGGTGAACAATGCGTTCATCCGGATTTACAATGAGCTTACGGGAGAAGAGCTTTTAAGGTACGATCTGGGAGAGGACTTTTCCATCGAGACGGCTGTAGTGTTCGGAGAGCTCTATAAGAACAACGGGGAATGGAAGTTCAACGCCATCGGCAGCGGATACCAGGGAGGCCTGGCGGCTCTGTGCGGCAATTACGGCGTTGACGTAGAATAAAGGAGAGTGCGTTATGGCAATTAGTTTGCAAAAAGGCCGCAAGGTAAGTCTGGAGAAAAAATCGTCCGCGGGCCTGGGCGAGATACATGTAAACCTGAACTGGAACTCAGTACCCCAAAACCAGGGCTTTTTAAAGAGCCTTTTTGGAGGGCAGCAGGGAATCGACCTGGATCTGGGATGTCTGTATGAGCTGAAAAACGGGCAGAAAGGAGCGGTGCAGGCTCTAGGCAATTCCTTTGGCTCCCTCACAAGGCCGCCCTATATGTCTCTGGACGGAGACGACAGGACGGGAGCTGCGGCAGCCGGGGAGAATTTAAGGATCAACGGCAACCAGATCGCCAATATCAAGAGGGTGCTTGTGTATACGTTCATCTATGAGGGCGTTGCCAACTGGCAGCAGGCGGATGCCACGGTCACCATAAAGTATCCCGGGGCGGAGGACTTGATCGTAAAGATGGATTCTTACAATTCCAATGACACAATGTGCGCCCTTGCGTTGTTTGAGAATGTGGGAGACGAGACTTTCAGCGTAGAGAAGATCGTCCGGTTTTTCGGAGGCCACGCCATGATGGACAGGGCGTTTAACTGGGGCCTTAACTGGAGGCCGGGGAGCAAGTAACCAGACACTATTGATCAGGAGGAATTTAAGATGTCAATTAGTTTGCAAAAGGGGCAGAAAGTCAGCCTGTCCAAAGAAAATAAGGGGCTGTCAACAGTGCTTGTAGGCCTTGGATGGGATGAGGCCATGCAGAAAAAAGGATTTTTCGGATTTAAGCAGCAGGCGGATATCGACTGCGACGCGTCGGCCATTCTTCTTCGGAACGGGAGATTAAGCGGCAACGGCGACCTTGTGTATTTTGGGAACCTCAGCCATAGGTCGGGAACCGTACAGCATATGGGGGATAACCTTACGGGCGCGGGGGAAGGCGACGACGAGCAGATCCTCATTGACCTTGCCAAGATGCCGCCGGAGTACGACAAGATTGTCATTGTGGTAAATATCTACTCCGCAGTCCAGAGAAAGCAGCATTTCGGGATGATACAGAATGCTTTCATAAGGCTGGTGGACGGCAGGAATAATAAAGAAATGTGCAGGTACAATCTCACAGAGGACTATTCCGGCATGACGGCAATGATATTCGGGGAGATCTACCGGCACAATGGGGAGTGGAAGTTCGGCGCTATCGGCCAGGGAACGACTGACCCGTCTCTGGGGGACCTCTGCAAGAGATATGTATAACATGTACGAAACGGTTTTAAAAGAGAAACTGCAATAAGTTTCTCTTTTTCTGCAAATAATACATCTAGGACAAAAGAGTTAGGAGATTATGTATGAATGAAGTGCTGAAAAAGGACGTCCTGAAAAAAGGACTGTCCGAGGAACAGGTAACACAGAGTAAGGAGAAATTCGGAACGAACGAGCTTGCCAAAAAGGAGCAGGAATCGCTCTGGTCTATGTTTGTCGGGGCATTTGACGACATCTGGATTAAAGTGCTGTGCGGAGCGCTTGCCCTTAAGGTGGCGCTTGCGCTGCTTGGCATGATGATACCTGCCATCGCGGGGGAGAATGACGCGGTGGAGATCATAAGCATCATCCTTGCTATCGGGCTGGCGACAGGGTTCAGCACCCTGTCCGAGTACAGGAACACATCCCGCAGCGAGGCTTTGCAGGAGGAGTACAATAAGACTTACGCCAAGGTCATAAGAGGCGGAAAGCTGGTGAAGATCCTCACAAGCGAGATTGTGAAGGGCGATACCGTCCTGATCCAGTCCGGAGACAAGGTTCCGGCGGACGGCCTTATATTTGAAGGGAATGTGAAAGTATCTCAGGCGGCGTTAAACGGCGAGTCCAGAGACGAGTCAAAATCCGCGGCAGAGACGATGGAAGATGCGGAGACTACAGATTACAACTCAGAAAGCAAGGTTTTCATGGGCTCTGTAGTTACAAGCGGGGAAGGCTACATGGTAGTTACCGTGGTTGGAGACGCATCCGAGCTTGGAAAGATCAACAAGGCACTGACCGATGATTCGGAGGAGGACGAGAGGAAAGACACATCCAGCCTGAAACTTGAAGTGGTGGCTGCGGGCATCGGAAAGCTGGGCGTCTCAGCGGCGGCGATCGCGGGCATCCTCCAGGTGGTGCTTACGATCATGAGGGCAGATGAGGCGGTAACGCCTGTATTTGTAGTGCTTTTGGCGGCTGAGGCAGTGATGCTGATGGCATCCATCGTCATCATGGCGGTTCCGGAAGGACTTCCGATGATGAACAGCCTTGTGCAGTCCATGAACACGGAATCCATGTATAAGAAGAACATCCTTGTAAGCCACAAGGCGGCATTCTCGGATTCGGCGTACATGAACCTTTTGTTCAGCGACAAGACAGGAACGATTACGGAAGGGAACCTCTCCCTGGTAGAGTTCGTGACAGGGGACGGAAATGTGACGGATAAGCTTTTGGATAAGGAGTTCCTTGAGGCCATCACCCTTAACAACCTTGCGAAGATATCCGAGGGCAAGGCCATCGGCAGCAATAATATGGACAGGGCGCTGCTCACATACGCGATTGCAAACGGCGCGGCAGAGGCAATAGACAGCTCAAAAGTCAAAGAGGTCAGCGGGTTTGATTCGGAGAAAAAATGCGCGACGGTAGAGCTGAATGACGGAACCGTGTACTGGAAGGGCGCGACGGAGAATGTCATAGACGATATTACCCACTATAAGGCGAAAGACGGGTCGGTGCTGGAATTTACGGCAGCCGAAAAAGAAAAAGTGACAGAGCAGATGATCGCGGAGGCGAAGAGGACGATGAAACTTCTGTCTGTCGCGAAATTCGAGGGCGGAAGAAAAGTCCTTCTTGCTGTTTTGTGCTTGAGAGATAATGTGAGGAAAGACGCGGTTGAGACTGTAGAAGTGCTGAACCGGGCGGGCATACAGGTAGTCATGGTGACGGGAGACGCGGAGGAGACGGCGGTAGCCATCGCCAGAGAGGCGGGCATCCTGAAAGATGAGAATACGGACGTAGTCCTGACCCATGATGAATTGGAGGAGATGTCGGACGAGGAGCTTAAGAAGAAACTTCCGAACCTGCGGGTAGTGAGCAGGGCGAAACCCCTTGACAAAAAGCGGCTGGTCACTATGGCGCAGCAGCTTGATGATGTGTGTGGCATGACGGGAGACGGAGTAAACGACGCTCCGGCGCTTAAGCAGGCGGACATCGGGTTTGCCATGGGAGACGGAACGGCGGTTGCCCAGGAGGCAGGAGATGTGGTCATCCTCAATAACAGCCTGACATCCATCAAAGACTGCGTGCTCAACAGCCGGACGATGGCGAAGTCGGTAGGGAAGTTCCTGATCTTCCAGCTTACCGTGAATATCAGCACCCTTTTGATGAATATTATCGCCCCGGTACTTGGATGGACGGAGCCGTTTTCCATCGTGCAGATTTTGTGGATCAACCTGATCATGGACACTTTGGCTGCCATGGCGTTTGGTGGCGAGCCGATTCTTGACAGGTATATGAACGACAAGCCGGTGAAGAGGACGGACAATATCCTGACAGGGTATATCAAGTCCGCAATCGGCACAAGTTCCGTGTTCATTACCCTTGGCTCGATTCTGATACTTGAAGATATCGGAGGCATAACGAGCTATGTGATGCCGGCATCCTGTACGGACCCGCTGCTGTATGAGAAGACATTTATGTTTGCCTTCTTTATCTACTCTGTTATTTTTAACAGTTTCAATACGCGTTCCGACAGGTTCAACCTGTTTGAGCATATCGGGGAGAATAAGAACTTCATCCTGGTAATGGGTTCGATTTTCGTTCTCCAGACAGTCATCATCCAGATTGGCGGGCAGGTGTTTAACACGACGATGCTCAGCACGCGAGCGCTGCTTGTGTCCATGGCGCTGGGATTCCTCATCATACCGGTGGATCTGGTGAGAAAGATGTTTGTGGCAAATGCGGGTCGTTAATTTAGATTTGGACAATACTCTGATCTACTCCTATAAGCACGATATCGGAAACCGGAAGATGAATGTTGAGCGGTATCAGGGGAGAGAGATTTCTTTTATGACGGAGAAGACCCATGAGCTGCTAAGGCAGATAAAGAGCCGGTGCCTGGTAGTTCCCACCACAACCAGGACGAAAGAACAGTATGACAGGATTGATTTAAAGGCAGGGGCGTTTCAGTACGCCCTTGTCTGCAATGGAGGAGTCCTGCTGGTAGACGGGCAGAAAGATTATGCGTGGCACGAGGAATCAAGGCGGATGATTTCCGACTGCGCCAGTGAGCTGAGGCGGGGAGCGGAGCTTTTAAAATGCGAGCCGCTGCGGAAGTTCGAGTTAAGGTTTATCGAAGAACTGTTTCTCTTTACAAAGTGCGGCGAGCCCCAAAGGGTTGCGGCAAGTCTGCGAACGGCTCTTGACAGCCGGAAAGTCGATGTGTTTCACAACGGGGAAAAGGTCTATGTGGTGCCGGGAAAACTTAACAAAGGAGCTGCGGTGGAGAGATTCCGGCGATATGTCGGGGCGGACGAGGTGATTGCCGCCGGAGACAGCGAGTTCGACATGTCCATGGCAGAGCGGGCGGACGTCGGGATTGTTCCCGCTGGTTTCTGTAAAAGATACGGCGCGGACAGCGCGCTGGAGGAGATGAAAGGGGAGAGCATATTCTCAGAGGAAATGCTCTCCCGGATTAAGGAGCTAATCGATCTTTAGCTGGATTCCGCCCTGCCGTTCTGAGGGCTGTATGATGACGGTCACCGCCATGCCGCCATGCCACTCAAAGGAATAGGATTCGCCCGAAGTCTGGCCGATGAAGGTCTTCCAGTTCACATCTGTGCGGATGTGGGGGTCGCAGGAGCCGTTCCCCATCCAGCAGACAACGGCGTCAGGGTCAACAGCAATGGTGTTGTGGGTATGTACATTGCTGAGTGCGATGGGGTTGCCGTTGGTGAGTATCGCAACATATGCGCTCTGTCCTTCTCCGGTCAGCGTGGATGTTGCGATTCCCTTTTGTGAGAGGACGCCGGAGCCGATAAAGCGGACGCTATATTTGCAGTCCTGGGTGAATGCCAGGATATTTTCCGACTCGACGGAGATAGTCTCGCCCCTCTCCAGCCGGTACACAAGGACGTGCTGGGCGTTGCAGGCGTAGTATGTCTCGGAATCTCCGCCCAGCATAACTTTCATGAGAGGAATGTTCTCTCCCGTCACGCGCCTTGCCAGGGAGCCGATGACCGCCTGGGCAAGATTGTTCTGGGGGCCGAGGAGGACTTTCTCAAAGCGGTAATTCGTGTTTCCGGTGCAGTCTCCGGCGATGTAGGCCCCGGCCTTGGTAAATATAACATCATTTCCGGTACAGGTGACTTTCAGGGTCAGTTCGTTAATCGTCTCAAATGTAATCATCTATTTTTCCTCCAATTTAATTTGTCTGAACGCCATATAACTGGCACAGCCTTTCAAGGTCTTTTGCGACGCCGTTTCCGATGGCATTGAATTTCCAGGTATCATTATAAAGATAAAGCTCTCCCAGCATCATGGACGTCACGTTGGCATAGTAGTCTGTCAGCAGGAAACTGCAGATCTCCCGTCCGGTGTCCGAATCTAGCAGCCGGATATAGGCGTCTTCGGCCATGCTGAAATTGAGGCGGTATGTAAATGCCTCGTTGATGGTGAGGACGAATACTATTTTTTTAATGCCGGGGTTTAAGCGCACAAGGTCGATGTCTGCAATCTCCCGGTCCTCGGCGGAGCCGTTTGTATTCAGGGATACGCTGCCGTCCGGGCTTTTTGTCTGTCCGTAGAAGACGAACCAGTCGTCGCCCGGAACTTTTCCCGAGGCGTTAAGGAGAAAGGCGGACAGGTCGATATCGCACCTTGGGTCGGTAGTGTTCCAGCCCATGGCGATTCTTACTGCCTTAAGCTGCCCGGCGGCTCCGATGTTTACCTTCTGGCCTTTCTGTATAAGGCTTTGGAGGGCGGGGGGCTTGCGGCGGGAAGCAGCAGCGTGCTTACCTCCTGCACTTGTGGTTGTGTCCTGACGCGTATGATTCGGTATCGGCCGCTGTCTGTCTGGTGTGCAGTAGCCCGGAAAGTTGTCAAAGGCAGATAAGGCCTGCCGGATATTCGCCTGGCTGATGGATGAAATGTTGTTTCGGTTGTAGCTTTCCGTTACTTTCATCGGAATATTAATCATAAGTATCGGTTCCTTTCCTGTTGTTATCCCTATTATACAACAGGATGGGGAAAATGGCATCTTAAAGTTGTTTTTCGGCAGCAGGGCAGATATAATAGAGTTAGTTAAATATCAGAAAGGTTGAAACAGAGTTATGAAAATCAGTATTCGCAAGATAAGCGAGATTACAGGATTCTCGCCGGCGACAGTGTCAAATGCACTGAACCATAAGAGGGGAGTCAACAAGGAGACGGCGGAACAGATTTTAAAGACGGCAGAGGAACTGGGGTATCATACGGGGGAGAAGATTCGGAGAATACGGTTTGTCATTTTTCGGAGAAACGGGCTGATCATCGATGACAGCCCGTTTCATCCGGCAGTGATTGAGGGCGTGGAGCGGCAGGCAAAACTTTTGGGGCTTGAGACGTTGTTCTGCCATGTGGATGTGAATGACACGGGGTACGATATGCAGATCCGGGAGATTCTGTCGGATGAGGAGAGCGCGGTGGTGCTCCTTGGCACAGAGATGATGGAGGAGGACTTTGAGCCTTACACTCACGCGAAGAATAAGATCATCCTGCTAGACGGATGGAGCGACAGGCATTTTTTTGACAGCGTCCTTATCAGCAATACGGATTCCGCGGCAAAGGCGGTGGAGTACCTTGTGGAGAGGGGGCACAGGGAGATTGGATATATCAGGGGAGATTTCCGCATACAGGCGTTTAAGTACAGGGAGATCGGCTACCGGCGCGTGATGGATGCCCATGGGTTCCCTGTAAGGCAGGAGTTCATCCCCACGGTGGGAACAAGAGTGGAGACTGCCTATGAGGGCATGAAAAAGTACCTGGAAGGAGCGGAGGCTTTGCCGTCTGCGTTTTTCGTGGACAATGACACGATAGCCATCGGGGCGATGCAGGCGCTTAAAGAGTGCGGCTATGACATCCCAGGGGATGTGTCTATCATCGGGTTTGACAATATCTCCTACGGCGCGGTGTCGGATCCGCCGCTTACCACCATCAATGTGTACAAGCATGAGATGGGGGCGACGGCGGTGAGAGAGCTGCTTTACTCGATAGAGAACCAGAGCGCGATCAAGACGAAGATACAGGTGTGTACGGACTTTGTGGAGAGGGGGAGCGTGAGGAGGATATAAGGAGAGGGAGAATGAAAAGGAGCTGTTCATAAGCAAAGGCTTAGAGGACAGCTTTTTTATGCGGAGATATTTTGTTGAATATAAAAAATGTGAAAAAGGGGGTTGCAAAAAAGGCAGGGGGGGGTATAATTCAATTGCAGATGGAAAGAGGGCTTGTATATTCAATCCCTTATTTTTTGTGTAAATAATGTTAAATAAGAATACTGTATTTGTTTTATATGTTAAAGGTTTTGCTTTTGTGTTTTATGGGGCAAAAGCGACAGGATTCAGAAAAATAATATGAGGATGGCGAAAGACATGATAGTATTATTAATTGGCGGCAGCAGCCGACTTATGGATTCTTTAATTGACAAAATGAACAAAAGCGGTCATCAGGTGTATCTGTTAACCGGACGAAAGGATAAGCATACTTCTTATAAACGGGTATTCGAAAAATATAATTTTGAATATAATACAGATAGTATAGAAGACATTTTTAAGAGTATCCAGCCGGAGCTGATTATATTTACCGGGGCATACGATACGAATTTTAACTGGAATATGGCAAGGCAGGAATCTGTACGTTATTCTACGGCGCTTACAAATCTGTTATCGGCATATTCCATGACGGGAAAAGGACGATTTGTATATATTTCATCCCATGAAGTTTACAGCGGTGCACATGGGGCAGATGTGAAGGAAGGGATTGCAGCAGAACCAAAGGGATTAAAGGCTATGGCTATTGCACATGGAGAGGAGCTATGCAATAGTTACCGGATAGGTCAGGGGATGGATATATTGATCCTGCGCTTTGACCATATTTACGGCATTCCCCAAAAAGGGGAACAATTGGGGGATCAATGTTTCAAGCTGTGTCTGGAGGCATTGAAAACAGGGAAAATATCTGCCAACAGCCGGAACTCTTTTTCCATGATTTATCTGAAGGATGCGGTAGAATTAGCATATAAGGTGATTGTGGATACCAGGCCTTTACATACATGTTACCATATTTCTTCGATGGAAGAGATAGATGAGATGCAGCTGGCTGTTCTGGTTCAGAGGCATATGGGTGAAAAGATTGAGATAGTGGATAATTCCGTGGGCGAAAGGCATCGGATGCTTTTGGACGGAAAAAGATATAAAAAAGAATATCCGATGAAGATTTTTGTGCAGTATGATACGGGCGTGCAAAAAGTTGTGCAGTATATGAAAAGCCACAGAGAATCTTTTCTTGAGGATGAAGACAGCGGGGCGGGCAGGCTTGGAAAGTTTTTGCATGGTGCAAGGGTAATTGCAAGGAAATTAATCCCTTTTGCAGAGAATTTTATCTGTTTTATCCCGTTTTTTATGTTGAATAACCGGGCTGTAGGCAGCCAGTATTTTGGCAGGCTGGACTTTTATCTGCTGTACGTGCTCCTGTTTGCGATTGTCCATGGACAGCAGCAGGCGTTGATTTCTGCCGCCCTGGCGGTTGCAGGGTATTGTTTCAGGCAGACGTATACCCGTACAGGATTTGAGGTATTATTGGACTATAATACCTATGTGTGGATCGCGCAGCTGTTTATCCTGGGCATGGTCGTGGGATACATGCGGGATCAGTTAAAATCGATCAAGAGTGAAAATGAAGAAAAGGTAAGATACCTTCAGGGAAAACTGGATGATATTGAAGATATTAATGACAGCAACATCCGCATAAAGCAAAGTTTTGAGATGCAGGTGATGAACCAGAAGGACAGTCTTGGAAAGGTGTATGAGGTGGTTTCCAAATTGGACGCATACGAGCCGGAAGAGATTTTGTTTTATGCGGCGGAGATGCTGTCTAAGCTGATGGAAAGCAAGGATGTGGCAATCTATACGGTGGCGAACGGAGACTATGCGAGATTGTTTTCGGCAACTTCCAAAGAAGCGCGCAAACTGGGAAATTCCATTAAATATACAGCGATGGGGAGCCTTTATGACGAATTAAAGGAACGAAGGGTCTATATTAACAAAACGCTGGAAGATAAGCTTCCGCTTATGGCAAGCGCCGTATACGGATCTGAACAGATGCAGCTGATCCTGATGTTATGGGGGATTCCATGGCAGCGTATGACGCTGGCGGAGGCCAATCGGCTGACTGTTATCGGAGCGCTGATCCAGAATACGGTAGTGCGTGCGAACCGTTATCTTGACGCTTTGAAGGAACGGCGCTATGTGGAAGAGACGAATGTGCTGGATGAAGAGGCGTTCACCCATTTGGCAAAGGCATTTTTTGAGGCAGGGGATAAGGGGCTGACGGAGTGCACCCTGCTTGAGATTACAGGGGTCGGGAGGCATAATCAGAAAGAGGCTGCCAGGACGCTTGCCAGCCAGATGAGACAGACGGATTATCTGGGGATGCTGAAAGGAAATTTATATGCATTATTGTCTAATACGGATCAGGAAAGCGCAAATATTGTAATAGAGCGCTTTTTGGCAAAAGGATATCACAGTGTGCTGAAAAGGGAGACAGTATAATGCCGGATTGGAATGAGAAAGTATTTCTAATAGTAATTTTCTTAAACACACTGATAGCGGTCGTCTATTTTCTGTGGGGAACTATGGCGGTTGCCACGGTGAAGGAGCGGCAAATGGAAGAGGGGGAGAAACTGTTTGATAATCGCAGGGCATATCTGCTTAAGCTTATCATAATGCTCCTGTGCCCGATTATAGGCCCTCTCTTTTTTGCGTTGGCTTATTTGACGGATAAGCTCCTTTTCTGGACTACTGCGGATCTGGAGGACGTAATCTTCAGCAAAGACCGTGTGAAGACTCAGTTAAAAGCAGATGAGGAGAGAGCAAGGAACATGGTTCCGCTGGAAGAAGCGCTGGCGATAAATGAAAAGAAAAATCTGCGGCTGGTTATGATGAATATGGTTAAAGGAGAGATACAAGATTCCCTGTCTGCGATTGCGCTGGCGTTAGACAGCGGGGATTCGGAGTCATCCCATTATGCGGCGTCGGTCATGACTGACGAGCTGAATGAGTTCCGAACAAAAGTACAAGCGCTGTTCCGGGAGATACAGAATGAGAAGGAGGAAGAGACAGGGCTTGAAGAGCTGCTGATCGCTTATATGGATAAGGTATTAAAACTACAGATCTTCACTGCTATTGAGCAAAAGAGATTTGTGAAGATTATGGCTGATGCGGCAGAGAAACTTTGGCAGAAAGATATGTTAAAGATGAAAGAGGAGCAGTATGAGAGCGTATGCCTGAGAATGATGGAAGTAAAAGAGTATGAAGGATCGGAGAAATGGTGTTTGCGGCTGGCGGAACAATATCCGGATAAGCTCAGCGCCTATACATGCAGGTTAAAGCTCTATTTTACGCAACAAAATAAGGAGGCCTTTTTTTCGACGCTGAATGACCTGAAACGGTCAGACGTTGTGATAGACCGCGAGACACTGGAGCTGATAAGGGTATTTAGCTAAGGAGAATTTGGGAAAAGCGAGAGGATAAAAAATGATATCACGTCGGAATTATTTTGCAATCACTATCGTTATGTTTATCATTGTTTTTATGTTTCTGTCTACCGGCGTCATAACGGAGATATGGAATGATTATGAGACAAATTCTTATTCGATGGACAGAGAGATACTGCCGGGGAAAAGCGGATCATATACGGTAAATAAGGATAAAGCAACTATGTTATCTGAACAGCCGAGGGATCTGGTCGTATATGTAGGGGGAGACAAAATGGAGGGAGCTGTAGAAACATGGACTTCCTACGCAAAGAAGAATATGGAAAGCTACATTTCCCTGGAGCAGTGCGAGAAAGGGAGCTGGAAAGCAGAGAACAGAATCCCATATGTATTCGTCATTGATCCTGATTATATCAGCTGGGAAAAGGCCGCGCATATTGAACATCTGGAGGAATACCTGGACGACGGCAGCGATGTGGTTTTTTGCAGTATGCCTGACGTGTCCGTGATAAAGAAGAGCCAGAAGGTCCGGGAGCTGTTCGGAATCGAGAGGGTGAGGGAAGAGAAGAGTAAAATAAAAGGTGTCCATCTGTACGATGGCTTTTTACTGGGAGGGGAAGCCGTCTATATGACATCAGATAAAAAAGAAGCAAAGAAACGCCAGGATATGGACCTGGTACTTCCATGGTATGAGCTAGATGCCAGCACAGAAGTCTATATGAAAGGGATTATGGATGAGGATGACATGGAATCCGAGGACTATCCAGTTATCATATGGAAGAAAAACTACCGGGATTCGTGCCTGATGGCTGTGAACGGAACGTATATGGAGGAGTTCGGGGGAATCGGCCTTCTGTCAGCCATGACGGCTCAGATGAACAGCTATGAGCTTTACCCGATTGTAAATGCACAGAATATGGTTGTTGCAAATTATCCGGTCATGACACAGGAAAATGAAGAGAAATTAATGCATGTATATAGCAGAAACATGCATGGAGTAGGGCGCGATGTACTGTGGCCGGGTATTATGAGCGTCTATCGAAGGAACATGATGGGCCTTACCTGCATGATGGCTCCCCAGCTTGATTACGAGGATGATCTGCGGCCCAATCAGATGCAGCTGTATTATTATCTCAAATATTTTAATAAGGAAGATACGGAGGCCGGACTTTCCGGGCTCAATATATCGGGCACTTCGCTTAAAACGAAACTGGGCGAAGATTATGATTTTTTACATAAGTCTCTTCCCGATTATCAGGCTGCCTCTTTTTACGCGGGCGGTCTGGACGAGGACGAGATTGTGGCTCTCATGGATGAAAAGGCATTGTCTTCGGTAAGAACGGTTATAGAAGAGGATGAAAATGACAACGAGATCATAGGCTATTTGTCCGAGCATATAACGAAACAAAAAGTGCTTGCGAATGGCTATGAGCATACCTACCGGGACGACCTGAGAATAAGGTGCGTAGAGACGATGCTGGGCTATACCAATATCCTGCTGGATGTCACAGATGCCGTGTATCCCAAGGACAAAGAAGACAGCTGGGAAAAGCTGTCGGAAGACCTGGGGTGGAATATTCAAAATTACTGGAAGGGCTTTAGCGAATTTCAGGGAACGACAGTCTCGGAAAGCGATATACATATCCGAAGATTTTTAACCCTTGATTATGCTCAGAAAAGAGAGGGGAAAAATATCCGCCTGCAGCTTTCTGACACGGCAAGGCCGGTATGGTTTATACTGAGGACTCATGACGAAACCATAGACAGTATGACAGGAGGATCTTTCACAAAGCTGGAAGATGATGTTTTCTTACTTGAACTTAAGGAACCGGAAATAGAGATAACAATGAAGAGCACAGTGTTTGCTTATTAGAATTAAAAGGAAGAAGGCTTGCTATGAAAATCTGCCTTATAGCAGAGGGATGCTATCCATATGTAGTAGGCGGCGTATCAAGCTGGCTGCACCGCTTGATACAGTCGTTTCCCAGTCAGGAATTTGTCATCCTGACGATTGTGGCGAACCGCTCCTGGAGCGGCAAATACGTATACGATCTGCCTGAGAACGTGACGGAAGTGCATGAACTTTATCTGGAGGATTACGACTGGAGCCCAAAGGGAGGACGGGCAAAATCTTTGGGCAAAAAGGAATACCGGGCTTTACGCAGTCTTCTCTTAAACCAAAAAGTGGATTGGGAGTCGCTGTTTGACCTCTTTCAGAAAAAAACACTTTCCGTCGATAAGCTGCTGATGTCTGTTGATTTTTTGAATGCTGTTACAGATTGCTATAACCTGAGGTACAGCCAGATTGTTTTTTCGGATTTTCTGTGGATGCTCAGGTCTATCTACCTTCCGCTGTTCCATACGCTGAAGATGCAGATTCCGAAAGCTGACCTGTATCACTGCACGGCTACCGGCTACGCGGGAGTGCTGGGCAGCATGGCAAAGCATATTTACGGAGGGCGCCTTCTGATATCAGAACATGGAATCTATACGAGAGAACGGGAAGAAGAACTTATCAAAGCAAAATGGGTGCAGGGAATTTATAAAGATATATGGATTGAGCAGTTTCGGAAAATGTCAAACCTGGCTTACGACAGGGCAGACCTGGTCACCAGCCTGTACGAGCATGCACGGGAACTTGAGATAGAACTGGGATGCCCCTATGAGAAGACGATGCTCACGCCCAATGGGATTTTGGTGGAAAATTTCCAGAACCTTCCGGAAAAAAGTGAGGAAGAGGAGGAAAAGGTCTACATTGGAGCTGTCCTCCGCGTAGCTCCGATCAAAGATATAAAGACAATGATCCATGCTTTTAGCTTTGCGAGGGAGACGGAGCCTTCTTTAAAGCTTTGGATCATGGGTCCGTGGGATGAAGAGCAGGAGTATGCAAAAGAATGTTTTGACCTTGTGGAGGCAGAGGGCATTCCGGATATCGAATTTACAGGCAGGGTTGATGTCAGAGAATATCTGGGCAAGATGGATGTGACAATCCTGACCAGCATCAGTGAGGGTCAGCCGCTGACCATATTGGAAAGTTTCGCGGCGCATAAGCCGGTTATCGCTACGGATGTGGGGAACTGCAGGGGTCTGATCATGGGGGAAAGCGATGATTTGGGCGCTGCGGGCATTGTGACCCATATTATGAACGTAGAAGAAATCGCGCGCGCCATGGTATCTATGGCAAGGAATAAGGAGATGCGCCTTCAGATGGGGGAAACCGGGTATCAGAGAGTCTTAAACAAGTACCAATACGCTTTTATGATAGACGCATATCGCGGCATATACAGTGATTTTGCAAGAAACATGGGGCTTGAGTGGGAAGAAGGTGTAAGTGATGGCGGGGATAGGAGTAAAACTTAACAGCATATTTGAAAAAAACAGTATTGTGGCGAATCTTGTGGGATTTACGTACAGCACCGCTGTTACAGTAGCGCCCATGTTCCTGGTAATCCTGAGCATCCTGCTGATGGGCTGGGTGTTGGAGTTCAATTCAGTCGGATATGTGGATCGGGAACTATTTTCCTGTACAGTGCTGTATATGTTTATATTTTCTCTGATGTCGGTTTCGCCGTTTAATGCGGTATTGTCCAAATATATGTCGGATGTTATTTATGAGGAGCGGTATCAGGACATTCTGCCGTGCTATTACCTGGGGCTGGCCATGAACCTGGCTTTGAGCTGCCTTATCGGAGTTCCCTTTTGCTTATGGGAGCATTTTGTGGGAGGCGTGAAGGTCTTTTATGTGTTCACTGGTTTTTGCGGTTACATTTCCCTTGTAATGGCAATCTATTCGATGATATATCTGTCTATCTGCAAGGACTATGAGAAGATATCATTATTTTTTGCCATTGGGATGCTGGAGGCATTTATCGTCTCCCTGATCCTTAGGTTTTTCTTTCACTGGAATATCACGGAAGCTATGCTGTTTGCCCTGCTGACAGGCATTTTCCTGATCGCAGTGCTGGAATATTCTTTTGTAAAGCGGTATTTTAAGCGCAACAGCAACAACTATAGGAAAGTGCTGGGCTATTTTAAAAAATACTGGCAGCTTGTAGTGAATAACTTTCTGTACATAGCTGGAATGTATGTTCACAATTTTGTTTTTTGGAATACAGATATGAAGATGGTAGTAGCGGATACTTTTGTCTGTAATCAGCCGTATGATATGGCAAGCTGCCTGGCGATGTTTACAAATATATCGGCAACGATTATTTTTATCGCCAATATAGAGATGCATTTTCACGAGAAGTACAAAGCTTTTTCCGAATCCGTGATCGGGGCAAAAAAGGCGGATATAGAAAATGACAAAAGGCAGATGTTCCGGCAGATGGGAATCTCTTTGATGAATCTTGCCCGCATACAATTTATCATCACGGTAGCGATATATCTTTTGTGCGTTGTAATGCTGCCTCTGTTTGGTTTTTCGGGTCTGGTCATGAGCATCTACCCTTGCCTTGCCGCAGGATATTTTATTCTTTTTCTCATGTATTCCGCAATGTTGTTTTTGTATTACTTTAATGATATGTCGGGAATGGTAATGGCAACGCTGAGTTTTTTTGCCGTAACCTTTATCGGCAGCATCTTTGCCACAAGGCTGGATGAGATATGGTACGGGCTTGGAGTAGTGCTTGGATCTTTTACCGGCTGGACAGTTACCTATATGAGGCTGCGCTGGATTGAGAAAAATATTGACAGGCACGTATTCTGCAACGGAAACCTGATGAAACGGGGGAAGGGCGAGCGGCCATCCAGTAAGGTGTTTGACAGAAATAGATATATGGAAAAGATTGCAGAGGAGAATAGCTGACAAATGATGGGAACGGCTGACATTATAAAATACGGAATGGCTGCGGTAGGCATTTTTATTATGATTTTCAGTTTCTGGTATCATTCGGTGAGGAAACTGACTGTAAATCTTGCCGTAGTGTGGGAAATTCTTAGTGTCATATTGATCGCGATAGGTATTTTTCCAAAGTTATCATCCTGGGCGTACCATTTATCATCAGGAACCGGCATGGTGCTGTTCTTTATAGGAGCGGTCTGCCTGTGGGGAGGTTTTCAGTTCAGCCTCCTGGTATCGCACCTTGCGATGAAAAACCGGGAGCTTGCCATGCAGGTATCCCTGCTCATCCAGGAAAATGAAAAGCTGGAGGAGCAGTTTGAAGAGCTGGAAGATAGGATGAAGGAGTATGAAGAAAAAGCTTCTGTTTGTGATTAATACATTGAGCAGAGCCGGGGCAGAGGCTGCCCTGATAGAGCTGCTCGGGAAAATTGACGGCGGGAAATACGAAATATACCTTTATGTGATTACCGGGCAGGGAGAGCTGCGTGACAGGATCCCAGGGCATGTTAAGCTGCTGAATCCAACATTCAGCACACAGTCCGTCCTGACGGAAAAGGGCAGAGGGGTGCTGATGAAAAAGGTATGCCTCTCCTTTGTGAGAAATGGAAGGCTTGCTTATAAGTTCTGCTATGCCGCGAGAATTTTTGCGGGCATGGTGAAACGCAGGAGAATCCAGACAGACAAATTGTTCTGGCGCGTCTTATCGGACGGGGCGGACAGGTTCCAGCTCACCTTTGACCTTGCGGTGGCATGGATAGAAGGCGGTTCGGTATACTATGTGGCCGATTATGTAAAAGCGCGGAAAAAAGCGGCGTTGATACATATCGATTATGAGAATGCAGGGTATACGCGGGAAATGGATCAGGGCTGTTTTGAAAAATACGAAAATATCTTTGCGGTTTCTGAGGAGACAAAGAGACATTTTTTAAGATTTTACCCGGAATACGCAGCTAAAGTGGATGTGTTTGACAATATCGTCAACCAGGATCTCATCCGGCTCAGGGCGCTGGAAAAAGGCGGATTTTCAGACGGATATGAGGGGTTCCGCATACTTTCCGCAGGACGGCTTACCTGGCAGAAAGGCTTTGACATCGCGATAGAGGCCATGAAACTTCTGAAAAAAAAGAAATACAGGATCAGATGGTATGTGCTGGGAGAAGGAGAGAAGAAAAAGGCGTTGCGAAAGAAGATCAAAGAGCTGGAGCTTGAAAAGGATTTTCTGCTGCTTGGGCAGACGGAGAACCCGTATCCTTACTACATGCAGGCAGACCTGTATGTACATGCCACAAGATATGAGGGGAAAAGCATAGCCGTCCAGGAAGCGCAGACACTGGGCTGTGCGGTAATTGCATCTGACTGCAGCGGGAACCGGGAGCTGATAGCAGACGGGGCGGACGGGATTCTGTGCGGGCTTGCCCCCCGGGAAATTGCGGAGAAGATTGAGGAATTGTATCTGGACGAAGAAAAGAGAAAAGTATTGGGTAAGGAAGCGAAGAAGAAAGAAATAACATGCGGGCGGCAGCTTAAGCTATTTCAAGAGCTGTTGGAATAGGGAAGAAGAATAATGGTCAGGAAAGAGTTATTGATTATCATACCGGCTTATAACGAAGAAAAAAATATCGCAAGCGTATTTGAGCAGTTGGAAAAACTGGACATTTCGTCAATAGCAGATATTTTGGTCATTGATGATGCGTCGACAGACCGGACAAACAGAATTGTAAAAGAAAAGCAATGCGAACTGATCACACATATATATAATCTCGGATACGGGAGCGCGCTGCAGTCAGGATATAAGTATGCGGCGCGCAGAAACTATGAATACGTGATTCAGATGGACGCAGACGGACAGCATGACGTCTGCAACATACCTGCAATATATCGGAAACTGACGGGGGAGGATATGGATGCGGAGAAGGCGGATATTGTATTAGGGTCAAGATTCATGAAAGGAAGTTCAGATTATCCGGTTTCTATGTTGAAAAAATCGGCATACGCCATGTTCCGCTTTTTGATCAGGCAGGTGACAGGAAGACATATTGCCGACCCCACAACGGGCCTGCAGGGGCTGGGCAGGGATGCGTTTTTATTCTATTCGGAGTATAACCGCTTTGATGATAAATATCCGGATGCGAATATGCTGATGCAGATGCTGCTGCTTGGGTACCGCGTGGAAGAGATTCCGGCTGTTATGCACGCGAGGGTGAGCGGAGTAAGTATGCACAGCGGGGCAAGGCCGGTCTGGTATATGTTTCGGATGCTGTTTAGCATGCTGACGATAGTTTTCCGGATAAAGATACTGGGGATGGATATGAGTTCAAATACTTGCAAAGACAGTAAGAAGGTGAAGACCAGATGATGGGCAGTTTGATAGGCAGACTAATGGCAAAAGGCGGAAAATGGAGTTTTGTACAGGGGGATCTGGCGGAGGTCACAGAAGAATTTAAGAATCCTGCCAGAGGATGGTATCAGATATATACGTTTGAGATAGAGAAGGAACCGGATTTTGAAGAGCTGAAGTGGTGCCTTAATACGCAGGATGCACTGGCTCTTGTGCTGATTGATATCGGGAGTTATCGGAGAAAGGATCTGGACGAGGCCGGGCTAGAGCGAATCCGTGTGATTCTGCGGTTTTTTGAATCGTACGGATATGACTGCATTGTAAGGGTCGTCTATGATCATGAGGGAAAAGCATTGGTGCGCGAACCTGCGGAGTTCACGCAGGTTAAGACCCATCTGAAACAGGTTTCCGGCGTCATAAGGCAATGTGCATCCTCAGTTTTTATATTCCAGGGAATGTTGCTTGGAAACTGGGGGGAGATGCATGGCTCCCGTTTTCTGGATGATATAAGGATGTCTCAGCTGGCAGAAGTTTTGCGAAGGGAAAAGGATCCGCAGACTTTCCTGGCGGTGAGGCGGCCTGTATATTGGCGGAGACTGCATAAAGGGCAGAAACCGGGAGCTTTGGACTGTTCGGACGGCATGGGGCTTTTTGACGACGGGATATTCGGCTCGGCGAGCCATATGGGAACCTTTGACGAGGAAGAAAGAAAAGATCAGGAATGGGATAAGCCGTGGTGCCGGGAACAGGAACTGGATTTTGAAAATAAGCTTTGCCGCCAGGCGCCTAATGGGGGAGAAACTGTATATAGCAGCGGCTTTATAAGGACTCTTACGCCGAAGAAGGTGATTGAGGAGCTGGGGAGGATGCAGATTACCTACCTCAACCGGGCGCATGATACAAAGATGCTGGATACCTGGAAAGAATGGAAATATCCGGGATCGGGCGTATGGGCCGGGAAAAGCGTATTTGATTATGCGGGCGCTCATCTGGGGTATCGTTTTTTAGCCCGCAATGTGAGAGTTGCCCGGGTCAATCGCGGCAGCGGCCAGTACCGGGTTGAGGTGGAAATAGGAAATACCGGGTTTGGCGGATTTTATCAGGACGGGGAGATTTATCTGGAATATATGGACAGATATGGGGAAAAGAGTGCGGTGGTTGCCGAAAGCCGGATGAGGGGCTGGAGAAGCGGGGAGGTAAGGAGGCTTTCCTGTATGGTAGAAACAGGTGGCGGAGAAATCTACCTTGCAGCAAAAAGAAAGCATGATGGGGCAAGGATTGTATTTGCAAATCCATCCGATAAAGAGGGAAGGACGTTACTGGGACATCTGAAGACAGAACATTAAAACAATCGGAAAAGAAGAGGTGCAAAAATGGAAACACTATATTGGATCGGTGAATATGGAAAAGTTTTTTGCGGTTATATGTTTTTTATGTTTATCTGGCCTTCTGTAGTATTCAGCAGGTATTTAAGCCAAAAGGATAAGATATACCGTTTTAGTTTTTGCGTCCTTGTGCAGGTACTTATTGCAAATTCAGTCGTTCTGGGGCTGGGAGTTTTGCATATTCTGAACCGCTGGGTTGTTTTTTGCCTGTTTTACGGTATTTTTTTCGTAAATGTCGTGAAGAAAATTAATTTTCAATATCAGCAGGGGTCGTTCAATGAGGTTCTTTCGTCCGGTTACCGTATGATCATGGGAACCTCCGGCGTAAAATTGTTTTTATATAACAGGGCAAAAAAGCTCGGCGTATGGTTAAAGGGGATATTTCGGATATTCTGGAATGTCATCCGCCCGCATCTGCTGGAATATGCCGTCCTCCTTGCTATAGTCATATATGCGGTAATCTATTTTACTTACGGGGTATTTCAGGATTACAATTATGGGTCCGGCGATATGTATGTGCATCATGAATGGATTGACGAACTATTGAGAGGCAATATTTTTTGCAAGGGCGTTTATCCGGAGGCGATGCATTGCTTTATCTACTGCCTGCATGCAATGTTCGGACTGAAAGTTTATAACTGCATGCTGTTTTTAGCGGGAATTCATATAACGGTTTTGCTTGTTTCTGTATATTGCTTTTTCAGAGAGGCTTTTGAGTGGAAATATACGCCGTTTTTTTTGCTGATCATGTTTTTGATGGTGGACCTGATGTGCATTCAGGAAGTATATGGGATGTCGAGGCTTCAGTGGACGCTCCCACAGGAATTTGGCTTATATACGCCGTTTCTATGCGCGCTATTTCTGCTGCGGTATCTGAAATCCCCCAGACGCTATCGGCTGAAAAAGAGGATTGAACGATATATCTGGAATGAGAACCTGTTTTTATTTATGCTGTCTTTGGCGGTGTCGGTTGCGATCCATTTTTACTGTACGATCATGGCTTTCCTGCTGTGCGTGTCTTTTGCCGTATTTTTCTTAAAAAGGATATTAAGAATAGAAAGGCTTGTACCTCTGGCAGCGGCTGTTTTATGCGGCGTCCTTATCGCTGTAACTCCGATGGCGGCGGCGCTGGCATCGGGAATCCCGTTTGAGGGCTCTATTGGCTGGGCTCTGGGGGTTATGAACAATGAGGAGGCAGAGGACGGGATGATAGAGGGTATACAGGATCAGGGAAACACAAAGAAAGAGGCTGCACAGGAGGGCAAGTCAACTTTCCGTGAGAAGATGAAGGATAACATTTCTATTTTATACTGGGGAGGGTACGCTACGCTGTACGGCGAGGACAGGGCGCGCTGGCTCATTGGCTCTACCGGCGCTGCCGTTATTTTGTGGACTGCCTGCCATATATTGAGAAGGGGATACCGCTTAGTTACTAAGAGGCGGCTGCGTAAAAGCCGCTTTAGCGGATATATGCCGATCGTTGCGGCCTCTGTTTTATTTATGATCGTATATGCGTCTCCTGGGTTTGGACTGCCTCAGCTGATAGCAGATTCACGGATCTGCACTACTGAACAGATGCTGCTGCTTGCCGTAATGGCAATACCGGTGGATGTTTTATTTTTCATGATAAGCCGGCTCTGCATGGACTTCATTTTACAGATATTGTCTGTATTTACTGCCGCAGGCCTTTGCAGCTTTATCGTTATGTCGGGGAATTACCATGGATATTTATACTGTGAGCTGTCGCGCTACAATGCGGCAATAAAGGTGACGGATTCAATCATGAATAATTTTCCGAAATACAGTTATACGATAGTTTCAACTACGGATGAGCTGTATCATGTTTCCAATGATGGACGCCATGAAGAATTGCTGACATTTGTCCAGCAGGTAGATAAGAAGGATTATAAGCTGCCTACAGAGTATGTGTTTCTGTATGTGGAAAAAAGGCCGATTGAATATGGGCAGAGCCATTACTTTTGCGGCCCGGCATGGCTGGCAGGGGAGAAATATGTGGATTTCTATTCGTTTTTCGCCAGCCGGTGCCCGCAGATTAATGCTTCAGAGATTTCAGAGGAAAAGGCGTTGAAAGATATCGTATCGCATGAGCGGCCTTCGCTGCATTACGCAACTCCTGAAAGCCGCGCTGTTTTGGAATCGAAAGCATATCTCTGGTGCCAGAACTTCTCGAAATTACATCCCTTCGAGATGAATGTTTACTACGAGGATGAAAATTTTGTCTGCTATTATTTCAGGCAGAATCCGTATGCCTTGTATGATCTGGCAATAGAAGACTGGAACAGGACGGACGGAGTTCAATGGTAGGGAAAAAAAAGAAAAAGATATTTATTATTGCGGTTATTTTATCAGCGGCAGCCGTGCTTTTCTTAAAAAGCATATATGTAAGAGTTGAAACGGAGAGCTTTCCATTTACTGAGTCTGCGCGTAAGCTGAGCAATCCGGACCGCGGATTTTATCACCTGTATACATTTCTGATAACAGATGAGCAGGAAGATTATGGTAAGCTTATCAAAACCATCGTTCATGATGATGCCGATACGGAGATCATGATGGTTAAAATCTGCATACAGAGCTACCGCGAAGGTGAGATCAGCGAGAAGGGGCTTAAGAATATTAAGAGTTTATTTGATGCGCTTAAAACTTTGGATAAACGCATCATATTGCGTTTTGTTTATGATGACGAAGGCAAGGGAGAGCAAAATGAGCCGGAGAGCCTGGACATAATACTCAGACATATGAAACAGGTGGAATCTGTCCTTATGGAGCACAGCGGGCAGATCTTTATCCTGCAGGGCCTTTTTACTGGAAATTGGGGAGAAATGAACGGAACACGGTACGGTACGGCAGGGGATATGGAACGTCTGGCAAAACAGCTGGAAAGGGTAACGGATGAGTCTGTCTATCTGGCGGTCCGCACGCCGGCGCAGTGGCGGGGCATTGTACAATCTGATAATCCGGGTGAGGAGATCTTGTCGGGCTCCCACCTGGCGGCAAGGCTCAGCCTGTTTAACGATGGGCTGCTGGGAAACAGGAGCGACTACGGTACTTACAAGACGGATGACAGCAGCGGGTTCGACGTGCTCGGGCGGCGGAGCAGGGAGGAGGAGCTTGATTTCCAGAGGGAATTGTGCCGTTATGTGCCAAACGGGGGAGAAGTAATAAATGACAATCCGTACAACGATTTTGAAAATGCAGTAAAAGGGCTTTCAGAAAGGCATATTACGTACCTTAATAAGGATTATGACCAGACGGTGCTGAAAAAGTGGGAGAAGGAGAAAGTGACAGAGGAAGGCTGTTTCAACGGCATGGACGGCTTTACCTATATTGACAGGCACTTGGGCTACCGCCTGCTTATTGCGGATGCTGATCTGGAATATAGCCGAAAGAAGAGATGCGTATCTGTGGAAGTCTTATTAAAAAATGTTGGATTTGCTCCTTTATATGAGAAACCGAGGATCAATCTGGTATTGTATAATGAAAAAAAGGGAGAGATATTGTCAAAGGAAATGTCCTGCGATATCAGAAACCTGGTGGGCGGGGAGGACGCACAGATGTGCCAGACGGCCTATGCTGAAGTTCCTGCCGGGGAACTTTCGAAGTCTGATTATACTGTTTATTTTTCAATAGAACATCAGGATACGGGAAGGCATATATTGCTGGCCAATGAACAGGACGAAGAAGAGTACGGATACCGAATAGGTACGATTAAACGTTATTGATGATTTTCGGATGCGGATGGTTCTGCAGTGCGGAGGACTTGGCAATGGATGTATTAGTTTCAGTTATCATACCGGCTTATCAGCAGGAAAAATGGATTGGGCGCTGTCTGCGGAGCGTATTGGCGTCCTCTTACCGGAATCTTGAGATTGTAGTAGTAAATGATGAATCCACTGATAAAACAGAGGAGGTTGTCAAAAAGTATATAGAAAAGACAAATGCAGGCGGAGGCCCCGGACTGAAATTAATCAATATACCTCATGGGGGACCGTCACGTGCCCGGAATGCGGGGCTTCGGGAGGCAAGGGGGCAGTTTATCGGCTTTCTGGACGCAGACGATATGATGGGCGCACAGATGATAGGTAGGTTAGCAAAAAGCCTTCTGAGAGGGAATGATTTGGCAGCCTGCGGCCGGCAGATCTGCGATGAAAATGGAGCGCCGGGCCGCTTTCAGTATCCGCTGCGGGCGAAACGCAGGCGGTGCCCTGGCCCCGCGCTGGAATTAGTGATGTGGGAGCAGATATTGATGAGCATTGCCCCGATCTTATTCCGCAGGGAAATCATTTTGGACGAAGATGGGAATTTGCTGGTGGAATTCCCGGAAGAGATTCATGAGTTTGAAGATTTTGTGTTTGTATGCAGATATATCAGCCGATGCAAGGGATCTTTGGAAGTGATTCCGTTTTACGGCACGATGTATTGCAAGCGTGCGGGGAGCCTGACGGCAAAGGCGCGTACAGTTGAAGAACTCAGATATGCGATGCGGCTGATTTTGGATATCGGCGAGCGCGCCGGGGGAGGAAAATTGACTGCACATAAGCTTCAATACGCATTCCGGTTTATGGCATTCTGGTATAAAGAGGCGCTGCGGTGCGGGAAAAAAGACTTTTCGCCGGGCTGTGAGAGCTGGAAAGTGTGTATGGAGGAATTGGAGCGTTATGCGGGAGTTTTTATGTCCGCCGGGAATGTTCCCTGCTATCAGAAACTTGCAATGCATATTGTCAGGAAACACGGGGAGGCAGGAAGAATCCTGATAAAAGCCGCCGGGAAGCTTTGGCTTGTCAGGATGGCGTTTGGAATGAGGGCAAAGCAGGACGATGGCGCAGGCTCCAAATAATAATCTGGGAGGTTAAGCAGATGGGGGATTTGATATCGGTAATTGTTCCGGTCTATAATTCTGAGCAATATTTGAGCAGCTGCATAGAATCGGTGTTAAAGCAGACTTACTCTTCATTTGAAGTGATCCTGATTGAGGACGGTTCCGAAGACAGCAGTCCGGATATCTGTGAAATGCTATGTCAAAAAGATAAAAGAATCCGGCTTGTCAGGCAGGAGCACAGTGGAGTTTCTGCCGCTAGAAACCTTGGGATAGAAGTGTCGCAGGGGAAATATCTGTTTTTCCTGGACAGTGACGACCTGATCCATCCGCAGCTTTTGGAGGCGCTTTATCAATTGCAGGAAGAAAACCATACAGCGATAGCGTCGGAAGGCCTATATTATAGCAGAGATGAGGACCAAAGGAAAACCATAGCCTGGAAAACTATAGCCGGGTGTACGCCAAAAAGGCTTTATCTGGATAATAGAACGGCGTTAAAGTATATTAACAAAGTATCAGTTTGTGCAATCGGCGGGAAGATGATCGCCCGCAGTGCAATAAAGTCTGTCCGCTTTGACGGAAATCTGAGCCATGATGAGGATAAGCTGTTTATTTACCGTTTGCTGGTGAAGGGGGCGGACGTATCTTTACTGTGCCGTAATTGGTATTTTTACCGAAGGCATGCAGCCGGCGCAAGCAAAAATTTTTCCGAGGAGACATGCCGGATTAGATATAAGGTGGAGCGGTATATTTGCGATTGTGAGATAAAAAGCGGAAGAAAGGAAAATGCAGCATACAGGGAATGGAATATTGCCGTTATGCTCACCGAATGGTATGCGGCGGGAAGAAAAAACCACGATTCTAAGCTTATGAAGTACAGTAAAGACCTGGCAGGAAAAGAAAGAAAGCGGAAGGTTTTCTGCCGGTTAAATTGGTGGATGAAATTATATTTTTATTTGACTTTTTATTGCTATCCGCTTTCAATAGCAAGCGTCACAGTGTCGAAATATATACGGATATCATTAAAGTTTATTGAAAGCAAATGCAGGATGGATGAGAAAGAAGGATGGAGTTGACACAATTATTCAAATACATGGCAGGCTTTTTGGAAGAAGAGGAGCAGAAGAACTGGAAATGGTTTGCAGGCTTGGGATGTATCCGGGCTGTTATTGATGTCTTCAGTTTTTATGTGACGGTTTATTTTATAAGCATGATTTCAGGGGATAAAGTGCTGGCAGGAGGACTTCGGGCCCTGGTGATATTGCTTATGTTTTTGTCAGAAGTTATCATTGAATTGTACCGGTGCAGGTTTTCCAACCATTTTTTATACTATGGCACGCAGCAGCTCTCGATGAAAGTTTTTGAACTATTTGCAAAAGAAGATTTAAAGCAGCATGAACAGAAAAGTGTAATGCAGGCGCTGGAAATTGTACGCAGCGACACGATGAAGAGTATGAATATTATGTTGACGTGTGTAGGACTAGGGGTTAATTTTTTCACCATGGCCGGATATGCGGTCATACTGATAATCATATCAAAGTGGTTTGGGATCATTACAAGTGTTATTTTTTTGGTGCTCATCGCTGCCGTGACTTTCCTGTACCGTGCTCAAATGAAAATGTACGGTGAAAAATGCAGAAAATATGAGATCAGGGCCAATGCCCAGATTACTCTTGAATATGGTATTTTTGAAGAGATGAAGATCGGCGGATATACAGCTCCTGTCCTGGAAAAATATTATGATGCAAGCATGGCGTTTACTCAGGCGCAAAGCAAGTATAATTTTAAAAATGATGTTATTGCAGTATTTATGAATCTCTGGTCAAAAGCAATCATGCTTATTATTTTTGTGTCGCTGTTTTTATGGGGAATCGAGCTGTCCAACTTTATCCCGGTCACGGTATATGTTTCGGCATTGAGCAGGATGACGACGCTGTCATACAGTATCGTGGGAGGAATGAACAGCATAGAATTCTCCAGAAAGCCGTATAGAGTGCTGAAGGACTGCCTTGACCGGTATGTGGAATTAAAAAAGGAGGAAGAGCGGCTTGCGGGCATCAGGCAAAAGAAAGTGACCTTAAAAGAGGGGATGCATGTAAGAAACCTTACATTCGGATATGACGGACGGGAGAATCTGTTTGAAGATGTATCTCTAGAAATCCCGGCAGGATCATCTGTTGCGGTCATAGGAACGTCTGGGGCGGGAAAAACGACATTTCTCAGTCTGGTCTTAGGATTGCTAAAACCGCAGGCGGGGGCGGTCTTGTATGATGATTATGATATCGTCGCGCAGGCTGACGCGGAAGGCGTGTGCAGAGCAAATATTGGGGATATTGTCAGCTATATACCCCAGGTTGTGTATATGAACGGAGAGACGGTCCGCAATAACGTGGCGCTTTTGTCCAATCAGGCGGAGATTGATGAAGAAAGGGTAGCAGAATGCTTAAAATGCGCGCAGATATGGGAAGACGTTGCAAAGATGCCGGAGGGGATGCATACTTTGATCGGTGAGAACGGAACGGCTATATCAGGGGGGCAGCGCCAGCGGATAGCATTGGCGAGGGCACTATATAAAAAGTTTGAGCTTCTGATCATGGATGAGGCGACTGCGGCGCTGGACATGGAGACTGAAAAGGCAGTGATGGATGGGATCCGGCAGGTGAGGGAAGACAAGACGCTGCTGATCGTAACGCATCATATGAGCCTGGCGAAGGAATGCGACATCGTATATAAAATACAAGACCGGAAACTGGTTCGGATCAGATAAGGAAAAGTATAAGAGGATCCGGCCGGCTCAGGCGTATGCGAAAGGAGGCAGAAAGGTATATGACCGGAATACTGACATTTCATTGGGCGGACGACTATGGAGCTATGCTGCAGGCATATGCGCTTAAAACTTATTTGGAAGGACTTGACGGAGAAAGGGTAGAAGTAATCCCCTATGCACCGGTCAGAATGGAAGGAAGATACCGTCTGTTTCCGATCACGGCGGCTGAAAGAGACAAAAAGACCATATATTTTTTTGGAGTGTGGGAATTTGCAAGAAATATGTCGCATCTGCCTGCATATTTGAAAAGAAGAAAGAATATGCGTAATTTCCGGTGCCGGTACCTGACCGCTGAACCGGCGGTGAGGTCGGCGGGAAAAATTTCCCTGAAAAAGTACGCTTACGTTTTTGTGGGGAGCGACCAAGTATGGAATCCGGAGATAACCGTCGGGCTGGATCAGGCGTATATCGGAAATATAAAAGAAAAAGGAAAGTGCAGGCTGGCCGCGTACGGAGCCAGCTTTGGAAAAGATTCGCTGCCTGAAAAATATCATGCAGACTTTGAGAAAGCAGTCAAACAGAATTTTTCGGGAATATCGATGCGGGAAAAAAGTGCGGTACCTTTTGTAAAAAACTTTTTTCAGGGGAATGTCACAGATGTTTTGGACCCTACACTGCTGCTCAAAGCGAAAGAATGGGAAAAGATAGGGAAAGCACCCCGGCATGAACACTATATTTTATTTGTTTATACCGAGTATAATGCGCTGATGATCCAATATTTACATGATCTTTCGGTAAAGCTGAAAAAAAAGGTCATTCAGGTGTCCATGCCGTGGCTGGGCCAGAGGGAGGGCTGGATAAATCTTGAAATAAAGGGAGGGCCTTCGGAGTTTGTCGGCTTTTTCCAAAAGGCGGATTATGTTGTGACCAATTCATTCCACGGAATGGTGTTTTCCATTCTGATGGAGAAGAAATTTTTAGTATTCGGGCACAGCAATAAAAATGCACGGATGGAAAACTTTCTGGAAAAGATAGATTTGAAATCCCGGCTCGTAGAAAAGGGAAGAATGCCTGCAGAGGAGGAGATGCTGCGGGAGATAGACTGGGGCCGGGCCGGGGAGCTTATCGAAAAAGAGCGGAGACATTCGATGGACTATATAAAAAGCATGCTGGCTTGATTTATGCTGTAAAGCGCTTGAAGGATGGAGAAAATGCGGGAGGCAGCGGAAATGGTTAAGAGGCTTTTACGGAGCCTGATCGTAACAATAAAGGATCAGGAGCAGATTTTATATAAAAAGAGGAAAAGGAAGAGGCTGGATAATCTGAATTTTTCGATTATTGCATCTAACTGCGTCGGAACAATCATTTATCACGATCTGGATCTTCCGTTTCTTTCTCCCACCATTAACCTGACGATCGAAATGGATGATTTTATCAGATTTGCAGAGAACCTGAAATGGTATATGGAGCAGGAGATCGTGGAGTTAAAAGGGGAAAAAGGATGCCCCGCAGGCATGTTGGGAGATGTAAAAATAAATTTTGTGCATTATGATACATTTGAAGAGGGCGTTCGGAAGTGGGAAGAGAGAAAAGAAAGGATAAATTGGGATAATCTGCTGCTGATCGGCTCGGAACGGGATGGGTGCTCTTATGAGACATTAGAGCGTTTTGACAGACTGCCATATGAGAATAAGGTCATACTGACCCGCGTCAGGTATCCGGAGATTTCATCAGCATACTGCATAGAAGGTTTCGAGGCAAAAGAAGAACTGGGAATGGTACTGAACTATAAAAAGCAGTTTTTCAGGCGGCGGTATCTGGATGATTTTGATTATGTGGCATTTATAAATTCATCTGTTCAGAAACTATAAGAGATACATGCAAAAAGATGCGGGAGTATGTGATGAGCACAGGAAATGAAAAGTTTATAGAAGGAAAGGTCTCTGTAGTCACTCCGGTATTTAACGGGGAAAGCCATCTGTTCAGGATGCTGGAGTCTGTACTTTGCCAGACTTATCCGCAGATTGAGGTGATTTTGTCTGATGACGGCTCAACCGACCAGACAATCCGGGCGGCAAAAGAGTATCAGGAAAAATTCGCTGCGAAAGGCTACGGTTACCGTATCGTTCAGGGGCGCCATAAAAATGCCTCCGCAGCGATTAACCGGGGGCTTAAGTATGTGACCGGCGAATATCTGATCTGGCCTGACAGTGACGATGTGCTGGAGCCTGCATCTGTGGAAAGAAGGGTGGACTTTCTTAGAGCGCATCCGGAATACCAGTGTGTTAGGAGCCTGCCGTATTATTTTGCCCCGGAAACGGGAGAAATAAAAAAACCGGAAGAACAGACGGGCAATTTATCGAATGAATGTCTGTTCTGGGATATATTAGAATCAAAAACTTTTGTCTGCTGCGGGTGCTATATGATAAGGTCGGAGCGCTTTTTTGCGATATATCCGAAACGGCATATACCGGAGTACCCTGTGGGACAGAATTTCCAGATGCTGCTTCCATATATGTTCCGATATAAATGCCCGACGATACAAGAGCAGCTGTACGGCGTCTGTGTCAGGAAGGACAGCCATTCCCGGAGGAAACTGACGCGGGCAGAGGAGGAAAGGAAGTATCAGGATTACGAAATGCTGATTGATGATATCGCAGAAATCTGCGGCATCCATGACAAGGGAACACAAAGACGGATCATATGCTGGAAAGCAAGGCGGCGGTATATGATCTCAGTGAAATACGGCGCTGTGAAACAGGCAGTGCCTGCATTATGGCTGTTGTTAAAAAATGGGGGATTCACCGGGAAATTGCTAAAGGAATCTTTTTGGAGAATCTGGAATAAGGTTCTTCATCCAGGAGTGCAGGAATGAAAGGGTCGGAAATGAAACTATATGCGAAAAAAGAGGAATGCTGCGGGTGCGGAGCCTGCGCGGATGTCTGTCCGGCACATGCTATCCGGATGGATCGGGATAAAGAAGGATTTGATTACCCCTGCGCCGACGGCTCGGTGTGTGTGCACTGCGGCAGGTGCGAAGAGGTCTGTCCGCTGAAAAATCATTTTTCAGGGAAATGCAGCAACCAATATGCGGGAGCGAGAGCAAAAGATGAAAAGGTCAGGTATTCCAGCTCTTCCGGGGGCGTATTTCCTGTTCTGGCGCAATATGTCTTTGAGCGGGGAGGCGTAGTCTACGGAGCGGGGTATAACGGCCGTATGGAAGTGGTGCACCGGGAAACGAATAATCTGAAAGAACTTAAGATGCTCAAAGGGACAAAGTATGTTCAAAGCAATATGCAGAATGTCTATCGCAGCATCAAGAAACATCTGGAGGGAAACCGCTGGGTGCTGTTTGTCGGAACGCCTTGCCAAGTCCGGGCGCTAAAGCTGTTCCTTGGCCGGGAGTACGACAGGCTGATTGCCGCGGACCTGGTATGTTATGGGGTTCCGTCTCCGGGGGTCTGGAAAGATTACGTGAGATATCTGGAAAAAAAGCATCATGGAAAGATGACAGATTTTTCTTTCCGGGATAAGCGGGCGCATGATCACGGACACTCGTATGCTTATGTGATAAATGGAACGGAATATGCAGGCTCTCTTTATCGCGACAAGTTTTGCATAATGTATTTTCGTAACTATATACTGCGCCCCTCCTGCCATAGCTGCAAGTTTTGCACGGCAGAGCGGGACGGCGATCTTACGATGGGTGATTTTTGGGGGATTGAAAATATCAGGCCGGATATGGATGACGGTATGGGCATGTCAATGCTTATTCTCCATACAGACAAAGCAAGGCAGATATGGGAACAGGTTCAGGATGAGATGGACTGGTTCGGATGCAGGAAGGAAGATTTGATGCAGCCGCGCCTGATTGGGCCTGTAAGTAAGGCAAGGGCAAGGAAACTATACATGATGTTGTATAAGATATTGCCGTTTTCTCTGTTCATCAGGATGATAGACGCCGTAATAAGATTATGGGCGCGGCGTTAGGAAGTTAAACATGCAATGCCTGAAATCCTTGCACATTATTTCCTTCCGGGGAAAAAAGCGGCTAAATCGCTGTGATTAACCGCTTTTTTCCTGCTATTCGTTTATAAAACCTGCTATGATTTTTGCGGCATCTTCTGCATTCGTACCGATTGCAGGGTGCCCGCCTGTCTTAAAGAAATATATTTTGCTTTCAGGAATAAGTTCACTCATTTGATGATATTCTTCTTCAAGGTCTTTCCGGCACATATTATCTTCCAGACTTCCCATAAGCAAAATGGGAACATTCAGCGTTTCCAAGGGTTTATGGAAAAGCGGAAGTTTGGAATCAGCACATTCAATAAGAGCCTGTGTATTCAGGTCTACCACTGTTTCCCAATCTTCTCCTTGACACCATTCATAAAACCGTCTGGATAAATCATCGCTTTTAGCAAAAGCACGTTCTCTTTGCAGGTTGGTTGAAAAATTATCTGCAAGTGTTCTTCCGTCAAAACTGTCTGCAATGACTTTCCCTACCAAATCGGGGCGCTCTAAAGCAGCATTGACAGCAACCCATGCCCCGCCGCTTGTACCAATCAAATTTACTTTGCCTAAATCGAGATATTCCAAAAGCGAAATAGTCTGTTCTGCCTGTGAATACCATAAATCCTTCGGAAATTTTTCTATACGTTCAGATTTCCCATTCCCTAAAAAGTCAATTAAGATTACTTTAAAATGTTTACTGTACAGCGGCAGCAGCATTTCAAACATTTTAGAAGAAGCTGTATCACCGTGAAGAAAAATAATGGGTTTCCCGCTACCTGTTATTTGATAAAATATTCTTTTTGATCCATATATGAAATATGACATATTTTTTGCCTCCTAATCTGATTCTTTCGCTGATCAGCAAGGCGAGAATAACAGAAACCTGCGCCTTGCTGTTATTCTAACGTCCAAATCCCCATACTCCTGCCCTCCTTTCTATGCAATCCGGAAAATCAATTTGCGGTCAATGAGATGAATAAGATATATTTTCAACATCATTATATAATTTCATGGATTTACATGCAATAGAAAAAACAGAGGACGGACGGTTTAAAGCAGCGGATGAATTAGCAGATACAGTCAAGATTTTTGACAAAATACTATAGAAACCCTTGATATATTAAGATGATTTTGTAATAATAGTATAAGATTTACAACTTTTGGAAGTTGTTCTGGGATGATAAATATTACAGATAGGAAGGTACAATGAATCGACAGATAAATGAAGATAAAAAGATGGCTATAGAGGATATATTACAGTCTTCAAATACATTAGAAAAAGTGAAAAAATTCATATTATATAAAGATAAATTAAGCGATTGTAGAATATTTTTGTTTGACGAGAAATATTCAAATTTTGATGATTCTTTAAAGAATAAAAAAATAGGGCAATGTGGAATTTGGGGAATAGGAGATTATACAAAAACCTGGATTTTAGACTCAAAATATATTTTGGAAGAGGTTTTATTTCAAGTTGGTAAAATTATATATTTTGATTTGAATATTCTTACATACTTAAACAAAATAATGATAGGACGTAAAATAAATATTGATAAAGATGAATTTTTAAATTATCTTAATTATTTGAAAAAAGAAGGGTTTCAAACTGGCATAATAACGGCTCTTATGGAGAGGGTGCGGACACCTGTTGATTTATGCATCCTTTCCGAAATGATAACATCTTTTGTAAAGTTTGATAATATTCCACTGATTAATGAGGACATTGAAAATATTTATTTGTCTTCTGATGATTATATGAGAATAAAACAAATATATGATATGGCACTTGGCCAAATGGATGAGACATTAGAACAATTTAATTTGGTGTGCTGTTGTGTTTTGAAAGCATTTTTAATAAAAACATTTGATATTGTTTTAGATAAGAGTAAAAAAGTTGAGAAATTTATAGATTATTGTTTAAATGTGCTGAATTGTTACTTAGAAAAAGAGATTATAATACTGTCTTTGTATATTATGGATGATAGCAGAACACATAAGACATTTAAAAAGTTAAAAAACAACTCTGACATCATAAAAAATATTTTGAATGTTACATGGGATATTTTCCATATTAGGCTTATTGAGCAAATTATGTTTCGGAATAATATGAGAAATACAGAGCAAGTTACTCTTCCATATTTTGGTACGGCAGATAATGGAATTATTGACGCTATGGAAATTAATCCAGTTAAAGCATTTGTTATAACGAAAGATTATCCGATTTCAATTCATGAAATGAATATTATGGATGTATGTAAAAATGAAGAACTTTTAGAAAAGGGATATTTGAATGCGAACATAAGAGGAAAAAAGATTAAAGAATTAAATTTTAAGAAAATCAGGGAGCAATTAGAGTCTGAGATTTTAGAGAAGGTTAATTCTTGAAAGTATAAAATGGGTAGTTTTACAATTTCTGAGTAAATCAAAAGAGAGGTGGTTTCGGTGAAACTCTGTATTGCTTTATCAGGAATAGTTAGGTAGACAGTATTCAAATTAACAAGGAGACCAGCTATGAAAAGTCAACCATAAATTAGCAAAAAATTTCTTTTTCATATCGGTGGTAAAAAAGGGTAACTTTAACACAGCTCCCTTAGGGTGCTTTTTCAAAATCTATCGATAATCGCTTACAGACTTCTTATTCGAGGTTAAATTCTACTTCGTCAGTGAGCATCTTCCAGATGACTCTGACAAGCTTGCCGGCGCAATGCCCAAGTGCATTGTAGTGAGACTGGCCTTCAGCCCTCTTGGCATTGTAATAAGCCTCGAAGGTTGCGTTGTTTCTAACAACGTTCCAAGCTGCATTAACAAGAGCGTAGCGCAATACGCGCGAGCCACGTTTGGACATACGAGTCGTCTTAGCCTGAAAGTTACCAGACTGATAAACAGATGGATCCAGACCGGCAAAGGCAAGCAGCTTGTTAGGATTGGAGAAACGGTGAATATCACCTATTTCACCAAGAATCATTCCACCATTGAGATATCCGATACCAGGAATGGTCATGATGACAGAATCATTGAATTTCATGATATCTGTCGTCTCAGTTTCAATCTTATCTAGTTGGCTATCCAGTAACTCGATTTGTTGGATTGTCTGAGTTATCTGAATAGATATAGCGCTGTCGTTTGCACCGACAGACTTCTGTGCGAGAACTCTTAATTCTTTGGCCTGCTCTTTGGTAAAGTGCCCGTGTGAGTTCACTTTGAGCAGATTTGCCAGGATGAGTCATATGCATGGAAACAATCTCTTTTGGAGAAGGTGCTTCTTTTAACAAAGCATAGACAGCATGCTGATGCAGACCTGATTTAAATGTGTCGACCTTATCTGTCTTAGTCTTACGAACATTGTTCTTACGCATCTGACAGGTTTTGATGGGGTTCAACACACATACTTGGTAGAACTCAGCAACAAGGTATCGAACAAGGTTGTGGCCGTAGTGTGCCGTCGACTCAAGACCGATGATGCTACTGTCTTTGTCGAATGATTCGAGCTTGGAGACCAGCAGCTGGAAGCCATCAGCGTCATTTGTAAATTTGAACGGCTCAATCAATATTTCACCGTCCGAAGAAATCGCGGCGGCAAAATGGTTAAGTTTGGCAATGTCAATGCCTACAAAAAATTTTTATGAGGTTGTACCTCCCTTTCATAAAGTCTGATACCATGATGTCCACCATCGATTATCATCGTAGACTTGATAGAAATAAGTACTCTGAGTGAAAAACACTCCGGCAACATCCAGCTGATAAACAATTCAGATAAAGGTAGCGGCAATACACTCCAGTTGAGTAGTCAAGCTACAGGAAAAAATCAAAAGTCCATAGTATCTGAATTGTATTGAATCACGATATTAAAAGAAAGGAAACGTGTGATAATTAACTTCCTAATTATCATACAAGTTAAAAATGGAGAAAATAATTAAAGAAAAACTCCGTGAGATTGAAAAACAAGAAAATGTTCGTATTTTGTTAGCGGTAGAATCAGGTAGCCGTGCTTGGGGATTTGCTTCGCCAGACAGTGATTATGACGTACGTTTTATTTATGTTCGTCAGAAAGAGGATTATTTGAAGTTAGAGTCGGTACGGGATGTAATCGAGCTTCCCATTGATGATATGCTAGACATCAATGGGTGGGATTTACAGAAGACATTAAGACTTTTGTACAAATCGAATCCAACATTGTTCGAATGGTTTTCATCTCCTATTATATACATGGAAACGGAATTTGCTGATCAGTTCAGAAGAGTAATGTCAAATTACTTTTCAAGTAAGCGAAGCTTGTATCACTATATAAGTATGGCAGAAGGAAACTATCGTGAATACCTAAAAAGGGACATGGTCCGAGCAAAGAAGTATTTCTATGTATTACGTCCTGTACTGGCGTGTCGCTGGATTCTAGAAAAAGGAACGCCAGCTCCGATGTTGTTTTCGGAGCTGATGGATGCACAGCTTCCATCGAAATTGTACAGGGATGTGAATATGCTATTAGAACTTAAAATAAATTCTCCGGAAATCAGAGAAATTCCAAGAGTAGATAAAATTAATGAATATCTTGATTCTTCAATTGAAGAAATAAAGAATATTGTGAAATCTATGGAAGAAACGAAAGCTCCTGATTGGCAGAAATTAAATGATTTGTTTTTGAGGGAATTATGATAATATAGACCACCAGAGTTTGCTTATGTGCAAATAATCTGGTGGTTTTTGATTGTTGAAAAAGTGAGGAGAGTGCTTGTTTGGATGAAAAATGTAGTCATACATAAGTGTTGTTGACATATAATATAACAATATATATAATTATGAATATAGATAATGTTATATAAAGAGGTGTTTTTGTGAAGGAATTGATTAAGAAAATCCGTATATCTTTAAATATGAGTCAAACCGAATTGGCTGAATTATTAAATATATCATTTGCTACAGTGAATCGTTGGGAAAATGGACGTGCAGTTCCAAACAAGCTCGCACAGTCTACGTTATATGAGTTATGCAAAACAAATAATGTACCAGTATATGATATGGTATTTGATAAGATAAAAGCAGCGACTGAAGCAGTAAAAATAGATGAAAACAGAGTGTTACTGTACCATGGATCTAAATCTGGAATTCAAGGCAAGATTGAACCAAAGAGTCGTTCGAAATGTGATTTTGGAAAAGGATTTTATATGGGAACCGAACCAAGCCAAGCATTGACTCTTATCTGCGATTATGATAAGTCGAAATTTTATATTGTTTCTGTAGCGGTAGATAAATTGGCAATATTAGATGTTCCAGCAGATTTGGAATGGGCGATGATCGTGGCATACCATCGTGGAAGAATGGATAAAATTAAAGGAACAGATTTTTACAATAAGTATCATGATATGGCAAATGGCAAAGACATGATTGTTGGAAGTATTGCTAATGATAGAATGTTCTATGTGATTGATAATTTCTTTTTGGGAAATATTACTGATGCAGCATTGGTGAATAGCTTGTCTGCATTGGAATTAGGTAAGCAATATGTTGCAATCACACAGAAAGCGTGTGATTTTGTAAAGATAGAATGTGAAGTAGAATTATCTTATTTGGAAAGACAGTTTTTGAAAGATGTAGCGGGAGAAAATCGTGAAAAAGGTACTTCTTTAGCCAATGATATTTGTAAGAATTATCGTCGCGAAGGAATGTTCTTTGATGAACTTTTAGACGCTGCGTTGAAAGGGGAATAAAAATGAATGAGATTCAATTAAAGTTGTGTGATATTCAAGGTAGATTATTTGAACTTTCTGCTGACAATAATTATGGAAGTGCCAATTTTATAAAAACATTTATGACCTCTGAAGTAGCAAAGGCCTTGGATTCGAAATATAACCGTATGCAGTGGGCTGGAGAAGAGTATCTGTTAGAGGAACTTGTGGCTATCTCTGGAGATAAAATAACCAGCGAAGGCGAAGTATATTCAAAAAACATCTTGTATTGGATGGGATACCTTTACCGCTATTGGCATTATTACACCCAAGAAGACAGTTCAAAGATATATAAACAGGCACCAGTAGGAACAATGAAAAGAAATTATCTAATGTTCCATACGATGGCACCGGAGTTGGCGATAGAGGATTTGAAAGAAATTAGTGGACAGACGAAATAGCTAATTTATTTATTGAGCGAAAGGTAAATTAATGGCACGTAGAAATTTTTATGAAATAATGAAAATATAAGAACAAATATTACAAAAGAATATAGTAGAATTAATGAATTGTTTGGGGCTGTCGCTTTTACGATTAATAAAGTATTGTTCGAGGCTGTAAAAAATCTTGTGTCTATGGAAAATAAGATTTCCTGATAAGAATTAGATATGTAAAAGATTTTTGTCAGTTTTAATCACTTCTTGTTGTCGATTTGCTGTTGAAGATTTCTTTGTATTTATAGTGTAGCCACGTTGGAAAGTTTTATACATTTTTTTCTAAATTTTTGCATGATAATTAAGTTCCTGTACTATCTGCTTTTTCGTGGGCGCTGCCTACACCTGGTCTCCGGAATAAGATTGGAGTTTTTTGGCAATGATACAGATGCCAATGGAATAAGGGCGGGATGGTTTGTTTGGATGATGCCATCCCGCTTTTCCTTTTACAGGTAGTTTGTGATCCTCTCACCATATAGAACAATCAGCTGATTCAACACCTGATCCCAGTTCCGGTATCTCTGCGTCCATTTCTTCACTACATTTTCACTGGCCAGATATAACATCTTTTCTAAGGACGTATCGCTGGGAAACACGCTTTTTGTCTTTGCAATTTTCCGGTATTGGCGGTTGACCCCTTCGATGATGTTCGTAGTATACATAATGCACCTGATATCGTCTGAAAATTGAAAAAAGGAACTTACATCTTTCCAATTATTCTCCCAATTACTAATTGCATAAGGATACTTTTTCCCCAACGTTCCTTGACAGCATCCAGTTCTGACAGTGCTGCGGATTCTGTGGGCGCGTTATATACTGCTTTGAAATCCGCGGAAAACTTCTTCAAATCATTATAGTTGATATACTTGAAAGAATTCCTCAGCATATGGATCACGCACCGCTGGAGCCCTGCCTGTGGATATACTGCCTGTATCGCCTCCTTAAATCCCGGGAGACTGTCTACGCAGAAGAACATTACGTCTTTTACGCCCCTGTTTTTCAGGTCATTTAACATGCCAAGCCAAAACTTGCTTGTCTCGTTTGCGCCTACCGTAATGCTTAGGATATCTTTGTACCCCTCTACTGTGACGCCCAGTACGATGTATGCAGCGCGGTTCAGTATCCTTCCATCCTCCCGGACTTTATAGTGGATGCAGTCCATGAATACAAAAGGATAGATTGGATTTAAAGGGCGGTACTGCCATTCTTTTACTTGCGGCAGGATCTTATCCGTGATCTTGCTGACCATTTCGGCGGACACTTCGATCCCATACAGATCATTTAACTGGTCATGGATATCACGGGTACTCATTCCACGTGCATATAGTGAGATCACTTTTTCTTCGATTCCAGAGATATCTCTTTGGTACTTAGGAATTAACATTGGCTCAAATTCATCGTTTCTGTCTCTGGGCACATCAATCTGGAATTCACCATATTGGCTTTTAAGCGTCTTGGTCGAATTGCCGTTTCTTTTATTATCTGTCAGTAGATCACCCTTTTGATTTTTCTCATAACCAAGAGTGGCATCCAGCTCTGTTTCCATAAGCTCCTGAAAAATGTCCTTAAAGCTTTCTTTGAGGAGGGAATAAACACCTTCCACGCTGCTAATGTTATTTTGTGAGATGATTTGTCGAATTTGTTCCTTTGCAACTGCCATAAAAATACTCTTTTTCCATAAGAATTGACATATCTTAATTCTTACCAAAAAGGAGCCATTTTTTACCAGAGACACAAATTATTTTACACTACCTATTGTTCCATGAACTTTTCTACACTGAATTCAACTAATCTTGGAAAGAACCTATCTACTGTTTACTGATGTAAGCGTAATACAGAAACACAAGACGGCATATCCTTTCTCAAAGAAGTGCCGCCTGCTTTACGCATAAAGAAATCAAATTATGACAATAGTCATTTTAGTAATCTAATAAAAATACATTGATCAGTTTATCTAATTGATTACGATTTTCTGAAGATATATTGAGTTCTTTATAATTATTTATTGCATTTTGCATAAAACTGTTTATTCCTTGCACTGTTTTTTTCTTACGTTCTCGTTGAAAATCATCACTATTATATGGTGAATAAACAGCTTCACTAATGACATTTATTGCACTATCATTCTCTTCAATATTTAGAAAATTATGTATTCTACATATTTCGCAGAGAATTGTAGCCAATGTATATTGTGTGTGAGCTAAAGTAATTAGTAACCTTTCATTATTTTTTTCTTCATATTTGTTCTCAATCATTGCTTTTGATATCTTTACAAGTTCCAGAGCTTTATTTAAATAATCTAATTTGTCACAATTGTTCGTGAGAACATATGAATAATTTAGATAACATTTGGAATTTTGGTGCAGGAAATGAAAATCCTCTGCTAAAAGTTCATGCAATACTGTATATATATAAACAATTAGTTCTATATTTCCGTGAAATTCATCAAGAAAAATGTCATTTATAACATCAAATAAAATAAAATTACGGCAGATGTTACGCTGTTTATGTTCGTTATGACCGCAAGAGTCTATAATTTTTTTTATAATGTATCTATATGCATCACCAACAATTTCATAATTATCTTTTTTGCGAGCATAAACGCCCAATTCTCTTCTCAGCCAGTATTTAGAGTTTAATACATATTTTATTCTTGACAAATCGGAAGCATCTTTTTCATGAATATTGGTTTCAATTCTTTCTATAAAAGGATCATATCTCTTCGCTGCTTCTACAATTTCTAAATCAAAAGAAAAGTTTACTATTTCTAACGAAAAAATTTTTTCTTTAATCGCTAATACAATTAGAAGTGCAAGTTGTTTTGGTGTTTGAATTTTAATATGTTGTGTTGAAAATTTTCCTTTTTTCTTTAACAAATTTTCTGTATATATTAGCTGATCTAATAAAGTACGCTTGAAAGTACAAGGTGGCAGGTGTACTGTTGGTAATAACTTGTTAATTTCTTTTAGTTCTTCTGTTTTTTTATTATTCATAAATCTATTGTATAACGAATATGTTAAAATATCTGTTGATTGAATTATGTTTTGTTTTAATTTCCATTTTACAATCCCTAATGTATCACTATCATTATAATTAACATTAATAATGAAATTACTGCGATTTATGTTGATTTTCTGTGCACTTTGAAGAATGTATTCAAATTGCTCTCTTCCAATTGTGCCTATATCAAATAAAGAGACTATGCCCCTTTTCTCTATTAATTTTTCTAATGCTGTTTGTGTTATACGAGATTTGCCATCAAAATAAAATACTTCACGATCTCGTATAGCTCTATACAAATCCGCAAGAAGATAAGATTTCCCAGATAAACGCGAACCATATATTAAATGAACTTTATTTTTGTTTATATTTTTGGTAATTGTTTCTTTTATGCTACGTGAAATAAAATAGTAAGGATAAGTTATAATTTGTTTTTTCAAATCAAATAATCCTTTACCCCATAAAAAATAATCTTGATTTTTTTCTATTTCGGTTCCCTTTAAGAAAGACATACTAAATTGATTATGCTTAGTTAGTTCATCTTCTTGAATTTTTGTAGATTCATTCCATGTATCTAGCAAAAAATAATACATTTCTTCAAAAGTTTGAAAACAAACAACATCTGTTATCCCAAACGTTTTAAACTTGGATTGCTGTAATTTACTCGGTTTTCCTTTTATAAAAATAATTGTTCGGCTCAAGGTATCTTTATCAGTATAATCAAATGACCATGTGGACAAGGTCTTTAAATCTATTTCGTCATCAAGACTACATCCTATAAATATTATATTTTGGTTTTTATAGTCATTTCTTAGTTTATAGAGAAGAGCAAAACGCATTGATTTTAAGATGAGATTTGGCTGTTAGACTTTTAATGTTGAGGGAAGACGCTTTTTAGGCATAACAAAGCTAACGTAAGTCCAAAACCTACGAAAATCAGAGAATATTCAGTTACAAAAGTCAGGCAGTCCGTTTTAAAGATTTTAGCTTGCGGTAGGATTGACCGGAATTGCCAGTAACTGCAGCAATGGCAACAGCCAAAAGACTGATATGGGCAAGTGTGTTTAGGTTTGCAACGGAGGATTTGTTTCTTACCCACATCCGTTCCTGCCCCGTGTTTTTAAAACGG